>CAVERH010000005.1:0-89747 GCA_963618065.1 bacterium | reverse complement strand
CTATACTATCACACATTCATTGTAACTTCACTGACAACTATCCTAACACACAGGGCATCCATACTTATCCCAATCAATGATCTCTCGCATAAATTCAAGAAAAATCATCTCATCATCCGCTAATAAAATCTTCATCGCTGTCCTCGTACAATGGTATTTTGCCTGACTCAAATTGCAGCTTTAATCAGTTTTCCTTAAGTTCCTTTTATTAACGTTTTCACGAAGTAAGGAATAAAATGTAGACAATAAAGGAATAAAAATCAGCATACCTACAACTCCCATAAGACTTCCGCCAACGGTAACTGCAACCAGCACCCAGATAGATGGTAAGCCTACAGAATTTCCAACAACATGAGGGTAAATCAGATTTCCCTCAATCTGTTGTAAAATCAAGAATAAAATGATAAATGCAACAGCCTTCATAGGACTATCTACCATAATCAGGAAGGCTCCGATGATACAGCCGAGAAAAGCCCCTACAATCGGGATTAGCGCAGTAAATGCAATTAAAACTCCAATCATCAACGCATAAGGGAACCGTAGAATTGTCATGGAAACAACAAACATGGTTCCCAGAATCACAGCCTCCAGACACTGTCCGGTAATAAAATTACTGAAATTCTGATATAACAGTGTTGTTACTTTGCTGATTATCTGATATAGCTCAGGTTTTGTATAGGCGCGTAAAATTCGATCTGCCTGATCACCCAGCTTTTCCTTCTGACTTAATATATATAATGAAAAGATAAAGGCAATAAAAAAATTTAATATTCCACTAACGATACTGCCTGCAACAGAAAAGGTTGTTGAAGCAAGAGTTCCCATTCCATTCTTCAAAAAGCCTCCTACGGTCTCTAACAGAGAGTTCCAGTTTACCTCGGGTAGTTCCAGTGTATACAGTTGTTTTTTAATCTCTTCATTGCTGGCAAAATACTGCTCTGCAGATATCATCAGATTATTCCAAAATACCGGAATTTTCTGAGCCAGTACCTTTCCGGTAGATATCAGTTGCGGAATCACGGTACCGGTAACTATGGCAATGATAAGAACAACCGAAAGCAATGTAAGCGTAAGGCTGACCGGTCTTTTCCATTTCTCAAGCTTTATCTTTGTTTCCAATTTCCCACAGGACTTTGAGAATAAATGTTTTTCAAAAAAACTCATAGGCAGATTTAAAATAAATGCCATTGCACTTCCCATAATAAATGGTGTCAGTATCTGCAGGATAAGCTTTAAAGCAGAAATACATAAATCAAATTTTATTAAAAATAATACAACAAATCCCGTAAAAAGAATTAATTCCATAAGCTTTTTCATGTTTTTACGTTCCAGATTCATATATTCTTCCTCCACTGTAACTGTTTAGATTAAGTTAGCTATTCCATCTCTATTACGTAATCATAGCTGTACGTGTGAACGTAAAGCTTTCCATCCTTTTCTGCAAGTAGATCCGGCATCTTTTTTAATTTCAGGCGATCCAGAACCTCTCCGGTATTGCGGTTTAACTGATACAGATAATCATCCTCAGAAGTAAAACCATAACTACACAGGATAATGTCTCCTTGTACCAGAAAATTCATGGAATTAAAGGTCTGGTCTGCGCTTCTCCACAGCAGTTTATCCTGTTCCAGATCATAGGCAAACATAAAGCAGCTATCCGGCTCGGCATATCCGTTTGTCACACTCGCTCCATAAAAGATTCCATCCTTCAAATAGGCATTATTTCCGTTGATATACCATCGATCTGTCGAATACCGTAATACATACAGGCAGTTTGACGTCTGCATATCATAAATGCAGAGACCATCATCAGCCCATAGGTACGCATAGGTATCATCATAAAAACAGTTCCACTCGTTTCCAACCATAGGCAGCAACAAATTTTCTCTCTCATACCAGTCATTTGCCCAGTCAATGTTATTGTACTTTTCTGATATGATCTGTAGCTTCAATGGCTCAACCGCTTCTCCCTCTATGTGTGTTTCCTTTATTCCGGACAAATCAATTGTGATATATTGAGGTTCAAAAGCAATATCCTCTTCTTCCTTATTCTCTTTTACAACTTCTTCTGTCTCATCTGAAGATGCTTTTTCATCCACAGAAGTCTCTCCCACATCCGCCTCAGGATTTTCTCTATCTGATTCACCTTCCAGGCCAACTGCTTCTTCTGTTTCATCTGCTGCTTCGATTTCCTTTTCGGTTTCTGTCGTTGAATTAACATCTGAATTTACTGTTTCCTTACGACAGCCAATCAGTGTAAAGCATAAAATAACTATCAATGCATACCGTATTTTTTTCATTAAAGGCTCCTTCAGTTTCCTCTTTAATTAATATTTCGATTTCATTCTATCATATATAAATAAAAAATCAAACAGATGCTTTAATCAGCGATTCCCTAAACACTCAAAAATGATCCACTGGAGCATTTTCTCATATGCATGGCAACTCAAAAATGCTCCACCGTATCATTTTTTCATATGCATGGCAACCGTAAAAAAGGCATCTGATCATTTTAACCAGATACCTTTTCCTTTCATTTTTCGTAACAGATTCAGAACTCCATTCGAAAAAACGCTGTTTCACAGCTTATGTTTTGCGAATGGAGTTACTTCCACTTCGGCTCCAGTGCATATTTCATAAACATCGGGAAAATAGAACGATATCCTTCTTCCTTGATATGCATACCTTCAATGGTATAATCCGCACGGAGATTTCCGTCTGCATCTTTTAACGGGTCGTTGATGTCAATATACTTGACCCGATGCTTCTTTGCAAGCTCTGCAACCGCCTTATTTGCTTCATTAAGCCGTTCGTTGGTGCGAATGAGAAGGCAGGGTTTCATTTCTTCGATAGCTGCCTCGTAATTGATCGGGAAATATGCCATCAGATAAATTTCAATACCGGGAATGGCCTCTTCAATCCGGCATAAGATTTCATCATACTTCTTCATCAATCCGTCAATCGTAACGTCCGGATTGCTTAAGTCGTTGGTTCCGATGTTGATAAAAAGACGGGACGGCTGCAGGTCAAGTACACAGACATCGAGATGCTCTAACAGTTCGTCTGTAATATAACCGCCGATCCCACGATTATAGATGATGGTATCAGGATATTCTTCTTTTACAAACTTTTCAACCGGAAACATTTCCATTAAGGATGAACCGGCACATAGAATCTGTTCCTTTTGGATGTCATGATTCAGTTTTTGAAAACGTGCTACTTTTTCTTCTTTGGTCATTGCATTGTCCTCCATATAGTTTTAATTAAAAATCATTCTTAACGGATACTTGAACTAAATTTTACTAAAATGCAAGAAATTCCTGTACTTCTGCAGGAAGTCTTTCTTTTCTCCAGGCAAGCAGAATCTCTGTAGTCAGATCGGTATCAGTGACTTCACGGCAGGTTACCTTATCACTCAGCTTCTGCATGGAGGCCGGTAAAATCGCCACTCCAAGTCCATTTTCCGCCAGAGTCAATGCAGTTCTGGCGTCTTCACATTCACAGTAAATATCGCAGAAAATTCCTTTTTCCTCGAATGCAGAAAGAATATACTGTCGATACCGGTGTGAAAGAATAATCTTATATTGAGAAAGAGCTTTAAGTGTAAGATTCTGAGGATCCTGCTGCATGACCTCATGGGTCGGAAGCGCCATCACCAGTAGTTTTTCCTGTGCAAGCGACCTCGTCTCACATCCTTTTAACATGATCGGAGTACGCAGCGTTGTAATGTCTACGATCCGGTTCTCCAACTGATCCTTCAGCGTAAAGGTCGATCCCTCGTGAATGTCAAAATGAACCTCCGGGAACTTCTGTGCAAACCTTGCCAGATACTCCGACATCATGGATACCGAAGAAGGTGTCATCCCAATATGGATCGTTGCTGCGGTTCCAGCCTTAAATACCTCACGTTTCGTAATGTCCGCCATTTTTAGAAGGCTTCCGGCACGTTCATATAATGCAGCCCCGGCTTCTGTCAGGGTAATTTTCTTCATTCCCCGCAAAAACAACTGTACCTCAAGCTCCTCTTCCAGCATTTTCATCTGATAGCTTAAAGGAGGCTGCGTCATGTGAAGGACTTTGGCTGCGCCACTGATCGTTCCTGCTTCAACAATTGCACAGAAGTACTCCAACTGCTTCATTTCCATCGTATCATCCCTCTTTTATATATGAATATTATTGCATTGCAATATAAATACCATAATTTACATATATATTATCTCATGCTATACTAAATGTCAAGTGAAAGACAAAAACAAGAAAAAGGATAATAAGGATAATAAGGATAGCATTATGAAACGAATTGATTTTGAACATGGAACGATTACAAGTAATATTTTAGGTGCTGCGCTTCCCATGCTGGTTGCACAGATTTTAAGTCTTCTTTATAACATAGTGGACCGGATTTATATTGCACGGATTCCCGGTATCGGAACAACTGCTCTCGGCGCGGTCGGTTTATGCTTCCCGATTATTGTCATCATTACGGCATTCAGCAACCTGTTTGGCGGTGGCGGCGCTCCGTTGTTTTCGATCAGCAGAGGTACGAAGGATACCGATACTGCCCAGAGAATTATGAATATTTCCTTCACCATGCTCTGCATCTGTGCGATTCTGATCATGGCTGTCGGTCTGCTTTTTGCCAATCCGATCCTTGCTTTATTTGGAGCGTCTAAAGATGCGCTTCTGTATGCCGTTCCCTACCTGATGATTTATCTGATTGGAACGCTTCCCTCCATGATTGCAACCGGTATGAATCCGTTTATCAATGCACAGGGATACTCCACGATTGGAATGCTTTCTGTCGCAATCGGCGCGGTTGCAAACATCATTCTGGATCCCGTTTTCATCTTCGCTATGAATCTTGGAATCCGTGGGGCTGCCATTGCCACAATACTTTCACAGTTTCTGTCTGCAGCATTTGTACTTTATTTTTTGCATAATAAGTCCGAATTCAAGGTGCAATTTGTTCCCGTAAAAGAATGGAAAGAAAGTCGGAAACTGGCAAAAGATATTACCAGTCTCGGAACAGCCGGCTTTATCATGCAGTTAACCAACAGTCTGGTATCCATCTGCGCCAATAATGTACTTTCCGTTACCGGTGGTGATATTTATATCTCTGTCATGACGATTATTTCCAGTGCCCGTCAGCTTGTGGAAACTCCGATTTATGCCATGAACGAAGGTACATCCCCGATCCTCAGCTATAACTATGGTGCCAGACGTCCAAGGCGCGTGAAAAAGGCCGGACTTGAAATGGGCTTTATGATTCTTCTTTATACGGCTGTTGTCTGGAGTGTCATTTTATTTGCACCGGAATTTCTCATCCGGATTTTCAGTTCGGATGCGGAACTGATCCGGGATGCCATTCCTGCCCTGAAAATCTACTTTGCCGCCTTTATCTTCATGGATCTGCAATACATCGGGCAGACTGTGTTCAAATCCTTAAATAAAAAGAAGCAGGCGATTTTCTTCTCCCTGCTTCGTAAAGTATTTATTGTTGTTCCTTTGACCTATCTTCTGCCCTATGCCATGAACATGGGCACGGAGGGTGTTTTCCTTGCAGAACCGGTTTCCAATGTAATCGGTGGAAGCGCCTGCTTCCTGACCATGCTTTTCACCGTTCTTCCCGAACTCAAACGTATGGAAGAGACTATCTGATCAGAAAATTTAATATGGAAAAGCGCGCCTATTTCTGGCGCGCCTCAAAATCTTCCACATACTGCTTAATCAGACGAACCGTTCCTTCTTCGCCTAACACGCTGCTGTTGATGCACAGGTCATAGCTGTCGGCTCTTCCCCATTTCTTGGAAGAATAGTAATTGTAATAGCTCTGACGCTGTTTATCCTTCTTATTGCACATATCCTTGGCTTTCGCAGCATCGACATTGTATTTCTTCATAACGAACTGGGTCTTCACATCCTCATCCCCATAGATAAAAATATTCACACAGTTTTTCATATCCTGCAGTGCATAGTCTGCGCAACGTCCTACAATGACGCAGGGACCTTCGCTGGCCACCTTCTTAATGGCATCAAACTGTGCCAGGAACACCTTGTGGCTGATCGGCATATCCACATAATGGGATGCATTATAGCCGAATGAATAAGTATCCATAACCAGATTATAAAGGAATGAACTGGTTGGACGCTCATCATGGTTTTCAAGAATTTCTTCACAAAAACCACTTTCCTTTGCTGCTCTGGAAAGCAGCTCCTTATCATAATATTTAATTCCAAATTCTTTGGCAACCTGTTCTCCGATCTCACGGCCTGCAGAGCCAAACTGACGACCAATGGTAATTACTGTGTTCATATGTAATACCTCCTTCTCTTAACCCTATCTGCAATCAAACCCCAATTGCTTATTTATTATTATACATCAAAATGTCTCAAAATTCAAATAAAGTTGAAAGAAATAATACTTTTTTTGCTATTATCAGAAAATAGTGCAATTGCTTATAGAATTTCCAGCAAATGTTGAAAATACGCCGGTAAAGGAGCATCTGTCTCGATATAATCCCCGGTTGTAGGTTGGATAAACCCGAGAATTTTCGCATGAAGAGTCTGTCCCTGCAGCTTATAGGGACATTTCACAGAACCATAGACTTCATCTCCTAAAATCGGATGTCCGATGCTTGCCATATGCACACGGATCTGATGCGTTCTTCCGGTTTCCAGTTCACATTCCACATAGGTATACTGGTCAAACCTGCGTAAAACCCGGTAATGGGTAATGGCATCCTTGCCTCCAGACGTGACAACCGCCATTTTCTTCCGGTCCTTACTGTCCCGTCCGATACTCTTATGAATCGTCCCTTCTTCTTCCTTTAAGCTTCCACAGACAATCGCACGATACCTCCGGGTAATAGAATGAACCTTGAGCTGTTCGGCAAGACTGTTATGTGCCCGGTCGTTTTTGCAGGCAATGATGGAGCCTGTGGTATCCTTATCAATCCGGTGTACGATACCGGGTCTTAAAATGCCGTTAATGCCGCTTAACTGTCCCTTACAGTGATATAACAGTGCATTGACCAATGTGCCGGTATAATGTCCGGGAGCCGGGTGCACCACCATTCCCTTCGGCTTATTGACCACGATCAGATCTTCGTCCTCATAAAGGACATCCAGTGGAATGTCCTCCGGTTCAATGTTCAACTGCTCTGCCGGTGGAACGAACAATTTGATCTCATCCTCTGCCTTTACCTTGTAACTGGCTTTCCCGATTGGCTTATCATTGACCAGTAAATTTCCACTAGTCACTAGCTTCTGGATATAAGAACGTGAAAAAGAATCCATAAGACTGCTTAACAGCTTATCGATTCTTTCTTCTTCCATATCTTCGGTAACCGTAAATTCCATACACTGTAATTGTTCTTCCATCTTAACTCCGTATCTCCGGTCAAAATATCCTATCATCCGGCAACTGTTCCACACAATGCAAATGATATTACAGCTCCCTGAATTTCTTGGGATTGAAGCTTAAGAAATTAAAATCATTCGTCTTATAAACAAACAGAATCTGAAATACCAGAATCACGGTTGCCGTTGTTACATAGATATCTGCCACATTAAAAATCGGGAACTGAATACATACCAGATAAATAAAATCAACCACATAATCATACCGTACCCGGTCGATCATGTTTCCAACCGCTCCTGCTGCAATCATCACAAGCAGGATATTCAGACTGTAATATTTCTTCTGTGTCGGAACCTTAATCAGCACGAAAACAATCACGCCAATAAAGATCAGTGCCACAAATACAAAGAAATATTTCTGATTCTGCAAAACCCCGAAGGCCGCACCCCGGTTTTCCAGATAATTAAATTCCAAAATGCCATTAATCAGATTATAGGCTGCCTGATTCTTAAGCCGTACCACGGCCAGATGCTTCGTCAGCTGATCCGTAATCACCAGAATCACAAACAACATAAAATCGGTTACTAATAAAGATGCACGCTTCATCATCACCGTATCCTAATCATTTTCATTAAAGTTCAGTTCCTGAAGAGCTTCACGGATTTCATCATCAGTAACAGTCTTATCAATGAGTGCCTTGCCGACCTTCTTTAATAAGATAAACTTAATGTAGCCGTTCTCTGCCTTCTTATCGGATTTGGTAAGCCGCAGCACCTCTTCAATATCCAGATTATCAATGGAAATCGGCAGATAGAACGGAACGAACATATCCCGGATTTCATAATATTCTTCCATGGAAAGCCAGTTCTTTTTCCAGGAAATAAATGCTGCCGCAACACATCCCAATGCCACACATTCTCCGTGGGTCATGGTAAAGTTCATATACTTTTCAATTGCGTGTCCGATTGTATGTCCAAAGTTCAGTAACGCACGGTCACCCTTTTCCAAAGGATCCTTCTCCACGACCAGCTTCTTAATGGTGCAGCTCCGTTCCACCATTTCAGCAAGTGTCTCCACATCCCGTTCACAGATCTCGTACATCTGGTCAATCAGCCACTCGTAGAAATGGCCGTCCTTAATCAGGGCCGACTTCATGACCTCTGCAAAACCGCTGTAAAACTGACGGTCACTTAAGGACTGCAGGGTTGCAATATTCATATACACGAGCTTCGGCATATAAAAAGCACCGACCATATTCTTATAACCGTCAAAGTCCACACCGGTCTTCCCGCCGATGCTCGAATCTGCCTGGGATAAAAGGGTGGTCGGAATCTGGATGAACTCGATTCCTCTTAAGTAGGTTGCTGCCGTATATCCCGTGAGATCACCTACCACACCGCCGCCTAATGCAATCAGTAAATCCTTGCGGTTAAAGTGATTCTCAATGAGGAATTTGTAGATTTCCTTCACCGAATCAAGGGTCTTGCTTTCTTCTCCTGCCGGGAATACATAACGGACACATTCTCCGGAAATGGCACCGACAATGTCCTCTACTTCCGCTCCATAAAGTGGATCCACATTGGAATCGGTAACAATACAGATCTTTCGGTCCGCTAATGCAAAGGGTTCCAGTGCATCTGCAAGTGCACCAAACGAATCCCCAATACAGATATCATAGCATGGTTTATTCTGATATAAAACGTTAATTTTACGCCCCATTCGTGTTTACTCCTTCAGTTACTGTTCACTCGTACCTCGTTCCAGTAACCATTCTTCATTTGTATAAAAAGCGCCAAATAATGGATTTGACGCTTTCCTTTGCTTCTTATCATCTATGATTTTATTAACTGCTAATTAATCGGTACATCAAACGATCCGCCGAAGATATCCTGAAAATCACCGGAAATATCTACAACGGCAGGTGTGATAATGAAGATATAATGAGAAATCTTCTGTAAGTTACCACTGATGGCAAAGCAGGAGCCGGATGTAAAGTCAATGATTCTCTGTGCGATATCAACATCCAGTCCTTCCAGATTCAATACAACGGTACGGTTTGCAAGCAGGGTCTCTGTGATCTCTCTTGCATCCTCAATCGAAGTCGGCCTAATTACACAGACTTCCATTCCATTACCTGTTTTCTTCGCAGCCTGTCTCATCGGTGTTACTTTAGGTAGCGACTTCTTTGCCGGTTTGTCTTCTGCAAAATCACTGTCGTCATTGGCTGCAGCCTGTTTCTTTGGTTTTTCTTCTACAGCCCCGTCTTCCAGATAATCATCATCATAATAATCATCTTCATCCTCGTTTAGTTTCATGTAGTTGAGAAACTTGTCCATTACACCCATGATTCATGCTCCTTACTTCTTAAAATTCATTCTCACCGTAACTTTCCCTTACACATTGTAGTTACGTTCCCCAAATATTCCTGTGCCTACACGCACAAAGGAAGCCCCCTCTTCGATGGCTACCTCATAATCTCCTGTCATTCCCATGGAAAGAAAATTCATATTAACATTATCAATGTTTTTATAACTTATGTCAACAGATAATTGCTTTAGTCTGTTAAAATATTGCCGATTTTCTTCCGGATCGGTGACGAAAGGTGCAATGGTCATCAATCCCTGTACTTCAATTCCATCAAAAGGAGCAATTTCCCTGAGTAAGTCTTCGACCTCTTCCGGCGCAACCCCGAACTTGGTCTCTTCTCCCGCCACATTTACTTCAATCAGAATTGGTACCTTCCGTCCGATTTTCATCGCTTCTTTATGAATTTCCTCTGCAAGCCGTACCGAATCCACACTGTGTATGAGCGCTACCTTATCTACAATGTATTTCACCTTATTCCGCTGTAAATGACCGATCATGTGCCATTTGATGTCCTTCGGAAGCTGCTCGTATTTCGCAACCAGCTCCTGTACCTTGTTCTCACCAAAGTGCCGTTCACCGTTATCGTATGCTTCCTTAAGCATCTCGACCGGTTTCGTTTTACTGACAGCAATAAGCTGCACGACAGATGAATCACGATGTCCTCTCTCACACGCTGCGTTGATCCGCCCATGTACCGCTTTCAGATTATCTGTAATAAATGTCTTACTCATAAATCAACTCATCCTCATTCACTGTTGTTGCATCCAGTACAATATAATCATAAACACTTAAGCCATACTGGGTATTGGATTTTACGATACTGTATTCTTCATTCTGATACAAAATGTTTATCTGCTTAAAATCGGCATATCCCTTGTTCATGTGATATACCCCGATCAGACTGCCCCGTTTGCTGACCGGATACTTCTCCGTAGACTCCGGTTTCACAATATAATCTCCGATTCGCAGCGTCATGTCATCGATATAATACTCATCATCGGTTTCATTATAAATATTGGTTTCCACGAATTCAACCGTCGCCGTGCCATCCTCTGTATAGGTCTCTCGCATGACACCGAAATTATTGCTGTTGCCACCCTTTGTCACATAGTCCTTCGGCACAATAAAGAATTCCTTCTCCACAATCGAGGAATTTGGAATCTTCAATCCAGCTTCATCCTCCAGAATCAGTTCCACATCAATAAACCGGTCCGTACAGAAGATCACCATGGAGTTCGTGAACGTAAGCATCACAAAAATATCCCCGTCCGCATTCGTATAGGAGCTTACCTTGCCCCAGGACGTGTCCTGGTTCTTAAGGAACTTCACGTTCACATATTCGGCATCGAGCAGCTCCTTCTCCTTGTCGGCATCCACCGGAATGACAATCGACCAGTCCTCGTTCCCGGAAATCTTATAAACCGGATCTCCGGATGCCACCAGTTCATTGTTGATGAGCTGTGTCTTCTCGTACTTTTTGGTATCGAACAGATCCTTCGTTATGTCTTCCAGTTGTAACTGCTCATACCCATCTGTGGAAAACACTACAATACCGGTTGCCGGCGCCGTACATAACGATACCAGCTCTGATACACCAGAGCTGTTGATTTTATCAATATTATCAAGGATATTCGCACTCGACAGCTTCTGTACCATACCCTGTACACTGTTCTTAAAGTCGTATACCGAAGTGAATTCCTCATGGTCGAAGCTGTTCACGAATCCCAGAACTTCCGTCTTTAATTCGGATAAATCCTTGTCCGTAAGAGAGGTTCCCTCTCCGTTCGTATTCAGATAATCCGCAAGCTTCCCGGATTCATCAATGGTATATACCAGATTGCCGACACCGACACGCTGTCCTTCTCTTGCATAATAGTTGATATATCCGGATTTCGTTGCTGTAATAATCTCCTCATCCCGCAGGGCAATTCCCTTATAGACATTGTTTGAGGACAAGGAGCCCATCTTTACCTGATAGCTTTCGATGTGCTTCTGTGTGAAATACATAAACACACAGATGATGATGTAAATAAAAATAGCCGCAAAAATAACGACACCAATATTTCCACCATTGGGAGGCCGCCTGAATGAAATGACTTTATTATTCTGTTTCTGACTCATTTAAAGCCTCCTTTCTTAAAATCTAATAGTTTGACCCCTTTATTCATAAAAACATCTGCTTCGCATCCGTCGCTGCAAGAAGCTTATCTTTTATTTCATACATGGAGAAATCTACTCTCATAAAACAGATTATATAATGCCTTTCGTGTAAGCACATATGCATTACATAATCTGTTTTATGGCTGAACCGTTATATTAAACGTTATATTAAATTTAAAGCGCAAGGCCAAAAACCTTGCGCTTAAGGTCTATAAAGAAACAATAACTTTGTCTTTAAGTGAATCATCTAATTCCGATTCATCCAAAGATGCACTGATCACAAAATCAATGTTAAATTTCTCACTCATTGCCTCGATCTTACCAATCAGATCCGTAATATTATGATCCGGAGTGTTGGCGATCATTAAAAAGCTGTCAAAATACATCTGCTGCAAATCGTGATCCTGTGAAACGATACCCTTGACAAATCCCATAAATTCTTCGGGTGAAGTCACATTGTAGGCAGAAATATCAATCAGCCTTACCTTGTTATTCAGTTCATACATATGTTTCGCACTCTTGTCTATGTAAACAATGTTACCCGAAACATGCAAAACCTCCGTATTTACTTTGTCTAACAGATGTTTTGTTTTACCCTTCCCTTTGTTACCTACAATCAGTTGAACCATTGGCATACCCTCCTATGTAATAATTATACGTGATTCTATATGAAAACACAACTGCTAATTGCCGATTTGGGATAAGAGATCCGTCATTGAAGTATAGAGGTTCTCCCTCGCATCCGCACGCATAATAACCGAAATATACGGCTTATTCTGCGTATCTCTTGAAAGCAGGATCAGACAATGTCCTGCAGCATCCGTCGTTCCGGTCTTCCCTCCAAGTACAGTGATGCCGGATGGTGGTTCTGCCTTTCCGTTCAGATAGTAATTGGTGTTATTTACAGTGATTTCTTTCTCTGCACCATTCTTATCATGATATACCGTCGTATAGGAATCCATATGAATAATCTCCCGGAACGCCTCAAACTTAATCGCCTCATTCATAATAAGATACATATCATAGACGGTTGTATAATGATTGTCATCCGTAAGTCCATGTGGATTCACAAAATGTGAATTGGTAGCTCCTAGTGCCAAAGCCTCCTGATTCATCATTTCACAGAAATTCTCAACCGTTCCGCCTACACCTTCTGCGATCAGTACAGCAGCATCATTCGCAGAATTAATCAGCAGCAGATGAAGTGCCTGGGACAAGGTGAGCTGATCACCCTCCTTAAGACCGCATACCTGTGCCCCCGACTCCGTAATCTTCACATTGGAGGTTGCAGTAAGAAGCGTATCCTCTGAAGCATTCTTAAGTGCAACCACCGCCGTAAGTACCTTAGTCAGGCTCGCTGGCGACAGCTTCTCATAAATGTTCTTCGCATAAATAGTGTTATGGCTGTTAATATCAAACAATGCTCCGCTCGATGCCTCCATCAGATCAACGGCATCTGTGCGGTAATCACTATCACTGACACACAACTCCCTGGCAAATGGATCTGCGGTATTCTTTTCGTTGGAAAATTCCACCACACGGAAGCTGCTGACTTCAGAGTCCGCCGTATAGGGAATCTCATATTTCTGCATCTGTCCGCAGCCGGTCAGAACGGAAAGTAAAAGGCTTCCCAGTATTCCGACACCTAGCATGCGTTTCAAACGCCTGCATTTACTTATACATTTCACGCCACTCTAAATCTCCTCTGTCCAATGACTTAATCAGCAGCTCTGCCGTTGCCAGATTCGTAGCCAGTGGAATGTTGTGCATATCACACAAACGTACAACATTGTTCACATCAGGTTCATGATTCTTGGATGTTAAAGGATCTCTTAAAAAAATCACAAGATCCATCTGATTGTGTTCAATCTGTGCACCAATCTGCTGCTCTCCTCCAAGATGACCAGCTAAGAATTTGTGTACGTTTAAATTCGTAACCTCTTCAATCAGCCGTCCGGTTGTTCCGGTGGCATATAAATCATTCTTGCTCAGAATTCCTCGATAAGCGATACAGAAATTCTGCATCAGTTTCTTTTTTGCATCATGTGCAATTAATGCAATATTCATGCTATGACCCCTCCTGCATATAACCCATCCTAAACAAACTCATTATACATCATTTTTCCTTACATTGTAACCCCACATTTAAAACAAATCCAATTTCAATAAAGGAACATACCAGTGATGTCAGACCATAACTCACAAAAGGCAGCGGGAGTCCCGTATTTGGCAGAATGTACGTCACAACACCAATGTTGATAAAGCCCTGCATGCCAAGCTGCACTCCTACCCCCGCGGCAATAAGCTTCCCCGCAACATCCTTTGCACGGTGTGAAACAAGCAGGCATTCCAGTGAAATCATCAGAAGAAGCACGATCACCGTCACTGTTCCGATAAATCCGAATTCCTCTCCGATCACGGCAAAGATAAAGTCGGTCTGCTGTTCGGCAATAAAGTCAGCATTCTTTACAGAACTGATCTCATTGTTTTTATAGCCTTTTCCATACAACTGTCCGGAGCCGATTGCCATTTCGGAATAGTACTGCTGATAGCCGCCCTCGTTTACGGATTCTTCTTTATTAAGGAAATCTGTAATACGTTCCTTCTGATAATCACTTAAAATTGTCTGATCCGGCTGCATAACAAGATAAACAAAGATAATGGCTGCCGGTACCACCACGGCAAGCACACCGAGAATCACCTTGTAATGGATTCCGGCTGTGAACATGATCGTTACAAACACAAGGCACAAAACGATGGTGGTTGAAAGATCCGGCTGTTTTAAAACAAGCGCGGTCGGAACCGCAAACAAGACACAGCATAAAAAAATGATTTTAAAAGTATTAAACTTTTTATAATGCTTCTGGATAAACTGTGCCAGGAACAGAATAATGAGAATTTTGGCAAGCTCGGATGGCTGAAACTGGATTCCCGCAATTTTCAGCCATCTCTGCGCACCATTTGCATCTTCTCCTAAGAAAATAACTGCAAGAAGCAATGCAATATTCACCACATACATCACCCAGTACAGATTGAGCAGTATCGAGTAATCAAATAACGATAATACAAGCATCAGAGCGACACCCAGTATGAATCCACCAATCTGGCGGCTCTGCAGGGATGGCTCTGCGCTTCCTACCGCGAAAATTCCAATCACGGCAAGCGCAATAGCCATAATCAGTAATTTAAAATTGTAGTGACGAATCTTGTATTTCGTAAACATTGTTTCTAACCTCTGTCATCCTTATGTAAGTCCAGAATCGGGATATTCGCGTAAAGTGCCGGCATTTTGTTACGTCCCTTGCTATCGGTTGTCGTGATCTGAATATCCATTGACTGGGTATCAATTTTCATATATTTCGAAATCACCTTGGTAATATCATTCTTAATCATTTCAATCATTTCGGCAGAACAGTTTACTCTGTCGGAGATTAACAGGATCTTCAACCGGTCACGGGCAATTTCCCTTGATTTCTTTCGTCGGAATAAATTCTTCATATTCATGGCTGCCCTCCTAATTCCTGTGGAATATTCCGGACACCTTCGTCCAGAAGGAAACATTACGTTCCAGATCAAGGAAGGGAACCTCTTTACCGGTTACACGGTAACAGATATTCTGGTAGGCACGTCCTGCAAGGGTATGATCTCCGACAAGCGGTTCTCCCTGATTGGTTGCAATTACCACATTTTCATCATCAGGCACAATTCCGATCAGATTGAGTGCCAGAATGTCTACGACATCCTGCGAGCTCATCATTTCGCCACGCTTTACCATATCGTACCGCAGCCGGTTGATAATAAGGTCAATTTGACGGAATTCACTGGCTTCCAGCAATCCGACAATCCGGTCTGCATCACGGATCGCAGAGACCTCCGGCGTCGTTACCACAAGTGCTCGGTCCGCTCCTGCGATCGCATTCTGAAAGCCCTGTTCGATGCCGGCGGGACAGTCCAAAATGATGTAATCGAACTGCTCCTTCAACTGGTGGATCAGCTTCACCATCTGCTCCGGCCGGACCGCCGTTTTATCCTTTGTCTGTGCGGAAGGCATAAGATACAGGCTCGGATGACGCTTGTCCTTAATCAGGGCCTGCTTGATTCTGCATTTTCCTTCAATTACGTCTACCAGATTGTAAACAATCCGGTTTTCGAGTCCCATGACAACATCCAGGTTCCGTAACCCGATGTCTGTGTCGATCAGCACGACACGTTTGCCCATGGCAGCAAGACCTGTTCCTACGTTTGCAGATGTGGTGGTCTTTCCCACACCGCCTTTCCCGGATGTGACGACAATTACTTCACTCATAAAAGCTCTCCTTTAATGAATTATTAGCCGTCCCCTGGGAGAATTCGTTTATTCCAATGAATCCATTGGTAATTCACCCAGTAATTCTTTCGTAATGGGATCCAACTGGATTCTTTTGTTCTTTACATGCGCGATCTGCGGGTGTACCTTGGGCTTGATGGACCACCGGGACTTTTCCTTACTCTTATAGGTATAGTCTCCGATTTTCAGCTTCTGTGGAGACATTTCAAGGGCTGCCACGAAATGCTCCTCCGATCCGGATGCTCCGGCATAGGCTTCTCCGAACAATCCTCCAAGAACGATGATGTCCTTGGTTGAAATGACGGAGGAACCCGGATATACATCCCCGATCACCACAATACTCGAAGAGGTTTCAAGTACCTGTCCGTTTTTCAGTGTTCCACGGTAAAACTGTCCATTGCCGTTTCCTTCTTCCCCATTTAAGTTTTCTGCCTGGGTAATGGCACGGAAAAAGTTCTGGTTCGTTTCTTCATCCTCACCGACCAGACAGATGATCTGCAGGTCGGAATTCGAAGTAACCGCATCAATAATCTGAAGCTCTTCTTCTTCGGTTAAGGTTCTTCCCTTAATAGCAAGTGCCATCTTCGCATCCTTGAAAAAGGCTCTTGACTCACTGAATTTCTCAGCAATATCTATTAATAAATCAGCAAAGGGCTTCTCGGGATCGAGATGCAGCACAATGCCGTTTGGAAAGCTTTTGATTAAACAGGAATTATTCAAACCTATCCTTCCTTTCTCACACTAATCATTCGCTTCAATCACACCGGTAATCTGTGAAGCGGTTCCGGTGATGACTTCATCTTCTTCTGCCAGATCAAAGTAGTATTTCAGGACTTCTTTGGTCATGCGCGCCGCATAGGTGGAGGTATATCCATAGGCAATTCTGGTTGCCACGGCGATCTCCGGCTGTTCATACGGTGCATAGCACACAAATAACGCATGGTTACCACGATTCTTGTTTTCTTCGGCTGTACCGGTCTTGCCGGCTACCTTTACACCAAGATCGCTGTAATAGCTTCTACTTTCAATTACCTTACGCATACCCTGATGAATGGCATCCCAGTAAGAGGAATCCATATTAATGGTATTGCGGACCGTTGCGTGGTTATCGGTAAGTACAATCCCACTTCGGTCGGTAATCTTATCAACGAGCGTCAGATTGTAACAGGTTCCGCTGTTGGCAATGGTCGTTACATACCGGGCAAGACCTACGGTAGAATAGTTATTCGTACCCTGTCCGATTGCAGACCGAACCGCATCTTCTGTGGATACGGTAGGCGCTGACTCTTCGATTTCAATACCGGTTGTTTCCGTCAAACCATACAGGTCTGCGTAGTTACGGATTTTCTCAAGTCCCAGTTCACTGGAATAACTGTCTCCCTCTGTTCCAAGCTGATAACCAACCTCGTAAAAGAACATGTTACAGGAATGATTAATGGCTTCCGTCACATTTAATGAGCCATGATGTCCCAGACAGCTTGCCGGAGGCGTAATCTTATCAAACAATCCATTACAGTAAAGGGTGGATCGCGGTGTTAAAATTCCTTCCATGAGTCCAGCCGTTGCAGATACCATCTTAAACGTAGATCCCGGTGCAGTCATCTGTCTGGTTGCATAATTGATCATCGGCGTCGACTGGTCATTCAGCAGACTGTTAAAGTATTCTGCATCAACACCATTTGCCATCTTGTTGTTGTCGTATCCCGGATAGGAAACAAGCGCAAGTACATCCCCGGTATTGACATCCGTAATGACCATGGAGGCCGAATGTGGATCAAGGGCAAGCTGTGCCGGTGTAATATCCAGATTCTGAATCCGGTTCATCATAAACGTATAGGCCGTTATGCTGCCATTTAAAAAGCGCTGCTCTTCTTCTTCATCAATATCAATAATATCCTGTTCCAGTAACAGCTTACAGATCTGCGTACCATTGATGATGTCACCCTTTAGCATGTACTTGTAGACCTTCTTCGTATAGGCAAGATCGTTGTCAAGCTGTTCGAAAATATAATCGACAATCTTTAAATAAATCTCTTCGGATTCCGAATACTGTTTGCTTAAATTGAGCTTCGATACATCAATCCAGTTCTTGGAAATACAGTAATTGAGGTATTCATTCAGGCTGATGACCTCATCCCTCGTCCATGCAATATAGGTTTCATCCGAAGTATCGACCACATCCCGCATAAGGATTCCATTATTATATAAAAGCTCGGCAATATAGCTTTCGTATACCTGATATTCTAAAGAAAGCTTTTCATAAGGTGTTTTCGTATCAAGGAGTTCCGTCCGTAACTGGCTGAAGGTCTCTGCCTTCCGCTCTTCAAACCGTTCCTCTACAAGCTTCTCGGTTTCTCCGGCGTTCGGATCCGTGAAGTGGCTGATGTCAATCACGTTATTATCAAGCAGTGCAAAGTAAACATCATAAATCGGGATTTTAATCTTACTGCTGGTTACCTTGGACGCATCAAAGTCCTTGGCATTGATAATATTCGTATAAAGAATACTGGCAAGCTCTTCTTCCAGAATCTTATAGGTTGCAATCTGCAGATCCTTGTCAATCGTCAGATAAACATCATTTCCCGCAATCGGTTCATGGTAGTCGGTCGTTTCCGTCACCTTGCCTACACTGTTTACAAATATGGTTTCGCTTCCCTTAATTCCCTGAAGCTGGGTTTCCATGGATTTCTCAATTCCAAGCTTTCCGACGGTATCATTCATGTCATAATTGGCGTTCTGTGCCTGCAGTTCTTCCAGTTCATCCGTGGAAACCTTACCGGTATAGCCGATGATGTGTGCGAAGTACACACTGTCTGCATATTTCCGGATGGTATCCTCTACAATGGAAACGCCCTCTAAGATGTCATTATTCTCCATAACGACAGCGACCGTCTCTTCACTTACATCCGTTGCTACGGTCGTTGCAATATATTTCTGGTAGGAATTGCTGTTCATATCATAGCGGATCGTGAGAATTTTAAGGACATCACTCTTGCTGTAGCCCGCCCCCGGCACAAACTCATCCGATGCCGTGTCCTTTGTATATTCCCCGATACGGAACCGCTTCCAGCCGCACAGATAGTCAACGACCTCCTGTGCCGTAGCTGTACTCTGCTTTTCTTCCAGATCCTCAACATTCCGCTTGCCGTATACATCGGCAAGGAATCGTTTAAGTGCAGTTCCTTCCACAGTAAATGTATAATGATTGTTCTTATCCAACGTAATTTTGAAGTCACTGACAATATGATCGCCATTCTTTTCAATCATCTGGACCAGCGTATGAATCGTAGTGTTCAGGTTATAGTCCTTCATCTTTCCACTTTCATACACATCCTCGATCGTAACCGAATGTGCCAGTTCATTATAGGCCAGCAGGTTCCCATTCCGGTCATAAATACAGCCGCGGCTTCCTGCAATCGTCCGTTCCTTTTTGATCTTCATCTGAAAGGAATCAATATAATCCTCGCCATGTACAATCTGAAGCTCAAACACACGGTAAATCATTCCGCCTCCGACCACCAGGATCAGGAGAATCAGAATAAATTCTCGGGAAGTAATCATATTCAGAAACTTTTCTTTTAAATGCTCAAACAAATTTCCGGCTACTCCTTTGCTCTGTTTCCTCCAGCCGGTTGTTCATCCACAGAATAAACGGATAAAACAACAGGGTTACAAGGATCGTATAAACCGTCTCCGGAACGATGATATGTAACAGATAATAACTGAAATGGAATCGTCCACGGAGCAGGAACAATGTCAGGTAATACAGTATTCCGTACGACAGGTCACTGACGAAAATCGAAATCAGTGGCAGCTTAATGTCGTCCGGATAAAAAACATGATGGAATTGTCCATTCAGATAGCCAATATACATGTAGATCAATGCATTCAGACCAATGACAGATCCGAAAAAGATATCACAGAGCAGGCCACTGAAAAATCCGGTCAGAAGTCCTGCTTTCTTCCCTCTCATAAAACCATAGGATGCTGTCAGTACGATCATCAGGTTCGGTACAATCCCGCCAAAGGACAATGCCTGAAATAAGGTGGTCTGTAATACGAAGCTGCCTATGATTAATAACACGGAAAACAAAAACCGTCTCATAACACCCTCCTATTCTTCCACAACCTGCTTTAATTCCGTAATAACAAGCACCTCTTCGAGATGCTCAAAATCAACCGCCGGCGTAATGAGTCCGGACTTCGTCAGATTGTTGGCATCCATACTGATGCTGCTGATATATCCGATCAGAATTCCCGGCAGATACTTGTCGCTGACATGGGAGGTTACGATCTTGTCCCCCTCTACCACACGGTCTGCATTGTCCACAAGCTTTTCAAACCGGATCAGCCCATCGGCATATAATTCCAGATCTCCGCATACAATCAGATTATCTGAAGTAGAAAGCACCATACCGCTGACATTGGAATTATCATCAATAATCGCAATAACCTTGGACCAGTTCGGACCGACATCCGTAATCCTTCCGACCAGACCGCTTCCCGCCATGACATTCATATCAATGGCAAGTCCGTCATCGTATCCCTTGTCAATAACAAAGGAATGATACCAGTTGCCGGAATCCTTGGCAATGATGCGCGCTCCAACCTTCGGATAGTCATCATACTGCGCATCCAGATCGTATAACTCCCGTAGGTTTGTCAGTTCATAACGATCCTGCTGGAGTTTAATATTTTCCATAGTCAGTTCGTCAATCTGTGCCTTTAACTCTTCGTTCTCTTTCAGCAGGGAACGGATCTGTACCAGTTCCTCGGTACGGCTGCTGATCAGGCTCCCCGCCTTACTGATCCCGTTCTGCAGCGGCGTAATTAAGAATCCGCCAACCGCACTTACCGGTGCACTTAAGAGATTCGTGTTAAAGGTCAGCACAATTAACCCTATACATAATAATGTTAAAATAAAAAGGAGATATTTACCAGGTAATGTAAACTTTTCTCCTTTTCTTTTTATAATCGGACTCATTTGTTCATTCCTTCGATTGAATAAGCAACCGTTTTCAGGTTGTCATCCTTGATGATCTTGGATAAACCGAGGGCAACGCTGGTAATCGGATTCTCGGAAACGTTGACCTTTAAGCCGGTTCCCTTCTGAATCAGTTCCGCAAGATGGCTTACCTGGGAAGCGCCGCCTGTCAGATAAATACCATGACGGTAAATATCGGCTGCCAGTTCCGGAGGAGTTCTCTCCAGAATGACTTTAATGTTATCAATAATGGTATAGAAGTGTTCCGTTAAGGATTCATCAATCATCGCGGTCGGGAGCTCGCGTTCTACCGGAAGTCCGGTCACGATGTCACGGCCGTATACAACCGCTCCCTTGTTTTCCTTTTCCAGATCGGCAAGAGAAATCTTCACGTTCTCTGCGGTCTTTCCACCAATAATGAGATTGTACTGCTTGCGTACGGCGGCACGGATCGAATCATCAAACTTCTGTCCGCCGACCTTAATAAGACGGCTTAATACAATACCGCCCAGAGACAAAATGGAAATCTCGGTCGTATCAAAACCAACGTTCACGATGAGGACGCCCTGTGAATTCTTTACATCGATATCGAGTCCCAGACCATCGGCTACGGCCTTTTCCACCACCATGATCTTCTTCGCTTTCACGTTGGCATCGCGGATCAGGTCATAAAAGGCTCTCTTTTCCACTTCGGTAACATCCGTCGGAACAGCAATATAATAATCTGCGGATTTGATGCTGTTTCCGGTCAGATCATTTAAGAAAAACCTTACAATCTTCTCCATATTATGGATGTCAGCAATCACGCCATTGGATAACGGATAGGAAATATGGATATTGGACGGTGCCTTTTCATACATATCAAAAGCAGAATCCCCATAGGCAAATACGTTGTTCTTATTCTCAATGGCGATCATGTTTTTCTCAACCAGTATGGTATCATCGGCACGGTTATAAATCTTAATATTGTTTGTTCCTAAATCAATACCAAAAACATTGTTTAACATTTTCTTTATGTCCTTTCTATATATAGCCATGTTCTTTCAGACTTAAATAACATCCGTCTCCTACAATCAGATGATCCAGAAGCGGGATTTCCATGAGTTTTCCTGCTTCCATGATCTTCTTCGTAACAGAAAGATCCTCCATGCTCGGGTTACAGCTTCCGCTCGGGTGATTATGCAGCAGCACAATCTTGCAGGCGCCTGCCCGGAGTGCATGCCGGAATACCTCTCTTGTCGATAACAGGGAAGCATTCACCGTGCCCTTCGACAATAGATATTCTTCCATGAGATGAAGCTTCGTATCCAACAAAAGTAACAGCACCTTCTCTACTTCTTCATGCCGCAGCTGCTCCATGTAATAATCCGCAATGGACGATGGTGTCTTAAAATCCAGGGTCTGCGCGGCATGCTGCTTCGCCATCCGTGCGGAAAGCTCTGCAATACATTTAATCTTAACCGCCTTCACTTCCCCGATTCCATCAATCTCCATCAACTCCTGCATGGTAATGTGATGTAGGGAATTGAGCTGCCGGTTCTGTTCAAACCGGTCAAGAAGCTGCTGCGCAATCGTTAAAGCAGAAGCATTCCTTGTGCCTGTCCGGATAATAATGGCAAGAAGCTCTGCATCCGTCAGGGACGCTGCGCCATGCTTTAAAAATTTTTCATAGGGTTTCAAATGATTTCCTTTCCACTCCTTCTCTCAAAGCGGGATTAAATCATTCGATACACAATAATTCCTATCACAATGCCAATGATGCTGGCCACCGTAATCTTAATCGTAAGTCCAAAGGTTATACAGAGAATTCCAAGATCAAGGATCAGGGGTTCTGCCAGTCCAAAGGTCTGTCCATAATTCAAAAAACTGCTCGGAAATAAATTCCCAATAAACCCTCCGATGACAATACCTGCCAGAATCAACAAAAAACATGCCCAGTTATTTTTACGCATCTGTCCGTACCTCGAAATCCTTTTTAACCGTAGTAGCTGTTCAGAGCTCCATGCGTCTATATCCGCATGGCTTCGAACAGTTCCATATTAACACAATTATAAATTTATGTATACAAAATTCATACATTTTTTGTAGCTATTGTTTGGCAGAATCCAACAAAACAACGCCCCGTTCGACAAGTCTCTGCAGACTCATGAGAATGCCGAATTTACCATGCTGCCACGTCAGCCCCCCCTGGAAATATACCGCATACGGCTCCTTCATCGGGCCATCCGCACTCAGCTCAATCGAAGAGCCCGACACGAACGCACCGGCTGCCATAATGACCGGGCTGTCGTATCCTGGCATATCCCAGGGCTCCGGTGTCACATGTCCATCGACTGCAGCTGCTTTCTGGATTCCCTCGCAGAAGCCGATCACGCCCTCCTGTGTTCCAAAGGTTACGGCCTGAATGATATCGTGTCTTGATTCCGTGCCACTCGGTACAACCTGAAAACCGAGGGACTCATAAATATTGGCTGCAAAGATTGCTGCCTTTAATGCATTCGCGGTTACATTCGGTGCTAAAAACAGTCCCTGATAAAATGCCGGAAGTGCCGTTAGGGAAGCTCCTACCTCCTTGCCGAGTCCGGGAGAAGTCAGACGGTATGCCGCATCTTCGATGCACTCCTTCTTTCCTGCCAGATATCCGCCGATCGGTGCAAGTCCACCACCAGGATTCTTAATCAGGGAGCCTACCACCAGATCTGCGCCAACATCCGTCGGTTCGATCGTTTCCGTAAATTCTCCGTAGCAGTTATCTACCATACAGATGACATCCGGCTTGATCTCCTTGATGAAAGCAATCAGTTCCCCGATCCGCTTTACGGAAAGCGTCGGACGGGTCTGATATCCCTTCGAACGCTGAATGGTAACTAAATGGGTCTTTTCATTGATCGCTGCTTTAATTCCGTCATAATCAAATGCACCATCCGGCAATAAGTCTACCTGACGGTAGGAAATTCCATATTCCTTTAATGATCCCTTCGAGGGACGGATTCCAATGACCTCCTCCAGTGTATCATACGGCTTTCCAACCGGGGACAACAATTCCTGTCCGGGACGCAGATTGCTCATAAGCGCCAGTGCCAGTGCATGGGTTCCACAGGTAATCTGCGGACGCACCAGTGCATCCTCCGTGTGAAAAATATCCGCATAGACGCGCTCTAAAGTATCTCTTCCAAGGTCATTATAGCCATAGCCGGTCGTTCCAAGCAGACAGGCTTCACTCACCTGATTCTTCTGCATGGCGGCAATGACCTTTAACTGGTTATATTCCGATACCTGATCGATCTGTTTAAAACGCTCCTCTAAAGAATCCCAGATCTTTTCTCCAAACGCATAGACATCCTCACGGATCCCCATGGATAAGTACATACTTTTTGAATTCATTCTTTTTATTCCTCTTCAATTTCTGCTATATTGGGACGCATATAAGCTAATAAAGCTTCCGTATCGGAACCTATCTCCGATTTGTCCACCCAGATCACATCCCGCTCCCTCCGGAACCACGTCAACTGCCGCTTGGCGAAATGCCTCGTATCCCGCTTAATCCGATAAATAGCTTCATCAAGGGTGATCTTTTCATCCAGATAATCCAGAATCTCCTTATAGCCCAGTCCCTGCATGGAAACCATGCTGCGGTGATACCCCATTTCCTTGAGGTGCTTCACTTCATCAATCAGTCCGTTCTGCACCATTTCATCCACGCGCCGTTCAATTCTTTCATACAGCCTCTCCCGGTCATCGTTTAAGACAAAATACCGGAATTCATACGGGGATTCTTTCTGTTGCTGTGTTTCATTATGCTCAGAAATCGGATAATGATTCTTCTCATAAAATTCCAGTGCACGGATCATGCGTTTGGCATTATGAAAATGGATCTTTTCAGCCGATACGGGATCCACCTTTTCAAGCAGTCCATGAAGATATTCCTCATCTTTTTCAGCAAGGAGCTGTTCATATTTCTGACGGATTCCGTCATCCTCTTCTTCCTCAAACCGGATGTCATAGATCAGGGACTGGATATAAAATCCGGTTCCTCCGACCACAATCGGAATATGTCCGTTTGCATAAATCTGTGCCATGGCCTTCTTCGCCATCTGCTGAAATACATAAATATTAAATTCTTCCTCCGGATTCAGGCAGTCAATCAGGTAGTGTGGAACGCCGCACATTTCTTCCTTCCGGATCTTCGCAGAGCCGATATCCATATAACGGTACACCTGCATGGAATCTGCCGAGATAATCTCGCCCTGTACCTCTTTGGCAAGAGCAATGGAAAGTGCGGTCTTTCCGACTGCCGTAGGCCCTGTCAGAATAAGCAGGGGTGGTTTCTTCTCCATAGCTTCACCTACGTTACAATTCTCTTAAACTTCTTCTCAATTTCATATTTACTCATGGAAATAATCGTCGGTCTTCCATGCGGACAATGATAGGGATTGTCCAGTGTCAGCATCTCATCCAGGAGGGCTGAAACCTCTTCAAAGGTCAGGCTGTTATTCCCCTTTACGGCCGCCTTACATGCCATGGAGGCCAGTTTGTTCAAGATGACATCCGGCTGATCCTTCATGGGATTCTCGCACAGCTCATCCAATACCTCGCGGAAGAATTCCATTTCTTCGCAGCCATATAAATCCACCGGCATGCTGCGGATTGCCACCGAACCGGTTCCAAACTCCTCAATTTCAAATCCAAGGGATGTAAAATAATCCCGATAGGAAAGCAATGCCTGTTCTTCCTTGCTGTCTAAATGAAACACCACAGGCGGCGTAATCTGCTGGGAGGTCACGGTTTTGTTTTTCAATTCTTTTACAAGACGTTCATACTTGACCTTCTCATGTGCGGCATGCTGATCCATGATAAACAGCTTGTCCTTAAAGGCAATCAGCCAGTACGTGTCAAAAATCTGCCCCAGGATCTGATAGGATTCTCTGGACTTCACATCCACAAAGTTTTCCTCGAATAAGTCAAGCTGCACCGGCTTCTCTACCAGAATATGTTCTGCAGATTTAATAATATTATGATGAAGATCGCTCTCGGTAGTAGTTACCGGATGATCTCCCAGAATTTTCTGCACCGAAAGCTTTGCCTGATACGGCGTTTCTTCCTCGGCAACCATTTCCGGTTGTTGCCGGGATATTTCATATTGCATACCTGTAAAGCCGGCCTCCTGTCCAGCATCCAGACTTGTATGAACTGATCCTGTCCCATTTTCTATGCTGTCTTTTCCTACAGCATTCTCTCTGGTATCATCTGTTCTTACTATCACCTGTTCCCCGGATTGTCTCTGATTCCGTGCATATTCCGCTACCGGTTCCTGGATCCGCTCCATGCGGGTACGGTTCACCTCGAACGGTTCCGGTGCCTGTTTGATCTGCGGCACCTGCTCCTTTTCTTCTGTAAGAAGGACATCCGGAATCAGTTCGATTTCATGGAGGCGGTCGCAGATCGCCGCTGCAATCTCCGCATAAACCTCCGCTCCATGCTGTAGACGGATTTCCATCTTGGCCGGATGCACATTCACATCAATGTCTTCCGGTTCAAATTCAAAATGCAGAACACAGAACGGAAATTTGTGCTGCATGAGATATTGCTTGTAGCCCTCTTCTACGGCTTTTTGCAACACATCATTATGGACATATCTTCCATTCACGAAGAAAATTTCAAAATTCCGGTTGGAACGGTTCTGCTCGGGCTTTCCTAAAAAGCCCCTGACGCGCACGGATTTTCCATTCAGGGAAAAATCAATCAGATGGTCCGTCACTTCTTTTCCGTAAATCCGGTAAATGACTTCCTTTAACTGGTTGTTCCCGCTGGTCTGGAAACGGACCTGTCCATTCACAATAAATTTAATCGAAATATCCGGGTGGGAAAGTGCCAGATGCTCCATCAGATCTGCCACGTAGCTTCCTTCCGTCTGTGGCTGTTTTAGGAACTTGCGCCGCGCCGGCACATTATAAAACAGATTCCTTACAAGGAACGTCGTTCCCTTCGGGGCACCGATCTCGCTGAATTCACACTCGGCACCTCCCTCGATCTGATAATGCACCCCGGTAAACTCCTCCTGTGTCTTTGTAATCAGCTCCATCTGGGATACGGCACAGATACTGGACAATGCCTCTCCGCGAAACCCCAGACTGTGAATATGCGGAAGATCCTGTGCATCCTCAATCTTACTGGTTGCATGCCTTAAGAAGGCTTTGCGGATTTCGCTCTTCTCTATTCCACTTCCATTATCAGTGACACGGATGAGGGAAATACCTCCCTCCTTAATCTCTACGGAAATTGCCGTTGCTCCTGCATCAATTGCATTTTCTGTAAGCTCCTTTACGACACTGCGAGGCCGTTCAACCACTTCGCCTGCCGCAATCTGATCAATTGTATTCTGACTTAAAAGATGAATAACTGCCAATGCTTTCCTCCTACCAACGATTCTTCAGCTTGTTCTGTAACCGGTAAATGGTATTCAATGCATCAAGCGGAGTCAGCGTCGATACATCCAGCTCCTTCAATTCATTTAAAACATCTTCATCGGTCACGGTATCAAACAGGGACATCTGGCTCAAATCCACTTCGTCATATTTAACTGCCTTGTGCTTCGTCTCCTTCTGGTCGATCGCAATGCTCTGTACCTTTTCGAGAATGTCATTGTCACAAAGCTGTGTCACAATTTCCTTGGCACGGTCAATGACCATATCCGGCACCCCGGCAAGCTTCGCCACCTGAATCCCGTAGCTCTTATCGGCACCGCCTTTGACAATCTTGCGTAAGAATACAATGTCATCGCCTTTTTCCTTTACGGCAATGCAGTAATTATTGACATTGTTCATCTTACCCTCTAACTCGGTAAGCTCATGGTAATGCGTCGCAAACAGGGTCTTTGCACCAAGCAGCTTCTTATTGCTGATATGCTCAATCACCGCCCAGGCAATACTGAGTCCGTCAAAGGTCGAGGTTCCTCTTCCGATCTCATCCAGAATCAGGAGACTATTCGAGGTCGCATTCCGCAGAATGTTCGCCACCTCGTTCATTTCTACCATAAAGGTACTCTGCCCGCTTGCCAGATCGTCCGACGCACCGACTCTCGTAAAGATCCGGTCGGTCATGGAAATATTGGCAGAATCCGCAGGCACAAAGCTGCCGATCTGCGCCATGAGGACAATCAGCGCCACCTGCCTCATATAAGTGGATTTACCAGCCATATTCGGTCCGGTAATAATGGACACACAATATTTATTATTATCAAGGTATGTATCATTCGAAATAAACATATCGTTGGAAATCATCTGCTCTACGACCGGATGCCGCCCGGCTTTGATGTCAATGACTCCCTTTTCGTTAATCTTCGGCCGTACATAATGATTCCGCTCTGCCACATAGGATAAGGAGCACAGCACATCGAGCCTTGCAATGGCCTTGGCCGTACGCTGGATACGGTCGATTTCTCCGGCAATACTGTCGCGGATCTGGCAGAACAGATCGTATTCCAGACCATACAGCTTATCCTCTGCATTCAGGATGGTATCCTCCAACTCCTTCAGCTTCGCATTCGTATAACGCTCCGCATTCGTTAAGGTCTGCTTCCGGATATAATCCTCCGGCACCATATTCTTAAAGGAATTTGTCACTTCAAAATAATAGCCGAATACCTTGTTATATTTTACCTTAAGATTCTTGATTCCGGTCCGTTCCCGGTCTTCCTCTTCCAGCTTGGCAAGCCAGGTCTTTCCGTCATTCTTGGCATGACGCAGACGGTCGATGTTTTCATCGAACCCGTCCCGGATAATCCCGCCTTCCTTGATGGCAAGCGGCGGTTCCTCACAGATGGCCCGTTCGATTAAGGTGCACACATCCGTAAGATCATCGGTCTCCTCCTGAATCTCCTTTAAGATGTCTGAGGAAAAATCATTCAGCAGCACCTTGATGGACGGCAGCATTTTTAAAGAACCTGCAAATGCCAGAAGATCTCTTGGATTCGCCGTCTTGTAGCTGACCTTTCCCAAAAGACGCTCCAAGTCATAAATCGGATTTAAGTATTCCCGGATTTCATCCCGCAGCATGGCCTTTTCCGACAGTTCAGAAATACCATCGAGACGTTTTTCAATTTCACTTTTATCAATTAAGGGCTGCTCAATATACTGACGCAGCGTTCTGGCTCCCATTGCTGTTTTCGTTTTATCCAAAACGCCCAGCAAAGAGCCTCTCTTCTGCTTTTCCCGGAGCGTTTCGGTAAGCTCTAAATTTCTTCTTGTCGAGCTGTCAAGCAGCATATAACGGCTCGTAAGATACGGATACAAATGGGTAAAATGGCTTAACGGGATCTTCTGCGTATTCGTAAGATACTGCATCAGCGCCCCGGCTGCAATGAGCCCGGATGGGAAGTCTTCAATTCCCATGCCCTGTAAGGAAGTCACATGGAAATGTTTCAAAAGGCTCTTCCGGCAGCGGTCCTCATCATAATAAAACGGTTCCAGAGAATAAATCGCAATATTCAGCCGGTCTTTCAGATCAGCAAGATCCATTCCGCTTACCGTAAATGCATCGTTACAGATAATCTCGCTCGGATGGTATTTCATGATCTCATCGAGAAGCTTCTTATTGTCTTCCACTTCGGTGAGGTAATAATCGCCCGTTGTGACATCGGCAATGGAAATGCCGATTTTCCCCTGAAAATACGCAATGCTCATAAGATAGTTGTTTCTTGTTTCATCCATGGACTGCGTATTTAAGTTCGTTCCGGGTGTCACGATCCGCACGACTTCACGCTTTACCAGTCCCTTCGCAAGCTTTGGATCCTCCACCTGCTCACAAATCGCCACCTTGTATCCCTTGGAAACCAGACGGTTTAGGTATCCTTCCACGGCATGATAGGGCACACCGCACATCGGCGCACGCTCTTCCAGTCCGCAGCTTTTGCCGGTCAGGGTTAATTCCAGCTCCTTTGATGCCGTAATGGCATCCTCATAGAACATTTCATAAAAATCCCCCAAACGGTAAAACAGAATACAATCCGGATACTCCTTCTTCGTTTCCAGATATTTTTGCATCATTGGTGTAACTTCCATCACATCAACCATTTCCCTTTCGTCACTCTGCCGTGCAGTACTGCTCGGCCCTCTTTATTGCATCATCAATGTGTGCACAGAAATTTTCTTCTCCTACTTTTCTATAAAAATCTTACACGAGTTCTCCAAGATAATAAAAACCGTGGCATTCCTTTAAATATACCGGTACAATCTTTCCGATCAGGGACGGATCTCCCTTAAAGTGAACGATCGTATTATTGGATAAACGCCCGGTCAAAAGGGAAGCATCCTGTTCATTCACTTCTTCCACAAGTGCTTCCAGCGTCTGTCCTTCCAATCTTGCCACGCGCTCCCTGGCGGTATCCTGCACCACCTTAAGCAGTCGGTCGAAGTCCTTCTTTACCTGTTCCTCCGGCACCTGGTTTTCCATTGCGGCGGCAGGTGTCCCGGTTCTCTTCGAATAAATAAAGGTAAAGGCATTGTCATACTTCACCTTATTGATGACGTCGATGGTCTCATCTACATCGGCACTGGTTTCGCCCGGAAATCCAACGATGATATCCGTGGTGATCGCCATATCCGGAATTTCCTTCCGGATCTTATCTACGAGAGCCAGATAACTTTCCTTCGTATACTTACGGTTCATGGCTTTCAGGATTTTCGTGGATCCGGACTGCAGCGGCAGATGTAAGTGACGGCAGATCTTCTTCGAATCCCGCATAGCTTCAATCAGTTCATCGGATAAATCCTTTGGATGGGACGTCATGAAGCGGATTCTCTGTAGTCCCTCAATCTTCTCCACTTCCCTTAGGAGCTGCGCAAAGCTGATCGGATCCTCCAGATTCTTTCCATAGGAATTCACATTCTGTCCAAGCAGCATGACTTCTACCACGCCGTCTGCTACGAGATTTTCAATTTCACGAAGGATGTCCTTCGGCTCCCGGCTCTTTTCCCGTCCACGTACATAAGGTACGATACAATAACTGCAGAAATTGTCGCAGCCAAACATGATGTTAATGCCGGACTTAAACGAATATTTCCGGTCAACCGGAAGATTTTCCACGATCTGGTCGGTGTCCTTCCAGATATCAATAACCATGCGGTTCGATTCAAACATCGTAGCCAAAAGCTCCGGAAACTTATAAATATTGTGGGTTCCGAAAATCAGATCTACAAAGGAATAGCTCTTCTTAATTTTCTCAATCACGGAAGGCTCCTGCATCATGCAGCCGCACAGGGCGATCTTCTTATGCGAAGACTTCTTCTTAAGGCTGTTTAAATGTCCCAGTCTTCCATAAACACGCTGATTGGCATTGTCACGGACTGTACAGGTATTATAAATGACGAAATCCGCATCCTCATCCTCAATCAATTCAAATCCGGCACTTTCTAAAATCCCGGCCAGCTTCTCGGAGTCTCTGGCGTTCATCTGACAGCCAAAGGTCGTTACGCAGCAGGTCGCTTTCCGTCCAAGCTGCTGTGAAAGGGCCTCTACATAGCCTTTTGCTTTTTCAATATAATCCAATTGTCTTTGTTGTTCGTTCACACGTTACCCTCAGACAGGTCTTACACCTGCATATCTTCTTTCTTAGTCTTTTTTCCTTCCAGAAAGATCTTTCTGGAAATAAAGTTGTATACCATAACCACGCCTGTGGCAATAATCTTACTGATCGGTACAATTAAAGTGTCCGGAATCAGCTCGTTTAAGAATGCGACATTTGCATAGATCACATCCTGGCACAGATAAATAATCAGTTCATTAATCACAAGTCCAACCGCTGAAAGAACAACAAATACGATGAATTCCTTCCGCTTGTCCATGTCCTTTTTCTCGGTAAAAACATACTTAATACTCAGCAGATAATTGACAATGCAGGAAATGACAAAGCCGAATACTGCCGAAATATAAACCGTGTTCTGTCCAAAAAAATAAGTTGGAATCGTAGTGATTGCAAAATCAATGATAAAGCAGATCACTCCTACGATTCCAAACTTAATGATTTGTTCTAATAATTTTTTCATGTCCGCCTCCATAAAATGATAACATATCCATCCTAGTATTTTATCAAATGGAGGGCTCGCTTTCAATGTTTAATTTTAATTGTTTAATTCTTTCCACATCCGCAACCGGAATTCGAATTGGAATTCGGATAAGGCATAAACGGTCTTACCTGTTCAAAGCACGGTTCCGGATCTTTCCGGCATCCGCAGTCTGAAGAAGTTCTCTCATCCCGGCTGTTTTCACAGCCACAGGAATCCTGTTCCCTCCGGCAATCTCCCTGGGAATTCTCCTGTCGCTCTCTTCTTGGCTGGATCACACTCTGGTTTCCACAGCCACAGGAACTGGAATTGCCGCTCTCGCAGGAAGACTCTCCACCGCACCGGTTCATCGCACACAAAATCAGTAAAATCAGTAAACAGCTGCCATTCATAATAGGAATAACTCCTTTTACCACAACGGTTCTACTTCATAGTATGCTTCTGTTTCAGGAACGTTCTTATGTAGGCAAAGGTTTCCTTCTCACCCTTTTCTGCCAGCATGTAAAGAAACCTCTCCAGGATTTCCCGCGTATAGGGATGAAGAGGTGCATGTTCGCTGCCCTTAAGGTAATACTTCAACGGTGCATCATCGGTATAATTCTTTCCACTGTAGACCTTACTTGCCGCAATGCGGTCTGCCAGCATCTCTGCAATATAACGGTCCGGTATGGGAACCGGTACGATTTCGCCCCGTTTCCCGGTTGCGGTATAATCCAGCCAGTATTCGTAATGATGCTTGTTCCTTCCTTTATGATGAAGCCATGCACTCGAATAGCCGATAGCCTCGCGTTCTGCGTTGTTCGGGCTCTGTGTCCCCTGATAATATTTCACGCCCACCCAGAATTCCGAAGGACTGTATTTGGACAGGTCGTGCAAAAGTCCCTGTTTATACAGGCCGATTTTAAAACAGCCCTGCATCACAAGAATCTTATGGTATGTGATCGTTTTAAAATGTTTCCAGATATTACAGATGTTCATGTTACTTACTACTGCTTTCTGTCTGATATACGGCAATGCTCCGGCTTTCAATCACCTGCCCGCCGTCCGCTTCCTTCAACGCTTTATTTTCTACCGCTTCTCCGGTTGACAGGATTTTCTTCCAGCGAAGAGTCTTCGGAAGCTTCGGAAGTGCCAGCTTATGAGCCTCCCAGTGCATATTATATGCCAGATAAAGGAAGGGATCACCCTCATTCGCATACCTTCCGCAAAGAAAAATATTCACAAGACGGCTTACAAAGCTTAAATCCGGGCGCCATGCTTCGGCTCCGTGATAGGAAATGTCCGGATAACCGCAGCCCAGTGAATCCATAACCTTCAGCTCCTTTTTCATATGAATGATCGGATTCTGCTTCCGGAATGCAATCATGTCCCGGGTAAAGGAAAGGAGCTCCTGAAACATCTGGGTATTTTCTTTCCACTGCAGCCAGAAGACTTCATTGTCCTGACAATAGGCATTGTTATTTCCGAGGCGGCTGTTGCCAAACTCATCCCCGCTGAATAAGAACGGAGTTCCCTGACTGAGCATCAAAAACGCAATGGCATTCTTGATCTGCTTCTTACGCAGTAACAGTACGTTTTTCTTCCGGGTCGTTCCTTCGATGCCGCAGTTCCAGCTGTAATTGTAATCGGTTCCGTCGGCGTTGTTTTCTCCGTTTTCCTCATTGTGCTTGCGGTCATAGGAAACCAGATCCATGAGACTGAAGCCGTCATAATCGCACACGGCATTCATCACCGCATATTCCTTCGGATTCCGGCGCTGATAACGGATAAAGTCATTCACAAGCCCCTCATCACCCTTTAAAAACCTGCGGATATCATTACGGAAATTCCCATTGTCCACTGCCACATGCTTACAGGAATCCTCTTCGATGCAGGACAGATCTTCCTCCGGCAGATAGGGAAGCCACAGCTTGCTCCGTTTCAAAACCGGCTCTTCCAGAAGCATCCGCACTGGAAGATGAAAGCCATTGATCCGGAATCCATCCACATGATACTCCATCATCCAGAATTTCAGAACCTCCACCATAAAGCCCTGCGGAATATCCTCCGGAAAATAAAAATGCATCATCACTTCGATTCCTGCCTTATGCAGTTCCCGGACCATAGTTTTAAAGCTTACACCCGGGTCTCCTGCACTATAGGATGCCTTCGGTGCAAAGTAAAAGCCCTTCTGGAAGCCCCAGCAGTTCAGACGCCGGTCCTGTGTTTCCTTCTTTCCTTCCTCTTCCTTCTGTTTTGCTTCCTCCGGTTTACGGTGGTCAGAATACAGAGGCTTGATCTTCGCTTCATCAAATTCGTAACAGGGCATCAGTTCAACCGCCGTAATGGCAAGCTGTTTCAGATAAGGAATCTTCTCCACGATTCCTTCAAACGTTCCGGGATGTGCCACATTCGAAGACTTATGCCTCGTAAAGGCTCTTACATGAATCCCGTAAAGAATCGTATCTTCAAAGGGAGTCTCCGGATTCACATCCTCCTCCCAGTCAAAATCCTGCTTTTTCAAAACACCATAAGTCATTCGTTCTCTGGCGCTTTTTCCTCCAAAATGCTCCAATCCCATAACGCCCTGTGCGTACGGATCGGTATAAACCTCATCCCCGTCATAGAAATTATAGGTAAGCTGATTCAGATCCTCTCCCCGGATCTCCACGCCAAACAGTTCTCCCTTGCGTCCTGTTTCGCTTAAAGGGATCATCCGCTGTTCCCGTTTCTTATCATCATAAAGAAGGATTCCACTTTCGCAGCCGTTCTTCTTATTGACCAGGGCAAACCGAAAGCCCGAAACGATTCTTTCAATTCCGGGTTGATACGGTTTAAAATATGTCACAGCAAGACTACTCATGCTTTTCCTCCTGATTTTAGCCATTTATGAACTATACATAAATCCATTCGCAAAACCGCTGTTTCACAGCTTAAGTTTTGCTCATGAAGTTATGTATAGTCTAACACAAATCCCGTTCCCTGTGTAAAAAACTTCTTAGAAGACTCTTGCAGATCACCTCAAAGCCTTGTAAAATAAAGAAAAAACCGAAAGGAGAAATTATATGAGTCAGACCTTTGAACAGCCCGAAAGCAACGATGAAGAAATGACCGTCACTCTGGATCTGGAAGACGGATCTTCCGTGGAATGTGCCATTGTAACCATCTTAACCGTAAATAACCAGGATTATATCGCCCTGCTCCCTCTCGATGAGAATGGAGAGAACGAGGATGGAGAAGTCTGGTTCTATCGTTACTCCGAAAACGAGGACGATCCGAACGAAGAACCGGTACTTGATTATATTGACGACGATGACGAATACGAAGCCGTTGCCGATGCATTTGATGAATTTCTGGATACTCAGGAATTTGATGAAATCACGGAATAATCCTTTGAAGAAACCGCGTTACTTTACGGTTCCGCTCTCTGGTTTCATATAAGAACAGCTTTTCACGGGCTCTTGTTACGGCAACGTACAGGAGCCTTCGTTCTTCTTCGATCTGCTTTGTATCAACAACACCCTTCGGTGGAATAATCCCTTCATTCAGATCCGGCAGATATACATGCTGAAATTCCAGTCCTTTCGAAGCATGCATGGTCAGGACATGGATGCCCTTTTGCTGCTCTATCACAGGACTTTTCTTTTCCTTTTCCTGACATTGTGAAATAAATTCATCAAGCGGTTTTGTCCTCTGATAGGACGCAAAGGCTTCCTGAATGGTCTGTGCCATTTTCTTCTGATCTTCGTATTCCGCATAGCTTCTGCTTTTCTTCTTAAGATAAGAATCGTATCCCATTTCATTTCGGAATAGCTGGATCGCCAGATGAACCTGCAGCCGTTTCGCCAGTGCAAGCTTCGAAAACAGTCTCTGGATCCGCACCTGCATCTGCGCATGATTCCGGTAATAACGCATAAGCTCCTCTTTGCTTACGATCTCTGAGATAAGCGCTTTCCGTGTCAGATCCGGTTCCAGCTTGTCCATAATACGCAGGAAATCCTTCCGATGTTCTTTCTCATAAAGAAACCGTAAGAAGGCATACAGATCCTCCGCTGTTTCCGATTGAAAAACGCCCTGTTCCTTCTTAACGCTTCCGGCAGTTGGAAGCTGTTTTTCTTTTAAAAGTGCCTCATACTGTCTGGCCTCCAGATTCGTCCTTACAATGATCGCTGTCTGATCAAGGCACTCCATCGAATTTCTCCGGATATCCTGCACCAGAAGTTCTTCCTCTTCCCGCCGGGTGTTCAGATGCTGAAACGAGACTTCGCCTCCTCTTTTCTTTGGGAGAAATTCCTTCGAAAACCGTTCCTTATTCTGTTCAATAATTTTGCGGCCAAGTGCAACAATCCGTTCTCCGCTCCGGTAGTTAGAGGTAAGCTCATAACGTTTCACATCGGTATACTGCCGAAGAAATTCTCTCATAAATTCCGGTCTGGAACCCCGGAACCCATAGATGGACTGGTCATCATCCCCAACCACGAACAGCTCCTTCTGCGGCAGGGCAAGCAATGTAATCAATTCGTACTGGGACGCATTGATATCCTGAAATTCATCCACCAGAATATGGGTAAAAAGCTGCTGATACCGTTCTAAAGCTGCCGGTGATTTCCGAAAAAGTTCATTGCACTTCAAAATCAGATCGTCATAATCCAACAGATTCCTTTCTTCCAGATCACTCTGATACAGGGCAAACAGCTTTTCTGCATCGAACTCTGCTGCATTCACATCCAACAGTTCCAGGGATGTCTTTTCCCTGCCGCCTGCTTTTCTTGCTGCAAGGGCATTTAAGAGGATGGTTTCCTGATCATGGGTACATAACAAGGAAAGCCCTTCATTTTTGAGAATAACCTCCAGACGATGATACTTCTGCTTTTCTGTAATCAGTGAAAAATTTCGGAATTGACCTGTGGATCTTAAAATCTGATAACCAAGACTGTGAAATGTTCCAAACCGAACAGGATTTGTGGAAGGATTGGAATCCGCAGATTCCAGATACCGCGTCTGCATCTCTACGGCAGCCGCTTTGGAAAAGGTCACAACAAGAATTTCTTCCGGTGGAATCTTCTTATTGTGAATCAGATATTGAATGTGTTGAACAATCGTAAAGGTCTTGCCACTTCCCGGGCCAGCCAGTACAAGTGCCGGTCCGGAATGGTGGGTAATTGCCTTTAACTGCTTTAAATCAGGCGTTCTCAAGAAGCTCAATTCCCTTTCTGATACGTGCAAGGGACTCTTCTTTGCCAAGAAGCTCCATAATTTCTGTTGCGCCTGCCGGAGTCATCTGCTTGCCGGATACTGCGGTACGAACCGGCCAGAGAACATAGCCGTTCTTGTATTCGTTTTCCGCCGCAAATCCGGTCAGAAGCTGATACAGCGCATCGTTGCTGTAATCCTTCTGCTGTTCAAAAACAGGAAGTAATTTGCGCAGCACATCAAGAGAGGTTTCCTTGTTGGTCTTCATCTTCTTGTGCTCATACATGGACGGATCGTATTCCGGTAACGTCTCAAAGAAATCGATGAGCTCCGGGATGTCCGGGAATACTTCAATTCTCGTCTTTACCATGGCTGCAATCTTGTGAAGATCCATATCCTTCGTAATGGTGCTCTTTAAATACGGCTCTGCCATTTCAAAGAATTTATCATCGTCCATGGCCTTAATGTATTCTCCATTCATCCATTTCAGCTTCATATAGTCAAAAACGGAAGGAGATTTATTAATTCTGTGATAGTCGAATTCCTTAATCAGCTCATCCAGCGAGAAAATCTCGCGGTTGTCTTCCGGACTCCAGCCAAGTAATGCAATATAATTTACAACAGCCTCCGGAAGGAATCCCTGCTCTAACAGATCCTCAAAGGAAGAATGTCCGCTTCTCTTAGAGAGCTTCTTATGATTTTCATCGGTAATCAGCGGCAGGTGAATGTATACCGGAGACTCCCAGCCAAACGCATCATACAGACGCTGATACTTCGGTGAGGAAGACAGGTATTCGTTACCACGTACCACATGGGTAATGTTCATGGTATGGTCATCTACCACGTTGGCAAAGTTATAGGTCGGATAACCGTCGGACTTAATCAGAATCATATCATCCAGTTCTGCATTCTCTACGGTAATATCTCCATACAGCTCATCGTGGAATGTGGTTGTTCCTTCGGTCGGAATGTTCTGACGGATGACAAACGGCTTTCCCTCTGCCAGATTCTTCTCGATTTCTTCTTTGCTAAGGTGCAGGCAGTGCTTATCATAAATCATGATTTCCTTGCCCTCTACGACCTCAGTCTTCAAGGTAGAAAGACGTTCCTTGTCACAGAAACAGTAATACGCCTCTCCCTTATCAATCAGCTCCTTGGCATACTTCATATAAATGCCTGTTTTCATACGTTCGCTCTGTACATAAGGACCATAGCCGCCATCCTTGTCCGGACCTTCATCATGCTTTAGTCCTGCCTTGGCAAGCGTATCATAAATGATATCGACTGCACCCTCTACGAAACGCTCCTGATCGGTATCCTCGATACGAAGCATAAAGTCTCCGCCGTCATGCTTTGCAATCAAAAACTCATACAATGCAGAACGTAAATTTCCGACATGCATTCTCCCTGTCGGACTGGGTGCAAATCTTGTTCTGATTTTCGTCATTTCCTTGTTTCCTCTTCTTTCCAGCGTGATAAATACTTGTATGTCTGAAATTTGTCACGCCATCTAATCTGTTGTGTTATTTTTATAATCCTCTTAGTCTTCCTTGGAAGGCAGCTTCTCCTCGGCCGCATTCTTGAAGGAGGTAACTTCCTTAACCGCCTGCGGAATCGGAATATTGGTTCCCGCACCGGCAACACAGCCTCCGGGACATGCCATACCTTCAATCAGACATCCGTTCTTCTTGCCTGCTTTGGCAAGCATCAGCATCTTCTTACATTCGGCAAGGCTCTCTGCATGTTCAATATGCACTTCCACATCCGGATAATACTCACGAATACAGCCTTCAATCGCACTTGCAACACCACCGGCAACACCATAACCACGTCCCGCAGAGGTTGCATCATTCATATGATCCTGCGCTTGCACGGCTTCCGGAAGAAGTCCCTTTGCTTCAAACATACCGACCAATTCTTCAAAGGTAATTACAAAGTCTACGTCAGAACGGACGGTTCTTCTGGATGCTTCCAGCTTCTTCGATGCACAGGGTCCGATAAATACCACGCTGGCATCCGGATGATCTTCCTTGATCTTCCGTGCGGTTGCTACCATAGGCGTCAGTTCGTTGGAAATCTTATCAATCGTTTCCGGGAAGAACTTCTTCGCAAGCATGGACCAGGAAGGACAGCAGGAAGTCAAAAGGAACGGTAATTCTCCTGTGGCAACTTCTTTCACATAGTTCTCTGCTTCTGCCATGGCACCCATATCAGCACCAATAGCGGTTTCATATACATCATAAAAGCCCAGTTCCTTCAAGGCTGTCTTAATCATATCCGGTGTTACCTTCGGTCCGAACTGACCAACAAAGGCAGGCGCCACCTGCGCAATAATCTTCCGGCCGGACTGCATTGCACGGATCAACTGGAAGATCTGGGATTTGTCCGCAATCGCACCAAATGGGCAGCTTACCATACACTGACCGCAGGATACACATAAATTGGAATCAATCACAGCCCGTCCCTTATCATCACTCTTGATTGCATTCACGCCACAGTGGTCAAGGCACGGTCTTACCTGATGGGAAATCGCATCGTAAGGACAGATTGCCTTACATTTCCCACACTTCACGCACTTCTCCTGATCGATAACGGACTTGCCGTTCTTCATGGAAATTGCGCCTCTCGGACATACCTCTCGACAGGGATGTGCCACACAGCCCATACATTTATCCGTAACCATATAGCAGTTAACAGGACAGGCATTACATGCAGACGGAATAACCTGCATCAGAGGCGGCTCGTAATACTTTTCATCAATATTACTTTCTTCCAGACCCTGTGTCAGATGAACCGGTGCATTCTCCGGCCGTAGGGACATTCCCATTGCCAGACGGATGCTTTCACGGACAATTGCACGCTCTCTGTAAATACTCTGATACTCGGATTCATCATAATCTACAATTTTGTAAGGCAGTGCCTCAATGTCGTCCTTCAGATTCTCTGAATGATACGCAAGAGACGCTACTTCTTTAAAAATACGTCTGCGGTTTTTGCGTACCTGGGTATCAATTCCTCTCATACTCAAACCTCTTATTTTCTTTTAAGTCTATATATTTATTACTTATATATTACGATTACTCTGATTCTATAGGTTACTTCTTGTTCTCTTGCATTCTATAAATTATAAAAATTATATTTCATTCCTAATATGGATTGCTTCCTGCATTACCAGTATTGCATACTTTCCATTTGTATATTCTTACACAAACACAGTCGGAAATCAAGGTATAAATCGGATTTTCTTGCTGCATTCCTGATCCCTTGCTTTTGCTTCACCGGGTATTTTCTTAATAATCCAATTTATATACCCACAGTTTCAGATCTGACTGGGCATATTAAAGAAAATCATGCCCTGCACACCCAATGATTTCTCTGTGACTGGGTATGCTTCATGCCTTTTCTCTTGTATACCCATTGTTTTCTTTGCGACTGGGTATACATCGTGGTTTTTCTCTGGCATACCCAATGTTCTGTCTTTATCTGGGTATTTCTCCGTGCTTTTCTTTTATATACCCAGTATTTTTCTTGTGGGTGGGTATTTTCCATGCTTTTTCTCTTACATACCCAATATTTTTCCTGTGACTGGGTACGCTTCATCATTTTCCGCTTGTATACCCAATATTCCCTCTTTGTCTGGGTGTTTTTTCATGTTTTCCTTATATATACCCAATGCTCTCTCGATGATTGGGTACTCATATTCAATTACTTTATATATACCTAACATATCTTGATCTGCGGTCAAATTTTCTCAATAATTCGGACAAATTTAAGGCGAGGATATTGCACCCCGCCTTTTTATAACTGTTTCTACATTATTTAGTTTCTACATTTTTAACTTGCTATTTCTTAGGATTTGCACCTGTCAAATTCCGGATTGAACTGATAGAAATTCTGGGAATCCAGTTTATCCTGAACGATTCGGAGAGCCTCACCAAAACGTTGGAAATGGACAATTTCTCTGGCACGCAGGAATTTAATCGGTTCACATACATCCGGATCGTCACGGACGAGTCGCAGAATATTATCGTATGTGGAGCGTGCTTTCTGTTCCGCAGCCATATTCTCAAAGAGGTCCGTAATGGCATCTCCCTTTGACTGGAATTCGCAACTGTTAAAAGGGATACCTCCGGCTGCCATCGGCCATACACCAACCGTATGATCTACATAATAATTTGCAAACCCGGACTCTTCAATTTCTTCCATAGAAAGATTTCTGGTAAGTTGATGAACAATGGTGGAAACCATTTCGAGATGGGCCAGCTCTTCCGTGCCGATATCCGTCAGAATGGCAGCAACCTCACGATAGGGCATGGAATAGCGTTGGGACAGATAGCGCATGGAAGCGCCGAGTTCTCCATCGGGACCCCCGTACTGGCTCATGATCGCCTGTGCAAGTGTTGCATTCGGATTTTTGATATTAACCGGGAATTGTAATCGTTTTTCATATTTCCACATAGCTTAACATTCTCCTTCCCATGGCCATGGCTGTAAAGCCCATTTCCATTCATCGTATTTACATGCATCAATATCCTGAATGCTCAAAGGACCATACTTTGCAGCATATTCCTTCATAGCCTGATTTTTCATCCTCACATAATGCCTGGTATATTCGATCGCATCGCGGTCAGTCGGATGTGTGTCCAGATATTCGTTCATTTCAACAATCACGAAATCCATAATATCAATGTTATGAAGGAGACGGCTCTGTTCGGAATTAAAATTGGTCATTTTACGCATCTCCTTCCCTTGAAAGGTTTTTCGAGCTCAGGGAAAATCGTTCCTACTTTAAACGCTTCCTCGAGGTTTTCAAAAACGTTAGTTAAATGCTGCCAGGGAACGTATGCCATCGCAACCGGAAATTTATCAATATATTCACTTTTAAAACGATCCTGCATAATACTCCTTGTGTGCTGTTTTTATTACTATATTCTATGAATTTGTGCAGGATTGGTGTTGGAAGTTTATAGATTTATGGAAAGGATGAAAATTAGCCGCAATTCTAATTAGCAGTAATTCTAGTTGGGAAAATCAATGAAATATAATATTATTTAATTATAAAATTTTGAAGCTATGGAGGTAACTTATGGAGAAATTAACAAAAGAAGCTGAAGAAATATTAATTGAGCGATTTGGAAAAGACAGTATTATTGCGTTGGCAACAACTATACATGAAGTCCCTTATGTTCGTAATGTAAATGCTTTTTATGCTGATGGTGCATTTTATGTGCTTACATATGGATTATCAAACAAAATGAAACAGATTGAAGTAAATCCTATTGTAGCACTTTCTGGTGATTGGTTTACCGCACATGGAAAAGGAATTAACTTAGGGTATTTCGGGAAAGAAGAAAATAAAGATATTGCAAATAAGATGCGAGTAGCATTTTCTGAGTGGATTGATAATGGACATAATAATTTTGATGATGTCAATACATGTATTCTGCGTATTGACTTAATAGATGGATTATTACTCTCGCATGGAACACGATATGAAATTGATTTTTCTAAATAGCTATAAATTCCAAAAACCAATCGGTTCGAAAATGTAGAAATTATAAAAAGGCGGGGTGTAATATCCCGCCTTAACCTAAAGCTTATACTGCATGAAGTTTTCATTATGTACAAATCCAAAATCAGAATAAAGCTTAACTCCCATATCTGATGCGGTAATCTGGACTGTTCCGCATCCATATTCCCTGGCATCTTTTATCACACGGTCCAGCAGCTCCCTTGCAATTCCTTTTCTTCTATAATCAGGATCTGTATACATACTGGACAATAATCCAATTCTCCCGCTTGGGCATCCAAAGTAAGGAGGCTTTTCCACGAATGACATTCCACTCGTTGCTATTATCTTATTTCCATCAAAGGCCAGCCATGACACAAAAGTTCCATCTGCCATGTGCCGCATATAGTAATCCTTTAGTTCCGGTGCTAAATCAATATTTTCCCTGGCGCCCTCTTCCCGGAGTTGGTTAATTCTCATTATAATAAAACGATCTAATTCATTTTCTGTAAGTCGTTTGTAGCTGATCTCCATTTTCGCTTTCTTCCCATCTACTGTTCCGCAATTCTCGCTGCCAATTCTTCCAGGTACATCCACCGATCCATCTTTTCTTCCAGCAGCTTTTCGGTTTCTTCTTTTTCAGCTGTCAGTTGATTTAGTTTTACGAAGTCTGTGGAAACGGCGGTCATTTCCTCATCGAGCTTCCCGATCTTTTCTTCCAGTGCTGCGATATCCGCCTCTATGGTTTCATAATCCTTCTGCTCCTGATAGGTAAATTTTAACTTCTGCGGTCCGCGGGTACGCTGTCCCTTCTGCCCGGTCTGGGGATCCGGTTTTGCGCCGTTTCCATTCCCTGTTTTTCTGTTCTGTGCTGCTTCCTCTGCCTCCCTTTCTTCCTTCTCAGCGAGTTTTTTCAGGGAATAATCGGTATAGCCACCTTCGTACTGTCTGAGTTTTCCATCCTCTTCAAAGGCAAAAATCCGCTTCATCGTCCGGTCAAGGAAATACCGGTCATGCGATACCGTAACAACAATGCCCTCATACCGGTCCAGATAGTCCTCCAGGATCGTCAGCGTGGCAATGTCCAGATTATTGGTCGGCTCATCCAGCAAAATGAAGTTCGGGGACGTTGCCAGTACCCGAAGCAGATTCAACCGCTTCTTTTCCCCGCCGGACAATTTCCCGATGAGGCTGTACTGCTTCTCCGGGGGAAATAAAAACCGGTCCAGCATAACGGAGGCCGACACGGGGCCGTCCACCGTCTGGATATATTCTGCCCTCTCTTTCACATAATCAATCACTCTCTGATCCGGATCCATGTAGGACAGGTCAATTTCCTTCTCATCTGCTGATTTTTCCGAAGCTATCTCCTGTGCATAATATCCCATTTTCACGGTCTGACCGATCGTGATCGTTCCGGAATCGGGAGGGATAAGCCCTGCAATCATTTTCATCAATGTCGATTTTCCGCAGCCGTTGGGTCCGATAAATCCAACCCGGTCTCCCTTCAAAAAGATATAAGAAAAATCGTCAATCAGTTTTCTTTCTCCATAGGACTTGCAGATATGCTGGAGCTCCACGGTCGTTTTCCCCATTCTTGTGGAAATGGAACTTAATTCTACCTGGAAGTCCTGTGTCGGCGCCTGCCGGTCCCGCAGTTCTTCGTAACGCTGGATATGCGCTTTCTGCTTGGTAGACCGCGCTCTGGCTCCCCTGCGTATCCATTCCAGTTCCACACGCAGAATCGATTGACGCTTCCGTTCACTGGCTGCTTCCATATCCTGCCGTTCCGTTTTCAATTCCAGAAAGCCCGAATAATTGGTCTGATAGCTGTAAATTTTCCCTTTGTCAATCTCGATGATCCGTTTGCACACGCTGTCCAGAAAATACCGGTCATGGGTGACCATAAGGAACGCCCCTTTCCATTTTTTCAGATAATCCTCCAGCCAGTCTGCCATATCGTTATCCAGATGGTTGGTCGGCTCATCCAAAAGCAGAATATCTGCCGGAGAAAGAAGCGCTGAGATCAATGCAAGCCGCTTTCTTTGTCCTCCGGATAACTGACCGGCCGGCTGCGTGAAATCCTGAATCCCAAGCCGGGTCATCATCGTTTTGGCTTCACTCTCTATGGACCAACGGTTTTCTTCTGTGACATTTCCCTGCAATACACATTCCAGGCTGCTTTTGTCCGCTGCAAATTCCGGATGCTGCGGAAGATAGCGCATTACCACATGATTTGCAATCGTAATGTTACCTTCTTCCGGCTCCTCCGTTCCCATAATCATCTTCAGCAACGTTGTCTTTCCGGTTCCGTTAATGCCGATGACGCCAACCTTTTCTCCCTCCTGCAGGGAAAAGGAAGCATCCTCAAACAACTTTCTTTCCGTATAGGATTTCGTCACATTCTCTATATTAATCAGATTCATGCTCCTGCCTCTTTCTATTGCCCTTTTGTCTATATGGTCTGTCTCTTCGCATCCAGCTTTCCGCTCCTTGCAAAAAACTCCCGGCACCTGTAAGATTCATTGTATCGAACAAGTGCCGGGAGATCAAGCTGATCTTGTATTTCATATTGTATTTATATGATCCGTCTGCTATTCCAGCATGATGCTTTTTACGGACTGCTGTTCGATCTTCCGGGAATAAACATACAGAATCAGCTCGTAAGCAAGGAGAAAGGTCACAAGGGAAATCAGCATGGCTTTCCAGTCAAAATGAAATTCCGGCATTGTCTCCCAGTCTGCAAATATCACATCCACCATGATCCGTAGCAGCACATACTGATACAGCGTCCCGATCAGAAAGCCGACATAGGAAACCGGACGGTAACCGCCGAAAACGGACCGGCTGCATTCGGTTTTCGAATAGCCGAATACCTTCATCATTGCAATCGTTTTGGTATTGGCATTGAAAACACTGGTTAAAGACATCAGCAGCGTCATAAAGGCAAGTGTCAGCCCGATCGAAAGCATAATCCACGCCATCTGCTCACTGGCTAAATCGTCCATTGCCATAGACATCTGTGTCATAGAGGAAAAGCAAAAGGCAGAAAAGCCGACAAAAAATACCAGTATTTTCTGGCTGTGCAGCGTACTTTTCCTTAACCCTGAAAGGAAAGAATCTTCTTCCTTATCCTTTGTAAAGTGCTTTTCTTTGCTATGCTTCCTTTCCTTAAGCAGATCAAGCACCGGACTATTCAGCTTAAGGAACGCATAGAATACCGCAAGAAGCATAAAGAACAATGTTGGCAGAACTACAAGGAAAAGAACCAGGTTTCCATGAAACTGCGGCTCCAGATCCGGAAGAATCTTCTCCTTATTCATGACCCGGTAAAAGGTTGGCAGATAAAGCCACGCAGCCCCAAATCCGATCCCTGCTCCTGTAAGCACACTAAAACCAAACACCCAGAAGCTTTTCGCAATATGTAACCGGGAATAACCAAGTGCCTTCAGAATTCCAAGCTCTTTCCCATGCGTATCCATATAATTCTTAATATAAAAGACCAGCAGAATTACCGTGGTAATAATCAGACAGCCTCCGCTCACACCCACAACGACCTTGGCGGTTCCCATCTGTGCTTCATAAAACACCATTTCCTGATAAGCGGTAACGATTTCTCTAATTGACTCCAGATCCATTTTGTAGTTTAAAAAGATGGTGCATACAAACGCAGCGCAAAGGGTTACCACCGTGATTGCAGCCAGCTTACCCAGATCTTTCATTCCAATCATCCTGCCTCACCATCCTATCTCATATGCGGTTTTCTGTGTCTGTGTCGTATAGACCTCCGACACTTTTCCGTTACTCATCCGGATCACGGTTTTCGCCATTTCCGCAATATTCAGGTTATGCGTTACCATAATAATGGTGAATCCGTATTCCTTCTGCAATTCACTGATGTACTGCAGCACCTGTCGTCCGGTATCTTCATCCAGGGCACCCGTAGGTTCATCCAAAAATAAAACCTCCGGTCTTTTGGCAAGTGCTCTGGTAACCGATACCCGCTGCTGTTCACCTCCCGATAATTCACTGGGGAATTTGTGAAGCTTGTTTTCCAGTCCAACCTCCCTGATAATCGCTTTATAATCACTGTTTGCAGCAAGATCCGCTCCCATTTTCACATTTTTGCCCACATTCATGTTCTGCAGGAGATAATACTGCTGGAAAATAAAGCCGATCTTCTTTCTCCGGAAGGCTGTCAGTTCCTTGTCCGTAAGTGCTGTAATTTCGGTATCATCATAAAAAATCTGACCGCTTTCTGCCCGTTCCAGTCCCGATAATACATTTAGTAATGTGGACTTGCCGGATCCCGACGCTCCCAGAATCACAACGAAATCTCCATCCTCAATCGTCAGACTGATATTTTTCAAAACCTGAAAACGGCTTTCCCCACTTCCATAAAATTTATTGATCTCTCTGGCTTTAATCATGCTTTTCCCCTTTCGTTTCCTGAATGAGCAGCCCCTTGAAGACCTCTGCCATCATCTCTTCGATTTCTTCCTTCGTAAACTGGCACATCTTCGTTGCACACAGCGTGGCAATTCCATGTGAATAAATCCATAAATGCCGGTAAATCCTCTCGGCCACCGGTTCTTTAAGCCGGTATCCATCCATCAGGGAAGCAAGAATTTTATCATAATTGTCATCGATCACCGGAAGGGAATGCCGGTGTTTCCTGAAGTCCTCTCTCCACATATTCTGCATACAGCCTCTTCGCTGCCTGAATTACTTCCTCCTGCACCTCTTCCATACTGGTGAAAATACTGAAAATTGGTTTTGGCGAGGAACCGAGCCTCATTCCAAGTGCCCTTGCCGTAAGCTCGGAAAACCCGTCAGTCCGCACCATTTCAAATGCGGCCTGTATGATTTCTTCTTTCGTAAATTTATATTTCGGTGGCATCTCCTATTCTCCCTTCTGTTTGGAAACATTCCCATTTTAAAACGCCATTAAGAAACACTTGTTTCGCAACATCTGTTTCTTATTCTGCAGAAACCTTCCCATCCTGTCAAGCACCATTCATAAATTCCTCCAGCCCCCTGTAAAAGTGCCATTTACAGGCAAAATAAAGAGTTCGCTTGCGAACTCTTCGCGCGCGAGCGGTGTTGCAAAGCAACTAATTTCTTCTCCGCGAGCTGCGCATCCATGCGGAGCTTTTTGCTTTATTAAGAAATTCCTACGGAATTTCCTATAAAGTAAAAAGCAGGCTGCCTTACTTTAAGACCACCTGCCTGTTACTATTTCTATCTATGTATTCTATCTATGCATTCTATCTATATATTCTTTCTATGTATTCTTTTCTATGCATCCTATAGTAGCATAAAGATCCCTGCTGTCATCATGCACAGGAAGGGATAAGCAATAATCCGGACGATCTGCTTTTTATTGTTAAAACCTCTGTTCTTCCATCCTTCGCAGCCGGCTGTCTCCGGGAAGATTTTTTTATAGAACCCAACCGTCATGACAAGCCACTGATCCTGAACCAGAATATCAAAGGCCTTATTGATATAAAGCACAATCAGGAAACGCAGGGTCAACTGCCAGAAGCCGCAGCCGCTTCGGATTCCATCCATACCAATGAAAATGATTCCACCGATCATGGCAATAATAAACACCGCAAAAATCAGATATGCCAGGATCTGTTTGCTTTTCGGAGGCTCCGGATGATCCATATTCCGCTTCTGTTTTCAAAGGTAACATCAGCCACCAAGTGTTCTACGGGATAATCAAATGTGTGAACCTAGACACTGGTGATACGGCAAGCCGCACTCCTCCCAGAACTGATGTTACATATTTATTATATCTCTCTTTTGTCACCGCTACAAGTCCAATTCATACGGTACTTTCTGACAAGTATTTGACGATCCACTTCTGCTTGGTTTTATCTCGATCCCGGCAGCCGGTGCCGGAACAGCACACGTGACAGGGCTCTTCCGTTAAAGGGAAACAGCGGATACATATAGCTTTTCTTTGCAATGGTCTGGTTGGTAAATAATACAATCACACAGAAAATTACGGCGGCCCCATATCCCCAGACGCCAAAAACGGCCGTCAGAACCAGATTAATCATTCTCATAAATTTCACTGCATAGCCAAGCTCGTAGCTCGCCTGCGAATAACTGGCAATCGCCACAAAGGCCATATAAAGCATGACCTCGGAATTAAACCAGCCGCTATTTACCGAAAATTCTCCAAGGACAAGCGCCGCCATTACACTTAAAGGCGTACTTAACATATTGGGTGTATTCACGGCTGCAAGCCGCAGTCCGTCAATCGCAAGTTCCAGCATCAGAAACTGCCAGATCAATGGAATATTGATGTCTCCCTGTACCGTGATAAATTCAAATCCATGAGGGATCCACTGCGGATACTCCATCAGCAGTAAAAAAGTCGGTGTCCAGAAATACGTCAAAATGGCAATAATCATTCTCGCAATCCGGAGATACGTTCCGGTAATCGGCGGGAAATAATAATCATCTGCTTCCTCAATCACATCGAACACCGACGTGGGCGTAATCATGGCCGACGGGGAATTGTCCACCAGAATGACCACATCTCCTTCCAGGATCTGTGCTGCCGCGGTATCCGGGCGTTCGGTAAATTTGAACTTCGGAAACGGATTGATCCACCGCTTTTTATATAAGCATTCCGCAAGACTTTCCTGATTCATTGTTAAGGCATCCGCATGGATGTTACGGATTTTATCCTTGATGTCATTTAGGAAATCGTGATCCACCCGGTCTTCCATATAGCACAGGACGATGTCCGTCTGCGAGCTTTTACCGGCCTTCATAATCTCCATGCGAAGGTCTGTGCTCCGGATTCTTCTTCGGATTAATGCGGTGTTAAAAACAACCGTTTCCACGAACCCGTCTTTGGACCCACGAAGCGTCTTATCCTTTTCCGGTTCTGATACACTCCGCACCGGATAGCTTCTGGAATCAATTAAAAGGCACTCCTCATAGCCATCAATAAACAACGCAAATACCCCGGAAAGAATAAAATAAATAATCTCCTTCCAGTCTGAATTCAGATCCACCTCTACATAAGGGATTTTCTTTTTTGACATTTCATGCGCATTTGCCGGCAGTTCCTCTTCCTTCATATCCATAAAATACTGAAGCATTTTCTGCATCAGTTCATCCTTGCAAAAACCATCAATAAAATACATACAGGCTTCTCTTCCACCAATACGGACTACCCGGTATACCACGTCAAAATTCTCATTGACCTTCAACTGGTCATTCAGGTAATTCATATTTTCGGAAAGTACCGCACTCATTTTTTCACACATAAAAAAACTCCTTCCATGCTCATTCCGGTTTAGTACCATTATGAGGAAAAAGGAGTCATTTTATACATTTCTGTAACGATGCAGAACCCCATTCGTAAAACCGTTGCTGACACAACTCGAGTTTTACTGCTTTCCGGTGCTTCCGAACCCGCCGCGGTCCGTACCGCTTAAGGAAGTTACTTCATCAAAAGCAATCTTCGGCTGGTTCTCCATAATACGGAACTGACAGATACGGTCATTAAAGGAAATATGCGTATCCCTTACCGCCAGGGCCGGCATAAACCACTGGTCGTTATCTCCGCAGTAAGAACAGTCTACCACGCCCTGATGATTGGTCTGGATAATTCCGAAATTCTTAAAGGTTGAGCTTCTCGGAACAATATGTGCTTCATATCCTTTCGGAAGCTGCATGGCAACTCCTAACGGAATCAGCTTGAACTCGCCCTTTTTAAGATCCACATCCTCGGCTGCACGCAGATCAATCCAGTCCGATTTTCCATCAATATAAGTAAGTTTTTCCAGTTTGTCATTAAAATATTTGATTTTAATTGTTTCCATAGATTTATTTTATTTCCTTTTCTCTTAATAGACCTTATCGTATTTCTGCTTAGGCATAATCTCTGCAATGCAGAACCGGCACCAGCGGATCCGTCTGCTTTAAGGACTTCTGCACATCAATCACACGCTGGTTGCTGCTTCCTTTCCACAGAAGCTTGACATCTTTTTTATCTACTTCAAATTCACCGTCTACCAGAACATCCACATACTGCATAATCGCATAGTGAAGAATATTCTCCCAGGAATCCCCTGTATATAACCAGATCGTTTTATCCGGATATTTCTCCTTGATTTCTGCCATCAGGTTGCGTACATCAAGACGGTTTGCAGCATGAAGCGGATCTCCTCCGGAGAAAGTAATGCCGGAAATATAGGACTTATCCAACTGATCAAAAATTTCCTTCTTGGCAGCTTCATCAAATAACAGTCCGCCTGCCGGATCCCAGGTAACGGGATTCTGGCATTCCTTGCAGCAATGGGAACAGCCTGCGACCCACAAAACGACACGCAGTCCGTCACCGTTTAACATATCATCCTTGGTAATATTGTGATATCTCATTCCCTACATACTCTTCCTTTCTGCAATTTCTGCCATTTTTGCTTCATTCAGACGAGTATCTCCATGCACTCTGGAATAGGACAGATAGCCGTTCATACGCTCAATCTTGGTTAAGTTCCGGCTTCCGCACTTCGGGCAGACATCCATTTCCAGCTCCTGATGTCCGCAGTCATCACAGTAAGCCAGAGAAAGATTGACGCCCTCATAAAATCCCATATCCATGGCACGACGGATCAGAGTTTTAATTGCTTCGATATTATAGTCAATCGGGTATTTTACATACTGGATCTTACCACCATTGCTCAGCTCCCAGAAACGATATTCCAGATCCTGCTTCTCAATCGGTGTAATATCCTCGGATACATGACAGTGGAAGCTGTTGGAAACATATTCCCTGTCGGATACTCCTTCAATAATTCCGTATTTTGCCCGGAACTGCTTTACCTGTAAGCCGCAAAGACTCTCTGCAGGGGTACCGTAAATCGCATAAAGATTGCCATCCTCTTCTTTATACTCATTGATCTTCTGGTTGATATGCTCCAGAACCTCTAAGGCAAACTGTCCGTCCTCCACAAGGGACTTCCCATTATATAACTCCTGTAATTCATTAAATGCCGTAATACCAAAGCTTGCGGTTGCAGACTTTAAAATCGGTTTAATCTTATCCGTAAGCTTTAAGTGTCCTCCTAAGAAGCCCCCCTCGCAGTAAGCAAGCGGATTGGTAGAGGCACGCATTTCTCCAAGGTATGCGTAGGTACGGATATGAAGCTGGCGGATCAGATTTAAGTAGTAATCCAGCACTTCATAGAAGTCTCTGCTTTCCTGTCTGGACTTGGCCAGAATCATCGGTAAATGAAGGGATACAGCACCAATGTTGAAACGTCCGACAAATACAGGCTCATCCTTGTCATCTGCCGGATGCATGCCGCCTCTTTCATACCAGGGAGAAAGGAATGCACGGCATCCCATCGGGGAAATGACCTTGCCATATCGCTTATACATGCTCGCAATATAACCCTTTCCGGTAAGGGATAACCAGTCCGGATACATGGTCTTCGCAGAGCACTTTACACCGGCTTCAAATACATCCTCAAGCTCCTTGCCGGGGCCATGCAGGTTTTCATCGTATAAAAAGACAATCTTCGGGAACAGAACCGGCTTCTTGCAGTCCTTCTTCCCCTGTCCTCTACGTCGTACATTTAAAAGGGAAATCGTGGCAAGACGGGCGAAACGTCCGGTGCCGATTCCTGCGGTAACCGTGATAAACGGATAGTCCCCACGGGAGCTTGCCACGGTATTAAACTTATATTCCCAGCCCTGGAAGCCCTGCTCGAATTCCCGCTTCACATCGGCATACGCTTCTGCCTCTGCGGTCTGCTGATCGATGCTGAGATTCAGGTATTTCTTCAGACTCTTCTGATAAGTTTTCTCTGCATAAGGATCTAAAATCTTATCTACCTCCGGCACGGTAAAACCGCCGTACTGCTGGCTGGCTGCACTCAATACAATATCGCCGATTACGTCAAAGGCAACATCCAGGGTCTTCGGCTCATTGTACCAGATATTACCCATTTCAAAGCCGCCGGTCAGTACATTTGCCACGTCAAAAAGACAGCAGTTCATGGTATCACGACGTGCAGACATATCATGCACATAAATATAGCCGTCACGGCATGCCTGGATCTCTTCTGTCGTCATAAAAAACTTCTGGTATAATTCCTTATTAAACTGATTAAAAATCAGACTTCTTTTCGTAGAAACAAGGGCACTGTCGGTATTGGCATTTTCCTTATCACCAACATACATAATGGACTGGCTCTTCTTATACACATCGTCCATCATGCGGACAAAGTCCTGCTTATAGTTCCTGTAATCACGATAGCTCTTTGCAACGATGGGCTTTACATCTTCCAAGGCGCTTTCCACAATATTATGCATAATTGGAATCGGGATCTGATCCTTCTCCAGTTCATTCACCTTGTCAATAACATACTGACAGATATGCTTTTTCTCATCCTCTGTAAATTTAGTCAGAGCACGGTAAGCACTCTTTCCGACTGCATCAATGACCTTCTGTACATTAAAGCTTTCGAGACTTCCGTCCTTCTTAATCACCTTAACGTTCCGTTCCGGCTTGAATTCCTCACCAAAATTAACAACTTCTTCCTTCGCATCCATGCTGCTCATAATAACCCCTCCATCCCTTTATTTCGTAACCGAATCGTTACATTTTCTTAATAAAATCATCATAATTCACAAGTATATCCATCGAACCACCGTTTGCTCGGCCAAGTTCCGCCACCAATATCTAGTATTATTTCTAAATAGCTGTATCAATATCTAGTATAGTAAATTGTATCTTCCTTGTCAATGCAGGATATGAAATTCTTCTGCTTCCTTCAAAGAAAGCCCCCTGTTCCGTTAAGAACTATATTCCATACCGACCTAAAATTTCATGCAAAAACGCCTGATACTGCATGGTTACCTCCGCTGGTGCGGTAATCCGGATACGGCTCCCAAGTCCTGTGAGCCATCCGAAAAACTGTGGGCTGACGCAGACGAAAATTCTGACCGAAATTTCCTCCTCCGAAATCTTTCGCACATCAATTTCCTTTCCGAACCGGTCAAACAATACACCGGCCAGTGCATTAGACAGCTGCAGCGTAACCCACTGTATCTCTCCTCCAAACATTCCGAATGACTGATTCGTATACTCGGCAATATCAAACCTCTCAAATTCCTCCGAGCCCTTTCTTACCTGTCCTTCAAGCTCACGGATCCGGTTCATCTTATCGACACGGAAATGCTTGATCTTCTCTTCCTCATCATCAAATGCCACAAGATAATAATTTTCTTCCTTCCAGGTCAGCGCCCAGGGACTCACCCGGTACACCTTCCCGTTATGCCGTGGGACAAATTCCTTCTTTGCATTCCATTCCATGTAAATAAAAGAAATCGGAGCATTGTTCTGAATGGCATTATGAATGTGATCCACATTATAATAAATACTTTCGTTCTCCGTTTTAATACGACTTGCCACAAAGACCTGACGCTGCAGCTTCTTTGCTTCATAAGGCCCGGCAAGTGTCTCAATCTTATGAATAAGCTCACGTGACTTCTTCTGGGTGATAAACCGGGATGACTGTACGGCATCCACCAGAAGCTTTAATTCCGGCAGCTCGAATTCACGGCTCGCCAGATAGTAGCCGCCTCCTGTTTTTGCCTTTTTGTTCACAATGTCATACCCAAAATCCATAAGGCATTCAATGTCATTGTAAATACTCTTACGCTCCGCACCCACCTCGTATTTCTGCAGCTGGGCAATAAGCTCCTGCGCTGAGAGACAGTGAGCTTCATCTGTCTTCTCCGATAGGATTTTGAGCAAATATAACATTTTCAGCTTCTGATTGCTGCCCTTTGCCATTTTTAAATGAATTCCTTCTTTCGTATACTCTACATAACCTGCTGTACTAAATTCGGACTGCATCCTTGACTTGTCCTCATTAAGTACTCAGGTATCGTTCGCACTAACTTCAAGCTGCGCTTATAGCTTGCTTTCACTAAGTGCTCTACATAAACCTGCTGTACTAAATTCGGACTGCATCCTTGACTTGTCCTCATTAAGTACTCAGGTATCGTTCGCACTAACTTCAAGCTGCGCTTATAGCTTGCTTTCACTAAGTGCTCTACATAAAAAAGGTCTGCGTAAGCAGACCCTTCGTACTGTGTAACAGCTTATGATGCATTATCCGTTGCTTCCTTCGCAGCTTCTGCTTCCTGCTTATCTTTACGTTTCCGTAAGGTTGTTCCAATAAAAATGGCAACCCCACAGAGAGCCACAATAATCACCATCACAAGTAAATATGATAAAAATTCATTCACAAATGCTATCACATTGTTCATATTCTTACCAAGACCTTTCTTCAAGTACTGTAGCTATTATATTATCATTTCACCTATTCTTAGTCAAGCATCTGCCAGTGGGCGTTCCTCACAAATTCCGATGCCATCTGCTCAGCTTTCCGGATGATGTCCTCCTGATAACCCATAATGGACAAAAGGCGGATCGCATTTCGCGTGGTCGCCTTTCCGGACAGCAGCCGATAGCTGAACGCAACATCTCCATCCGTAACCTCTTCCATGAAATGATAATTCTCATACCGGTTTTCCAAAAGGCTTGTCAGTTCAATATCATGGGTAGCCACGAAGCACATGCTGTTTTCCGAATTCAGGCTTTTCAGGATCTGGGAAGATGCTGCAATCCGTTCTACAGTATTCGTTCCGCGGAGCACTTCATCCACAAAGCACAATACCCGGTAATCCTTATTTGCTATGAGATCCAGAATCCGTTTCATGGATTTGATTTCCACCATATAGTAGCTTTCTCCATGCAATACATCGTCCTTCAGGGACATGGAAGAACAAATGCGGAAAAAGCAGGTTTCAAATTCGTCTGCCAGACAGGTATGAATGCTTTGTGCCAGAAGCGCATTGATTGCAACAGTTTTTAAAAAGGTCGATTTACCGGAAGCGTTCGAGCCGGTAATGAGCATGCCCTTTCCGGTCTTAAACGTGTTTCTGACCGGGTCAGTCAGCAATGGATGATATCCCTCCACCATTCGGATTCTTTTTTCTTCATGAAAAGAAGGAACACAAAAGTCTTCTAAATAAGTCCGATACTCTCCAATTGCAATACAGCTTTCAATAAATCCATAATGGGTCAGAAGCGTGTCCACCGCATCCAGATGCTTGCGCACCTCTCCAAGCATCTGATTAAATTTAATGAGATCAATATGGAATCCCATCCGCAGAAAATCCATCAGCATGTCCAACGGACTTCCACTTCCACCGGCTCGCATTCCACTCATGACAATTCCGGAGCCTCTCTGAAATCCGTCCATCTGGCGAAACGCCAGTTCCATATCCTCGAATTCTTTCTCCAGACAGTCTGCCCGGTGCTTTTTAAACTCCGGATAAATATTAAGCAGCCGGAAAACATAAGCGAAGCTGGTAATATAGGGTTCTATTTCCTTCTTCATGCCAAAGTACGTGACATTGTTATAGATCATGACAGCAAGCAATGCCAGAATTCCCACTGAAAAATTCACTACCATAATTCCGATTGAGACAAGCATGAGAAGCAAAGCCAGATAATGCCTCCTGTTATTCCGAACTCCCAGGTTATCGAGATAATCCAGATAATCATAAATGGAAAATTTTCCAATCTTCCCAAGCCGTGAGAAAATAAACTGCAGATCTTCCCTCTCTTCCATGTGCTTATCAAAATAGCGGATTACCTTTTCCATATGGGAAAGGTAATCCTCATCGAGCCGCGGATTCCGTAACAGATAATATAAGTACTCTTCCCCTGCCGAAGAATAAGTATAGTTCATCTGCTTAAACACTTCGTCCATATTCAAATCGCACCAGGTAATTTCATCAATCGGGAATTCCCCGACATGCTTCTGCGCATAACGGGAAATATGTGCAAACCACTCCGGCCTGTATTCCCGTTCCAGCTTCTTTCCGTAATCCGTATGCAGACGCTTCCTGAATCTCTTCTGTTCTCGCCGGTAATCGTATAATCCTTTTAAGAATAGCAGAATCAGAATGATTCCAAGCGCTGCTGCAAAAATTACATACTCCATAAATTCTCTTCTCTAATCCATGATAAAGACTTTGATATTCTCATCGAGATCATTCGCAATTACATTCAAATGCTTTGCTTCCTGTGCAACATTTCCGATTGTATTGCCAACTTCTGCCGCAGATGCTGAAGTTTCTTCCGTACTTGCCGCATTTTCTTCTGCAATTGCAGTCAGATTCTGGACAACATCCACAACCTTCACTCTCGCGCCGTCTAAATCCTTTGTCTTGACAGCAATCGCATGAATTCCCTCAATTGACTTGGCAATACCATCATTCACATCATGGAAGGAAGCTTCCGTATTAGAAACGTATTCATCCTGCTTCTTAATCACTTCCTTCACCTCTTCCATGGTTCCCACGGATTTCGCCGAGTCAGAAATCAGTTCGTCAATGATCAATGCAATCTGTCTTGCCGATTCATTGGACTGTTCGGCAAGCTTCTGGATCTGGGAAGCAACAACCGCAAAGCCTCTTCCCTGTTCTCCGGCACGTGCTGCCTCAATAGAAGCATTTAAGGAAAGAAGATTGGTTTCTTCTGCAATATCGGTAATGATATTGGTTGCTTCCTTAATTTTCATGGCCGAAGTATTCGTGGTGTTGGTCTGTTCATAAATCACAGAGATTGCGTCCTTTGTCTGCTGGTTAATTTTATTCAGTTCCCCGAGAATCTTCATGGCATTTTCACCGGCAGTACGCATGTCTCTTGCGCTGTTGCGAAGATCTTCGATCTCATTGTTTGCTTCTTCAATCATATTTCCCATCAGAATAACATTCTCGGTAGCAGTCTGTGTCTCCTGTGCCTGAGAGGTTGCGCCCTGTGCGATTTCTGAAATTGCCTTATCGACCTGCTCTACAGATTCTGATGTCTGGGAAGCTGATTTGTTCATGGACTGCGCCGCATCATATAATTCACTGCTTCCCTCCCGGATCTTCCCAATGGCAGTCTTCATTTCCTTGCGCATACGGATTAAGGCACGCGCCATAACACCGACTTCATCCTTTTTCCTTCCAAGAGTATCCAGGACGCCATCATCGCGGAAGTCCATCTCTGCCATGGCTCCAATGTTTCTTGAAATCTTAATAATCGGATTCACAAACATGGAAATGGCAAAGTATGCAGCAACCATAAATGCGATCAGTACGGCTACCATAATCCCTATCGGAATAGAAGGAATATGGCAGATTACCGCAGTAATAGCCACTACTAATACAACCAGAAATACGATGTTGGTCTTAATGGAATTTAAAAAGCCGACCCTCTCCCTGTTCTTCCTTCGTTCTTCCATTAATTGTCTGAACTCTTCTTTCGCTTCTTTCTTCATGAAATATCCCTCCAGTTTCATTATATGATATCATTTCTGTATATCTATATTTCATCATAGCACAACTGTTTGTTCATTTAAAGATATTGTGTAATAATTCCACTCTTTATTATCCTTGTTATAACCTTTCAGCCACAAAGCTTACATGTAATTTCTTCACATGTCTGATAAATTCTGTCAGCCTGCAGTTCTTCTGCAAAAACTCCGTTTTCATACAGAATCCTTCCGTTTACCATCGTCATCTTCACATTGGCCTTGCTTCCACTGTATACAAGGTTCTTGCAGATATTGTGAATCGGCTGCATATTAGGCTGCTTTAAGTCAATGCGGATCATATCGGCATATTTTCCTTGTGCTAATACATCACAGTCTTTAAGCCCCATGGCCTGTGCGCCGTTTACTGTTGCCATCTTCAATACTTCTTTTGCATCTACCGCAGAGGCATCCCCTTCCCGTACCTTGGCAAGCCCGGTTACCAGAAACATCTCCCGGAACATATCAAGGCAGTTATTACTGGCAGAGCCATCCGTTCCGATCGCTACCGGAATCCCCTGCTTCAAATAATCTGCAATCGGTGCAATACCACTTGCCAGTTTGAGATTGGATGCCGGATTCGTTACAATACAGAGTCCGCGCTTTTTCATGATCTGAAGATCTTCTTCTGTCATATGCACCCCATGATAAATTCCACCACCATAGTCAAACATATGGATCGAGTCAAGAAATGCAAGCGGAGTCATGCCATAACGCTCCTTACAGCCCTCCACCTCCGCTTCGGTTTCTGCAAGATGGGTAAAGACCGGTGCCTGATATTTCTGTGCAAGAGCCGCCACCTGTTCCAGCAATTCCCGGCTGCAGGTGTATTCTGCATGAAAGCCCAGAAAATAAGAATTGAGGCTGTCCGGCTGATTCAGCTTCTGATACATTTCCTCCATCAGCTCTAAGGACTGGCTGAAATTATTCAGCGCACTCACCTGTACACAACGCATCCCCATATCTTCAAAGGACCGTGCAATGCTCTCCGGTGTAAGGTACATATCAAACACCGCCGTCACACCGCTTGTCAGGTATTCTAATACGGCAAGCTTGCTTAATTCATAAATATCCTCCTGCGTCATCTTCGCTTCCACCGGAAAGATCTGCTCATTGAGCCATTCATTTAACGGCAGGTCATCGGCATAGGAACGCAGTGCCGTCATGCCGGAATGTGTGTGGGCATTCTTAAATCCGGGCATTAATAAATCCCCGTCACAGTCGATTTCACGGCTAAATTCGATCTCTTCTCTTTGCAGTTTTTTACAGATTTCCTGCTTTGTGACAGATGGTCCGACATACAGAATCCGCTTATCCTCTGTCCAGATCTCTCCCTTAATAATTTCCATTTCTTCCTCCATGGAAAGGATTCTTGCATTGTAAAAACGTAATTTCATTGCAACCCTCTTTTCTTATATTCCCTGTAAATTTTCATTTCCAAAGCTCTCCGGCAGGAGCTGTTCCAACGTAAAGACCTGATACTCCTCCACGCTCCTTGCTACAATGATAAAAAAGTCGTTCGGCTTTACAAATTCCCGCATCACCTGCCTGCAGACGCCACATGGATAAGAATACTGGGTAAGTGTTTCTCCCTTCGGGCTTCCGGCAATGGCAATCGCCTTGAATTTCAGGTTTCCTTCACTGACGGCCTTACTGATTGCGCAGCGTTCCGCACAGATTCCCGGGGTAAATGCGGCATTCTCAATATTACAGCCTGTATAAATCCGCAAATCATTCGTAAGAAGTGCCGCTCCTACCATATAGTTGGAATACGGCGCATAGGCCTTCTTTCTTGCTTCCATGGCAGAAATAATCAGGTCGGTAACAGGAATGCTCTCTAAATGAAACATTGCCATTTCCTCCTTTTCCTAAAATGCTGCAATACTTTCTGTAACAAGCTGTTCAAACAACGGTGCTGCCTTGGCAGAGGCTTCCTGCACCTCCTCATGGGTCAGCGGCTGTTCATTCATTCCGGCTGCCAGATTGCAGACGCAGGAAATTCCGCAGATCTTCATTCCCATATGATTTGCCACAAGGGCTTCCACAACCGTACTCATCCCTACCGCATCTGCACCAAGTGTCCGCAGCATACGGATTTCTGCCGGGGATTCAAAGGAAGGTCCGGTAAGCTGGACGTAAACGCCCTCTTTTAAATCAATCCGGTTTTCCTTCGCCCTATTGCGGATGATCTCCTGTAAGTCCTCATCATAAATACTGGTCATATCCGGGAACCGTACTCCGAACTCGTCCACATTCGGTCCGATCAGCGGATTCGGTGCAAAGCAGGAAATGTGATCGGTAATCAGCATAAAGTCGCCTGCCCGGAAAGCCCCATTGATTCCTCCGGAAGCATTCGTAAGAAACAAAATCTCTGCTCCCATCATCTTCATCAGGCGGGTGGGCAGAACCACATCCGATATAGAATATCCCTCATAGTAATGAACACGTCCCTTCATGCATACCACCGGGACTTCCTTCACGTAGCCAAAGATAAATTTACCGGCATGTCCCGGTACGGTTGAAACCGGAAATCCCTCAATTTCTTTATAATCAATTTCTCCCTTTACTTCCATCGTATCTGCATAATTGCCAAGACCGGAGCCAAGCACCAATGCAACCCTTGGAGTAAATGGAATTTTGTCCTTAATGCTCTCATAACACTTTGTTACCTTCTCATATACCTGATTCATTGCATACCCTCACTTTTCTAATCACTTTTCCGTTTAATTATTTTTAATGGATCAGTTTCCCAATCATGATAAATGGTGCAGGAAGTCCTGCACCATTTAAGTATACCAAAATTATGAGAAAATGAATAGAGGAAAGCTTCTGATTTCAGATAATTGATTTTAAATAATAATGCAGACCATACCGCCATTGGATTCGTTCACGATCTTCTGCATGGTTTCCTGAAGCTTTAACTGGCTTTCATTTCCGATCATAGCAATCTTGCTATTAATCCCATCATATACAAGCTGTTCCACCGACTTGCCGAAAATGTTGGTTTCCCAGATCCCATCTCCCCGCTCACTCTCCGTTTCAATAAATTTAATCAGATCATTGGCCTGGCTTTCGCTTCCGACAATCGGAGAAATCTCCGTCTCGATGTTGGCCTTAATCAGATGAATGCTCGGGCTCTCCGCATGGATCTTGACACCGTACTTATTACCATGACGGATGACCTCCGGCTTATCCAGACGGATCTCCGACCGTTCCGGGGATACCACGCCATAGCCGTTGTACCGCACCGCATCCATGGCATGAATGACCTTCTGGTATTCTTTCTTCATCTTTGCCATGTCCTTCAGGGATGAGAGTAACTGATATTCATTCTGAATCGGTTCATCCACCATTTCACTCAGCATCTGGTAATAGTAATTGTCTCCGATCTGCACCCAGATCCGTACACAGCCGCTGGATAAATCGATTCCGTCCATCTTGCTTGCCGTGACATATTCACTTACCAGATTGACATCATTTTCTCTGGCATCCTTAATGGTTTCATACTGATCCATAAGGTCCTTGATCTGATTAATCAGGTCTGCCTTAAGCGGATAATCCATAGGAAGCATGTTCACCCATTTAGGCAGATAAAATTCCATCGAGCTGATCGGGAATTCACAAAGCACCTTTTCAAAGATCTGCAAAATGTCTTCCTTGCCAAGCTGCTTGCAGTTTACCGGAACAACCGTAACATGATACTTCCCGGCAAGCTCCTTCGACAGCTGTCTCGCTTCCTCGCCATGGGGTTTTACCGTGTTCATCAGAACCACGAACGGCTTCTTTAGCTTTTTCAGCTCCTTAATGGTCTGTTCCTCTGCCTTTATGTAGTTTTCCCGTTCAATTTCGCCAAAGCTGCCATCACAGGTCACGACAATTCCAATCGTGGAATGATCCTGGATGACTTTCCTTGTTCCAATCTCTGCCGCCTTGGTAAACGGAATTTCTTCTTTTGCCCAGGGCGTTTTCACCATACGCTCCGCACTATCCTCCATGTGCCCGGCCGCGCCCTCTACCATATAACCGACGCAGTCAATCAGGCGCACACTGGCTTCGATTCCCTCCTGAATCTTAATTCTGGCTGCTTCCTTCGGAATAAACTTCGGCTCTGTCGTGGTTACGGTTTTTCCCCCGGCACTCTGTGGAAGTTCATCTACCGCACGCTCCTTTTCAAATTCATCGGACATATTCGGAAGCACCATTTCTTCCATAAACCGCTTGATAAAAGTGGACTTTCCGGTGCGCACAGGACCGACTACTCCAATGTAAATCTCGCCCTTGCAGCGCTGCTTAATATCGTTGTATAAATCATATTCCCTGTTCGTATTCAATTCCATAAAAATACCTCTCGCACATTTAATAAAATGTATGTGGAGAGGTATTTTAAATATGACTAATTCCAGTAAAATTATAGCGAAATGATGAACCATTCAAAGCTTTTTCTTAAAAAGGATAAAGCTCATAGATATGATCCTTTAACCATTTGCGGTACTGCCTGTGCTCCGGGCAGAGCCGCTCCACCAGCTTCCAGTATTCCGGTGAATGGTTCATTTCGATCCTGTGGCAAAGCTCATGGATCACAATATAATCGCACACCGGCTCCGGCGCTAACAGAATACGCCAGTTAAAATTAATGTTTCCCTTCGAGCTGCAGCTTCCCCAGCAGCTTTTCTGATCCTTGATATAGATTTTCGTAAAAGAAACGCCATAAAACCTTGCATACTCTTCCGCCTTCTCCGTGAGGACGGCAAGTGCCTCCTTCCGGAACCATTTGTCTAAAAGCCGCGCACGGAAAGAAGCATCCGCCTCATAGGGAACCGTCATAATGAGCCGGTTCATCACACGCTTTATGCGTCCGCTCTTACGATCCTCACGTACCACGGTAAGCGTCAGCGTATCTCCCAGATACGGCAGGGTATCCCCGGTTATGAGCTTCTTTTTTTCAGGCTTTCGGTTTTCCATATTTTACTCCAAAGGATCCGGTCGCAATATAGAATACATAAGGCTCTCTGCTGTCGCCGTCCATACTGTTGATGTCTCCGAACTGCTGTGCATCGTTGTTCAGCTTCTCCCACGTCTTACCTTCATCAAAGGACCGGAAGAAGCCATACTGCTCCTCAATGATTCCGCAGATATAGAGAGCCTTGTCACCGGTACGGTAATCCTGTCCCGGAAGCACGCCAAGTCCCATACGGAAGACGCTTTCGCCCTCCTTCGTCAGGCGTACAAACTGAATCTCCTTCGTTTCCGGATCCACCTTTAAGCGGTAAAGTCCGTGCTTACCCATTGCACAGTAAAAGACACCTTCCTTGCCGGCATCTCCCCGGATCTCTGTTTTATTCGCACAGTCGATCAATCCAAGCACAGTTCCTTCACAGAGCGGCTCACTGATCAGGTAGAAATGATCGCCACCGTCCGTACTTAAATAAATGGCAAAGCCATCCGCGAAACCATAAAAGACTGAAGGATTCACACGGTCTGCATAGATTTTCAGATGAATGGCTTCGTTCGTCTTCTCCCTGTCGGCAAGGCCTTCCGTTCCATAGCCGAAGATCTGTGCCTTGTGGAAATGAAGTCCCTGATCGTGGCTCACGAGAATCCCCTTCATATACAGATCAATTCCCTCTGCCACGCCATAACAGATCGTTTGTGCATCGCTTGCCATTGCCACCCATCCGGAATTTACATTCGGACATTCAATCTCCCGGAAGCGTTCATCCAGATAATCGGAAATTCCAAACGGCAATGGGAGCCGTTCAAAGGTCTTGCCATAATCCTTCGAAAGGATCAGCCCACCCTTTGTTTTGCCCTTCCAGTTACCTCTTGGCGTTACAATGACATATTCCGGATGTTCATCCGAAAAGTCTGCATTGATACAGGTAATATACCGGTTTCCGTCCGCATCCGCAAAGGAATTGGCGCACGGCATGTCCAGATCTTCAAAAGCAAAGCCGCCAAGATCTCCTAAAATATCCAACACCTTAACCGGTCCGTCCACGGGACTGTATACATTCAGGTGCACCGTCTCTTCGATTCCGTCACAGCAGTCCTCAAAGCTTCTTTGCTCTGATGTAAAGTTATGGCAGACGAACACACCGGTTCCGCTGTTAAACCATACCTCATCCGGTTCAAATGGATTAATCTTAATATCACTCAGCCAGTGCAGCAGGGATTCCTTGCCATTGTATTCCGGCTTCATATAAGAAGCATGAAAATGCAGGTTTCCAATCTCAAGATCGTATAATGCCACCTGCCAGGTAGAGCCATGGTCTCTTGAAAGATATACCATATCTCCTTCTTCCCGGCAAAGGGTGCTTAATGCCAACAGCCCCGGTTCCTTCGGGCAGCTTGAAATCCCGCCAAAGCCATACGTCAACACGGTTCCCGGCGCATAGGTTCCACGCTCTCCCTTTAACGCATATTCCATCGGAGTGATATCTTCACAGGAAGCAATCCTTCCATTTTCATCAAAGGAATAACGGAGCACCCGGCCGCCAAGCAGATCGCCGCAGTCACAGCTATAACCCATATCCACAATATAGGAGTGGGCTCCGGTGTAATTCATGGTATAGTACAGGTATGTGCCATCGTAGTCATAGCGGTGTGCCACATAGCCGTTCCATTTTGATTCCGGAATGGAAATATTCTCCGGTTCCATCAGAGGCTCAAAATGTGCCCCTGCATCATAGGAAACATAAAGGCTGTGTCCCCTGCATTCCTTCGTTCCGATCGTAATGCCTGCGGTTCCAATCACAAGCGTCTGTCCATCCGGTGCACACCAGACGTTCGTCAAATATTTTTCACCGCAGATGTCCGTTTTCTCCCAGGTTTTTCCATAGTCTCCGGTCCATAGCAGACCATCCTTCTGGGAAGCAAAATAAAGCGTTGTTTTATCCTTCGGATTCTGCACCAGACGATATCCGGTTCCTCTTCCGTTCAGATTGCCATGCACGAAGCAGGGAATTTTCTCACGCGTATAGGTCTTTCCGCCATCATGGGAAATACTGAACGTTCCTTCTTTCCCTTCCTCATTGATGCCGCTGATGACATAAAGCGTTTCGGCCTGCCGGAAATCGATGGCAATGGCAATCGGATAGGTTTCGCTTAAATCAAACATGTTGACTGACTCACTCAGTGAACCCCAGCGCTGGTTTTCATAAGAAAACCGGTAACATCCCCCAATATCAGTACGGATATATAACACCTTTTCCCGATCCGGATCAAACAGGAATCCGGTCACATACCCCCCTCCCGGAATTGGAAGGTTTCGGTATTCATATTCAATATTTTTCATAGTACCCTCTCTTACAGGCTATGACTTTGTTATTTAACCACGATCTTACGGAAATTCTTCTTTCCGCGCCGTACCACAACGCCGTCCTTGCCAAAGGCATCTGCCTCAAATGCAGCCTTGATATCCGTAATCTTTTCATCCCCAAAGGTAACACCGCCCTGTTCAATCGCTCTTCTTCCTTCGGAACGGCTTGCAACAAGTCCTGCCTTGACCAGAATGCCGATCATATCGATCTTTCCATCGGTGAAATCTTCTTCACTCAGCTCTGTGGTAGGCATTTCAGCAGCAACACCGGTAGAGAACAATGCTTTCGCACTCTCCTGTGCCTTGTTTGCTTCTTCTTCTCCATGTACCAGCTTGGTAAGCTCGTAAGCAAGAATTTCCTTTGCCTTGTTTAACTGGCTGCCTTCCCAGCTGTCCATCGCATCGATTTCCTCTAACGGTAGGAAGGTCAGCATACGGATACATCTGAGGACATCAGCATCCGCTACGTTTCTCCAGTACTGGTAGAATTCAAACGGAGTGGTCTTTTCCGGATCAAGCCATACCGCCCCCTTCTGTGTCTTACCCATCTTCTTGCCTTCGGAATTGAGAAGCAGGGTGATGGTCATGGCCTGTGCATCTTTTCCTAATTTCTTACGGATCAGTTCAGTTCCACCAAGCATGTTGCTCCACTGGTCATCTCCACCGAACTGCATGTTACAACCATATCTCTTGTACAGCTCCAGGAAGTCATAGGACTGCATAATCATGTAGTTGAATTCGAGGAAGGACAGACCATTCTCCATACGCTGCTCGTAGCATCTTGCACGAAGCATGTTGTTCACGGAAAAGCAGGATCCGATATCACGGATAAAGTCAATGTAATTCAAGTCACGAAGCCAGTCGGCATTGTTTACCATCATGGCTTTTCCTTCACCGAATTCGATGAATTTGCTCATCTGCTTCTTGAAGCATTCACAGTTATGATCAATCGTTTCGGTTGTCATCATGGTTCTCATATCGCTTCTTCCGGAAGGATCTCCGATCATACCGGTTCCGCCCCCAACCAGAGCGATCGGCTTATTTCCTGCCATCTGCAGTCTCTTCATTAAACAGAGTGCCATAAAGTGTCCTACGTGAAGGCTGTCTGCGGTAGGATCAAATCCAATATAAAAGGTTGCCTTTCCGTTATTGATGAGGTCTCTGACCTGTTCTTCATCAGTTACCTGTGCAATCAGTCCTCTTGCTACCAGTTCTTCATAAATACCCATTTTCTTTTTCTCCTCGTCTTTATAAATACTTGTGTGGTTTTAGACCTTTTTACTCTGGCATCACAAATAATAGTCCCTTACCAGGGAAGCTCCACACTGTTCTGTGCCAGTTCTCTTAAGTCCACGTTTTCAATCTTACGGTCACGCAGCATCAGATCCTTAACGGCTGCATCGGCCGGTGCCCCTTCGAACAATACCCGGTTCACCTGCTCAATAATCGGCATGGACACGTTGTATTTCTTTGCCAGTGCAAGTCCTGCCTTCGCAGAATAAACCCCCTCAACGACCATCTTTACTTCTGCCATGGCCTCATCCATCGTCGCGCCCTTACCGATCAGGATTCCGGCACGACGGTTGCGGGAATGCATGGACGCACAGGTCACAATCAGATCCCCGATTCCGGTCAGTCCATAGAATGTTTCAAGACGTCCTCCCATATGGATTCCAAGTCTCGCAATCTCGGCAATTCCTCTGGTAATTAAGGCTGCCTTGGTGTTGTCTCCATAACCGAGTCCATCGGCAACTCCGGCAGCAAGCGCTACCACGTTCTTAAGCGCTGCTCCCAATTCAATGCCAAGCACATCGGCACTGATGTATACACGGAATACCTCGCTCATGAAAATGGACTGTAAATATTCCGCAGTCTTCTTATCCTTAGATCCAACCACGATTGTTGTCGGAATTCCCTTTCCAACCTCTTCTGCATGGGAAGGTCCCGACAATACTGCAACATTGGCCTGTGGAATTTCCTGCTCGATAATCTCAGACAACGTCATTAAGGTTGCTTCTTCAATTCCCTTTGCGACATTTACAATGATCTGTCCCCGCTTCGTAAACGGAGCCATCTGCTTCGCGGTGCTTCTGGTAAACGGAGAAGGCACAGCCAGAACCAGTACATCCTTATCCTTCATGGCTGCTTCTAAATTGGTTGTAAAGATCATATCCTCCGGTAAAATCACACCCGGAAGCTTCTCCTTCTGCTCATGACATTCCTTCAGCATCGAAATCTCCGGTTCCAACGCCGACCAGACGGTAATGTGATGTCCGTTATTATGTAATAATACGGATAATGCTGTTCCCCAGCTTCCTGCTCCAATAATTGCAATATCTGCCATATCGAAATCCCTTCCTTCCTCAATCCGCTTCCTGTTTCTATATAAATGATTGCTTACTCTCTGCTTCTTTCATGAATTATTTACTTTCTGCTTCAACCTTATTCTTCTTAAGTAAATAGGTCTTGCGCTCGTTTCCATGAAGGAGACGCTTGATATTCTCTTTATGCTTATAAAACGCAAGTATCGTCAGAAATGCCGTCACGGCATACATTTCATTTAAAACAGACTGTGTTGCTCCAAAGAGTCCCGTCTGTCCACAGATCACCATTTCGGTCATAAGTCCGACATAAATAAGAAGCGATCCCAGGGATACATAATGGGTGGTCAGAAATGCACCAAAGAATAGAACAAATCCGACCGGAATAAAGTACGGATGGAATGCCAGAATCAGTCCGGCCGTTGCTGCAATTCCTTTTCCTCCCTTGAACTTAAGGTAGAAAGGGTAATTATGTCCAAGGATTGCACCTGCCGCCGTATAAAGCTTTAACAGGTAAAGCTCCTCCGGATGGCTTCCCCGGAAAATCAGTGTGGTAATCCAGACCGCAATCATACATTTCAATACATCCCCGGCAAATACAATGAGGCCTGCCTTCGTTCCTAAGACACGTAAGGTATTGGTCGTTCCGGCATTGCCGCTTCCATGCTCACGAATGTCAATTCCATGCATTTTACCATAGAAAAATGCTGTCTGAAACATGCCAAATACATAACCGATAATAATACAAATGATCCGTTCCACGTTACTTGTTTTCCTTTCTCTCACGAATAATAAACCGCAATGGCGTTCCCTTAAATCCAAAGGCCTCACGGATTTTATTTTCAATATATCTGGTGTAAGAAAAATGCATCAGTTCCTTATCATTTACAAAGATGACAAATGTCGGAGGCTTCACACTAACCTGCGTAATATAGTAAAGCCGCAGACGCTTTCCTTTATCGGACGGGGGCTGCTGCAGGGCAACCGCTTCACTCATAATTTCATTCAGGACACCGGTCTGGATCCGGAGTGCATGATTCTCTGCTACGGTATCAATCAGGTCATAGAGCTTCGGCAGACGCTGTCCGGTCAGTGCTGAAATAAAGGTAATCTCGGCATACGGCATAAAGGAAAGAATGTTTCTCACCTTATCGGTATATTCGTTTACCGTCTTATTGTTCTTCTCCACGGCATCCCATTTGTTCACGGCGATAATGACCGCCTTGCCGCGTTCATGTGCAATTCCGGCGATCTTCGCATCCTGCTCGGTCACACCCTCTACCGCATCAATGACCAGAATCACAATATCCGCACGCTCTACCGCACTTACGGTACGCACGATCATGTAACGCTCGAGCTCTTCCTTGATCTTATTCTTACGGCGAAGTCCTGCCGTATCAATGAGAACATATTCCCTCCCATTGTGCTTCACAAGCGTATCCACCGCATCTCTTGTCGTTCCGGCAATATCGGATACAATCAGACGATTTTCACCGATCAGACGGTTAATCAGGGAGGATTTTCCGACATTCGGCTTTCCGACGATGGCAACCCTCGTCTTGTTGTCTTCTTCCTCTTCGCCCTGTCCTTCTTCAAAATATCCGGTCACAACATCAAGCATATCACCGATGCCTAACTGGTTCGCTGCGGAAATAGCATGCGGATCTCCAATTCCAAGATTATAGAATTCGTAAACATCCGCCATATATTTGTCATAATTGTCAACCTTATTCACGACAAGCACCACCGGCTTCTGTGCACGGCGAAGCATGTCTGCCACCTTGGAATCCGCATCCACAAGTCCCTGATGCACATCCACCATGAAAATGATGACATCTGCGGTATCAATGGCAATCTGTGCCTGCTCTCTCATCTGGGAGAGGATCACATCCCTGCTGTCCGGCTCAATACCACCGGTATCAATTAAGGTAAAGCTCTTATTCAGCCAGGTCACATCCGCATAAATACGGTCTCTGGTAATTCCCGGTGTATCCTTGACAATAGAAATCCTGGAGCCTGCCAGTGTATTAAATAAAGTGGATTTTCCTACGTTCGGTCTTCCTACCACCGCTACAATAGGTTTACTTCTCTTACTCATGTATCTTCCTTCCCAAAATCTGATTGATCAAGTCGCGTCCGCTTGATTTTACAATATCTACCGGTACTTGTAAAGTTTTTTCAACCTCACTGACTGTTATATCGTCAAGGAATACGTTTTCTTCCACACGAACCATATTCTCCGGAATGAGCAGTGCTTCGCCCAGCTCCCTGTCCTTTAGCTGATTCATCAGATCGATTCCCGTGATAAGTCCCGATACCGTAATGCGTTCTCCGAAAAAGTCGTTCCGGATCTCATAGATATTCGCCGTAAGTCCCGGCATATAGGCTTCGACCTCCTTCGCAATCTGCCGGATGTACGGATATGCCAGCTTTCCGGTTGCAAGGGAAACCGTTCTTGTTTTCTTTTTCCAGTCGTGATGGCATTTCAGCGTGGTTAAGAACTTATGCTTATACAGCTCCTCCATCGTCTCCTTCGCTTCGTTTAATAAAAGCCGGATCATACCGACACCGTTTTCCAGCTGCAGATAGCCATCGTAGCATTCCTCCTCCGGAACAGGTTCTTCTGCCAGAAGATACCACTCGTCACTTGCGTGGATAAAGTGTGTTCCATACTTTTCCATGCATTGCTGCTGATAGCCGTGAATCATGTCAATGACTTCCTTCGCATCCTCCTTGGTAAAAGGCTCCAAGGGATATAACCCTTCACGGAACCTGGATAATCCCACCGGCACCACCGACACGCTCTCGATGACCGGAAGATATTCCATCAGCTTACAGATGCTGTAGTCTAACTCCTTGCCGTCATTCACGCCCTTACACAGTACAATCTGTCCGTTCATGGTAATTCCGGCTTCATAAAGACGGTCTGCCTTTTTGAGTGCTTCCCCGGCAAACCGGTTATGCAGCATCATGCAGCGCAGCTCCGGATTCATCGTCTGGAACGATACGTTGATCGGCGCCAGATGATACTTGATGATCCGGTCTAAATCGTGATCGGACATATTCGTCAGCGTCACGTAATTTCCCTGCAAAAAGGACAACCGGCTGTCATCGTCCTTAAAATATAAATTCTCCCTCATACCCTTCGGCATCTGGTCAATAAAGCAGAAGATACATTTATTATGGCACGAACGATACTGATCCATGAGTCCGTTTTCAAAAATAATCCCCAGATCATCATCCTCGTCCTTATCAATGATCTTCGTGACCTCTTCGCCGTCCTTTGTCAGAAGTACGAGCTCTAAGTGATCGTTCTGTACCTGATACTGATAATCAAAAATATCCTCCATCACGGTTCCGTTGATGGATAAAAGGCTGTCGCCTGCACAGATTCCCTCCTGCTGTGCAATGCTTCCCTGTTCAATCTGTTTAATTTTGTGTCCTTTGTCTGTTCTCATAAAGAACATTGTACTAGAATTTTCTTGACGTGTCACTAGCAGAATGTTATAAAATAAGAGGTTAAAAGAAATATTTCAAACGTCTCATACTTTCGGAGGATACTATGCCTAATTTATCAAAACTGGAAGCAGCCATTCCTGTTGCTCCATTAAAGCTCATCGTTATGGATTCTGCCCAAAATCTTGGAAACAGTGTCAATCACTATCTTGTCAATTTCCGTAAAGATGTTAAGAATATTGCCAAGAATGATCCCGCATTTCAGGGGTACGTTTCGGACAACTTCATCGCGAATGCCGCATGCCACCGTTTTGGTTCCGGCGAAGGCAAAGCAACGATTGACGAATCTATCCGCGGAAAGGATATTTTTATTCTGGTCGATGTATGCAATCACAACATCACCTACAAGATGAACGGTTTCATTAATTATAAGTCTCCCGATGACCACTATCAGGACCTGAAGCGTGTGATCTCTGCCATCAACGGCAAAGCGCATCGTATTAATGTGATTATGCCTTTCCTTTATGAAGGAAGACAGCATAAGAGAAACGGTCGTGAATCCTTAGACTGTGCTTATGCGATTGAAGAACTGAGCAATATGGGAGTCAGCAACTTCATCACCTTTGATGCCCACGATCCCAGAGTACAGAATGCCGAACCCTTATGCGGTTTTGATAACTTTACACCGCCTTATCAGTTCATCCGTGCCCTGCTCGGTGCCGAGCAGAATCTGATTATCGACAAGGATCATCTGATTGTGATCAGTCCGGACGAAGGAGCCCTTGACCGTGCCGTATATTTTGCGAATGTTTTAGGCGTTGACACCGGTATGTTCTATAAGCGCCGCGACTATTCCACCATCGTTAACGGAAAGAACCCGATTGTTGCCCATGAATTCTTAGGTGACAACATCGACGGTAAGGATGTCATCATCATCGACGATATGATTTCCTCCGGCGGAAGTATGTTAGATACTGCAAAGCAGTTAAAGGCCATGAACGCCAAGCGTGTTTATATCTGCTGTACCTTCGGATTATTTACGGATGGCTTAGCGCGGTTTGATGAGGCTTACGAGAAGTGCTACTTTGATAAGGTGGTTACTACCAACCTCACCTACCAGCTCCCGGAATTAAAGTCAAAGCCTTATTATCTGGAAGCCGACATGAGCAAGTTCCTCGCCTCAATTATTGACTTTATGAATCACGACTCTTCCATGATGAACGTTTACACACCGACCGAGAAGATTCAGGAGATTCTTGCCAAGTACAATAACCGTGAGAATATGTTTATTACCGAATAGATTTATTCTTTTACAGAATGATTTTTGCATGTAAAAACCGGAACCCACATGATTGAGTTCCGGTTTTCTATATTACTGTATTCTAATCTTTTTATACTTCTGTTTGCGTCTTCACATCATCCATCTTCGGAAATACAATCACTACCTTGAACAAATCCCCGTCAATGGAAATCTCGAACATACCGTTCATGGCTTCGGTCAGGTTTTTCGCAATCGAAAGTCCGAGTCCGCTTCCTTCTGTTGTTCTCGACTCATCCCCACGGATAAACCGCTCAGTCAGTTCCTCCGGCGCCACATTCAGTTCCATTGCCGAAATATTCTTCAATGAAAGGAATACACCGGCCTGGCTTCCGTTTCCGTCCGCACTCTTCCATTCTGTGAATCCCAGATCAATGTAAATTCTGGTTCCCTCTAACGCATACTTAAAGATGTTGTTAAACAGGTTTTCCATCACGCGGAAGCTTCTGCGGCTGTCTGCCAGTACATAGACGGCCTGCGAAGGTGCATTCACAACCGGGATAAGTCCCTTCTGCTCAAACTTCTCTGAGAACTCTCCCAGTGTCTGATTGAGCAGCTCCACCAGATTAATCCGTTCCATATGGAGTACAATATTTCCGGAAGAAATCTTGGAGGCTTCAAGCAGGTCTTCCGTTAACTGCTTTAAGCGCTGCGACTTCGCATCCAATACTTCAATATATTCCTGTACCTTCGGATTATCGAACTGTTCTCTCTTAATGAGATCCACATAATTGATAATCGAGGTTAGCGGTGTTTTGAGGTCATGGGAAACATTGGTAATCAGGTCTGCCTTCAACCGTTCATCCTTCATGCTGGTTTCCACCGCTTCCCGCACACTGTCTCCAATCCGGTTCACGGCCTTTGCCAGCACCAGATTATCTCCGTTCAAAGCTGTCTCATCCACCTTGGCATTCAGATCTCCCTTACAGATCCGGTTTATCACCTGTAAGATATTCTGCCTTGCCACTGCATTCCGGAAGCACACGATACCAACCAGTACATCGAACAGCGCAATTCCGAAAAATACCACAAACGACATCATCATCTGATCGGCAAGAATCACGGCAAGCAGGTTCACTCCGGAAAATCCAAGGAACGGTATCCATACGCGCACCACTATGGATTTGTGATTCTGCATATAACGGATTCCCTTCTTAAGCTGAACGATTGCCCAGCGCAGGATACTTCCCCTCCAGATCCGGTGTGCCCTGATCCTGCGCACCAGACTGTAATAGAAGAAGGAACAAAGCAGACTCCCAAGAAGCGCTATTCCAGCTGTAAACAGAATGACTCCGTTCCGTTGATATAAGGTATATAAATCAGAAATCCAGCCTCCATTAAGGAAAATTTCCAAACACGTACCAATCAGAAGTCCAATTGCAACTGCAAGGGCTGCAAGGAAGATTTCTGTCGGAATCTTATCCTCCACATGCAGTACATAGTTTTTTTCTCCGGTCTCTTTATCCCTGACAACACCCTCTTTGACCGTAAGGAGGATCACCATTGCCAGGAAAATAAGCAGCCAGATCACCGCAATAATCACATTCTGCGTAAAGTCCGGAACCGCATTCTGATAAGCCGCGCCGGTAGTCACAAAGCAGTCCTTCACTGCACGATCCCTGTTCACTCCGACCATGATCTGTAAGTTTTCCGGATAGGCATACCCGTAATCACTGATATACTGACGCATTTCCGCTTCCGTAACCTTCGTATTCGTCTCATACCGCAGATCCTGTGCATCATAAAGAATATACCGGTCGCACTTCTCTTTCAGTGCCATCTCTAAAGAAGTAAGATCCGTCCGCTCCGTTTCCAGATTTGTATAGAGCTCGGTTTTATTTCCGATCGTTTTACGGATCAGATATATCACATTGGATTTTGCATCACTTCCGGTTTCATCATAGTAGTCATAGTATTTCTCGCAGAGTGCATAATTCTCTGCCAGATCCCGAATGGTTGCTACGAGGGAATCCCTCAGCATATCATAAGTATCCCAGTCCGAAACATAATCCTCAATATTTTTGCCTTCGACCGTCTGATAACGGTTCACGATCAGCTGATGCTGCGATACCTCTGTGTTTTCCCCGCCTTCTCCGCTCAACCAGTCTCCTGCATAGACATCCGCATACAGTGTCTGGGATAACGAATTTCCGGAGACATCGATCTTTTCCACCGAATGACTTAAATCAGTATTATATGGGCTGATATTGCCGTGATAACTTCCATACCCCGTGTCGGAAATGACGGTATACTCTGTGATCCCACTTAAGAAATCCGCAGCTGAGGCTTCCGTCATCACATATTCAATGCCATATTTGCCCCAGCGGATCAGATCCTCCAGATAATAATCTGCCGTCACATACCGGCTCGGCACTCCCTCAAACCGGTTGGCATATGCCGTGACATCAATGACCTTATTGGCATCGTATACTCCGTCGGTTTCTAACTGTCCGCGTATCGCGCCATACCGTACAATCGCCAGTGCCTGCTCCTTCATCAACTGGTTAAAAATCTTTGAATCTTCAAAGTCCTTCTGCTGTCCTTCATTATTTAAGAATGTGGACTGCACACCGTTTACCGTCTCATACCGTACATACGAGCTGAGCAGTGCCGTCGTAAGCAATACAACGCCTACGACGAGTGCAACATGCTGTACCACATGACAGATAACCTTCTGCACCTTGTTCATCCTCTCTCTACCTTTCCTATTGTTTTTCTACTTTGTAGCCTACGCCCCAGACTACTTTCAAATAACGAGGTTCCTTGGGATTGATTTCAATTTTTTCACGAATATGACGAATATGTACTGCTACGGTATTATCTGCACCGATGGCCTCTTCATTCCAGATATTTTCGTAAATCTGGTCGATAGAAAAGACCTTGCCCTGGTTTTTCACCAGAAGAAACAGGATATTGTACTCAATCGGGGTAAGCTTTACCAGCTCTCCGTCCACGGTCACTTCCTTGGTGTCATCGTTTATACACAGTCCGCCAACCTGATACAGTGCATTGTTTTCGACATTCAGGCTTCCAAGCTGGGTATAACGCCGGAGGTTTGACTTTACCCTTGCCACAAGCTCGAGCGGATTAAACGGCTTCGTAATGTAATCGTCCGCTCCCATATTTAATCCGAGGATCTTGTCTGTATCCTCCGACTTGGCAGACAGGAAAATAATCGGGACACTGCTGAATTCCCGTATCTTTAAGGTAGCGTGAATTCCATCTAGCTTTGGCATCATAATGTCAATAATCAGAAGCTGGATATTCGTCTCCTTAAGTACCTTAATCGCCTGCTCTCCATCGTAAGCCTTATAGATCTGATAACCCTCCTGCTGCAGATAAATCTCGATGGCGTCTACAATTTCTTTGTCGTCATCACATACCAGTATATTCGTCATTTTTCTCCCTCACCTTTCTCATTTGACCCTCTTATTAAAACACAGGAATTTTAAATACATGGCAGGAAATTTATTAAGGTTTTATTAATATTTCCCTGTTAACTCCAAAAATGCGCACAAATTGCCCCTCTGTCCATGACTTGCCCGGTGTGAAAACAAAAGCTCCGGGTTACAACAGGTACACAGATCCGTAATTTCAAGATGATCCTCCCGGATCCCGGCATCCAGCAAGATCTGCTCATTGGCTTTCCATAAATTCAGCTGGTACTTGCCCTCCTGCTTTCCCTTTTGTAATACCTCCGTATCCGGAAAAGCCCTTTGGAACTCTCCGGCAACATCCTCTCCCACTTCATAGCAGTCCACACAGATCGACGGCCCGACTGTCACAAGCAGATCCTTAGGATCACTTCCAAACTGACGGTTCATCTCTTCGATCATCCTTGCTCCCATACGGTTCACCGTACCGCGCCAGCCGGAATGGGCAAGTCCGATTGCCTGCTTTACCGGATCCACAAAATAAAGCGGTACACAGTCCGCAAAAGAGGTACACAGAATCAGCCCCGGTTCATTGGTAACCAACCCATCCACATCCTCATAATCCGGCTCCTTCGTTACGCCCTTTCCGGCATCTTCCTTCGCCACTCTGCGGATATTCGTGGTATGTGTCTGCTTCGCACAGACGATTTTATCCGGCGTACTGTCAAAAAGCGCTGCAATCCGCCGGAAGTTTTCAAGCACATTTTCCGCGTCATCCCCACGGTGAAAGCTGAGATTCATGCTCTCATAAATCCCCCTGCTCACGCCGCCTTTTCTGGTAGAAAATAAATGTCTGACATTCTCTGCTCCATCCAGAACAGGAAATGTCAGATAAATAAGACCATCTTTTCCTTCATGCGATACCATATGATACCGGTTTTCTTTTCGTTTCCATTCTGTCAAAGCTTCGGACTCCTTTCCCTGATCCGCATATCAAAAAGCGTTTCTCATATGCTCCAACTCATTTCCGCAGATTCCGACCACATCAAAACGCACCGGGCAGTCCACCTGCTTTCTGCCAAGCAGATAATACTGTGCCACCTTCCGGATCGTGCTCTGCTTACGCGCGTTGACAGCCTCCAATGGCGAGCCGTAACGATTACTGGTCCGGTACTTCACTTCTACAAAAACAAGGCAGTCTCCATCCTGTGCGATCAGGTCAATCTCGCCCATGCGGCACCGGAAATTTCTTTGAAGGATCTTCATTCCCTGCTTTTCCAGATAGTGCATGGCCTGCAGCTCCTTCTGCGTTCCTAATTCCCTCTTATTCAACGATTTCCCCTTACTTCTTATCTTTTATATTTCTTATCTTTTATATTTCTTATCTTTTATATTTCTTATCTTTTCTTTTACTTCTTATGTGCATCCATCTTGGCTTTGATCTTATCCATCGCATCAACAAACACCAGAATCTCTGCCACCACCTCATAAAGCTCCGGCGGGATCATTTCTCCGATTTCCAGTCTGGATAAGGTGTCTGCCAGCTTATCGTCCCGGTGCACGGCAACGTTTGCTTCCTTCGCCTTTTCAATGATTCGTTCTGCCAGTGCCCCACGTCCGCTTGCAATAACCTTGGGGGCATCTTCCTCCGGATCATAGGCAAGAGCAACCGCCTGTTTCACCCTTTCTCTTTTCTGCTTCGTTTCTTCCATATACGATCCTTTACCACTTTTCGCTTCTTTGTTCTCTGTTCCATTCTGCTTATATTAAAATCCTTGTGCCATATTCCGTTAAGCTCTCACATCAAAGGAGGTTCCCGACAATACGGAGATATTTTTACTCTGATCCAGGATCTCGCCTAAAACATTCGTCTCCGTATCCCGGTTGATAAATTCGGCATTCATCGTATAGCCGCGCTTATTCAGCCGGTCATTCAGCAGATCAATGTGCTCTGCAATGAGATCCAGTGCGGCATCATCCTGCAGATAAAACTTCGTTGCCACCTTCTGTCCCTGACTTAACGTGACATGCACATCCACGCTTCCTAAGTATTCCATATCCAGATGCAGCAACGCACTTACATTGCCGTCCTTCTTTGCCAGACTCTTCTTATTCGTATAAACAAACAGCTCTCCGCTTGTCTCTTTATTGTACATTTTAAGCGGAATCTGAATATAAGAAAAGTTCTGATTCATCGCATTCATAAAATCCATATTCTGATTCAGATTCGTCACCGTTTTCGCAAGTGCCGTATCACCTCTTGCCGGATCGGATAACAGTGCATTCAGACTCTTCATCTGCTGGTTCAGCTTTTCATAGAGCTGATCCACCTTGCCCTCTTTGGCCACCTCAGCCGGCTCTAAAAGCAGCTGCTTGTTTAAGGTTTCCTTAAATAACTGCTTAAATTCCTTTCCCTCTAAAAATTCCCCCAGTTTTTCACTAAAGTCCGGTGTACTTACCTCTCCTTTAAGATTTTGGTCAATCAGATGCAGCACCTCTTTGAATACCTGCTGTCCGTTTCCCTTATTGGAAACCAGATTGGAAAGCTGTTCCGGCGATGCGCCAAGTTCTTTAAGATCTTTATGTAGTACACTTTCTGTAAAGTCCTTCTGTAATCCATCTGCCTGTCCTTCCGGCTGGTTCTGTACCGCCTCCGGATTCTGTGAAATGTTCTCTTCCGGAATTCCTTCCTCACTCACAAACTGTCCTAATATATCCTGCACAAAGGACACCCCTTCCTGTGCGCCCTGTTCCCCGGATAACTGTAAGAAGCTCTCCGTAAAAGCATCGGTAAGATCCGAAAGACTTCCGGTAATCTGATGCTCATAATTCTGGTAATTTTGAAACTGCTGAATCATATCCGCTTCCAATGGAATCCCCAAACGCTGCATCTGTGCCAGTGTCGACGTAGGTACTCCCTGATTCAGATTCATGGCACGGTTCATCTGATACAGCGACTGCCGGTCGATCGGAAGTCCCTCCTGCATCATATCCTTCACCATCTGGATCATCTGATCCGTCAGCGGAAGTCCTGCCGCCTTCAATGCCGTAGAGATATTGGAATTCTGATTCAAGTTTTCAAAAAGCGGTGTCAGGGAAATTTTATTTACTGCCGTATTCTGGATCTGGAAGGTCATGATCTGGCCCATTTTGGGCATTGCTCCACCCTCCAGCCTTGCCTGCAGAAGCTGGTTTTCTCCAAGGGACAATAGAATCTCATTCCCGTTCATCTGCAGAACCTCTCCCGTTACCGACTGTCCGGATCCCTTTGACAGAATCGCTTCCAGCCCGTTGCGGATGCTCTCCTCCAATGCAGATGGAGAAAGATTCCCTGTGTTCCCATTCGCCGCATCTGTAATTGTCTGTGTAATCTGATTTACAAAGGATGAAATGTTCAATCTGATTTCTCCCTGAATAATTTTATACGATATTCCTAATAAATGTTCTTCTATGGATTGGCGTCGGTCCTAAGGTACGGATCGCTTCCATGTGAGCCTGTGCTCCGTATCCTTTATTTCCTGCAAACCCATATCCCGGGAAAATCTCGTCATACTGCACCATCAGATGATCCCTGTATACCTTGGCGATGATGCTGGCCGCCGCGATGGAAATGCTCTTGGCATCCCCTTTAATAATCGGCACCTGCGGAATCTCGACCTTCGGGATCGTTACCGCATCGTTCAGCAGCAGATCCGGCTTTACGGAAAGGTTTCCAATTGCCTGACGCATTGCCTCATAGGTTGCCTGCAGAATATTGATTTCGTCAATTCGTTCCGGTGACACGACACCAATTCCGGTTGCTACTGCCTTTTCCAAAATGATGTCATTTAACTCTTCTCTTTTCTTTTCGGAGAGTTGCTTGGAATCATTTAGATACAAAATATCACAATCTTTGGGCAGGATCACAGCACCTGCCACAACCGGTCCTGCAAGCGGACCTCTCCCGACTTCATCAATTCCGCAGATATAAGAATATTGACTGTATTTCTTCTCATATTCCTTCAGCTTTTCGGTACGCAGCAGCTCGTTCTCATAATCATCCCTCTGCTTACGTGCTCTTTTTACAAGCGCAGCGACTCCGCTTCGTTCATCTGCTTCGTATTTACTTATAAAGAGAGGCAGCTCTTTATAAGATGCTGCCTGTAATTCTTCTTTGATCACACTGATCTTTGTTTCCATTATGTACTCCTGTTATTTTACTGATGTTTGATAATACACATCTGGTCAAACGGATAAATCCGCATCCATGCTTTCCCAATCAGTTCATCCCGGTGGATATTGCCCACAACCGGATCCCTGCTGTCCGAGCTGTTATTGCGGTTATCTCCCAGAACAAAATATTCATCCTCACCAAGCGTAATCGTCTCATAGGCCCTTCCCGGATCCTGAATCACTTCCTTGCCAAAGTGCTCATCGAGAACCTCTCCATCGATGTAAATGGTTCCTTCTTCATCAATGTATACCGTTTCTCCCGGCAGCCCGATAATCCGCTTGATATAATAGGTCTTCTCTGCATACCGGAACGGAAATACCACAATGTCGAACCGCTCCGGATCATGAAAACGATACGAAATCTTATCGACAATGAGATTATCGCCATCGGTAAGCGTGGGGGACATGGAGCTTCCGATCACCTTCGTTCTCTGTCCCACATAGGTCACAACCAGAAAGGTTACAACCAGTACAATTAATAAATACAAGCTTGTACTCAGAATATCCTTTAACTTCTTATTCACTGCCATTCCTCCGGACGCTCTAATGTAATCCTTCCAAGCTTTCCTGAACGAAAATCTTCAAGCAGCATGGAAGATGCCCGATCCACATCAGGTAATTCCCCTTTTTGCAGGCACTTACGTGCGATTGCAATCTTCTTCAATGTATCATATGCATCTTCATCTATTGTAATATCATATCGTTTTTCTAACAAGTCCAAATATGATTTTTTTAAATTTCGGATCAGTGCTACTGCAAGCTCGTCCCCATGCAGAATCTCATCATTGATCGAACCAATGAGTGCCAGACGCTCTCCAATTTTCTGATCCTCAAACTTCGGCCATAAAATACCCGGAGTATCTAACAGCTCCAGATTCTTGTTAAGCCTGATCCACTGCTTTCCCTTCGTAACGCCGGGCTTATTTCCGGTCTTGGCACATGCCTTTCCGGCAAATGAATTAATAAACGTAGACTTGCCGACATTGGGAATCCCTACCACCATGGCACGAACCGGACGATTGATGATGCCACGCTTTCTGTCGCGTTCGATCTTTTCCTTGCAGGATTCCTGCACCAGGGTCTGAATATTTTTGATTCCTGCTCCGGTTTTCGCATTGAGCAGCTGCACGAAATACCCTTTTTCGTTAAAAAACCTCTCCCATTCCTGATTCAGCCTTGCATCTGCAAGATCTGATTTATTTAGCAGAATAATTCTGGCCTTGCCCTTTCCCAGCTCGTCAATATCCGGATTCCGACTGCTCATGGGAATTCTCGCATCGACAAGCTCAATAATCAGATCAATCAGCTTGATGTTCTCCTGCATCATTCGCTTTGCTTTGGTCATATGTCCGGGATACCATTGATAATTCATTCTCGACTCCTATCTTACAAATCCCCATCCATCCTCTCTACCGGATAAATGGAACCATGCTTTTCCAATAATATTGCTTCTCTTCACCGGCCCGATGTTACCCGACCGGCTGTCCTCACTGTTATTACGGTTGTCTCCCAGCACAAAGAACTCATCGGAACCAAGCGTAATCTCAATCTCTGCGATACCGGGATCTGCAATCTTATCCAGTGTTTCATCTTCATCGAGCATCACACCGTTCACATAAACGTAACCACCGATAATCTGCACCTTTTCTCCCGGAAGTGCAACCACCCGCTTCAAATAATCATGGGAGTTCGTATTCCCATTTGGCAGAAAAACAATCACATCCCCACGCTTCGGAGACAACAGCTTATAGATGAACCGGTCAATGAAAACGGTCTGCCCGTTCGACAGGGCAGGCTCCATGGAAACACCGATCACACTGGTTTTCAGGCCAAAAGAAATCACGATGACAAACGCAAGCAGAATTGCCGCAAAGCAGAAAAACATCACGGAAAAAATTTCCCGTACCATTCCTTTACTTATTTTCTTTTCCTTTTCATAAAAAGAAAGACCTTTGTGTTTTGCCATATTTAACCCTTTATCATATCAGATGCCCTGCACACAAAGATGATCCCGTGGATCATTTTCTCATATGCATGGTAAAACAAATAGGACAACCGATAACTCGGTTGTCCTGTAATTTTCATTCCTACCGGTTGTCGGCAGATTATTTGTTACTGTTCACTCGTACCAGCAACGATTACTTCACTACTTCCTTAACCTTAGCAGCCTTACCTACACGGTCTCTTAAGTAATTCAGTTTTGCTCTGCGGACTTTACCCTTACGAACCACTTCAACCTTCTCAACGTTCGGGGAATATAAAGGCCAGGTCTTTTCAACACCAACACCGTTAGATGACTTACGTACAGTAAAGGTCTGACGAGCGCCGGTTCCCTGCTTCTTTAATACAACGCCTTCGAAAACCTGAATTCTTTCACGGTTTCCTTCCTTGATCTTACCGTAAACCTTAACGGTATCACCAACGTTGAATTCAGAAACTTCTTTTAATGCTTCGTTTTCAATGTTTTTAATAATTTCGTTCATTTCAATATCCTCTCTTATTCTGTATTTGGAAAATAGACGTTCTTAATATCATCATACCAGCGGACCATCACAATTCCACAACATATGAGATGATACCATACATTTCATGGATTTGCAAGCTTTTTTTGTCATCAGATGGTATCATATACTTATATTTGCTGCTCTTTCCGCAATCTGCGTTCTTCCTTCTGTTTCTTCCGCGCTTCCCGCTTGCGCAGCCGTTCAAAATAATCCTGATTTTCGGCTGCCCATTTCTCATACAGATCAGAGCGCAGCTCCTTCGTCCGCTCCAGTGACTGTGTAAGCCGCCATTCCTCCACCTTTTCATGGTTGCCGGATAGAAGGACCTCCGGAACCTTCTGTCCGTTCCATTCCTCCGGTCTTGAATACTGCGGATATTCCAGCAGATAATTGGAAAAGCTCTCGGTCTCTCCCGAATCCTCGTTGCCAAGTACCCCTGGCACCATACGGGAAACCGCATCGATCATCACCATGGCAGGCAGCTCCCCGCCGGTCAGCACGTAATCTCCGATCGATACATAATCCGTCACAATTGTATCCAGCACCCGCTGATCGATTCCCTCATAATGTCCGCAAAGAATGATCAGATCCTCTTCACAGGCCAGCTCCCTTGCCATCTGCTGATGAAAGGTCCTGCCCTGCGGTGCCATATAAATTACCCTGGGGCGCATTCTGCTCTTTAAGTTCTTTGTCACACTTAAGAATGCATCGTATACCGGCTGTGCCTGCATCAGCATACCCGCCCCACCGCCATACGGGTAATCATCCACCTTCTTGTGCTTATCCTTCGTATAATCCCGGATATTCACAAGATCCAGAGAAATGACTCCCTTCTCTATGGCGCGCCCGGTAATACTGGTACGGACTCCCTGATCGATCATTTCAGGAAATAAAGTCAATACATGAAAATTCATCTTTAAAGAAGTCCCTCCATCAAATGAAAGGTAAGCTGTTCTCCTTCTACATCGACCTTAAGGATACACTCCTTAATTGCCGGAAGCAGAAGCTCTCTTCCATCCTCTAATGCGATGACATACACATCATTTGCCCCGGTTTCAATCACATCGGTAAGGGTTCCCTTTAATGCCTCATCATTCGAAACTGCGGTCATGCCAATCAGATCTGCAATGAAATACTCGTCCTTTTGAAGCTTCATTGCATTCTCCCTGGTGACATAAAGGCTCTTACCTTTATATTTCTCTATATCATTGATGTTATCATAATGTTCAAATTTTAAGATTGCGAACTGCTTGAAAAACTTCACGCTTTCGATCTTCAATACCTTCTGTTCGCTTCCGGTGTCCAGAATGACTTCCCTTAACCTTTTAAAACGCTGTACCTGATCGGTCGTCGGAAACACCTTGACCTCTCCGCGTACTCCATGTGTGGAAGAAATGACTCCCACCTGTAAGAGCTTTTCCATAATAACCCCCATCGTAATCCTGACAAATATAACTTAAATACAGACATTACTTACATGTCTATAGTAACTCAAAAATGATCCACTGGATCATTTTCTCATATGCATGGCAACTAAGAGGGAGCTCCGAAGAACTCCCTCTTATCTTAAACGGGTTTCACACCCACATTAGACGATTTCTACGTCTACCTTCTTGTTATCTTTCGATGATGCAGCCTTTACAACGGCACGGATTGCTTTTGCAATTCTTCCCTGCTTACCGATCACCTTTCCCATATCAGATGCTGCCACATGAAGTTCAACTGTAATATGTTTTCCTTCTTCTTTCTCTGTAACAACGACTTCCTCAGGATGATCAACAAGGTTTTTAGCAATTACTTCTACTAATTCTTTCATTGTTCACCTCCAAAAGGGCCAGACAACATACAATTACTTCTCAATTCCTGCCTGCTTAAAAATCTTGCTGACAACTTCTGTAGGCTGAGCTCCGTTTGCTAACCACTTCTTAGCAAGCTCCTCATTTACCTTAAAAGTGCTGGGATCTGTGTTCGGGTCATAAGTACCGATCTCTTCGATACATCTTCCGTCTCTGGGAGAACGTGAATCTGCAACTACGATTCTATAGAAAGGAGCTTTCTTCTGACCCATTCTTCTTAATCTGATTTTAACTGCCATTTTGTTTCACCTCCATAGTGTAATGAAATAATCATTTCAATTTATATAAAACTTCCTAAAACGGAAACTTCATACCGCCAAACATTCCTCTGCCGCGCTTGCCACCCATCAGCCCCGGCATCTGCTTCATCATCTTCTGGGACTGTTCAAACTGCTTGATAAAGCGGTTGACTACGGCAATATCCACACCTGCCCCCTTCGCGATTCTGCCCTTGCGGCTTAAATTCATCAGCTTCGGATTCTTTCTTTCTTCCGGAGTCATGCTTAAGATGATCGCTTCGGTTCTGGCAAGCTGCTTTTCATCAATCATGGATTCCACATCCCCAAGCTTGCTTCCCATACCGGGCATCATGGAAAGAATACTGCTTAAGCCTCCCATGTTCCGCATCTGCTTCATGCTCTCTAAGTAATCATCAAAATCGAACTTGCCCTTCTTCATCCGGGCAGCCATTTCCTTTTCCTTGTTCTCGTCAATGGAAATGTTTTCCTGTGCCTTTTCAATCAGGGAAAGCACATCTCCCATTCCTAAAATCCGGTTCGCCATACGATCCGGATAAAACTGCTCCAGATCACTTAGCTTTTCACCCATGCCGACATAAAGAATCGGCTTGCCGGTAACAGCTTTAACAGAAAGGGCTGCACCGCCCCGGGTATCACCATCCATCTTGGAAAGTACCACGCCGTCAATTCCGATACGGTCATTGAACTGACCCGCTACGGTTACGGCATCCTGACCGGTCATGGCATCCACAACGAGGAGTGTCTGATGCACTTCCACATTGCGCTTGATCTCTTCAAGCTCAACCATCATATCTTCATCGACATGTAACCGGCCTGCGGTATCGATAATTACAACGTTTAAATCTTTCTTACGTGCGTGTTCCACAGCGGCCTTCGCAATGTCCACAGGATTCTGATTGTCTCCCATGGCAAAAACCTCTACCTGCTGTTTCTCACCATTGATCTGCAGCTGTTTAATTGCCGCCGGACGATATACGTCACAGGCAACGAGCAGTGGACGTTTTCCTTTCAGCTTCAGCTTTCCGGCAATCTTGGCTGCTGCGGTTGTTTTACCGGCACCCTGAAGACCACACATCATAATCGTGGTAATTGCCTTACCAGGCTGGAACTGCAGCTCGGTCGTTTCCGATCCCATCAGGGCAATCATTTCTTCGTTAACAATCTTAATTACCATCTGTCCGGGATTCAGTCCGTTCATGACATCGGAACCGATTGCACGCTCTTCCACAGACTTGATGAACTGCTTAACGACCTTGAAGTTGACATCAGCCTCTAACAGCGCCATCTTGACTTCTTTCAGTGCAACCCTGACATCTTCCTCTGTAAGTCGGCCTTTGCTTTTCAGTTTTTTAAATACATTTTGAAGTTTATCTGTCAGACTCTCAAAAGCCATTCCTTAACCTCGTTCCTACGTCATATTCTTACATTCTCAGCAGTAAATGCTTCGACCTGTACGAATAGTTATAACTCTTCCATGATCCTGTGGGAAATCTCATTCATCTTTCCTACCAGCTCTTCCTTCGTAATCTGCGGATTCTCTGCCAGCTTCTGGATGCTTCCCACTTCTTCCCGGATCTTCACGAAACGTTCTATTAAATGAAGCTTGTTCTCATATTCCTGTAAAATCCTGTTGCACCGCCGGATCAGATCATGTACTCCCTGACGGCTGATTCCGTTCTCTTCGGCAATCTCGGATAACGAGAAGTCATTGTACACGACATCCTCATAGATCTTCTTCTGATGCTCTGTCAGCAATTCTCCATAAAAATCATAAAGCATTGCCTGCTTAGCTATTCGTTCCATTGCACTCACCTTGAACAATATACATGATACGCAAAAGAATGTCAAGCATTTTTACTTGACATTCTTTTTAAAATTTTATTTTTACATAATCCTTGAAATAATGTGCTGTTCATAGTATATTATAGAAAAGGGAATCGGAGAAGCGGCTTACCCTTAATATTAGCTGATTATTTTACAAACAGCCGTCATTATTGCGAGTAATGGCGGCTATTTTCGTTTTCCCTTGAAGAATGTATAACACAAACCTACAAGGGATACCAAGAAGATACCTATCTGGATCAGATCCGAATATGTAACATACATTGGCATCGCCCTCCTCTCTTTCGTCTGGAGGGTTAGCCCCTCCGAAGAGGGTAAGCCGCCTGGCTCTCAAGTTCCCTATTAATATATTACCATAAAAAGAAGTTCGGTCAATTATTTTCTTAGCACAAAAAGTCCAAAAAACAAATACAATATTTTGCTCACAAAAAATCATCATTAAACTAAATAGTCTACTTAATACTCCTTCATACACACATTCAGATCCACATCACCCTTGATTCCGTCCACCTTACCGGTACTGCTGTACTGCCAGATAGCGAATTCATACGGGAAATAAACCGGAGTCTGATAGTAGGCAAACCACTTGTCGTACTTTTCAATCCGGCTCATATCGAGCATGATAAAGAAGGTCTTTAGGTTTCCGTAGATCATCGGCTGATAGCCTGCTTTCTCTACCGTATCTAAGAATTCAATGGCCGCATCGGTAAAATCTTCCTGTGTCATATCATCGGTACGGCTCTTTCCATTCACTTCCTCAAGGTCAAGGACTACCGGGTAGGTAATGTCATACGGCTCTAACAGATCCAGCAGAAACTGTGCTTCTTCTTTTGCTTCTTCCGTGGTTACTGCCTGCGTATAGAAATAAACGCCAACCTCGATATGATTCTCCAACGCACCCTCAATGTTATCAATAAAATATTCATCCTCCACAAGCTTCCCTTCCGAGCTTCCCCGGAAGCCAACGCGGATAAATGCAAAGTCGATACCATCGGCAGCTACCTTTTCCCAATCGATCTTTCCCTGATGCTTGGAAACATCAATACCGATCCTGGAGCGCACCTCTCCGACATCATCCGTATAGGCAATTCTGGAAGTTGCTTCATCTAAAACAAAATTATCCAGTACATAATTATTATGCTTGTATTCATCAGTAATCGGGAAGAAATTATACTTACTATCGGCATAAACCACCACATCCTCCGGATACAGTTCCCGCAAAACGGCAGCCGTACTGTCTCCGCTTTCCATACGCTCCTTGATATCAGCCAGAAGCTTTCTTGCTTCTATGGTCTGTGCATTTAAGACAGCCTCTTCCACGAAAGAATTTACATCCGACTGGGTGTAAATATAGTCCTTCGTATCCTCCTTGATCTGCTCCACCTGTGCCAGTGCCTCGGTTGTTTCAAAATTCAACTGGTAGTTCTTCAAAAGCAGAAAAATGCATACCGTCAGTGAAGCAAGTGCCACAAGACACAAAATAATATTTATCAGATAATTCATCCGTCGTTGTCTTTTCTTATTCATTCGTTCATTCCTCATATTCTATTTCACAGTTCTTCGAAACTTCATTTGCAAAATTGATACTTTACAACTTTCCATATGTTCATGCAGTTACCAAGTTCAGTATAGTATGAATATCTGATTTTTACAATCTGTTTTATATCTGTTATACGATTTCTTCTGACATATATTTCTCCACAAAAAACCGCTACCAGGAAATTTCCCAGATAGCGGCTTTTCCATTCATTCTATTATAAATCATGTTCCTCTCTTCTTTTTGCTGCTTCTTTGTAAACTTGTTCATCAGTTCTGGCAGAAACAACGATAATCTTCATTACTCCATCCACTCTCTCAATCTTGTAGACAACCCGGATACCCAAATCCCTAAACTTTATCTTCATAAGATTTGTAAGGTTTGTACCACTTTTATTACCCAAAGGCATTCCATATCTTTTTGGGCTTCTTCTAAAAACTCAATACTCCATGTCATTCGATATCTACATCCTCCGCTTCCCAAAGCTCTTCTTTACTGATTCCAAGATGATTCATCACAGAATCTAATGAAACCGTCTTATTATCTCCATTCTCCTCTATACGCCTGTTTGCCTCCAACAGAAGATAATAATCCTCCTCAATTTCTGTTAATCTGGTATATTCCGCTGGTGATAATATGATTGCTGAGGGCTGATTGTTCTTTAAAACAATTAATTCTCTTTCCGAATGAAGCCTGTCAAATATCTTTGCTGCCTGACCTTTATTGAATTGTGAAATAGGAACAAGACTTTGTAAAAGATCTGCTGCAATTGCCATAGTAAACACCTCCATCACTTTATTCTACCTATAGTATATGCAGAAATTGCAAAAGAATCAACACAATTAACTGAATATTTTCCATTTTATTTTCATTATAATTTAGTGTTTCTGTTTTTGTTTCTATTATCTACTATGAAACACAGCATCACTAATCATGGGATTCTAAACAAAAACTATTAAAATGCCACCTCACTTGGGTGCACCCCCCACTCAGGTCATGACTACTGAATTACGCATAAAACATCCGGCAATGCTGAACATACACTGCCGGAGTTTTATTTATGTATGATATTTTCTGATATGCAATATCATACGTTTGATCTGCCACCCCCTGTCATTTTGGATTTACTGATTTATCAAATAAATTTTGCCGGACAACGATTTTATACATATCCTTTTTGATCAATTTCTTTTGCCAGATAATCTTTTGTTTTCTGCTGCATAATATATTGTTCTGTCTTTTTCATAACAGCATCTAACAGCTTTGCCAAGTTTGCCGGATCTGTCAGCAATTCCCCCATCAATCTGTTTTCCTCTTCTCGTTTTTGAATTTTAGATCGATTGTAACTGTTCAGAACCCCATTAGTTGAAAATGATATTAGGGGTTCCGTTCAATGC
>CAVERH010000004.1:0-105976 GCA_963618065.1 bacterium | reverse complement strand
AATCCCATGACAGGCAAGCGATTTAAAAACAGGTCAGGTTAGGTGGGCAATAACAACAAATATCTATACAAAAATTAAGGCTTGGTCTTTCTTTGCACCAATTTACTTTTTGCACCAATTTGACACCAATTATGTAGGATGTATTAGGACATTTTAGGATAATATAGTTATAATTATAAATATAAAAAATTGGGAAAGCCCCAAAATACTGTATTTTTAAGACTTTCCCAATCATTTTAATTTCGTAATCACTTACTTCGCGTAGTCTATTACTCTTGACTCTCTGATCACATTGACCTTGATCTGACCCGGATATTCCAATTCTGCTTCAATTTGCTTGGAAATATCTCTGGCTAACAGAACCATGTCTGTATCAGAAATCTGTTCCGGAACTACCATTACACGAATCTCTCTACCTGCCTGAATAGCAAAAGATTTATCTACTCCCTTAAAATTGTTGGTGATTTCTTCTAATTGTTTCAATCTTGTCGTATATGTTTCCAGTGTCTCACGACGGGCACCCGGTCTTGCAGCCGAAATCGTATCCGCTGCCTGTACGATACAAGCGATCAATGACTGAGGCTCTACATCGCCATGATGGGACTCTACGGCGTTAACAACAACCGCTGATTCCTTGTACTTTCTACATAATTCAGAACCAAGCTGAATATGGGAACCTTCCATTTCATGATCCACGGCTTTACCGATATCATGCAGAAGACCTGCTCTTTTCGCAAGACGGATATCAAGTCCAAGCTCTGCAGCTAAAAGACCGGATAACTGGGCTACTTCGATGGAATGCTTTAATGCATTCTGTCCATAGCTTGTTCTGAACTTCATCTTACCAAGTAAGCGTACAAGTTCCGGATGAATACCATGAACGCCAACCTCTAAGGTTGCCTGTTCACCTTCCTCTTTCATCATCACTTCTACTTCTTTTTGCGCCTTCTCAACCATTTCTTCGATTCTGGCCGGATGAATACGTCCATCCACAATCAGTTTTTCAAGCGCAATTCTTGCAACTTCCCGTCGGATCGGGTCGAAACCGGATAAGACAACAGCTTCCGGTGTATCGTCGATGATTAAATCCACACCGGTCATGGTCTCCAGAGTTCGGATATTTCGTCCCTCTCGACCAATAATTCTTCCCTTCATTTCGTCATTCGGGAGCTGGACAACGGAGATGGTTGTTTCAGATACATGATCTGCTGCACATTTCTGAATGGCATTTACCACATACTCCTTCGCCTTCTTATCCGCTTCTTCTTTGGCGCGATTCTCCATTTCCTTGATCATCACGGCCGATTCATGTTTCACTTCATCTTCAACAATTTTTAATAAGTACTCTTTTGCCTGTTCGGAGGTTAAACCAGAGATTCGTTCCAGTTCCTGTAATCTTTGCTCGTTAAGCTTAGAAATTTCTTCGCGCTGCTTTGCCAGTTCTTCTTCTCTGGCAATCAGGCTTGCTTCCTTTTTCTCGATTGCATCTGATTTCTTATCAATGTTCTCTTCCTTTTGCTGAACCCTGCGCTCATATCTCTGCGCTTCCGCACGTCTCTCCTTGATTTCCTTGTCCAGTTCATTCTTCGTACGAATAGACTCTTCCTTTACCTCAAGTAAAGATTCACGCTTCTTGGTCTCAGCAGTCTTCAGAGCTTCGTCGATGATCTCTCGTGCCTTATCCTCTGCATTACCGATCTTTGCTGCGGATACCTTCTTGTGATATAACGTAGCAAGAACCCATGTAAGCGGAGCCACGATCACCAGCGTTACAATCGTTGCAATAACTGACTGCATTTACAGGAGCACCTCCTTATTTAATTTTCATTGTACTATTATCTATATAGAATGTGTATGGAAAAGACATTCTAAAAGCAAATTACAACACTTAAATTCTATACGTTATTCATAGTTATGTCAAGTAAAAGTGCACATGAATTAATTCCGGAGAAAAGCCTTTTCTGTACAAAGACGCCATAAGCCGCTGTTTTTCCTCAAATGTCCACTGTTCCGGATCATAATTTTTCTTTCGCAAAATTTTTAAAATCTGCTCTTCTTCGAGCTCTTTCTTCCGATCTCCCACAATTTCATCAAAACATTCTGAAATCAGTTCCTTCGAGAGTCCCTTACTCATTAAGGTCTGTAACAGCTTCTGCTTCGTCTTACCTTCCTGATGGTACTCGATATAATCCATCGCATACTGCCGGTCATCGATGTAATGATAGCTCTTCACATAGGAAATGGCTTCTTCCATTGCCTCCTGCGGGTATCCCCCCTGTGAAAGCTTCTGACGAAGCTGATACTCCGTATAGGGTCTGCTCTTTAACAGATTCATGGCACGCATAGTCGCACGCTTCGGAAGAAGTGTTCCCGTAATCTCTTCATATATGGCAGGGTCTAATTCTTCGCCTTCCCGGATGTGATACATACGCAATTCGCCTTTGTATAAAACAAAGGCGAACTCCTGATCAATTTCAATTCTGCATTTAGCTTTCGTTACTTCTTCAATCTTCGTTACGATCATCTTTCGCATCCTGTAAGCCGTAATGTGCCCGAACCTTCTGCTCGATCTCTTCAAGCATTTCGGTATGTTCCTTCAGATACTGCTTGGCGTTCTCTCTGCCCTGTCCGATCTTGTTTCCTTCGTAGGCGTACCATGCCCCACTCTTATTTACGATGTTGGCATCGGCAGCCAGATCAAGAATATCTCCAACGGTAGAAATTCCTTCTCCGAAGATAATATCAAATTCAGCTTCCTTAAAAGGAGGCGCAATCTTATTCTTAACAACTTTTACTCTGGTACGGTTACCGATTGTTTCCCCGCTCTGCTTCAATGCTTCAATTCGACGCACATCCAGTCTTACGGAAGAATAGAATTTCAATGCGCGTCCACCTGTGGTCGTCTCGGGATTACCATACACCACACCAACCTTCTCACGTAACTGGTTAATAAAGATAACCGTACAATTTGACTTACTGATCACAGCGGTCAGCTTACGCAGAGCCTGCGACATGAGTCTGGCCTGCAGACCCACATGGGAATCTCCCATATCACCGTCAATCTCTGCTTTCGGTACCAAGGCTGCAACTGAGTCTACAACAACAATATCAATCGCACCGGAACGAACCATCGTCTCGGTAATCTCCAACGCCTGCTCTCCGTTATCCGGCTGTGAAATGTAAAGATTATCCACATCTACACCGATGTTCTTCGCATATACCGGATCAAGGGCATGCTCCGCATCAATAAATCCGGCAATTCCGCCACGCTTCTGCACTTCCGCAATCATATGCAGGGTAACGGTCGTCTTACCACTGGATTCCGGTCCGTAGATCTCTATAATTCTTCCCTTCGGGATACCTCCTAAGCCAAGTGCAACATCAAGGCTTAAGGACCCTGTCGGGATCGTCTCAACGTTCATCTGCGCGGAAGGATCGCCTAATTTCATTACTGCGCCCTTACCAAATTGCTTCTCAATCTGTCCTAATGCTGCATCCAGTGCTTTTAACTTCTCTTCTCTTTCCATGAATCTGTCTCCTTTAATTAAGCTTCCATCGCTTTCAGAACGTTTGTTCTTTTACAGAATAAAACAAACGTTCGATTTTGTCAATGAGTTATTTACTTGATTTCTGACTCTGTTTATAAATCGATTATACACCTTTTATAGTCCAATAAAACTCCCTCAACGGCATCTCCCCTTCCCTGGTATCATTTGCTTTGGATAAATTGGCGAAAATGCCGGATTTGCAAAGCAGAAGCATGAATCTTGACTGTCTGGAACGACAGTGAATCTACATATGAATACAGTATAACGAATAAAAAGGACTTTCGCAATAGTTTCCTTTGCAAAAGTCCCTTCTTAAATCAGCTTCTTATATCAGCTCTTATATCATCTTTCTTGAAAATGACTACTTAATATCCTTCATCACATCTTTATTCTTAATCAGATAATCAATGAGGGAAACGATCGTGAGAATGACCGCAATCCACAAAATAATCTGTGTCAGGACATGCAGTACCGGAAGATCTACAATCAGAAGGCAGACCGCAACCATCTGGAACACGGTCTTAAACTTGCCCCAGTAGCTTGCTGCAATAACAACGCCCTTATCTGCTGCGACAAGACGGAATCCGCTGATGGTGAACTCCCTTGCAATAATGACAATAACCATCCATGCCGGGATTCTGCCAAGTTCGATCAATGCAATCAGTGCCGAACATACTAAAAGCTTATCGGCAAGCGGATCCATGAACTTACCGAAATCGGTAATGAGGTTATACTTTCTGGCAATTTTGCCATCGAGCATATCGGTCAGGGATGCAATGATGAAAATGGCAAGTGCAATCCATTTGCTCCATTCTGCAGAGGGCAGAAACGGCATATTGGGAACTAACAAAAACACAATAAAAAACGGGATCAGAATTACTCTGAAAATAGTTAATTTGTTGGGTAAATTCATTCTGTTATCTCTCCTATCAAATCGTATTCATTGGAACCTGTAATCTTTGCACGAAGAAAATCGCCACTCATCAGGGAGCCTGCGCCGTCTGCCTTCAAAAACAGGAATCCGTCTACATTCGGTGCATCCTTATAGGTTCTTGCCACATAAATTCCTTCTTCCGGAACACTGCCTTCAATCATGGCCTCCACGATTTTACCAACCATGTTTTCTGCCTGTTCAAAGGCGATTTCCTGCTGCAGCTCCATGATCTCATCCCGGCGTGCATTCTTGATCTCCTCCGGCACCTGATCCTCCATTTCGGCTGCTGCCGTATCTTCTTCCGGCGAATAGGGGAAGACGCCAAGACGGTCAAATTCCATTTCATTGATGAAACACATGGTTTCTTCGTGGTTTTCATCCGTTTCGCCCGGAAATCCTGCAATAAAAGTCGTTCTTAAACAGATATCCGGAATCTCCTTACGCAGTTTTGCAACCAGGGTACGGATCTGTTCCGTATTTGTCCAGCGTCCCATTCTGCGGAGGATTTCATCGCACCCGCTCTGTACCGGAATATCCAGATAGTGACAGATCTTCTCTTCCTCCTTCATGACCTCAATCAGTTCATCCGTGATTTCCTCCGGGTAGCAGTAAAGGAGACGGATCCAGTGAATGCCCTCGATCCTGCAAAGCTCTCTTAAAAGACGGGGGAGGGATTTTTCTCCATACAGATCCTTTCCGTAAAGGGTGGTCTCCTGTGCGACCAGAATCAGCTCCTTCACGCCGCCCTCTGCTAGCTCCTTCGCTTCCTTCAGTAGCTGCTCCATCGGTACGCTTCGGTAATCGCCACGCACCTTCGGAATGATACAATAGGTACAATGCTTGTCGCATCCTTCTGCAATTTTCAGATAGGCATAATAGCCGCCTGTTGTTACGACACGGTGCCGGCCTCCCTGCGGAGCCTTGTTGATATCCTCAATATAATTATGCTGTTGTCCCTTAAGCACCTCGTCGAGTGCATCGGCAATCGCATCAATGGCTGTTGTTCCGAGAACTGCATCGACCTCCGGGATCTCCACCTGCATTTCCTCAGAATAACGCTGTGCCAGACAGCCGGTTACCAGAAGAGCCTGTAACTGTCCGCTCTTTCTCCTCTCTGCCATGTCCAGAATCGTATTGACACTTTCTTCCTTGGCATCACTGATAAAACAGCAGGTATTGATGACAACTGCTTCCGCTTCCTCTTCATCGTCTGTGAATTCATATCCGCGCTGGGAAAGCAGTCCAAGCATGACCTCAGAGTCTACGAGATTCTTGTCACAGCCAAGGGAAATAAATAAAACCTTCATATAACCTGATATCCTTTATTGTTATTTACCAAAATAGTAAATGACGCCGCCAATATTCTCTGGCAGCGTCCGTACTTCTATTACTCTTCTTCGGTATCGGTACTCAGAGCATTTGCTTCCTCTTCGGTAAGAATCCGGATTTTGCCCTGATTCAGTTCTTCAACGGCAATGGATAACGGCTTCGCACCTTTGACATTCACCAGTGCTTTCTTACCTCCGATGATCTGTCTTGCTCTCTTTGCGGTAGCCATTACGATGGAATATCTGCTGTTTACAACAGGTTCTTCCCCCTCCTCTACGTTGCTGTTTACTACGTTCATCAAATCAGAATAAGATGGATGTAACATATCATTTCTCCTTTCAGCCAAAGACTAAATCGTCTTCAGTTCCTCTCTCATATTATTAATAAACTCCTCATTTCTGGAAGGGGTATTATGTGCTGCGCCAATCAGTGCATGCAGCTCCTTCACGCACTCCTCCAGTTGATCATTGATCACAATATAATCATACTGTTCAATTCCCTGTGCTTCTTCAATGGCACGGTGCATCCGCTGGTCAATGACTTCCTGCGTCTCGGTTCCTCTGCCGGTAAGTCTCCGGCGAAGCTCCTTCGCACTTGGCGGCATGACAAATAACAGCAATGCCGTCGGGAATTTCTCTTTTATCTTTAAGGCTCCCTGAATCTCAATTTCAAGGATGACATCCTTACCTGCTTCTAACTGCTGCTCGACATAGGCTCTCGGTGTTCCGTAGTAATTGCCGCAGTAACCGGCATATTCAATCAGACCATCCTGTCCGATCTTCTCTTCAAACTGTTCTTTGGTTACGAAAAAATACTCACGGCCATCTTCTTCACCGGGACGTGGATTTCTGGTTGTCATGGAAATCGACAATGCATAATTATCATACTCTTCCATAAGCTTCTTCATTAAAGTTCCCTTGCCGGCGCCCGAAAAACCGGATACTACAATCAGTATTCCTTTACGCTTCATCATCGTCTCTGCTTTCTGCCTGCGCTCTCTGTGCAATGGTCTCCGGCAGCAGCGCGGATAACACGAGCTGGCTGTTTTCCATTACGAGAACGGATTTTGTCTTACGTCCCTGCGTAGCATCAATTGCTGTGCCAAGCTCCCTCGCCTTCTGCACCATACGCTTTACCGGTGCGGAATCCGGACTTACCACTGCAATGATCTTGCCTGCATTTACAATATTCCCAAATCCAATATGAATCAATCTGTTCAAAGGACACCTCTTACTCGATATTCTGAATCTGCTCGCGCACCTTCTCAATTTCGGTCTTTAATTCAATCGCACGATTGGAAATCTCAAGGTCACTTGATTTGGACAAAATGGTGTTCGCCTCACGGTTCATTTCCTGGGCAATGAAGTCAAGCTTGCGTCCGATGCTTCCACCCTGGATAAGTGCATCCTTCGTTGCTTCAATATGACTTCTTAAACGCACCAGCTCTTCATCCACGCATACCTTATCTGCAAAAATGGTAACCTCCATGAGCAGACGGCTTTCATCAATCTTGGTATCTTCTAACAGTTCCTTCACCTTATCGGTCAGCTTCTGCTTATACTCTGTAATAATTTCAGGAGACCGCTCTGTGATAAAATCCACATGATTAAGCATACCGTCAAGCTTCTCGCACAGATCGTTTTTCAGGTTCTCACCCTCCTTGATTCTGGTCTCTACGAAGCCTTCTGCCGCCCCCTTAATGGCACGGTCAAGCAACTGCCACAATGCTTCCTCATCAATGGTCTGTTCTTCCATGGTAAAGATCTCCGGATATCTGGATAATGCAGATACGCGAATATCATTGTCAAGACCGAATTCCTCGGACATCTGGTTCAGGTATTTCAGATATTCTGCTGCAAGCTCCTTATTATACTTGACACAGACATTGGACTCCGTATAATCCTCATAGGTGATAAAAATGTCCACCTTACCGCGCTGGATATAATTCTTTAACTCATTACGGATTGCTGCCTCGAAGAAATTAAGCTTCTTGGGCATCTTAATGTTTACATCCAGATAACGGTGATTCACGGACTTCATCTCGACGGTAATCTTACGGTCTGCTTCCTGAATCTCGCACCTGCCGAAACCGGTCATGCTCTTAATCATGGTATTTCCCTTCTTTCGTAACGTCCAATACATACCTAATTATTATAGGTGAACGCACGCTTTCCGTCAAGGCTTTCTGCTCAAAACCACTTTAAGATCTCCCATAAATATGCTATACTCTAAACGATTCAGGAAAACCTTAAAACACAGGAGTACAACATGGCATTTGATGGAATTACCGTTGCTGCCGTTGCAGCAGAATTAAAAAAAGATCTGTTAAACAGCCGGATCTATAAAATTGCACAGCCCGAAAGTGACGAGCTGATCCTTACCTTAAAGACCACAGACGGAGGCCAGAAGCGTCTTCTTCTTTCTGCAGACGCATCCCTTCCGCTCCTTTATTTTACCAGCCAGAATAAGCCAAGCCCCATGACTGCACCGAGCTTTACCATGCTTCTGCGCAAGCACTTACAAAACGGCAGGATTACCGGAATCACCCAGCCGGGGTTAGAGCGTATCATTGAACTTCATGTGGAGCATTATAACGATATGGGCGATCTTTGCCACAAGCGCCTGATCATCGAGCTGATGGGAAAGCACAGCAACATCATCTTCGTAAACGACGAGAATAAAATCATCGACAGCATCAAGCACATTTCCGGTATGGTAAGCTCTGTCCGTGAGGTGCTTCCCGGACGCGATTATTTCATTCCGGAGACACAGGACAAGGCCGATCCCCTTACCGTTACGAAGGAAACTTTCTGTGAACGTTTCCTTTCGAAGGCGCTTCCTGCCTACAAAGCAATCTACAGTAATTTCACGGGACTCTCGCCGTTCTTTGCACAGGAATTGTGTTATGAAGCAGGTGTCGACGGAGATCTTCCAACCGAGTACTTCACAGCTTCTTTGGAAGGACAGCATGCTCTTTCACGGTTATATGACGCTTTTGCCGCATCCATGCAGCGCATTAAGGATGCTGATTTTGCACCGGTTATTGTCTATGAGAATGGCAGACCGGTAGAATTTTCCGCACTTCCTCTATGCAGCTACCCGAAGGAAGAATGTACCTCCTTTTCCTCCATCAGCGAGCTGTTAGAGCATTACTATGCGCAGAAAAATGCTTATACAAGGATTCGCCAGCGTTCCGTGGATCTGCGTAAGATTGTGCAGACCATTTTAGAGCGTGATATCAAGAAATACGATCTGCAGCTTCACCAGATGAAGGATACCGAAAAGAAAGAGAAATACAAGGTTTATGGCGAGCTGATCAACACCTATGGTTATAATGTCGCACCCGGAAGCAGATCCATGGAGACATTGAATTATTATACCAATGAAATGATCACGATTCCTCTGGATCCGCAGCTTACACCGATTGAAAACAGTAAGAAATATTTTGATAAATATGGGAAACTGAAACGTACCTACGAGGCACTCTCCCAGCTTACGGTCGAGGTCAAGGATGAGATCGATCATCTCGAATCCATCCAGAACGCGCTTGATATCGCGCAATCTGAGGATGACCTTGCACAGATCAAGGAAGAAATGGTCGAAAGCGGTTACGTCCGCCGGAAGGGAAACGCAAAAAAGACCCGTTTCAAGAGTCATCCGCTTCACTATATGAATTCTGACGGCTTCCATATTTATGTTGGGAAGAACAATTTCCAGAACGAAGAACTGACCTTCCAGTTTGCAACCGGCAATGACTGGTGGTTTCATGCGAAGGGCAGACCAGGCTCCCACGTCATTGTGAAGTGTGAAGGACGAGAACTCACCGATGCCACCTACGAAGATGCGGCAAGGCTTGCTGCCTTTTATTCCAAGGCAAAGGGCCAGTCCAGGATTGAGGTCGACTACCTTCAGAAAAAGAACGTAAAAAAACCCGGTGGTGCGAAACCAGGCTTTGTTGTATACTATACCAATTATTCGATGTTGATTGATGCGGATATTTCCAGACTGACCTTAATTGAAGAATAAACAGATTCAGACGTATGCAGAATTATCCGGAGCATTCTTAATCATCCAGCCAGTAATCCTCATCGTCCGGTGTCGGAGGCGCTGCTTCCGGCTTTAGCAGATGGATCTTCTTCGCAATCTTAATCAGAAGCGTTCCCTTCGGCAGACTCTTCATCTCCTCTTCCGTAATGGCTCTCCACCGGATCACCAACACAAAATATACCACGCAGGCAAGTCCGATCGCAACCGTCAGGCACACCAGATTGATGGGAAGTAACTGGTAGAGTCCGAAATAGGATCCGTAAGCCACTGCTCCCATTAAAATAGAACAAAGGATCGGCCGGATAAAGGTGCGGTCCACCTCCTGCCTATATTTCAAATGCTTCCGCACAGAAATTCCATTAAAGATACATAAGAGGAATGCATAAACAACACTGGAACCTGCATAGCAGTATAAGCCCCATTCCGGAGCAAGATAAGTCATGCCCAGTACCATAATCACCGCATGAATGATCAGTGCAAGCAATGCATTGATAATCGGCGTATTCATCTTGCCAATCGACTGTAAAACCGCCTGGGTAAGAGTTGACAGACCATATAACACAATCGTAACAGCAAGCACAGCAAGCATAGCTGCCGAAATATCCAGTGATGCCTTCTGGTGAAAAATCACCTGCACACAGGGCCGGCTGAGGACTCCCATCCCCACAGCCGCCGGAATGGAAATAAACATCGTCACCTTTACAGAGCGTGCCACCTTACTCCTCACACCCTCAAGATCGCCACGTGCAAAGTCACTGGAAATACCCGGGATCAGTGCCGTTGCCATCGCACTTGCTAATGCAATCGGAATATTGGCAAGCTTCGTTGCCTTCGCCATAGCACTCAAGTCAAAGGATACGGCTGCTTCGGTCTTCTGCTGGATCGTAAGTGAAATCGTCTGATAAATCTTCTGATCCAGAAAGGTATTAATGTTATAAATAGCCGTACTTAAGATAAACGGTGTCACCACCATAATAATCATCTTGAAAATTTCTTTGCGTGAATTCTCATAAACCGTCTTATCCCGGTCGATCTGCCGATGAATCATGCCCTTATTCAGTGCATACACGCCCATCATAAACAACAGGGCAAAAAGGACTCCGGCTCCTGTACCAATTGTACCACCGGCCGCGCCGTACGAAGCCTGTGTAGTTTCACTCTCTCCCTTTACCATCCGGACAAGGAGATACGCCATCAGTACACTGACTCCGGCATTCACTACCTGCTCCAGGATCTGGGAAACAGATGTCTGTACCATGGATTTATGCGCCTGAAAATATCCGCGAAATACGCCAAGGATACCGCTGAAGAATATGGTGGGTGCCAAAATTCGAAGTGGCAGCACCGACCCCCCTAGATCCACCATGTAGGATGCAAAGAAAAACACAAATAAGCTGGCAATTCCACCAACTACCAGCACATAAATCAATGCACACTGAAAAATCCGGTATGCATTCCGATATTCTCTTTTGGCGAGCTTCTGCGCGATGACCTTAGATACGGCTGACGGAATACTATAGGAAGAAATCAGAAGAACGATACTGTATGCCGTATAAGCATTGCTGTAGTATCCAAAGCCTTCATCTCCGATAATATTCGTTAAAGGTGTATTATACAAAAGCCCGATGATGCGGACAATGATTCCGGCTACGGCCAGAATCCCCGCCTGCATAATCAGTCCATCTTTTTTCTTGTTATTCGGCATTCGTTTAACGCTCCCAAAATTTACAAGTTTATTATACGTTTTAGGGGTCAAACCGTCAACCTGTTTTATCGCACAGCATTACTCATTGTAAGGAAAAAACAGGAAGTAAACATTACTGCTCACTTCCTGTCCATATCATGTTGTTCTTCCTAATCACTCTTTATGACAGATACTGCCCCATTCACAGTCCCCGCAGATTTTTCTGCCATTTCCCGCCTGAAGAATTCTTGTTTCCACCAGAGTCTCCAGTTCACGGAATGTAATTCTCTGGCCACTTTCCAGACCGCAATACGCCAGCACACCGGCATCATAAGCATTCACCTTTCCGTAAGTCTCACAATTCCCGTTCCGGTTGTGAGGGCAGGCGCTGCAGATATCATCCGTCTGTGTTACCAGTTCCAGCAAAACCTCTCCGTTATTTTGAAGAAGTTCTTCCTTCACCTGTGCCATATGCTCGGAAAAGGTATTGCTGTACCCCTTTCCCTCGAAGAAATAAAGGCACATTCCATGATGCGGCCGGATGTGGTGTAAGGCTTTCGGTTCTTTCATCTTAGTTCTCATTCAGTTTCAGAATTTTACCAAGTCTCTTACTTAAGACAAGTGCCAGTGCAATCTTAATCAGATCCGGGATGATGAACGGAATGACACACCAGCCAAGTACGGTTGCAAGTCCTACGGCACCTGAATTTCCGGCATATACCACCATGAACCATACAGTTCCGATTGCATAGCATACAATCAGTCCAAGTACCATGGATAACCCCAGTACCCAGATCTTCTTTCCAAGAAATGCTTCCATCAGCCACATTAATAATGCGGAGAATAAAAATCCAACAATATACCCCCCGGTCTGGCCAAGCAGGATGCCGAAGCCACCGGAGAAACCGGCAAATACCGGAATGCCGACTGCGCCAAGCAGAATATAAATCAGTACGGAAAGACTTCCTCTCTTGCCTCCCAGTACGCCTGATGCAAGAAATACAGCAAAGGTCTGAAGGGTAAAAGGAACTGTTGTCGGAATGGAAATCCAGGAACAGATCGCAATCAGTACTGCGAATACAGCAATGTAAACCATGTCAAGTGTCTTAAATTTGTTTTTCATCTTATAAAACCATACCTTTCCGGCTATTCTTCAGCCTTTGTCAGAATAGCATGGTAAAAAATGATTGTCAACTTGTTTTTATAGCATGGTTTACACTCCTTTTTCTTTTCTATACGACGTTCCAAAAGTCTCTCTATCCAATCAGCCAGTCGTACATCTCCTGATACTTCTGTGCGGACACATGCCAGGAGAAATCGGCTGCCATGGCACGATCCACCATCTTGTTCCACTCACGCTTCTTATCGTAGTAGATCTTCTCTGCGTAGCGGATGGTCGATAACATCTCATGCGCATTATAATTCGTAAAGGAAAATCCGGTTCCTTTACTTTCATATTCATTATACGGCTCTACGGTATCCTTAAGTCCGCCTGTTTCACGGACAATCGGAATGGTTCCGTAACGCAGACTCATTAACTGGCTCAAGCCACAGGGCTCAAACAGGGACGGCATTAAGAATGCATCTGCCGCTGCATAAATCTTGTGGGACAACTGGTCGGAATAATAAATATTTGCGGATACCTTGTTGTTGTACTTCCAGTCAAAGTGACGGAACATATTCTCGTACCGTTCTTCTCCTGTACCCAGTACCACAATCTGCACCTCATCCTGACAGAGTTCATCCATGACATAGGCTATGAGATCAAAGCCCTTCTGATCAGTAAGTCGAGAAACAATACCAATCATCATCTTCTTATCGTCCTTGTCAAGACCAAGCTCTTCCTGAAGTGCTCTCTTGTTCTTTACCTTCTCCTTACGGAAGTTCACAGCATTGTAGGGATATGGTATGTTCTTATCCGTTTCCGGGTTGAAATCATCATAATCAATGCCGTTCACAATTCCACGCAGATCCTTGCTTCTTGCGCGGAGCAGACCATCCAGATGTTCTCCATAGAATTCCGTCTTAATCTCTTCGGCATAAGTCTCACTTACAGTTGTGATGGCATCCGCATAGACGATGCCACCCTTTAACAGATTCGCATCCTTATAGGATTCTAGTTTATCCGGCGTAAAGAAGTAATCCGGAAGTCCGGTGATATCCTTCACATCATCAATGCCCCATTTTCCCTGGAACTTGAGATTGTGAATCGTCATAACCGTCTTGATACCCCAGTAGAATTCATTTCCCTGGAAACGTTCCTTTAAGTATACCGGAATCAGCCCCGTCTGCCAGTCATGGCAATGAATCAGATCCGGTTTGAAATCAATAATCGGCAGAATGGATAACGCTGCCTTGGAGAAAAATGCAAACTTCTCAATCTCGTATAAGGCATTGTCCCCATACGGCTTAAAGCCTCCAAAATACATTTCATTATCAATGAAATAGTACTTTACACCATCCACTTCTGCGGTAAGTATTCCCACATATTCGTTTTTCCAATGAAAGTCCATATAAAAATGGGTGACATAGGTGAGCTTATCCTTCATCTCCTGCTTCATGCAGGTATATTTCGGAAGTATCACACGCACGTCAAAATATTGCTTATCAATACACTTCGGCAATGATCCGACAACATCTGCCAATCCACCCGTTTTAATAAATGGAACACCTTCTGATGCGACAAAAAGAATTTTTTTCATCACGAACCTCCCACTATCCATTATTAACAATAATTGTAACTGTTCAGTACCTTCACAGTTACGATGCAAAATCCATTCCAAATCGGCTTCGCCGATGGGATTTTGCATTACTGAATCACGTTCTTACGGTCTCAGCAGCAAATGCTTCGACCTGTACTGAATAGCTACTGATAATTATACAACATCCTTACCATCAATAAAAGCAGAATTTTCGCAGTCGCACTTTAGAAAAATCTTATCAACGATGCTTCAACCGGATTTTGTCTGCAATAAGTGCAATAAACTCCGAATTGGTCGGCTTTCCTTTTCCCGTATTAATCGTATAGCCAAACATATCATCCAGTGTTTCCATCCTGCCCCGGTTCCATGCCACTTCAATCGCATGACGGATGGCACGCTCCACGCGGCTTGATGTTGTCTGGTACTTTTTTGCAATCGTCGGATACAGGATCTTCGTGATGGAACCCATCATTTCCGAATCGTTCACGGACATCATAATGGCTTCGCGCAGATACTGATACCCCTTAATGTGCGCTGGAACACCGATCTCATGAATCATGTCCGTCACATCCTGTTCCAAATCAAAATTTTTCTCTTCCGGTGCTGTAACGGTATTAATTCTCTGTATATCGAGAGTACTATCCTCTTCTCCCCTTATCGATGGTACGGTAATGACCACCTGAAATTCTCTGTTGTTCTGCATCAGACTCCCAATGAGCTGATAGACACTTTCCGTGTCTTTTCCTGCTGATAACTCAATTTGCTGCATAAAATTCTCCTTTTCCCTTTTTCAGAGGGGTTCCCTGGCGGATTTCTCCATCAGCTAACACAATCTCTAACAATCCCCGCCGAAATCATTATAGGTAACAGGATTTTTGAGTGCAACTGTAAGTTATCGCACGATTTTCTTCGTTATTTGTATTCATACCGGATAGAAAGCTGCTTCTTCTCATAGGTAAGCTCTGCCAGCGCTCCGTTCACAATCGGCATGGCTGGTGGCAAATGCCCCAGATCCGCATCCATGATGACCGGAACCTTGTACTTTTCTGCGGTAGATAAAATGGCACGATACTGATCCATACCCATCATTTCCTCCCCGAAGCACAGCGGGCGTCCGATCAGAAAGCCTGCCGCATTCGAAAACCAGCCTGCCTGATCCATCTGCCACATGGCTCTCCGGATATCAAATACATTGAGGTCGCAGGATTCCAGAAACCAGATGATTCCATCCTTTCCATAGGTTTCATTAAATGCTTTCACCTTGTCATATGGTGTGCCAACAAGGAGCTGCAGACAGTCCATGCAGCCCCCAAGGAGACGTCCCTTTATTCTGATCCGATCGGTTTCTTCATATTTTCCTATTGTCGTGTTATTTTGCACCAGATTCTCATCTGATAATCTTTCTGGTGTAATTGTTTTTTTTATCTCTGCTTCTGCATGGTTAAAAAAAGCCACGCCATTCTTTCCGGGAATATCGTATCCCTTAAGTGCGGAAGGCTCCGTACAGTGATAAGGAAGCAGGGGATGCTCTTCGTCCTTATTCTTCTCTTTTTCCCAGAGAGGATAACTGTGAACCTCCTGTTTCTTTCCCTGTAAAATGGCAAGCGCATCTTCCAGACTTTCATGATACGGTTCCATCCCAAAGGATGCTGCGCAGGGTCCGTAAAGGGATGCTACATCACAGAGCGTTGTCAACAAAAAGGTAAAATTCGTGTTGTCGGAATATCCCATATACCACTTGGAATCTGCCTTTCTCACCCGTTCAAAATCCATATAAGGGAGGATGGTGCACATCAGTTCCCCACCACCGCAGGAAATCAGAATATCATTACTCTTCTTCTCGTAGTATGCCATCAGTTCTTCGGCACACTTCTGCGGAGTATTACTGATTCCAATGCCGCTTCCTTCATAGCAGTTCGGTCCAAGCTCCGTAGCAAGCCTGCGATCATGAAGCTTCTGTAGTGCGCTGTCAAAGCAGGTATGATACGGTTCCATGGCACAGCCAAAGGAAGGTGCCACAAAGCCGATGGTTCCATGTTCTTTCAAAAATTCCGGGTATCGCATTTTGTTTCTCCTTGTCATCTTTTTATAATCAATAAACTCTTAAGTATCCTTCCTCAGTATCGCCAGATACGCTTCGTAAGCAAACACTCTGTTTCTTGCAGCATTAGTTGTTTCCTGCAAAATTCCAAATTCTACAAGTTTTCTCACAGCAGCAGCTACCGTATTATAACTGACTGCCAAGTCCTTTGCAGTTCTCTTAATATCAATAATTGGATACTGTTCAATATAATCAAAAACGGCCCGCAGATTATCTTTACTCCGAGTTGTCTTTGGAAGCTTTTCTATATTAGCATCATGTAACATAGAGAGCTGACGAATTGTTTCCAAAGAATCCGACGCTGCTTTACTCACCGCCTCCAGAAAAAATCTTATCCATTGTTCAAAGTTTCCGGTTCTTCTGACTTCACTAATCCTGTCATAATATTCTATCTGGTTCTTTTTCAAAAAATAGGATATATAAATGACTGGTTTTGCAAGCAATCCCTGCTCCATTAGATAAAGGAGTATCAAAAGTCTTCCAATTCTTCCGTTACCATCCAGAAAAGGGTGTATTGTTTCAAACTGATAATGAATCAATGCAACCCTGATCAATGGATCATAATCCACATTTTCATTGACATATTTCTCCAAATCAGACATTGCCGTCTGCATATCTTCTACATTGGGCGGAATGTATCTTGCATCTTTTAATGAACAATTTGCAGGCCCGATCCAGTTTTGAGAATGTCTGAATTCTCCCGGAGTTTTATCCTGTCCACGAACATTTTCCATCAATACTTCATGTATTTCTCTTATTAACCGGCAGCACAAAGGTAATCTTTCCGAGCGTTTTAAGGCATATTGTGTTGCTTTTACATAATTAATAACATCCGATACATCAAGATTTGCATTTGCTTCCACTTCTGGATCCAATACATCATCAAGAGTACACTGCGTTCCTTCTATTTGTGAAGAAATCAACGCTTCCTTTCTAACATACATGGATATAAATAAATCTGCATTAGAAATCAATTGTGATGCCATATCAAGTTTTACAAGCTGCTTATTTGCATCCACTAAAAGTTTTACAATCTCCTCGTCCATTTCAACTTCGGGTATCGGTGGTAATGGATTTGGTTTAAAAGATTGATACGCAGCTTCTCCAGTTAAATTGTCGACATATATTCCTGCACGCTTCATGCCTTTTCGCCCCTTTTGAAATAACTACACTTAGTATAATACCATTATTTCAAAAAGTCACTCAGTTTTTGAAATATATCGCATCAAACAATACTATTTATTTCAAAAACTATGGTTTGTTTCCTAATCATGTTCCAGCATCTCCTCAATAAAAATTCCATATCCTTTGGCAGCATCGCGGACAAGTACATGGGTGACTGCGCCAACCAGTTTGCCGTCCTGGATGATCGGGCTTCCGCTCATGCCCTGGACAATCCCTCCAGTGGCTGCCAGGAGCTCTTTATCGGTTACCTGCAGGACGATTCCGCGGTTTACATTATCATTTTCGAGGTTGATGTCCAGAATTTCAATATCGTACCGCTTAAGCTCTCCTCCCAGTGAGCAGATGATCTGTGCCGATCCTTTCTTAATATCCTGTTTCAGACAGAGCTCCATATATTCATTCGGATTCTCGGTAAAAATTTCGGGTGAGCATTCGCCGAAAATTCCCCGCACCGTATTCTCCGAAATCCGTCCCATGACATTCCGGTCATCATATTCAATAAATCCGGTCAGTTCTCCCGGACTTCCGCTGCTTCCTCTGGTAATTCCGATAATTTCCGTATGATACAGCTTTCCTTCTCCCAAATCCATGAGTGTGCTCGTGTCCACATCATTGATTCCGTGTCCCAGTGCGCCGAAGTGTCCCTGTTCATCCACATAAGTCATGGTTCCGACCCCCTGTGCGTTATCTCTCACCCAGATGCCCAGCTTATATTCGCCGCCCCGGTCGGCCTGCGGTTCGATACGAACCGGAAGCTCATTTTCTCCCCTGCGGATTTTTAAGACAAGCGGCTGTCCTTCACAGTGCGCCACTCGGTCCATCAGTTCGGCCTTGCTTTCCACCTTTTCATCATTCATTTCCAGGATATAATCACCAACCTGCAAAATATTCTTGGCCGGCGCACACATCTGCCCAATTTCATTCTCATAGCTCCCCACTCCAACCACCAGAATTCCATCGGTTTCCACATAAATGCCAATCGGAATTCCAGCGGGCTTTAACATCACATCCGGAATCACCTCAACATTTACGTTCTTAAAAGGAACTACTCCAAACAGTTTCAGATCCATACGATAACTGTCCACCTGTTTTGCTTTTAGTGTCACCGTTTTCTTAAGGTCAATCTGCAGACTGTTTCGGTTTTGTCCTTCTTCTTTCTTCTGTTTTCCGATGGTTCCGCTTGTCTCCACCGCTTCCTTATACAGTTCTCCCGAAACCGGCACATACAACTGCAGCTTCTGATCCACTCCGGCTTTTATCATAATCGTAGACGGCACCCGGTTCCAGATCCATAAATAACCGGTAAACAATACAGCCAGAGCTCCGGCTCCCAATAACCAAAAGAGGAAATGCCGGTATCTGCTGATCCGAGGTCTGTATATTCTGTTTTCTATCTCTAAATCCTTGTCCGGCATAGGTCCCCTCCTTACCAACCATATAAAAAGAACACATTAAAATGAAATGTGTTCTTTCTTAGTATGTTCGGTTATTCTATTTTTACACGGACAAATCCTTCCAATTATGAAGCAGGCTCTTTGGCTTTCTGTGCCGTTATTTTCATCTCCCTTGCATTAGAGATCGCGGCCTCACTCACTTCTTCACTTCCTAAGAGACGCGCAAGCTCCTTTAAAGAAGCTTCCCCGGAAAGCTTCGTAAGATCGGTAACCGTCCGGTTTTCCTTTACGGATTTTTCAATCAGAAAATGCGTATCTGCCATGGCTGCAATCTGTGGCAGATGGGTGATGCAGATGATCTGTTTGTCTCTGGAAAGCTGTCCCATTTTTTCAGAAACCTTCCATGCCGTTTTGCCACTGATTCCGGTGTCAATCTCATCAAAAATTAAAGTTGCGGTATCTTCCTTATCGGCAAATACGGTCTTAAAGGCAAGCATGATTCGGGATAATTCACCACCGCTTGCCACCTGCCAGATCGGCCGCATGGCTTCTCCGGGGTTTACCGAAATCAGAAACTCAATCTTATCATATCCATCTGCATGAAAATGATCCGGATCAGAGGTTACTTCAATGTCAAACCGGACATCCATAAAGTTCAGGTCAATCATCGCCGCCTTTAACTTCCGGCTTAACGGTTCTGCCGCTTCCTTCCGTAAGCCGGAAAGGGTTTCACAAATTTCCAGAATATGCTGTTTCTTATCTTCGATCTGCTTCTTTAACTGCTCTACATAAAATTCATAGTTGCCAAGCTGTTCAAGCTTTTCCTGCCTCTGCTCATAAGAGGTAAGTATATCCGCAACGGTATTTCCGTATTTGCTTTTCAGATGATTGATGAGATTCAGACGTTCTTCCACCGCTGCAAACTCTTCTTCTTCAAAATTCAGGCTGTCACTGTATTCGGAAAGAGCACGGTTAAAATCATTGAGCAGACTGTCAATTTCAGATAACTGTCCACTAAGGGCATCAAGCTCCTCATCCAGCTTCTGTACGCTCTTAAGCTCCCGCATTGCCCGTCCCAGTGCATTGCCGGCGCTTTCTTCTTTCTCGTAACCGGTCATGGCATAGGCACCTGTCACGGCCTCCTGGATGCGTCTTGCGTGAATCAGCTTCTGATACTTCTTTTCAAGCTCTTCATCCTCACCCTTTTGCAGCGAAGCGGTTTCAATTTCATTTACCTCAAAGGAAAGAAGATCTGCTTCCCGTTTCCGCATCTCTTCATCCATATCCTGTTCGTCCAGCTGCTGTTTCATCTCCTGATACTGTCGTAATTCTTCCCTGAGTGTTTCCTTACACTTAAGAGCCTGCGATCCAATATACTGATCCAGCATTCTTCCGTAAGATAACGGCTTTAACAGTGTCTGGTGCTCATGCTGTCCGTACATGTCCATGAGACACCCGGAAAGCGCCTTCAGCTGGCTGACGCTCACCGTTTCACCATTGATCCGGCAGATGCTTTTGCCCGGCATGATCTTCCGCTGCAAAAGCAGTGTTCCGTCCTCCTCCACAGGAAGCTCCATCTCTTCGATCTGTTTTTTTTCAATGTCATTTAAAGAAAACAGCAGTTCAATGAGGGCATAATCCGCCCCGCTCCGGATGCTGTCTTTGTCCGCCTTTGCACCAAGTGCCAGATGAATAGAACCCAGTACAATGGATTTACCGGCTCCGGTTTCACCCGTAAGGATATTTAACCCCTTTGTAAAGGTAATCTCCTGTTCTTCGATCAGTGCCAGATTTTTTACGTGTAGATTTTCAAGCATTGCTTTTCCTCCTATGCTCCTTCTCTCAAAGCGCATAATAGGTTTGGTTTTATCTTAATTCTCCATGGCCTCTTTGATATTCCCCATGGTCTTTATGGCATCCGCTTCATTGTGCAGCACCAGCATAATCGTATCATCGCCTGCGATACAACCGACGATTTCCTTAAGCTTCATGGCATCAATGGCTGCTGCAACCGCCATTGCCATACCGGATACGGTTTTCACCACAAGGATATTCTGCGCAACATCCATGGAAACATACCCATCCTTCAATACCCGGATGTACTTATCGCTTAAGTAATGGTCGCTATGTACCAGAATCGTGTATTTCTGTCTGCCATTGCCCGTCGGAACCTTCGTTAGCTTCAGCTCCCGGATATCCCTGGAGACCGTCGCCTGGGTCACATCAAAACCGGCTTCCTTCAGCTTCTCTGCCAGCTCATCCTGTGTTTCAATTTCATACTGCTCCACCAGTTCCTTTAATTTCTGATGTCTGTTTTTCTTCATAACCCCGTACCTTTCTAGGATTCACCCAATTTCTTATTTAATATTTCAAGAAAACTTTCCTTATGCAGCTTAATAATGCCTGTTGTTTTCTCAGACTGTACGATTTCCACCCTTTCCCCTGCCTCGAGTGTAATCTGGTGTCCCCCATCAAAAATCACTTCAATTCCACCTGCCGGAACCGGTTCCCTGCGCTCCTCCACCTCGATCCGGATCTGATCCTCTGCAGAAAATACAATACTCCGGTTCTGCATGGAATGCGGACAGATCGGTGTAAGTACCATCAGCCTTGCACAGGGGTTCACAATCGGTCCACCCGCCGACAGGCTGTAGCCGGTAGAGCCGGTTGGTGTTGCAACCAGAATTCCATCTGCGTGATAGCAGTGCAGATGCTTTTCATTTACAAAAATATTATAAGAATTGATCTGTAAGGATCCTCTTCTTGTAATGACAATGTCATTTAATGCCTGAAAGGTTTCCTTCCGCTTCGTTCCGGAATAGACCGAGCCTGAAAGCATCATCCGCTGTTCAATTTCAAAGTGATCCGAAAGCAGCTGGTCAAGGGATCCTTCCAGATCATTCCGGTTGACCTCCGAAAGAAACCCAAGAGTTCCGAGGTTAATTCCGACAAGCGGAATCTCCGTGTCAATGAGATCAATCGCCGCCTGCAGCATCGTTCCGTCCCCGCCTAATACAATGGCACATTCGGTAGCTTCCGGAACGCATCCGGCTTGTGTATAACCGTTTCCTTCTTCGGGAAGCTCCTCTTCTACGATACACTCTGCCCCATGTGCCGCCAGATAATCCCGGATCCGGTTCGTCACCTGCAGATCTTTATCCTTTGTCCGATTCGTTATGATAATAAAATGTTTCACGGTTTCTCCAAATCCAAATGTGCTTCTTCCACAATTTCTTTGATTTTCTTTTCAAAAACTGCCAGAATCTCCGGATAAACCACCCGTTCCGGATTTTTCTTCAAATGAATGAGATACTCGATATTGCCTTCCGGTCCGCGGATCGGGGAATAGGACAGATCGAGCACTTCAAACAAAACCTCATCTGCATGACGGACAATCTTTGCAATTACCTCCTCATGCACCTTAGGATCCCGCACAACGCCCTTCTTTCCAACCTTTTCCCTTCCGGCTTCAAATTGTGGCTTAATGAGCGCCACCATTTCTCCCTGCTCCTTTAATAACGCATACGCAGGCGTCAGAATCTTATCTAAGGAAATAAAGGACACATCAACCGATGCAAAATCAAGCACATCCGGAATATCCTCCGGCGTCATATAGCGGAAATTGGTCTTTTCCATGCAGACAACCCGCTCGTCCTGACGTAACTTCCAGTCAAGCTGTCCGTAGCCCACATCCACTGAATACACCTTCGCAGCTCCGTTCTGTAACATACAGTCGGTAAAGCCTCCGGTCGAAGCTCCGATATCCATACAGATCTTATCGGTTAATGTGATCAGGAAAACCTGAAGCGCCTTTTCCAGCTTCAGCCCACCCCGGCTCACATAGGGCAGTGCATGTCCTCTCACCTCAATCTGTGCACTTTCTTCGTCAAAGACAGAACCTGCCTTGTCTTCCTTTTGTCCATCCACATAGACACTTCCGGCCATGATGACTGCCTTCGCCTTTTCCCTTGATGGAGCCAGTCCCTTCTTTACCAGAAGCACATCCAGTCGTTCTTTCATAAAAGATCAACCATCTCTTTCCGTATTCTCGAAGTAATGGATTCTGCATCAATTCCGGTTTCATGCTTGAGCAGATCCACATTTCCATGTTCCACATAATCATCGGGAAGCGCTACATTCAGCAGCACGCTTTCGGTTTCCAGCGTGTCAAAATATTCCCGCACCTTCTCACCAAAGCCGCCGCTTGCCACATTCTCTTCCATGGTAACCACCATGCGGTGATTTCTTGCCGCCCATTCCACCGCCTTTTCATCAATCGGCTTTACAAACCGCGCGTTTACAATACTGCAGTCAATACCATATTCCTTTAACAGCTCCCGGACTGCAAGAGCGGTAACCACCATGCTGCCTACCGCAAGCAGGCATACCTCACCCTCTGCATAAAGGAGCTCTGCCTTGCCTAGCTCGATCGGTGCCCGGAATTCCTTTAAGCCGGAATACGCTTCACCACGCGGATAGCGCACAGCCACCGGTGCCTCCATGGCAAGGGCATATTTCATCATATCGGAAAGCTCCCATTTATTCTTCGGAGCCATAATGTGCATATTCGGAATTGAGGATAAGTATGACAGGTCAAAAATACCCTGATGCGTCTCTCCGTCGCTTCCCACAAGTCCTGCCCGGTCAATGGCAAATACCACCGGCAGATTCTGCAAACAGACATCGTGCAATATCTGGTCGTAGGCTCTTTGCAGGAAGGACGAATAAATCGCCACAATCGGCCTCATGCCGCCTGCTGCAAGTCCTGCTGCAAAGGTAACGGCATGCTCTTCTGCAATTCCCACATCAAAAAAACGGTCCGGATAAACATTCCGGAAACGCTTTAATCCGGTTCCGTCCGGCATGGCTGCGGTAATGGCAACCACACGCTCATCACGGGAGGCCAGCTTCAACATGACTGTTGAAAAAATGTCGGTATAATTTGCGGTCGTCCGTGCTTTTAAGGGAAGTCCGGTTTCCACGTCAAAAGGCTCTGTGCCATGGAATCTTGCCGGATGACGCTCTGCCGGTGTAAAGCCCCTGCCCTTTTCGGTAATGACATGGACAATAACGGCCTTACGGATTCTTCTGGCATCCTGGAAGGTGCGCACCATCGCATTGATGTCATGACCGTCTACCGGTCCTAAGTACGTGATTCCCATATCCTCAAACAACATACCCGGAACCACCATCTGCTTAAACATATTTTTAAACCGGCGGATCTTATTCGCAACCTTATCTCCGTTCGGCATATCCATAATCGTGTTATAGACACCGTCTCTTAAATTCAGATAGCTGTCTGCAGTACGCACGCTGTTTAAATACTTCGACATTCCGCCGACATTTTCGGAAATCGACATATTGTTATCGTTTAAGACAATGATATAATTTGTTTCCAGCTTTGCTGCATTGTTCAAGGCCTCATACGCCATGCCGCCTGTGAGGGAGCCATCCCCGATCACGGCAACGACCGTATTATTTTCGCCCTTTAAATCCCTGGCCTTTACAAGCCCTAAGCCTGCGGAAATAGAGGTTGAGCTGTGTCCGGTATTAAAGCAGTCACAGTCACTCTCCTTTGTCTTCGGGAAGCCGCTCATGCCGCCGAATTTACGAAGCTGATCGAAGCCTTCCTTTCTTCCCGTCAAAAGCTTATGGGTATAAGACTGATGCCCTACATCCCAGACAATCTTATCGTCCGGCAGATTTAAAAAAAGATGCAGTGCCATTGTAAGCTCCACTGCGCCTAAATTGGATGCCAGATGTCCCCCTGTTTTGGAAATACTCTGAATTAAAAACTCCCGGATTTCTTCTGCCAGAGCATCATAATTCTCCGGAGGGATATTCTTAATATCATTTGCGTTCTTAATTTTCTCAAGTATCATTGTTTTCCCTGCTTTTCTCTATTTTTCCCGATTTACCAGCTGTTCTACCATCTCTACCAAAAACTCATTCTTCGTTTCAAATGACTGCAGAATCTCTACCGCTTCCTCCGAAAGCTCCTTCACCTGCTGCTTCGATTCTTCGATGCCGTGAAGTGTTACATAGGTCAGCTTGTGATTCTTTTCATCACTTCCCACAGGCTTACCTAAAACCTCTGTCGTACTGGTAATATCCAGAATGTCATCCTGTATCTGAAATGCAATGCCGATGTTGGAGGCCGCCCGTTCCATCTTCTCAATGTCGGTCTGTGATGCCCCTGCAAGTGCTGCTCCGGTCATCATGGCGCACTCCATCAGTGCTGCTGTTTTATGTTCGTGAATAAATAATAAAAGCTCCTCGGTCAGATCGGTTCTGCCCTCTGCTTCGATATCCGCAGTCTGCCCGCCGATCATGCCATAGATCCCGGCTTTCTTTGAAAGAATCTGCATGGCTTTTCCAACGGCCTTGTAGTTCTTTAACTGCTGTGCCGGATCTGCTTGAGACTCCTTATCCACAATCTGGAAAGCCTTCGATGCGGTTTCAAATGCAAGGTTCAGTAACCCGTCACCTGCCAGAATCGCCATACATTCACCGTATACCTTCCAGGTAGTGAGCTTCCCTCTCCGGTATTCGTCATTGTCCATTGCCGGAAGATCGTCATGTACCAGCGAATAATTGTGAATCATTTCCAGTGCCGCCATAAATGGCTCGATCACTTCTCCGGTTCCTCCAAAAAGAGTAAAGCACTCCTTCATCAGCACAGGGCGTAACCGCTTCCCTCCTGCCATGGCACTATAGCACATGGCATCCATAACCGTCTTCTGATACGCCTCTTCCTTTGCCGGAAGATATTTCTGTAAAATCTCTTCTGCCTGTTTCGTTTTTGCTTCTAATTCCTCATGAAAGCTCATAGGCCGTTCCATCCTCCTGTAGTACAAGCACCTGCTTCTCCACCCGGTCAATGGACTCGTTGCATTTCTTCAGCAATTTCATCCCCGACTGGTAAATTTCGAAGGATTCCTCCAAAGAGACATCCTCCTGTTCCAGTTGTTCGATTGTTTCTTCAAGCTGTTCAAAAGCCTTTTCCAGAGAAAATGCTTCCTGCTGTTCTTTTTCTTCTTTTCCCATTTTCTATCCTTCTCCCCGGACTGCAATGTTCTTATGCTTCCTTTACAGGGATTCTCTGTTTAAATCAAGCGGAATCACCGCCGTTACTGCAGCATCGATCTTCCCATCCTTCACATAAACCTGAATCGGATCCCCGATCTGCACCTTCTGAATCCCGGTAACGGTTCTGCCTTTCCCGTCTGCCACATAGGAATACCCCTGATTCAGCTTATCCAACGGGGAAAGTCCCTTTAACCGTTCAATATATAAGGCAAGCTGATGACGTTTCCCATCCAGCTTTCTTTTCATAGCTCCCTGCAGGTGATCCTCCAACTGCAGGACATACGTTTTCTTTTCACGGATCTTTCCCATGGGATTGCTGCTTTTCAGCTGCGAAGCAAGCACCTTTAACTCGGTCCGCTGCATGGAAATTTTTCGCAGGATCTGCCGGTTCATGGTATCCTTCGCTGCTTGGAGCTCCTGTTCGATCCTGGAAAAGTCATATACTGCAAGCTCTGCTGCTGCAGATGGGGTCGGCGCACGCAGATCTGCCACATAATCGATGATCGTCGTATCGGTTTCGTGTCCAACCGCAGAAATAATGGGAATATCACAGTCGAATACCGCCTGTGCCACCTTCTCCTCATTAAAGGCCCACAGATCCTCGATGGAACCGCCGCCACGACCGACAATCATCACATCGACCTTCTGATGCTCTAACATATGGATTCCCCAGACGATACTGTCAGCCGCTTCCTCTCCCTGCACAATGGCCGGATAAAGAAGAATCTGCACATATGGATTTCTCCTGCGGGTAATGTTAATGATGTCCCGGACAGCCGCACCGGTTGAAGCGGTAACGACACCAAGCGTCCGGATGTATTTGGGAATCGGCTTCTTATATTCCGGGGCGAACATTCCACGTTCCAAAAGCTCTTCCTTCAAACGCTGGAAACGCTCAAACAGTGCCCCTTCTCCGTCCAGGGTAATCCGCTTTGCATAGACCTGATACTTTCCGTCCCGTTCATAGACATCCACAGTTCCCTGCACAACGACCTGCATTCCTTCCGTCATCCGAAAAGAAAGACCGGAACGGTTCCCTGCAAACATCACACAGGAAATCGTTCCTTTCATATCCTTAAGTGTAAAATAAATATGTCCGGAAGAATGGTATTTGCAATTACTTACCTCTCCCTTGATGTTCAGATCCTGCAGCAGGAAATCCTCCGCAAACATCCGTCTGATATAGGAATTGATCTGTCCGACCGTATACACATTCTGCATGTCATTACCTTCTATGCGAATTTCGCCAGTACACCGTTTACAAAGGAAGATGAGGAATCCTGTCCGAATTTCTTCGCAAGCTCTACGGCTTCGTTAATTGCCACACCGGTCGGAATATCTTCATCATATTCGATCTCATAAACGGCCAGACGTAAAATGGTCAGATCCACCTTACCCATACGGCTGGTATCCCAGCCGCTTACCTTTTCATTCAGTTCACGGTCGATGTCTTTGAGCTTTTCTAAAATACTGTGAAACTTCGCATCCAGCTGTTTCCGGTCATTCTCCCTGACAATTTCTTCTTCCTCCAGGAAGAACTCTTCCTGCTGCGGCATCTCTTCCTCAGCATTAAATTCAACACGGAACAACAGTTTGAAAAGCTGTTCCCGCAATTCTCTTCTACTCATATGCTTCGTCCTATTGTATTTTATTCTTGTAACTACTTGTTCTGTACATTCACTCCGGCAATACGGACATTGACATCGGTCACTTCAAGTCCGGTCATGTTTTCAATGGCCGATTTAACTCTGTCCTGCACCTTCTGGGAAACCGCCGGAATGTTATAACCATACTCTACAAGGAGAGCCACGTCTGTTTTTACCTTCTTGCCTGTCACATAAACCTTAACACCCTTGGTAAGGCTGCTCTTTACACCCACCTTGTCAAGCAGCTCGTTGCCAACATTACCCGCCATGGCACCTACGCCTTCGACCTCCATGCAGGCAAGTCCTGCGATCATGGCAACCACATCATCGGCAATTTTAACAGTTCCTAAATTAATATTCTCTTCCAACACATAGTTGTTATTTCCCATCTTCTTTTCCATCCTGCTTAGTCCTTTCTTAATCCTGTCATATATGAACTACGTTATCTGTAACTATTCTGAATAGTTACCATTATCTTTTATCATAGCAAAATTTCCGTTATTTTACAACCAGAAGCTCAAATCTAATTGTTCCACGTTTTCGGCATAAGAAACCGTTCCGGTATCCGGATTCATGAACTCAAAAATCCCCTGTTCTTCAATCAGAAAACTCCGGATCTCCTCATAAACCTCCCGGCTGCTGCACTTTAAGGTCACATAGCTGCTCTGCTCCTCGTATGCCCTTGCAAACACATCCTCAATCCGGTCCTTGGAAAGCTCTGTGAAATACAATCCTTCCCTTACATAATAATTATCGGTCATCGCTGTACATACGGGAATGGGAACCACCTCTTCAATCGTGTGGGTCTTCGATAACTGCTCCGTCGTGACACACAGATAATCATAGTTAATCGGCGGCAGGCTTCCCGCATTCCGGATGCTTCCTTCTGTCATCTGATAGGACGCATCTCCCCATGTGGTATCCATAAAATAGTTCTCCCCATCCAGATTCACGAGATTCCAGGCATGTCCTTCCCCGTTCTGCACCGTTCCCATAATAAGAGTTGCTTCAATTCCTGCCTTTTGCAGCAGGTACTGGGTTGCCTTGGCATAGCCCTGACAGACACTCCGGTGTGTAATGAACACGGAACAGATATTCTGATTATCCGGTGCATTGGCATCGTACTCAGTATTCTCAATCAGATATTCATAAATATACCGGGCAATGGCATACTGGGAATCTTCTCCTGTTGGGAGGGATGCAAAGCATTGGTTTACATAACTATCAATAAACTGCCTCTTCGCTTCGATCGTTTCCTGCGTCATGCTATAGGTTCCGGACAAGGTGACCATTTTAAGCTCCTCGCCGAGTGCATACCGGGTAAGCGTATAACCTTCCACATAAAAGATCTCCGGATGGTCATTTAAGACACACTGGAAAACCTTCTCTACCTCCTCAGAATCGGTTGTGGAAATCTGGATATCCTCTAAACGCTCCTGCAGAATATAAAGGATCTCCCCATAAAGCTTCTGCTCCGGTTCTGAAAGCCTGTTGTAATGAAAGGACTGTGTCTGCTCTTGCTTAAGTTCATCGACCGCTTCGGCCGGTGCCTGTCCCACATCCTCGAGCTCTTTTGCAGAAACTTCTCCGGTATCCTCATCCTCTAATAAAACCTGCTTTTCTTTATTCAGTTGTAAATAATCCTCTGCATTCTGAGCAAGCTCCTCATAGCTGCAGCCGTTGTTAATCAAAAGTGCAAGGGTAAGCAGCCCTGTCAGGAAAAGCCCACGTAAGGATTTTCTGTTTCGATCCTTCATTTAGTTTCGTCCAAATTCGGATAACACCAGTCCTTCATTCCGATCCAGTGTCATTCCCACACTCCATGCATTGACAAAAAGTAATAATGGATTTCCTTTCAGATCCTTGATCTTCTTCATGTCAGAGGTTCCGACAAGCTTCTTCAGATCCAGATCCTTATTTTCAATCCAGCGGATATGCTCATAAGGAAGCGGCTCAAGCCGGATCTCTACGTTATATTCATTCTCCAGACGATATTTCAAAACATCGAACTGCAGGACACCAACGACACCGACAATAATCTCTTCCATACCGGTGTTAAACTCCTGAAAAATCTGGATAGCGCCTTCCTGTGCGATCTGGGTAATTCCCTTCACGAACTGCTTCCGCTTCATCGTATCCACCTGACGCACTCTCGCAAAATGCTCCGGTGCAAAGGTCGGGATTCCTTCATACCGGAACTGCTCCTTCGGCATACATAAGGTATCCCCGATGGAGAAAATTCCCGGATCAAACACCCCGATAATATCTCCTGCATAGGCTTCCTCTAAAATTTTACGCTCACTCGCCATAATCTGCTGCGGCTGGGACAGACGCATCACCTTACCGCCCTGCACATGCTTCACTTCCATATTGGCATCGTATTTGCCGGAGCAGATCCGCATAAACGCGATACGGTCGCGGTGTGCCTTATTCATATTCGCCTGAATCTTAAATACAAAAGCAGAAAAATCATGGTTCACCGGATCAATCAGTCCAATGTCTGCCTTACGGGGAAGCGGCGTTGTCGTCATTTCAAGGAAGTGCTGTAAGAAGAATTCCACACCAAAGTTCGTGAGTGCGGATCCGAAAAATACCGGAGTCAGTTCTCCCGCCTGTACGAGATCCAGATCAAACTCTGCACTTGCCCCATCGAGCAGTTCGATTTCATCGGTTAGGCTCCCTGCTGCCTCTTCTCCGATCACACTGTCCAGATGATCCCGGTCAGCTAAGGAAACCTCCCGTGTTTCCCCTTCCTTTGTTCCCTTTTCGGTATCGGAATAGGTGATGACGCATTTTCTTTTGCGGTCATACACACCCTTAAAGCGCTTGCCGGAGCCGATGGGCCAGTTTACGGGACAGGTGGCAATACCAAGCTCCTTCTCGATCTCATCGAGAAGTTCAAACGTATCGTTGGCATCCCGGTCCATTTTATTAATAAAGGTAAAAATCGGAATCTTACGCATCACGCAGACCTTGAAGAGCTTTCTGGTCTGTGCCTCGACACCCTTCGACGCATCAATCACCATGACGGCAGAGTCCGCAGCCATCAGGGTACGGTATGTGTCCTCCGAGAAGTCCTGATGTCCCGGGGTATCCAGAATGTTGATACAGAATCCGTCATATTCAAACTGCAAAACAGAAGATGTTACGGAAATACCCCTTTCTTTTTCGATTTCCATCCAGTCCGAAACGGCATGTCTTGCGGTTGCCTTACCCTTTACACTTCCGGCAAGATTGATTGCACCTCCGTATAAAAGGAATTTCTCAGTCAGGGTTGTCTTACCGGCATCCGGGTGGGAAATAATGGCAAATGTTCTTCTTCTGTTGATTTCCTTTTCGTAATTACTCATAATACTGATTCTCCTGCTATATTTCCTTTGACGGAAAGTTCATGAAGCACGGTGGCCCCGATATCCGCAAAGGTCTTTCGAGTGCCCAGGTTTCTGGGACTTAAGTTCTTTCCATACATGACAAGCGGTGTGTGTTCGCGGGAATGATCCGTGGAACAGGTATACCCCGGATCACAGCCATGATCGGCCGTAATCATTAAAAGGTCATCCTCCCGCATCTTTGCCATGATCTCAGGAAGCGCTTCATCGAAAGCCGTAAGGGCCTTCGCATAGCCTTCAATATCGTTCCGGTGTCCGTAAAGCATATCAAAATCCACCAGATTAATAAAGCACAGACCTTCAAAATCCCGATCCAGATAGGAAAGGGTCTTGTCGATTCCGTCGGCATTGCCTTTTGTATAGACAAAGTCGGTAAGTCCTCTTCCGGCAAAGATGTCATGGATCTTGCCGACTCCGATCACGTCTTTGCCTGCACGCTTCAATACATCCAGCATCGTGTCCTTCGGAGGCTCTAAGGAAAAGTCATGGCGGTTCGTTGTTCTCGTGTATTCCCCGTTACTTCCGACAAAGGGACGGGCAATCACTCTTCCCACACCATGCTCCCCGGTAAGGAGCTTCCGTGCAATCCGGCAGTCCTCATACAGTTCCTCTAACGGAACCACCTCTTCATGCGCCGCGATCTGGAAAACGCTGTCCGCAGACGTATACACAATAAGCTTCCCGGTTTTCACATGCTCATCCCCGTACGCTTTAATTACTTCCGTACCGGAATAGGGCCGATTGCATAAAACGCCCCGCCCTGTCTGTCGTTCAAATTCCTGAAGCACGCTTTCGGGAAAGCCATGAGGATAAACAGGTAAGGGCTTTTCGGAAATGACACCGGCAATCTCCCAGTGGCCGATCGTGGTATCCTTTCCTTTCGAACGCTCCGTCATCCGTCCATAGACGCCAACCGGATCAGGGTCCGGTTCTGCCCAGTCCTTCACTCCATCGATGTTAAACAGCCCAAGTTTTTTCATATTGGACATATGAAAACAGGGACTCGTTGCAGCCGACCGCAGCGTATTCGTTCCTACATCCCCGAAATCTGCGGCGTCTTCCGAAGCCCCTATTCCCACACTGTCTAAAACAATCAAAAAGACTCTTTTCACCTGGTATCCCTCTCTTTCTTCATTATTCTGTAATAGGATACCACATTTTAGAAATTATAGCACCAAAAACTTCATCAAAAACAATGCTTACTGCTGTGCAAGGGTACTGATGACGATAGCCTCGGGATTCATTCCCGTTTTGCGGACAATGATATCCTCAATCTGTGCACGCTGTGCTTCCGTAAGCTCCGCGGTATTCACAACCACATCCACCATGTCATCGGTAATGCTGACAACCACATCCTCAAAGCCTTTTGCCTCCAGCAGGATTTCTGCGGCAGTTTCCTTTTCGGCAACGTCCGTCAGTGCAATCATTCCGTCAATTGCTTCCTGCTTCTGCTCTTCGGCAATGTTGGTATTGTTGATGATTTCAAGGAAGGTTTCCTTACTCTTTGCCCTGGTCTGTTCCTTCAAAAGTTTGGCTCCCGAAAGACTGTCCATGCCTGCCACGCTGGTAAATACAGCCTCCCCCGGCACCTCTCCTGTGATCTCTTCCACACTGTCAGAGCCTGCTTCCAGATCTGCACTTTCCTCTTCCACGGTAATGTCCTCTGCCAGAATATCATCCATGGACTGCTCCAGATAATTATCCTCCTCCAGTACAAGCTCCGAATCCATGCTCTGAATATCCTCATACTGGGAATCCTCTCCTGTTACCTTCGCTGTCTTAACCGTGTCCGATCCGGTTGTCACGATTTCTTCCTGTGTAATCCTGTTTCCGGCAAAATTCAAGTAGCCGGCAACCGCAATCATCAGTGCAAGCGCAGTAATCATCACCTGATTCTTCTTCACCATATTCTTCAAACCATGTCTCCTTTTTTGCTTATATCATTTTAGCTATTTTAATTTTATGTGCCTCCAGTCCAAATAATGCCTGAATTACTTCAGATATATTTTTTGCCACCTTCCCGTTTGCCGCCCCCTTTGCACACACCACTACGCCCTCAATTTCCAGTGTGGAAGCGGATGAATAATAGGTATTTTTTGCAGACGGTTTCAAGGTAATCATGACCTTGTTTTCGCCCACTCCTTCCATGGTTGAAAGCAGCTCTTCCAGAGAATGTTCCAATGATAGCACATAGGCATCCCTCGTGTCTTCTGTGCCTGTACTTCCCGCGTAGTCAAGAAACGACAAGGTGCTGTCTGCTGCAGTACTACCGCTCTTTGTACTCCGGCTTTGCTTTTCCATCGGCCACGCCGCTACCAGGAGTAAAACGCCAAGCAAAAGCAGCACCAGAAAGTTTTCTTTTCTCCAGCGGAGCTTTTTTAAAAGGCTGCCGTTTTCCTCTGGTTCTTCTTGTTGATGCTTGCTTTCCTTTTCCCTGTCTGTCATATCCTTCACCTCTTCACACACTCCGGCACTCTCCATTCTGGCTATTCTTTCCGATTCTCTGGTCTGCATCTTTTCCTCTTGCCTCTCTTACTGTTCTCTTTCTGCATCTTCTATCATTTGCTGCTGATCGGTCACTTCTTCCTCCATCGGCTGTTCCTGCTGATCCTGCTCCTGTGCAATCTGTCCGGCAACATATTCGCTCATATGCTCATATAAATTCCCCGATTCACTCTGCATGGAGGAAGGAAGCTCCCTCACCGATAATTCCATACAAAGACTCTCTACATTCGCCTGCATCGTCTCCTGCGCTTCCCTGCCGGATACGAGTGACAAAAGCGGCTGGGTAATCTTCAGAATCAGAATCAGGGAAACCAGTACCCTCACATATTTGGCATAAGTCTCTTCCGGCACAAGCACCATTAAGATCTGCGCAATTAATAAGAAAATACAGGCATTTTTCATAGCTTCGAGCATTTTTTCTCCTTTCACACCATCACCGAATAGGCAACCACCGCAATCACAATAAAGAACAGGGCGATGGACGTAAACACACATCGAAGAACCAGAAAGCAGCCCTCTCCGATATGGTCGGCGCAGTCCGAAATCCGCTTATCGCTGATCATCCCGGTAATGGCTGCCGAAAGCTTCACACTGCAGGCCAGCACCCCGATCTTCAAAACCGGTATAAGGCAGATCGAAAGAAGCAGAATCAGAAGAAACACCCCGAAGCTGTTCTTCACTAAAACCGCTGCACCAAGCAGAAGCTCTGTCACACCGCCGGTCAGTCCCCCAAGCCCCGGAATGGCGGAAACCGCCTTATGGATTGCCGTGTTCTTAAAGCTGTCCACGACAGGAACGATCATTGACTGGATCAGGCTTAATCCTGTAATGAGAAAAAGTATGACCTTTAAAGAAACAAGCACTGCCTTCTTTAACAGATCAAGCAGCAGCGTAAGCCTCTCCTCTGCCCACAGTCCATTTAAAATTCCAAGAATCATATAACTGTATGCAATTGGAAGAAGTGCCTTGCAGACAAACGCTTCCACGAAATAAATCACCAGCAGCATCACCTGATAATACACCACCGCCGTTCCTGTGCCATTGGCCGCCCCAACCGAAATGAAGTACACCGGAATAAACGTCTTCACGAAATCCAGAATCAGTGTAAAAACCTGCGTGGTCACGGTACTGATCTTCGTCATTACCAGAACAAGAATCCCCACTAACATCATATACAGCAGATAAAATGCAATTTTTTCCTGCCGGGTTCCTGCAAACAGATCTGCAAATCCGGTAAAGAAAGACGAAGAAATGCCAAGCACCAGCACATACAAAAATACCTGTCTTGCAAAGGGCAGTTCTCCAAAGAGCTTCCCTTTGATCTGCTGTCCAAAAAGCTGCAGTACCTCCTGTACCTTTCCTTCCAGCAGCATTTTCATAATTCCGTCTGCATGAATCGAAAGATCCGGAAAATATACGGCAAGCTCTTCGTCCAGTCCTGTAAAATCGTAATCCTCTAACATCACTGCCAGATAGTTGTCCACTTCATGATCCGGCTGCGCTTGCTGTTGCATTTGCTGCTCCTTCGTTTGTTGTTCCTGCTGATCCTGCGCTTGTTGATATTCCCTCTGATATGCCTGCTCTCCGGCCTGTACCTCGAGGTTTGGCGCGAGTATGCCAAGCACCAGTATGCATATCCCGGTTCCTGTCCGGGACACAATTCTCCTAAGGATGTCCGCAATCCATATCCCCTTTCTTTTTCTCTTTTTCATATGATTACCCTGTTTTCCATACGACTACCCTATCGAAAGTGCTCCGATATTCTCAATTACCGTTGCCAGCACCGGAAGTCCCATCAGAAGCACCGAGATTTTGCCAAACACCTCAATCTGCCCTGCCACTGCCCCAAATCCGGCATCCTTGCACACAAGGGAGCTGAAATTGCACAGATAAGTGATTCCGACCGCTTTCACAAGGTACAGAATATACGTCTCACTCCCCTTAAGATACCGGGAAAGCGCCTCCACTCTTCCTACCAGATGCACCATCTGATCCATACAGAACCAGAAGATCAAAAGACAGATCGTGACACCGATATAAAGCCCGTACTCGGTCTTTTCGCTCTTAAACTGCAAGGCAAGTAAAACGCCCAGTACACCGATCATTCCGATTTTCATTACGCTCATCGTTTTCCTCCTTTATCCAATCGAAAACAGATCCTGCATCATGGCAAACAGGTCATAAATATAAGGAATCAGCCACATCAGTACCAGCACCAGCCCTGCCAGGGAACACAGAAACGCCTGATCCTCCCTGCCACTGTGCTTTAACACCTGATTCAATATGGTAATCAGTATTCCTACTGCTGCGATCTTAAAAAGTATTGAAACCGTCATGTCCGATCCTTCCTATAAGAAGAGTATGGAAAGCAGCACACCTCCTGCCACACCCACACTCATGATCATTTTGTTTCTGTTCTTTTGTTCCTGCTGCAGACTCCGGATACCTTCGTCCAGCTCCCGCCGGATTTCGCCAAGACTCTCTGCCTGTGCCTGTCCTTTTAAAAAGCCCTGCTTCGTCGGAAAGGCAAGCAGCCACTCCTGCTCCTTTTGCTTTAATCCGCTTCTCTTAAGGGAAAGCAGAAGCTCCTCCTTCCAGATCACGGCAAGGTCCTGTCCTCCGTCTTCCATCCGCTGTGCAATCCGTCCAAACTCCTGTTGGAAACAAAGCTCGTCTTTTCGGGAAAGCTTTTTTAAAATTTCCGGAATCGGCAGCTTTCCATAGGAAATCTGGAATTCGATGTATTCATAAACGCCACGGATCCGTTTCAACAGCATAAGCCGCATCCGGTATTCCCGGCAGATACTTACCGAAAATCCCAAAGCTCCCAGCATGATAAGGAGACTTCCTATCACAGCGCTCATAATTCTGCCTCCTGTAGCAGTTCTTTTCTTTTGTCATAAATCCTTAAGATCCGCTTCCGGTCTTTCAAGGTAAGCAGCAGGAACCGTTCAAACAGCTGCCCCGCTTTCCCCAGCTTGTCTATCGCCTCCTTAAGAGAATACCCATGCATGGTTGCCAGCACCCCGGTTCCGCAGACTGCAATCCTTTGCAGTGCCGCAAGATCCTCCTCACTTCCGATCTCGTCCACCGCAATCACCCGCGGCGTCATGGAACGCATAAGGAGCATCATGCCCTCTGTTTTGGGGCAAGCATCCAGTACATCCGTCCGGATCCCTACCTGATTCTGTGGAATCCCCTGATAGCTTCCTGCGATCTCCGACCGTTCATCCACGACCGCTACCTGCTGTCCCTTCCGCTCCTTGGTTCCATCCGATACCTGCCGGATCAGATCCCGCAGCAATGTGGTCTTGCCACAGCCGGGCGGTGAAATAATCAGGGTATTCCTCAGTTCTTCCTGCTCAAACAAACAGGGCAAGACCGGATCTGCTAATCCTATCATTTCATGGGAAATCCGGATATTTAAAAAGCGGATATACGAAAGATTCCGCACGCTTCCGTCCGTATTCAGAATCACCTTTCCGGCAAAGCCGACCCGGTGTCCCCCCTGCACGGTGAGGAACCCCTGCCGGAGTTCATTTTCAAACGCATAAAGCGAATAGTTACAGATCTGGTTCACGATGTCCTCAATCTCTTCACCCGTGACCTGCCATGCGCTGTCCCGATCCGCAAGGCACATTCCTTTCGGTGACAGGAAGTATTCGCATCCCTCCCGGATGATCCGGCACGGACAGTTTGCACCTAACCGGATTTCGTTTAAGTGTTCCACGTCCTTAAGAACCGGTTCCATTCTTCCTTTCAGCCCGTCCGGAAACAGCGAAAGAATCTCGTCCCTTTTTCCCATAAAAAAACAGCTCCTCATCTTGTCTTTAAGACATTATATGAGGAGCTGCCTGATTTATTACTTCTATTCGATTTAAAAACAATCCGATTAGTTCTGTGCTACATCCTTCATGGAGAAGCTCATTCTGCCCATCTTATCCTTGCCAAGGCATACCACGGTAACCTTGTCGCCAAGGGTTAAGACATCTTCTACATGATTGATTCTTTCCTTAGCAATCTTGGAAATATGAACCATACCTTCCTTACCGGGAGCGAACTCAATGAATGCACCGAATTCCTTAATGCTGACAACGATACCCTGGAAGATCTGTCCTTCCTGATAATCGGTAACGATGGTCTTGACGTACTCAATGGCCTTGTCCATCATTTCCTTATCGGTACCACATACGGATACCTTACCATCATCGGTAATATCAATCTTCACACCGGTACGGGCAATGATTTCGTTGATGGTCTTACCACGCTGGCCAACCACATCACCGATCTTCTCAGGATCAATGTTGATGGAGATGATCTTCGGAGCGTAAGGTCCAACCTCTTTACGAGGCTCTGCAATGGCCTTCTTCATGCAGTTATCCATGATGAAGAGTCTTGCTTCACGACATCTTGCAATCGCACCTTCCACGATCGGTCTGGTCAGACCATGAATCTTAATATCCATCTGGATTGCGGTAATACCCTCGGTTGTACCGGTTACCTTAAAGTCCATATCGCCGAAGAAGTCTTCGAGTCCCTGGATATCGGTTAACAGTACGAAATCGTCATCGGTTTCACCGGTAACCAGACCACAGGAAATACCTGCAACCATCTTCTTGATCGGAACACCTGCAGCCATCAGGGACATACAGGATGCACAGGTAGAAGCCATGGAAGTGGATCCATTGGATTCAAAGGTCTCGGATACGGTACGGATTGCATAAGGGAATTCATCCTCAGAAGGAAGTACCGGAATCAGAGCTCTCTCTGCCAGTGCGCCGTGTCCGATTTCTCTACGTCCGGGTCCTCTGGAGGGCTTTGTTTCACCTACGGAGTAGGACGGGAAATTGTAGTGATGCATATATCTCTTGCTTACTTCGTTTTCATCAAGACCGTCGATTTTCTGCTGTTCAGATAACGGTGCTAAAGTACATACGTTACAGATCTGGGTTTGTCCACGGGTGAACATGGCAGAACCATGTACTCTCGGAATAATATCAACTTCTGCTGCAAGAGGACGGATCTGGGTGATCTCACGTCCATCCGGACGCTTGTGATCTTTGAGGATCATCTTGCGGACGGTCTTCTTCTGATACTGGTAAATCGCTTCTCCCAATACGGCAAGCCATTCTTCGTTATCTGCAAAAGCTTCCTCTAACTTCTCGGTGATTTGACGGATATTCTCCTCACGAACCTGTTTCTCATCGGTAAATACCGCTTCTTCCATCTGTGCGGGAGTTACGATTTCCTTCATGGCTGCAAACAGCTCTTCCGGAATTGCACAGCTTGTATATTCATGCTTCGGCTTACCAACCTCTGCAACCATCTGATCGATAAATGCGATAATGGTCTGGTTTACTTCATGTGCCTTATAGATGGCTTCGATCATCTTCTCTTCCGGAATCTCATTTGCTCCGGCTTCGATCATGATCACCTTTTCCCTTGTGGAAGCAACAGTAAGATTTAAGTCCCCCTTCTTCCACTGCTCCTGGGAAGGATTGATCACAAATTCACCGTCGATCATGCCAACCTGGGTCATTGCGCAGGGACCGTCAAACGGGATATCGGAAATGCTGGTGGCAATCGCTGCACCGATCATGGCAACCAGCTCCGGACGGCACTCCGGATCCACGCTCATAACCATATTGTTTAAGGTAACATCATTACGATAATCCTTCGGGAATAAAGGACGCATCGGACGGTCGATGACACGGCTTGTCAGAATGGCATTCTCGGAAGCCTTTCCTTCTCTCTTATTAAATCCACCGGGGATTTTGCCTACGGCATACATCTTTTCTTCATACTCAACACTCAGCGGGAAAAAATCAATTCCATCTCTGGGTTTGTCTGATGCGGTTGCGGTACACAGTACGGTGGTATCACCATAATGCATGAATGCGCATCCGTTTGCCTGCTTGCCGACACGGTTGATGTCAACGCTTAAGGTACGGCCTGCAAGTTCCATTGAAAACGTCTTGTACATAGTTTCTCTCCTTTTCTCTTCTCGTTCCTGTACATGTGGAACATGTTACTGCACAGCAGTATAAAAATTTAAAAAGGCGGAGCTTTTATTGATGCTCCGCCTTCAACTACCAAATTACTTTCTGAGACCAAGTTTCTCGATCAAAGCACGGTATCTCTCGATGTCTTTGCTCTTTAAGTAGCTTAAAAGACCACGTCTCTGACCTACCATTTTGAACATACCACGTCTGGAATGATTATCCTTCGGATGCTCCTTTAAATGCTCAGTAAGCTCTGCGATTCTTGCAGATAAAACTGCGATCTGAACTTCCGGTGAACCTGTATCACCTTCAAATCTCGCATATTCCTTCATAATAGCTGTTTTCTTTTCTTTAGAAATCATCGTTTCTATCTCCTTCCATTATTGACCGCCGGATACTAAGAATGGGTCGGAGTGTCCCAACGAGATCATTCTCTGATTCTGAGTATCGGCTAAACTCATACTTAAGCATCATATCATAAAACAGATGCCGTGTAAAGAGGTAAATTTATTACAGTTCACACAGCAGCCAGACACTTGCTGTCAGGCTGCGTAAAAACATGATTCAGGAGTGAGCAGGCTCCTTTTGCGAAGCAAAACTTCAAATGAGCCTGCGAATCGTTACTGGAACGAGGTACGAGTGAACAGTAACGTAAATTTAATCCTGTAAAATTCTTACCATTTTCGCCGGTGTACGGTAATTATAATTGGAAATCCGGATGCCGGTTTTCGGGTTACTTGCATGGATAACCTGTCCGCCGCCAATATAAATCGCCACATGGTTAATGCTTCCGCCCTTTGCATAGAAGATCAGGTCGCCTGCCTTCAATTCAGAAGCAGATATGGTGGTTCCCATCTTCGACTGCGCCTGGGAGGAATGCGGCAGAGTCACGCCATACTTTTTGAACACGCTTAAAACAAATCCGGAACAGTCTGCTCCGCTTGTCAGACTTGTGCCGCCCCAGACATAAGGATTTCCGAGGAACTGCTTTGCATACTGGCAGAGATCCACACGGACATCGGATACGCCCTGTCCGTATAACAGCTCGGTCATCGTAATGGCCGTCTGCAAATCCGACTTCAGCTCAATATAATCCCTTGAAACAAAGACCTCTTCATCATCCAGATAGACCTTCACCCACTGATCGTTATACAACTCCACAACCTGAAGCTCTTCTCCCTGTGCCACCTGAGTCACCACCTCAGCATCAGTATTGGGCTGTTCCCTTATATTCAAGCCATCCGAGGAAGCAACAGCAATGGTACTTGCCAGCTCTTCGCCCTTCTTCTTTGCATTGTAGCCGGTCAGGAGATATTCTTCCTTCACATATCCCTCTACCTTACCGGATGTGATATGTGCCCAGCCATCTTCACTTTCCAGAACCTCGCAGGCTGCATCCTTCGGAAGCTTGCCAACGAGCTTGCCACCCTCATCCGGTGTTTCACGGATATTTAAATTATTCTCCTGTACATTGCAGAGTCCGAGATTCGTGTACCCCCACATAGCGCCTTTTGCTTTTTCTGCAAGTGCCTTATATTCATCTACAGTAAGTGTGGCTACAAACAGATCCTCCACACCTGCTGTCATCAATTCTTCTGATGTAACACCCTGTATCTCTTTCGTAACCGTTTCCGCAGCCTGTCCGTCCATAGACAGTAATAAAAACACAGATGCAGAAAGACAGATGCCCTGTAAAATTGATCGTTTCAAAATAAACCTCCAAAATGTTTGCATTTATTACGCATTTGTTACAAATTTATTACAACGATCACATTATAGCAGTAAATTTAACGCCTGTCAAATAAGTTGCCGGAAAGCACGTATATTTATCAGCCAATCTGTACAATACGGCAGCTTATGAATGGTATGGCTGATTACCCCATAAACCACTCTCTTCCGTCTTCCACGTCCTGCCGAAGCTGCTTCTGTAGTCCGGCAAGATCCTGGAACCTCTGCTCCGGGCGCTTGAACCTAAGCAGCTCTAAGCGGATTTTCTTTCCATAAATGTCCCTGTCAAAATCATATAAGTAGGTTTCGGCATTTACCACTTTTGTCTGCTGCACCGTGGGCTTCACTCCGATATTGGTGATTCCATGATACATACAGCCATCATAAAATACATCCGAATAATATACCCCGTAAGGCGGCATCAGCTTTTCCTTCGGAGGATATAGATTCACGGTCGGAAAGCCCATTTTCCGTCCCAGGTGCATTCCGTTTTCAACAATGCCCTCGATGGAATAATTCCGTGAAAGAAGCTCAGATGCCCGTTCCATATTTCCTTTTAAGATTTCTTCCCGGACATAAGTCGAACTGATTTCCTTTCCATGATTGAAAATCTTCTCGATAATCTTTACCGTAAAGTCATTTTCCTCTGCCATTTCTTCAAGGAGTGCACGGTTCCCTTTTCCGCCTTTTCCAAAGGTAACATCCTCTCCGGCAGCCAGGAATTTCATATTCATCATCCCAAGAAGGATGTTCTTCACAAAATCCACAGGGTCGGTTGCTGCAGTCTGCGGATTTAAGGGAAACTCTACCAGGACATCTATGCCCATCCGTTCAAAGATTTCCCGCTTCTCTTCCCTGGTGGTCAGCTCCTTTGCTTCCTCACCGCCGAAATAAACCGTTGCCGACGGAAAAAACGTAAAGATCACCGCCTGCAGTCCTTTCTTTTTTTGCCGCAGAATCTCATCAATCAGACGGTAATGTCCCGCATGAATCCCGTCGAATTTTCCAATGGCAACCGCAGAGGCTCCTTCGAGCTTAAATTCTGTTTTATCACTAACGATCTGCATCGCTTCCATCCTGACCTTCCAAAAACATTTTTACCGGTGTAAAAAGCCCCCTGCCGCCCTCATAGCGGTAAATGGCGCAGAACCGGCCACCGGAACTGTATACCCGGTATTCTCCCTGATCCACAGGGAATTCTTTCGATATTTTTTCGGTATTTTCCGCTTCTTCCTTGCTAAGAACCTCCGATTGCTTCAACTGGTTTCCGTTAAGCAATGCCTTCTGTGCTCCATTGGATACCTGAATCGCAGGAAGGGCATGAAACATTTCTTCGACCGGAATGACTGCCTCCTGCAGTCTTCCCTGATCGGCAAGCTCCTGAAGCTCAGATAACGGTTTTGCATCCTCTAACCGGAATTCTCCGACTCTGGAACGGACAAGGCTCGTCATCACCGCACCACACGAAAGAGCCTGTCCCACGTCATGACACAAGGTACGGATATAGGTCCCCTTGGAACAGGTAACCCGGATTTCATATTCCGGATGCTCGGCCTTTAACAGCTCCAGCTCATAAATGGTAACAGGGCGTGCCTTACGCTCCACTTCCTTTCCTTCTCTTGCAAGCTCGTAAAGCTTCTTCCCGCCTACCTTAAGTGCGGAATACATCGGTGGAACCTGCTGCAGTTCCCCAACAAAATGAGAAAGCATCTCCCTTACCTGTTCTTCGCAAACCCCTACTTCCTTTTCTTCCAGAATCTTCCCGGAAATATCCTGCGTATCGGTGGTCATTCCAAGCCGGAATCTGGCAATGTATTCCTTGGTTTCCCCGGTCAGCATATCGCAGAGCTTCGTTCCGCTTCCTAAACAAACAGGAAGAACCCCCACCGCATCCGGATCGAGGGTTCCTGTATGTCCTATCTTTTTCTGCTTACAGATTCCGCGCAGCTTCGCCACCACATCATGGGAGGTGAAGCCCGCTTCTTTATATACGTTCATTATTCCGTGATACATGTTTTTCTCCCAGAATTAGTCACACAATTGTTTTTCAATCTGTGCAGACAGATTATTGATAATATCGTGATATGTACCCTGCATGGTAAGTCCTGCAGCACGTACATGACCGCCGCCGCCGAACATCATGGCTATCTTTGCCACATCGATCTTTCCGTTAGAACGGAGACTTACCTTATACTCAAGGATGTTCGTCTGATACATAAAGATCGCACACTCCACGCCCTTGGTATTGCGGAGCTGGTTCACAATTCCCTCAAGATCATGCGGCGTTGCTTCATAAAAGCTCATGGTTCGTTTATCGACCATGCTGACAATACATCTGCCATCCATAAACTGGATGCTCTCAAGGAGCGCGCGTCCCAGAATCTGGTTCTGTACATAGGTCTTTTCATAGAAGGTCTGATCAATGAGCGTCGGGAAATCAAATCCATAAGAGATCAGATCTGCCGCAATCCGCAGGGTCTCCGGTGAGGTGTTGGAATACTGGAACACACCGGTATCATGGATCATTCCGATATACAGGGCTTTCGCAATGGACGGATCCATCGCTTCCTTATCATCAATGGCCCGGTACACCAGCTCACTTGCGGAGCTGGCCTTCGGATCCATAAAATTCACATCACCGTCTCCTAAGTTGCTTACATGATGATCAATATTGATCTTCTTACGTGCCGCATCAAAGTACTTCTGTGCTTCTCCGGTACGTTCCTTTGTACTGTCCAGTACGATAAACGCGTCAAACTGCTCCACCTTCGTTGCGAAGTCGGTATGAATATCCCCGATCCTGCTGATGCAGGAAAATTCCTCTCCCGGCTGCTCTAAGAATACCTCAATCTGCGCATCCGGGCACTTCTTTAACAAATATAAATAAAGACCCATTACTGACCCGATGCAGTCACCATCCGGCCGGATATGTCCACTGATGCCGATCGTTGCGGCATCCTTTACTTCTTCATAAATTTTCATATACATCCTGTCCTTATTACTCTTGTGATAAAGCTTCGTTTCTGTCTTCCTTCTGTGCATCTGATTTAGCCACTTCATCAATCAGTTTGGACATTTTCACACCATAGGCAATGGACTGATCCACGATAAAGCGGATTTCCGGTGTGTTGCGCAGATTAATTCTTCTGGCAAGCTCTCTGCGGATATAACCTTCCGCACTCCTTAAGCCGGCAAGCGTATCCTCTGCCACACGGTCATCTCCGTAAACGCTGATCCATGCCTTACATGTTTTCAAATCAGGTGCAACCTCTACAGAGATCACGCTCGTTAAGGGACTGATTCTCGGATCCTTAATTTCTCCACGAATGATCTCTGCGAGTTCCTTTTGAACTTCCCCGTTGATCCGGGTATTCTTCATGCTGTTCTTTCTCACCTGGGAACCTCCACCATAATATATGCTTCTACGATATCCAGCTCCTGCATCTGGTCAAAGCCTTCAAATACAAGACCACATTCGTAGCCGGCCTTTACTTCCTTTACATCGTCCTTAAATCTCTTCAAAGATGCCAGAGCACCTTCATAAATCTGATCTTCCTGTCTGGTACTTTCATTCCGTCTCGTAATACGCACCTTGCAGTCTCTCTGGAAATATCCGTCTAAGACATAAGAACCTGCTATATTACCGATTGCGGACGCACGGAAGATCTGGCGAACTTCTGCGTGACCGATTATCTTTTCTTCATAAACCGGATCAAGCATTCCCTTCATGGCAGCCTCGATATCCTCAATCGCCTGATAAATGACACGATACAGACGGATATCCACGCCCTCACGCTCTGCAAAGGCCTTGGCCTGTGCATCCGGACGGACATTGAAGCCGATGATGATTGCGGAGGATGCAAATGCAAGGGAAACATCCGATTCATTGATGGCGCCTACGCCACCGTGAATACATTTTACAACTACTTCTTCATTGGAAAGCTTCATGAGACTCTGCTTAACGGCTTCCACGCTGCCCTGTACGTCTGCCTTAACGATCAGGTTCAGTTCCTTTAAGTTACCTTCCTGAATCTGGTTAAACAGATCATCCAGTGACATCTTCGCCTTGGTCTCTTCAAGCATCTTCTCTTTATTCTGTGCCAGATAAGTTTCTGCATAGGACTTGGCAGTCTTATCGTTTTCATGGGCAATAAATACTTCACCCGCACTCGGCACATCGGATAATCCAAGGATCTCTACCGGTGTGGAAGGCTTTGCTTCCTTCACACGTCTGCCCTTGTCATCGATCATGGCACGTACCTTACCGTGGCTTGCACCTGCGGAAATGAAGTCTCCCACATGTAACGTACCCTTCTGTACCAGTACGGTAGCTACAGGACCGCGTCCCTTGTCAAGCTCTGCTTCAATGACAAGACCTCTCGCACGACGGTTCGGATTTGCCTTTAATTCCATAATTTCAGCCGTAAGCAATACGGTTTCAAGCAAAGTGCTGATTCCTTCGCCGGTCTTTGCAGATACCGGAACGAATTCGGTGCTTCCGCCCCAGTCAACCGGAATCAGTTCATATTCGGTCATTTCCTGCTTTACACGGTCAATGTTTGCGCCCGGCTTATCAATCTTGTTGACAGCCACGATAATTTCAATACCGGCTGCCTTCGCATGGTTGATTGCTTCTACAGTCTGAGGCATGACACCATCGTCTGCCGCAACAACCAGAATCGCAATATCGGTTGAGTTTGCACCACGCATACGCATGGCGGTAAATGCTTCATGTCCCGGTGTATCCAGGAATGTAATGGACTGACCACCTACATTTACGGTGTAAGCACCGATGTGCTGGGTAATACCGCCTGCTTCCCTATCAGTTACGTTCGTCTTACGGATTGCATCGAGGAGGGAGGTTTTACCATGATCGACATGACCCATAACACAGATAACGGGCGGTCTGCTCACAAGATCCTCTTCCTTCTCTTCATCTTCCTTTAACAGTTCTTCAATGACATCCACCTTAACTTCCTTTTCACAGATGATGTCATAATCAATGGCAATATTCTCCGCATCCTCAAAGGTAATTTCAGAGTTCACGGTTACGATCCGTCCCTGCAGGAACAGCTTTTTAATAATGGCAGAAGGCTGCAGCTTCATCTTGTCTGCAAGATCCTTAATCGTTAAGGATTCCGGAATGGTGATAACCTTGATCTGCTCTTCTACAGGCTCCTCTACCTTCTTCTCCGGCTTAATGAAGCGTCCTGCCTTGTTCTTGTTCTTTAAAGCTGCTTCATCCTCTTCGTACATGAAGTCCTTCTTGGATCTCTTATCCTTCTCCTGACTGATTCTGCGCTTTTCTTCCTCTCTGCGCTTGTCATCCTTAACCGGCGGGGTATCCTGAGTGAAACTCTTACCCGGCTTTTCATTCCGCTTAAATCGAGAGTCCTGCCCTCCATTGCTTCTCTCACCGCGGTTATTATTGAAATCGCCGCGGTTACGGTTCCCATCACCGCCGTTATTACGGAAATCTCCCTTACCATTCTGGTTGTTAAAGCGATTCCCGTTTTCAGGTCTTCGGTTGTTATTCCTCTCTCCCTGATTGTTCTGACCAAATCTCTGATTTCTTTCATTTCTATCGTTTCTTTGATCCCTTCCGTCTCTGTTGTCCGGTCTGTTATTGGGTCTGTTTTCATTGCGGTTATCATTCCGGTTCTGCGGTCTGTTGTCCGGACGGGTATTTTCCGTTCTTACCGCTCTCCGTTCTATCTGCTCGCACTCTGTCGCCGCACGCTTTTCCGAAGCACGCAGCTCGGCTCTTGCTTCATCCATTCTTCTGGAATTCTGCTTGAAATCACTTGTGGAAGTCTCCATCCGGGACGGAGCCGTAAGCGGCTTGATAATCTTGTGGGGAACCTCCCTGTTCTGTCCCGGTCTTCCATTGTAATTGTTATTTCCCTGACGATTGTTCTGCTGAGGTCTGCGATCCCCCTGGGAACGTTGTCCGGGTATATTACTATTATGTGGATTACTTACAAAAATAATCTTTTTCTTTTTCACAGGAGCTGCCGGCTTTCCCTCTGCTTTCGGTGCTTCCTTCTGTGCTTCTTTCTGAACCTCTTTCTTTCCATCATTAGAAGGTTCTGCTTTTGCTTCGGTTTTCACTTCTGCCCCGGCTTCCGGCTTTGCCTCTGCTTTTACCTCCGGCTTTGCAGCTTCCTTCGCTTCGGGCTTCGCATCTGCTTTCTTTGCGGCACCAAATGCTTTACGGACCATTTCTGCGGCATCTTCCTCCACAGAGCTTTGTGCTGCCTTTACTTCTATTCCTTTTTCCTGAAGAAATGCAATCACTTCCTTGCTCTGCTTCTCCAGCTCCTTTGCTAATTCATGCACTTTGATTTTCGACATTTATTTACCTCCGTCTTATTCACTCCAAATGAACTCCAAATGATGTTTGTATCATTCCTGAATTGTCTGCAGATGTTTCATGATGCTGTCGGAAAGCCCCGGATCCGTCACTGCAATGGATGCCCGCATTTCCTTCCCGATTGCTTTTCCAAGCATTTCCTTTGTACCTAAGGTACAAATAGGAACCTCATAAAAACTGCATTTATCTGTAAATAACTTTTTCGTGTTCGCGGATGCATCTTCGCTGATGATTACCAGACATGCGCTTCCGTCCTTTACTGCATTCTCCGTGGAGAATTCGCCGCTTACCAGATTTCTCCCCCTCGCAGCGAGTCCCAGTAAAGACAACACCCTCTTCATCTGCACAGGATCATTCATTCTCGTCATACTCCTTTTCCAGGCTGTCATACACTTCATTCGGAATACTCATTTTGAAAGACCGTTCCAATCCTTTGTTCTTCCGCGCCTTTTGAAGGCACTCTCTGGAGATACAAAGATATGCGCCTCTTCCATTTTTCTTTCCGGTTAAATCTAATACGATTTCATCCTCCGGTGTTTTCAGGACGCGCATCATTTCTTTTTTGCTTTTCATTTCACCGCATCCCACACACTGTCTTAAGGGAATCTTTTTCGCCATACCAAACCACCTTTATTCTTCAGAGGGTACTTCTTCCATACCGTCCTGACCTTCTTCTGCCAGATACTCATCGTCCGCATACTCGGCATCCTCATCATAATCCTCGTCCTCGTACACATAATCCTCATAGCGGAAGCCCGGTGCATCCTTGGCCTGCGTCTCACTCTTGATATCGATCTTGTATCCGGTCAGTCTTGCTGCAAGCCTTGCGTTCTGTCCTTCCTTACCAATGGCAAGAGATAACTGGTAGTCCGGAACAACAACCTTTGCGGTCTTTTCATCCGGATCTGCAAATACAGCAACGATCTTTGCCGGAGATAAGGCATTCTGGATCAGGTTACCGGGGTTCTCATCCCAGTTGATAATATCAATCTTCTCTCCACGAAGCTCATCCACGATGGAATTTACTCTTGCGCCATTCATACCAACGCAGGCGCCGACGGCATCTACGTTCGGATTGTTGGAGCGGACAGCCATCTTGGTTCTGCTTCCTGCTTCTCTGGCAATGCTCATAATCTCTACGGTTCCATCCTTAATTTCGGTAACCTCTGCTTCAAACAGACGCTTTACCAGCTCCGGATGGGTACGGCTTACCAGGATTCTCGGTCCCTTGGAGCCATTCTTTACTTCCAGAATATAAACCTTGATTCGTTCGGTCGGGCGGAAGTGCTCTCCCTTTACCATTTCACTTTCATTTAAAATACCATCGGCCTTACCTAAGTTTACGCTGATGTTACGTCCGATATATCTCTGTACAATACCGGTAACCACATCTTTTTCCTTGGCATAATACTGATTGTAAATGACATTTCTTTCTTCTTCACGGATCTTCTGTAAAATCACACTCTTTGCATTCTGGGTTGCAATACGTCCGAATTCCTTAGACTTGATCTCTACATGAATGATGTCGCCAACCTTTGCAGTTGCCTTAATCTTCTGTGCATCCTCTAAGGAAATCTGTAACAGATCATCTTCCACATCATCTGCGGTTTCCACAACCTCCTTCTCGGCATAGCAAAGGAAATCACAGGTTTCACGGTCAATCTCTACCTTGATATTGTCGGCTCTGCCAAAATGCTTCTCGCATGCCGTGTAAAGGGAATTCTCGATCGACTCAAATAAAGTGTCTTTGCTGATTTCCTTCTCCTTCTCCAAAATGTCAAGTGCTTCCATTAATTCTTTGTTCATCTTCGTATCCTTTCTGCTTGTATTTGGACTAAAAGTCCAGTGCTAATTTTATAACTGCAATATCTTTTCTCTGAAAAACCAGGTCCTGACCATCTTCACATGTCAATGTCAGGGTTTCGTTGTCAAATGCTTTCAGGACTCCTTCAAAATCCTTCGCACCGTTCACCGGCTTAAACGTCTTTAACTCGACGTCCATCCCGATGCTCTTTAGGAGATGCTTCTCTTTCTTTAAGGTTCTGCCAAGTCCCGGGGAACTTACCTCCAGAATATAGGCATCCTCGATATAATCCTCTGCATCGAGCTGATCGGAAAGTGCACGGCTCACCGTCTCACAATCCTGGATGTTCACACCGCCGTCCTTATCAATGTAGCAGCGAAGGTAAAAGTCGCTTCCTTCCTTCACATACTCCACATCGTAGATTTCCACACCGGCAGCCTCCACGATCGGCTTTAACAATTCCTCTGTCCTTGCTTCATAAGACTCTCTCTTTGACATTCTTCCTCCTTCAATTCTGTGTCTGCTTTCCATTCACACTCTGCCTGCTACCTGCTGCACTAAACTCATGCTGCGTCTCCGACTTGCATTCCTTAAGTGCACAGGTATGGTTCGCACTAAGCTCAGCCTTCGTCTTCGTCTCGGCTTCACTAAGTGCTCTACACAAAAAACAGCGGACTCGCAAGTCCACTGTTACTAGTAAATCTTTATAACTATAATCAGATTAGCACTTCTTATAAGGAAATGCAAGGGTTTTTCAAAAAATTCTCTGCTTTTTCGTTCGGAATTATTTAATATTTGATCTTATCCTTTACACTGATTTCTTTTCCAAGCTGGACCTCAATCAGTTTCAGCTCCGTAACTGCTGCAATCGTATGTTTGCAGCCGGCTTTCATCGTAAGGACATCTCCCGGTCCGACCTCCTTCACCTCATCATCAAGGATCGCCTGTCCGTTTCCCTGAATGATCGTCCAGACCTCGTCACGGCGTTCATGGCTGTGGTAATTCATCTTATGTCCCGGCATCAGTGTCACCTTGATCGTCATGCTCTCATCTTCGATGTCAAGTACACGGAAGCTTCCCCATGATTTCTCTGCAAACATCACCTGCTGGTCAATTTTATCTACAAACGGTTTGATATAGCTTGACTGTTCCTTGTCGGATACGAGGATTCCCTCCGGGCTTGCGGAAACCACCACATCCTGTAATCCCATGCACAATACCGGAACATCCAGTTCATTAATGACATGGACATTGTTACACTTCTCATTTAAAATAGCATCTCCAATGCTCGCTTCTTCCATGGCCTCTGTCAGGGTGTTCCAGGTTCCGAGATCCTTCCACTTACCGGCAAAGCGCAGGACACTGATATCCTTTTCTTTCTCGCCGACCGCATAGTCAAAGCTGATCTTTTGTAAGGTATCATACTTTGCAAACAGATCCTGATAATCCGTAAAGTCAATAATTTCATGCGCCTTCCTGATGAGATACCCAAGCCGGAAAGCGAATACCCCGCCGTTCCACAGTGCGCCCTTTGCAATGTATTCCTTCGCCACATCGGCAGTTGGCTTCTCCTTAAAAGTAGAAACCTTGCTCACACGCTCCTTGCTCTCCGGAATCACATAGCCATACTTTTCACTCGGATACGTCGGTTCAATGCCCATCAGAACCAGATTGGCTTCTTCCTGCTCTGCAAGATGCGCCAGCTCCTTCACGGTTTCGAAGTAATCCGCATCCACATACGGATCTACCGGGCATACCACAACGGCCTCCTTCTCTGAAATATGCTTCACATCCTTAAGAAAGGCTGCGGCAAGTGCAATGGCTGGAAAGGTATCACGGCGGCACGGCTCCACACAGACAGAAACCTCTTCCCCCAGCTGGTTATGAATGGCAGATACCTGTGATTTCGATGTTGCGATCGTAACAGTTGCTTCCGCATCTACCGTCTTGATCTGACGATAGACCCGCTGTACCATGGATTCATATTCTCCGTCTTCCTTTTTAAAAATCTTGATAAACTGTTTGGACCGGATATCGTTGGATAAAGGCCAGAGGCGCTTCCCCGATCCTCCTGACAATAAGACAATATTCATTGTGTTCCCCTATATTCATGATTATAGTGTTTGATAACTATTCAGAATAGTTACCTAATTTGTGTGACTCTGAACAGTTACAGTGTACCTTACTTTCCGGATAAAATCTACTCAAAAATGATCCACTGGATCATTTTCTCATATGCATGGCAACTAAAAAAATCCGCAGCCTTTTGACTGCGGATTCTTCTTGTTTTTATTCTTTTACACCACCGATGGTAAGTCCGGTTACGAAGTATCTCTGTAAGAACGGATACAGGCAGATGATCGGGAGCATGGTTGCAATGGTAGCTGCAGACCGGACTGTAACAGGCGTTACTGCTGCTGAACTTGCTCCGGCTGCAGAGGCATTTGCAGCGCTTCCGCTCTGCTGCATTACAGATGACAATAATTTCATCAATTCATACTGTAAGGTTGTATATTCACTCTTCATTCTGTTGTACAGCATTGCATCAAACCATGAATTCCACTGATATACTGCAACAAACAGGGCAACGGTTGCATATACCGGTTTACATAACGGAGAAATAATCTTAATAAATACTGTCCAGTACCCTGCACCATCTAACTGTGCAGACTCTTCAAGTGAATCCGGAAGTCCCTGCATATAGGTTCTTAATACCAACATATTAAATGCACTGATTGTTCCGGGAATCACATATACCCAGAAGGTTCCGGTCAGATGTAAGTTTCTGTATAACATAAAGACCGGAACCATACCACCGTTTACATACATCGTAATTACCCAGAACAACGATAACTGGGATTTAAATAGAAAACGCTTTCTACTGACCACAAATGCCAGAAGTGCATTTGTTACTAAGGAAAGTAACGTTCCGATTATGGTTCGTAATACGGTTATATAAGCGCCCTGAAGCATATTCTGCTTGGTAAGTACTGTCTTGTAGTTATTTAATGTAAACTTTCTCGGCCATAAATAAATGCCGCCTCTTACTGCATCAATACCATCATTAAGGGAAATAGCCAGAGTATTTAATACCGGATATAAGGTGATTACAACAAAGGCAATCATGAACAAAGCATTAAAAACTACGAATATCTTATCCGCAAGGGATGTCTTTTTCTTTTTCATGTCTCTACCTCCTAGAATAACCTTTCTTCGCCCATACGTTTTGCAGCGAAATTAGCGACCAGAATCAGTGCAATACTAACTGCACTCTTAAATATTCCGGCTGCAGTACCTAATGAGAAGTCATTCTGACTAATACCCCAGGTAAGAACATAGATATCAATGGTATCCGATACACTCTTAATCAGGCCATTACCTAACAGATACTGTACTTCAAATCCTGCATTCAGTACATTACCTACGTTCATCAGTAACAGAATCATAATGGTAGGCTTAATACCGGGTAAAGTTATATATTTAATCTTCGCCCATCTTCCGGCTCCATCAATGGATGCTGCTTCATACAGACACGGATCAATGGATGTAATGGCAGCCAGATAAATAATGGCATTCCATCCGGTTTCCTTCCAGCAGTTTGCAAATGCTACAATCCACCAGAAATACTCGGGATGTGCAAAGAAATCAATTGCGCGGTCAATAATTCCTGCTTTCACTAATAATTCGTTGATGATACCGGTAGAAGATAACGCATCATGTAAAATACCGGTAACAATAATCCAGGAAAGGAAATGTGGCAAATACGAAATTGTCTGTATTACCTTTTTCGGTTTCGTGGCACGAATTTCATTTAACAGAATGGCAAATAGTATTGCCATAATTGTGGATGTCACCAGATTCAGTACACCCATACAAAATGTATTACGGATAACCCGCAAAAAAGTTGCATCCTCAAAAAGAAACTGAAACTTTGCAAGTCCCACAAATTTTGATCCAAGTAATCCATCCTTCGGCTTATAATTCTGGAATGCCATCAGCCATCCGGTCAATGGCCAGTAATAAAAGATAATACCATAAACCACCATAAAGAAGGAAACGATCAGTAAAAATTTCTGTCTTTTAATTTCTTTCCATGTTATCTTTTTGTCTTTTTTCACTTTAGCTACGCCCTGACTCATATATCCACTCCTAACTTGTATAAAGAAACGGCAATAGTTTTCTTACCGAATCCTACTGCCGCTTTCCTCACACAATCATTTTGAATGCTGCAGTCTCTATCTCCTACTTAAAGGTATCCAGAATTGCCTGCATCTCACTAATGAAATCTTCAGGTTTGCAAGCATTATATGCATCCATATACTCAGCCCATCCGGCTTCAAAATCACTGGCCATTACAACCTTAGGTAAGTACTCATGCTTTGTTTCACCCATCTTAGTCCATGCTATACCACCAGGAGTTTCTGTAGTGAAGTTATTAGAATAACTGTACATCGGGAACCAAGGTCCGTTTGCTTCCACTACGGAACCGATCATATCTACATAATTGTCTGCGCCATATGCTGCAAGACAATCCTTTAACGGCTGTGCCATATCTACCTGGAATTCTGCAGGCTGCTCTTCCGGCTTGTTTGCATTAATTCCATCATCACTTGTACCGCCCCACTGAGGCATATAAGAGTACTGGCAACGATGAGAAGCCTGATATGCGGTATCTGACAGGTTCATTCTCTGCTCTTCTGTTCTTGAATATAAACCATTTTCATCAACAGTATAGTCTACATCCTTAACTCCCCAGAATCTTAAATCATGTAATTCCTGATCCATTGCACAATCAACAATAAACTTGAATGCCTTATCGGGATCCTTACAATCCTTGGTAATTGCCACACCGGAGGCCTGATTAACTGTATCATCATATGTATGCCATCTGTTTTCCATTCCCTCTTCTGTGGTTAATCCAAGAGGAACATAGTTGCATCCCTTTTCATCAAGTCCCTGCTGCTTGAATACATCATTTACAGTGTATGCGAAATCCCACCACTGATCTACCATACCAAGTACACGGCCTGTAGAAAGCTTGGCAATATATTCATCATAGGTCTGGGTAAAGCTTTCAGGATCTACAAAGCCCTTCTGATATTCTTCGTTCAGCTTCTTGAAGTACTTAACGGTATCATCAGAAGTATTGTAGTCTTCAATTGTCATGGTTGCTTTATTAACAATAACGGATCCATCATTCGGATATCCGCCAAGGAACTGTCCTGCATTTTCAAGACAGAAGTATCTCCAGTCTTCACAGAGAATTGTATAAGGAATATTCGGTGTTCCATCTTCCATGGTCGGATTTGCTGCCATGTAATCCTCGATTACCTGAAAATACTGATCCATGGTTTTGATTTCCGGATATCCTGCCCACTCAAGAACTCTTACCTGTATCCAGAATGCTTCGTCATTATGCGTTGTTGCAGTAGGTTCACCCTTCGTATTTCCGAAAGGATTGATCCAGTAGATATGTCCATCCGGCTGACGGAATTTTTCCCATTCATCTTCTGTGAACCATTTTTCTTTAAATTCCGGATACTGATCAATGTAGTCATCCAACGGGATGAGCGCTCCTGCATCTACCAGAAGTGACATGTCATCGCTGTCAATATAATCCGGATATTCATCACTTGCAATTAACATACCGGTTGCTTCTGATGCAGTCTGTCCTGTTAACCATGTCTCTTTAATACGAACGCCCCACTTCTCACCAATCATCTGGGCAATTTCATTATCATCATTGATTTCAGAACCGGGCATGGTAATGAACATGGTGAAGTCTGAAATTTCATCTTCAGAATAAGAGGTTTTTGCCTCTTCCGTTGTGGAATCTCCTGCTGTGTCAGAAGACTCCGTTGTTGTCTCTGTTGTAGATGATGAACTACTGTCATCTGTTGATGTAGCGCCACCGCAGCCAGCCAGCATGGTTACGGTCATGGTAACGCCAAGTAATAAAGCTGTTAATTTTTTCAGTTTCATGTTTGCCTCCCTCTTATTTGTTTTAGAAACATTTGATAATTTTATTATATCTTTTTAATATGCGTAAACAACCCGAAAAACTCTAACTGAAAACCCGATAAACTATAGTTTATCGGGTTTTGCAAACGCAAGCCGTACAAAACTGTAACCCCCAGGATACAACACATGATAAGAACGGCCTTTCATACACAATGCTACATTTCAAACTGATCCACAATTTCCGCCAGCTGGCGTGCAATATTCTGATTGTCCTGTGCCTGATTCCGGATCGTATCTGCCACTATAGCAAGCTTTTCATTCTTATGTACAATGCCGCCTATTGCTTTCTGATCCTGTTGAGTAATTTCATGGACATCTTCTATATGCTCACCAATCTGACTGACAGACTGTTCCAACTGCGCGATTGCAATATTTATTTCATCCATCTGTTTCTGAATTACTTCCGCAGCCGACCGGTTATCCGTTGACTGACTTGCAAAATTTTCAAACTGCCGTACAACACTTTGTTCCATATAACCCATCATATCATTAAAGCAATTATTAACACTGTCAATACTGTCATTTGCTTCCGCACAAATCTGCTGGATATTGGTTGCCGTTAATTTGGATGTATCAGCAAGTGCGCCGATTTCACCCGCAACAACAGCAAAGCCCTTTCCGGCCTCTCCGGCTCTTGCTGCTTCAATGGACGCATTAAGAGATAAAAGATTCGTTTTATTTGCAATACTCAGTATTTCCATTGCCAGCTGATTAATTTTTGATAACCCATTCAGACTGGAAATCGCATTTTTTACAGAAGTTCTGGTTGTTATCAGCTCTTCCTTTCCTTTTTCATATGCTTCCTGTGCACTTAACTGCATCTCCATTGCATTTGCTTTCACTTTTCTGCTCATATCATCCGACTCACGGATTTCCTGCATAATGCTCTCCACAATGGCATTGATATTCTCTATTTCTTCATATACATGGGCAATCGCATCATTTGTGCTTTCGAGAGAGGCAGACAGCTGCTGCGTTGTTGCCGTCTGATCTGTCATATCATCTACGAGTTCTACTGCTGAATTCTGTAAATCATCCGCTTTTCCATGCAAAGTGCTGCAGCATTCCCGAAGGGTCTGGACAATATCTCTCAACGAACGGATCAGTGTCCCCGTTGCTCTTGAAATACTTCCCAACTCGTCCTTTCTTGTATAGTGCTTTGCTATCTCATTATTTTCCTTTATATCAAATTGCTGTAATGCAAGGATTCCATTTTCGATTGGTTTCATCGGCCGCATCATCCGATTTATGATAATTACAGAAACCACACCGAGTACAAGCAGGATAACCGCACATAACATTATTAGATTTGTCCGCATGGTTATTGCTGAAGCAAACAATTCCTCATAACTGTCTTTAATAATAAACAGCCACCCACGGTCTGCCATATAATAATAGGAGTCAATATAGTCCTTTCCATTCTCTTTGTGCTCGACATAACCGCCAACAGAATTGGGGGTATCCTTATATTTCTCACATAACTGCAGCAGATACTCTTCCTCTGTTTCCGCAGCAACCATTTCCGGCTGATTATGGAAAATATATTTATGATCCCTTACATTAACCATGCAGTAAGTTGCATGTTCCATTCCGTTCATTCCAAGGCTGTCCAGTTTATTCACAAGACCTGCCGTATAAATTCCTCCTCCAACAAGTCCTGCAGGATTTCCACTTTCATCATAGATCGCCCGATACATGGAAACAATCTGTTCGCTGCTTGCAGGCGATATAATAATCCCTGTATTATATACCCCATCCGTTGCAAGCAGTATATCCTGTAATGCTTGCAGGGAATCACCCTCTCTTGTAGTGATGCCAACAACACCTGCATTGGTATGGGCAAGTACATGGGTATTCCATTCACTTACATACAGTCCTTCCAGATTGTTTATATCCTCAGAAAAGGATTCCGTATATTTCTGTGCCGCCTCAACTGCTGATTTATTACCCGGATTTTTCAGGACATTCAGAATTTCTCCCGCTTTACTGTATGCTGACAGTATTGTCTCTGATTCCTGTACATAATTATCTACAATCTGACTTCTTTCCTGTACGATTGTCTGTAGGTTGTCTGTTGCCGTTGTCCTTACATTTTTGGTAATTCCGTATACCACCATTATGGAAAGACATGTCATGACCACAATCTGCATAATCAGAATTGCACTTATTATTTTTCTAGCAAATGAACTTCTGTTTTTCTTTTTCATTTTATTTGCTCCCTTATTAAATTTGTTCATAATAATATCCGCGATCCGATTTCATAATCATGCGTTTAAGTTCAAAATACTCCACTGCATTCTCCTTCAATGTAAAGGAGCAGGTAATCCATTCTTCAGCAGCTGTAAGATGCTGCGCCGTGACAAGCGGCTGTGCTGCCTCCTTTAACAGATCCTTCTGTTCCTTCGTCAAAGAAGCCGGTTCTCCCATAACATGCCATACCTTCAAAGGATTGCATGTGTCTTCATCCACCGTTCTTCGTATCAGACTGTATTGCTCTTTATTCTTGGCCGGGAATCGAAAACTCAGTTCATTCTTTCCCTTTTTTTCTCCATAAGCCGGATTCCATAAAATCCCCCGGTAATCTCCTCTGTCATCAATCATTACCAATGCATTGGGAGAGCGGTAAATGCATCTTCCTGTTAAACGCTTGAAAAACTGGAAGGTGTAAAAAGTCGGTTTGGGAATGCCTCCGTTTGCGACCAGTCCAAACCCGCCATGAAAGGGTGTAAACGGAACTCCGAATTCTTCAAAAATATCTCCAAATGTCCAATAGGAATAGGAAGAATGATGATCACCGAGCCTGGACAATTGATATGCAATATATGCCGCATTCAGATTGGTATCATGAAGCGGATTATTCGGAATATAGGAAGTATTAAATTCCGTAAGGTGAATTTCTTTCCCCCGGTACTCTTCAAACTCATCTACAATATCACGTGTCAATTTCAGATTCTGGAAACCGAGCTCCGGATCACTTAATTTCTGGTAGCCGTAATGTCCCTTGTTTTCCGGCATTTCTGTCGTATAGTGATGTCTGGTAATAAAATCAACCGGAATTTGTCTGCTGCTGCAAAACTTCATAAATTCCCGGATCCACCGTTCGTCATCTACACCACAGATTGCAGGTCCTCCCACCTTGAAACGGGGATCCACTTCCTTTACTGCCTGAAAGGTAATTTCAAACAGATGGAAATACTTCTCCATATCTGCATTTTCCCAAAATCCCTCCAGATTCGGTTCATTCCATACTTCAACCGGCCAGCTAACTACTTCCTCTGCTCCGTATCGTTCCATCAAATGCAGTAAAGTTGCCTGCACCAGTCTACACCATCTGTCCTCATTCTTTGGAGGGGTAACATTTCCTTTCCAGTAAAATACGGTCTGCGTTCCACCTGCCAGATCTCCCGGCATAAATCCAAGCTCCAGAAAGGGCTTTATATGTAATTCCCGATAGGAATCCATGACCAGATCAAGATAGGTAAAATTATATTCTGCCTTTGTCACCCCGTTTTCGTCCTGATATTCATGATAAATTGCCATATCATCCGCAAACAGTCCATGTCCTCTGATATGGGTAAATCCAATTCTGTCCTGTACATATTTTAACTGCGTCATGTATTCCTTCTGCAATGCCAGTCCCATACGCCCGGTTCCAATGCAGAAATCCACATGATTATGAAATTCTTCCGTATGACTCCTGTCCAGTATGATCTCTTTCATCCGTTCACTCTCCTGTTTCTCTTCAATAGTAATCATGGAATCCGTAGTTTTATTCTGTACTTAATCGCATCCCCAATTATCTTATGTGTTTCTCTCTCTGTCCGCAACCAGAGGAGTTCTAGTATTACCCCCGAAAAACTCTAGAAACAAAAAGCCCCATATAGAATCGATTTCCATTCGTATTCTATACAAGGCTCAGTCTTAAAGCTATATCGTTTATCCTTGTGCCATCCCGGCCTTCTATTCGGTCACACCCGCATTTTTGCGGTATTTACTCGGAGTACATCCCTTCTGCTCAATAAATTTACTGATGAAATAATCCGTATCACGGTATCCGACTTCCTCTGCAATCTGGCTGATCTTCTTATCGGTCTTAAGTAACTCCTGTGCTGCTTCATTAATCCGGTATTCACATAAATAATCCTTAAAGGACTGACCATACTTTTTACGGAAAATCTGCCCCAGATAGGAGCTGTTTACAAAGTACTTCTTACTCAGATCCCGGAGTGTCAGATTATCTGCGAAATGCTCTTTAATTTCTCTCTCGATATCCTGTAATACTCCTCTGGATACATTTTTGCGTAGCTGAATCAGATATTCCGCATAGTCACAGGCAAATCTCCGAAGATGCGCCCGGCTTCCTCTTGTGATTCCGGTATCAAAAACATTTTCACTGATATACTGCATCACCTCTTCCTGATCTACAGTTTCATCCTGTTCCACGGCCAGATGAATCAGCTGAAACAGCAGATAGTTCGTATTCATGGTTACCAGATCCCTCGCCATCCCTAAGTTTTCCATCTCCTGAAACAGATCATCCACACTACCATGAATTCCATTTACATCATTCTGCTCTACTGCTGTGATCAGATGATCCAGACTCTGTTTGCAGAGAATAATCTTTCCTTCTCCAATCTGCATTTCTTCTTCGTAACAGTAAACCATTTGCTCCTGACGAAATCCTTTCGAAGAGCGCAATGCACAAGCCGACGAATAGGAATGCGATAATTTGTCCAGCTCTTCCACCCTTTTCCCTGCAAGTAATATGATCGGGAAATCCAGACGCGCATTCATCTTTTCTGCAAACCAGAGCAGAAATTCATCCTTCTCCATCATATGCTCTGCCGCCATGTAATCTGCATACAGAAATCCTATTTCGTAGTCTTCTTCATAATCGAGTAATTCTTTAAAAAAATGGGAACCGTCATCCTCAATAATTTCCATTGCATGCGCATACATCTGATTACGGATTACCTGCATTTCGCTATCAGAAAATTCTTCAATATCTGAAATGTTCTGCATACTGATATGAATGTAACGTAAACTGCCCTCTCCAAGCCGTAAATGCTCTTTCACATACTGGAGTTCCTCTTCGTTCTGCTTTCCCCGTAAAAGCGCAATAATATACTGCTTCAACTGCATTTCCTGTATCCAACGCTCATTTTCTGCATTTTGTTCAGTAACTGCCAGACTGCTTTTTGCCTTACGAATCAGTTCCAACAGTGCCTCTTTCTGGACAGGTTTCACCAGATAATCCATACAGGCATAGCGAATCGCCTTCTGCGCATAGGAAAAATCATTATACCCACTGAGTATAATAAAAAACGCATCGGAAATCTGTCTTCCCCTGATCTGCTCAAGCAGCTCCAATCCGGACATCACTGGCATCTTAATATCCGTAATCACAAGATCAACCTCATGATCTTCCAAATAGACCAATGCCTCTTTTCCATTCGATGCCATCTTAACAATTTCACAGCCTTCAGCTGTCCAGTCGATCAGTACAGACAGTCCCTGTAAAATAAATGGTTCATCATCTACAAGCAATACCTTCATTTGAATATCAATCCCCTTCTCTATCCTTCTTGCGTAAAACTATACTTTCCGGAATACGGATCACCAGAAATGTTCCAATTCCCATCTCACTTTCCATTTCAAAGGATACCTGCCCTTTTGTTGCCATCTTAAGCCGGAGACAGGCATTCAGTACACCGACATGCTTCTTTTGACGGATATCATCGATCTGCACATGATTCATTCTGTGATTCAGCAGTTTCACTTCATCTTCATCCATTCCGTTACCGGTATCTTCTACTTCCATGACCAGATGATTTTCCTGTATATAGGCACGTAAATAAATCCAACAGGGAACTGATTTTTTTTCAACTCCATGTACACAGGAATTCTCAACAAAAGTAACCAGTGCCAGCTTGGGAATCTTCACCTTCCGGCATTCCTCTGTAATATCAATTTCATAGGACAGTCTATCACCGAACCGGTACTTCTGCAGCTCCAGATATGCATTAATGAAACTCACTTCTTCTTCAATCGTTGTATCATCCGTATTCCACTCCACATTCTGCCGCTCAAGAATCGCAAGACGTTCTACCATGGCGGCTGTTTCATTTTCTTTTTTCAGAACACAATGCATACGGATGCTTTCCAATACATTAAACAGAAAATGGGGATTAATCTGACTATATAATGCCAGAAGCTCCGCCTGCTGCCTTGCAATATCAATTCCCTGTTTTTCAAGCCGGTCTTTATATACCGTCTGGATCAGCTCTTTCATGCGGATAACCATTCGGTTATAATTCCACATCAACGCACTGATTTCATCTGTGCCCTGAATATTTTCCAATTCTTCAAGCTCCTCCGTATCCATACGGTCAAATGCTGTACTTAACTCGCTAAGCCGAAGCGCAAAGGAACGGTTAATTAATGATACCAGAACAAGTGGCAGCAATACATTCACCAGAAACAGACACAAAATCAAAAGAAAATGTTCCTGAATACTCGGAAGGACTCCTTCCGAAGGCTGCATAATTAAAATTCGGAAAGCTTCACCACATATGGAAAAATCACGTTCCAATCGGATATTCTCTTTTCCCGTCAAATATTCGTAGTCAATTTTCGTTCTGAAATTTCCATCATTGGTAAACAGAATCCGGTCTCCGGAACAGATCATCACCGGTGCATTATAACGCATATCCTGAAAACGCCGCACCAGATTCACATAATCTATCGTTACCACAACATATTTTTCTTTCTGTAAATCCCTGTAATAATCCATCTTACGAATCAATACAATTTTCCGGTTGCTCACCACATTGATACTGTTTTCCTTATAATTAAAGATCACTGTCATATCCTTGTCCTTCTGCTGAAACTCCTGGAGCAATGGATTATCCTCAACCGAATCCAGTCGATAAAAAAGACCTCCGTTTACAATATCCTCATTATCGCCATAAAATACAACCTGAAAACGGTCTGAATTCATATTACCCAAAAAGGGATCTGTGCTGAATCTTCTGCTTTCTTCAAAAAATTCAAGAGGAGAAGCAAAAGTCTGTTCCAAAAACTGATTCAGTGTACGGTTAATATATACACTGTTTGTAAAATCAGCGGCTTCGTCAAAGGTATAAGTCAAATCTGCCTCCACGGCAGACGCAATGCTTTCAAATTCCTTCTGCTGCTGTTGATGCTCATTATCAAATACAATGTACAGAATCACAGCATCCGTCAGAACAAGCGGAAAAAGCACACACACCACATAAAGAATAAATAACTTTTTACGGATACTGTAATCATCCATCCAGCGTTGAAGTCTGTCCAGTAACCTCTTCATCTGCTTTCTCCTTCCCTGCCTGTTCTTACTATTTTTCTTAATCTTCTTTCTTACTGTCACCCTGATTGGCCGAATTCTTCTACCAGATCCGGTAATTGCCGCTCAATGCAAGAAATGCAAAGAAATACAGGCAGTTATCGTAATATCTCCGGTCACCTTCCCTAAGCGGCATCCGGAAGAATGCTTCCAGCCACTTTTTCGCAATGCGGATACTTTCTTCGTCCTTCGTCCGTCCAAGAACTGAAAGGATTCCCTGTGTGGTCGTTACCTGTAATCCCACCGGATGAAGAGCCGGCTCATGAAGGCTTGTTCCGTCCACCTCATAGATTTCAAAGGGATGCTCATCCCACCGTGCATCCAGGAAACGCAACAGCCTTTCCGGTGCTTCATACTGTCCTTCATCGATTCCAAACCATTCATAATCCAGTCCGATATTCGCCACGGTACGGTACGCATCACTAAAAAACCAGTCATGACGATCGGTAGTCCATGGTAATGGACGGCTCATAGGCTGACCGTCAAACTCAGCATACTCTGCACTCATTCCGGTTTCAGGGTGACAGGCCTTCGCCAGATATTCCCGGCTTACCCCGGCGGTCTCTTTAAAGAACGGACGGTCTTCCTCATCTGCCCACAGAGCAAACAATTCATAAAAATGCGGCAGGTGGTAGGATGGATCGGTGAAATCACTTCCAGGTACAAACAGAATCTGCTTATTCTCATGATTCCACATCGGGTATCCCGGTCTGCCATTCTCACCCTTATGGATGCAGGCTCTTAAAATCTTCTTTGCCTGCTCGGAATAGCAGTAAATTCCCTCGCCGTCTCCCCAGCGGTGGGAAGCAAAAAACAGCGCCATGGCAAAGAACTCTTCCCCGTCCGGAGCTGCGCCATAAGCGTTCTTCTTTCCATCAAGACCACAGGACCATGCAAAATAGCCTTCGCTTTCGCCCTCTTCCATCCACATATAAGTACATGCCCATTTCCAGATTCGGTCAAACTCTTCCTTCTTATTCATCTGGACACAGATCATCATGCCATAAGACATACCTTCTGTCCGGGCATCATGATTTCCGGTATCCATGAGATATCCCATATCTTCCCCCGCCGGATGATAAATCCGCTCTTCCTCGCTTCCATAAAAAAACGTCTCAAAAATCTGATCCAGACGGGTCTTCACTTCCTGATCCTCTTTTCCAATCAGGGAAAATAAATTACGGTATTGCTTTGTGTTAAAAGCTGCCATAAATAAAAAACCTCCTTGTGATAAGTACATAGTAAATTAAGTATACACACAAACGAGGTTTTCTTTCTATTCGAAAACTGACTTATGCTAATCAATTATTGCTATTCTGCATCCATATCAGATGGTTCGTTCTTTAATCCGATGGCACTAGCCTTCAATAATCAGATATCTTCCATCCCCGATTTCAAACACTTCATCGGCATTCAGAATCTCTTCTTCGTCCGCGCCGTCCATATCGATGCCCTCTTCTTCAAAGAAATCCCAGACTTCCCGCAGGGAATTCACAACCACCGCAAAATTCTCCTCCAGAAATTCTTCTGCCTCTTCCAGAGAAGAAACCACATCTCCTTCCGGGAAAAGCTGCTCCTGCTTTTCTAAAAAGCACTGTAATACTGCCTCATCATATTGCATTGCTATACCTCCTCTTCCATTCCCTTCTCCGGAATGAATACTCTGTTATTGATTAATTTTTCCTGCTCCTTCACGCGCTCTACCGCCATCTGCCCGAAAATCAGCTGGGAATTGTAAGAGCCCTTACCTCTCTTATCCACCTTCTCATAGGTTCCCTCCGGGGTAAGTAAATGCGCCTTTTCCGTATCCCGAAGCTGTATGGTAAGAATGTCCATCAGCCGCTTCTGAAGCTCCGGCTTTTCTACCGGGAACATGATTTCCACACGGCGCTCTAAATTTCGCGGCATCCAGTCTGCACTGGCACAGTAAAATTCCGGCTTGCCGTCATTTTCGAAATAAAAGATCCGGCTGTGTTCGAGGAAGTTACCCACGATGGAACGGACACTGAGCCGATCCCCGATCCCCGGCAGTCCCACACGGATACAACAGATTCCACGGACGATCAGCTCAATCTTCACGCCGGCTTCCGCGGCCTCATAGAGAGCTGCGATAATATCCCTGTCACAAAGGCTGTTTACCTTGGCAATGATATGTCCCTTCTCGCCGGCTTTGGCATGCTTCATTTCGCGCTCGATGAGATAAAGGAAACGATCCTTTAACCACAATGGAGCAAGGGAGAGCTTATTCCAGCTAAGCGGCTCAGAATAACCGGAAAGCATATTGAATACCGCCGTCGCATCCTCTCCGATCGAAGGATTGCAGGTGAGCAGTCCCATGTCAGTGTAAAGCTTTGCGGTTGCGTCATTATAGTTACCGGTTCCTAAATGCACGTATCTGCGGATGCCGTCTTCCTCCCGACGTACCACGAGCGTAATCTTACTGTGGGTCTTTAATCCGACAAGGCCATAGATAACATGACAGCCAGCCTTCTCTAACATCTTCGCCCATACAATGTTATTCTCCTCATCGAACCGGGCCTTTAATTCCACAAGCACGGAAACCTGCTTGCCATTTTCGGCTGCCTGGGCCAGTGCTGCAATGATCGGTGAGTTGCCGCTCACGCGGTAAAGCGTCTGCTTAATAGCAAGCACCTCTTTGTCCCTCGCTGCCTGCCGGATGAAATCCACGACCGGCGTAAAGGTTTCATAAGGATGGAACAGCAGAATATCCTGCTTTTTAATCTGATCAAATATATTACAGTCTGCCGGAAGCTCCGGTACAGGCTGTGGCTTCGGATAGGACTTCTCTTTTAAATGGTCAAAGCCCTCAAGTCCGTACATCTTCATTAGGAAGGTAAGGTCGAGCGGTCCGTCAATTTCATATACATCCTGCTTTTCGATGTTCAGCTCCCGCTCAATGATCTCTAACAGACGCTCATCCATTCCCTTTTCTGCTTCAAGACGGATCGCCTGCCCCCACTGACGCTTTTTGAGCTGCTTTTCAATTTCCTTTAACAGATCCTCGGCTTCATCCTCTTCAATCGTAAGATCTGCATTTCTCATAATACGGAACGGATGCGCACAGACGATCTCATAATTCAGGAACAGCTTCTCAATATTCCGCTCAATGATTTCCTCAAGAGGAATCAGGAGCCGTTCTCCCTCTTCGCTCGGAATTTCAATGATTCTGGGCAGGACGCTCGGCACCTGGACGGTTGCAAATTCCAAAATCTCTCCCCCGTCCTTCTTCCGGACAAGTGCACCGATATTCAGTGACTTATTCCGAATCAGAGGAAACGGTCTGGAAGAATCTACCGCCATTGGCGTCAATACCGGATAAATATTCTCTTCATAATAGCGGTCTACATATTCCGCCTCTGCCTCACTTAACTGCTCATGCTTCTGGATGACACGGACGCCGTTCAGCTTAAGCTGTGGAAGCAGCGAATGATTATAAATCCGGTACTGCTCCTCCACAAGGCCATGCGTTTCTTTCGTAATGTGCTTTAACTGCTCCTTCGGCGTCATTCCCGCAATGTCCTTCTTGTCATAACCGGCATTCACCATATCCTTGAGGGACGCGACACGCACCATGAAAAATTCATCCAGATTGGAGGAGGTAATGCTCAAAAACTTCAAGCGTTCAAACAATGGGTTATTCTTGTCCTTTGCCTCGCTCATGACCCTGCGGTCAAACAGAAGCCAGCTCAGCTCTCGGTTTACATAATATTCAGGATTGTCGTATTTTAATTTTCCCATATTTTATATATTGCTGCCCTTTCTCTTCTCTCTATTATAAACATTTCAGAACTATTCAGAACCACATTCGTAAAACCGTTGCTTCGCAACTCAAGTTTTACTCATTGTATCCAGCGTTCTCTTCTGCCGGATAACCGGACGGATATTAAATACTTCGGTAAAGAACTCTGCCCGGTGTCCGAAAAGTCCACGCTCTAAGGTAATGTCTTCATTTGTTTCCACAGTAATGAGGAGCTGCTCCTCTTTCGGCAGAATCTTGATATTCTTAAACTTCTGCTTGTGGCTCCGGTCAAGACCATTTGCCAGCCGCAGCATGGCAAGAAGCTTCGTCATCCGTAAGTAGGATTCCTTATCCATGCTGGTAGTCTTTTCCATCTGCTCATAGTAGTCAAACGGAATATGATTGTACTTAACCACATTCGCTACGATTTCACGTTCGAGATGAGACAACCCGATAATTTCCGTTGCCATGATAATCCGGTAGGAGCATTCGCCAAGCTCCACCATACTGATATATTTGCCACAGTCATGAAGAATGGTTGCAATCTGCAAAAGCAGCCGGTCACGCTTTGTTAAGCCATGTACCTTCTTCATGCTGTCAAAAATCCGCAGTGCAATCTGTTCAAGGGTTTCACTCCGCTTCTTACTTCCCTGATACCGCTTGCTGATCGACTTTGCGCAGGCAATAATATCCTTTTCAAAATCATGGGATACAGGAAGAAGCTGATTCTTCTCCGCGTATTCATAAGCAATGCCATCACAAAGTGTCACGCCCGGCGCCCAGATTATTTTGGCACCGGTATCCTCCATGATCCGGTGAACCATGAGAAGGGCAATATAAAGTGTCGGCATATCCTCCTCCGGCATACCCAGAAGCTTGGAAAGCTCGAGCGTGCTCTTGGTCCGGCTCTTTTCGATAAACTCTTCAATCTGCTCCCTGGTCGTGATATCTCCCTTTCCCTCTTTCCGGTAATAATGCCGGATCAGCAGCGAAATATAGTCATCGACAATAATCAGGTTTTCGATCGCACGATCCTTCAGATACAGCTTTTTATATACGGAAAGCTGGGATTCCACAAGCTCTCCGATCAGGTTCTGGTACTGGCTTAGGGATGCATTCAAAAGGTTCATGCTCTCCCGCAGGCGCAGTACGCCCAGCTTTAAATTCTGTGTAGAAACCAGGGAATCCTTATCAAACAGGGAAATCTGGATACTGCCGCCGCCAATGTCCACAATGGCAGTTCCCTTTTCAATAATTTCATCAAACTGCTGCCCCTGTAAGGCAATCGATTTATAATCCAGAAACCGTTGCTCGGAGTTGCTTAAAATATCCATCCGGATTCCGGTACGCAGCCGTACCTGGTCGGTCAGGATTGCCCGGTTCTTGCTTTCCCGGATTGCACTGGTTCCATACGCCTTATAATCGGTTACCTGATAGGTCTTCATGATGTCCGAAAACTCATGCAGAATCATACACAGCTCATCTACACGCTCAAAGCCTAATTTCCCGGTCGTATAGCTTTCCGTTCCCATATCAATACTGTGACGGATATGATCGATCTGCTTCATTCCATTCTTCTTCGACACCTCGAAAATTTTCATGGAAAGCTCATAAGAACCAATATCAATTGCCGCAAAGGTCTTTACTGCCATGGTAGTTTACTCCTTTTTTCCAAGTATGTAATCAATGAACTGCTGGGCACACCGGCCGGATAAGCCACCATGGGCAAGCTCCCATTTATTTGCCTCAAGCAGCAGCTCTTCTTCCTCCATCTGCACGCCGTAGCGGTCTGCCAGAGTCTTTACAATGTTCTGGAACTGCTTTTTATCCGGTGCTGCAAAGAAGATGGTTACACCAAACCGGGAAACCAGCGAGAGCTTTTCCTGTACGGTATCTCCGGAATGCAGGTCATCTCTCCGGTCATCCTTGTCGGAGAAGCTTTCCTTAATTAAATGTCTGCGGTTCGAGGTCGCATAGATTAACACATTTTTCGGCTTCTTTTCAAGCCCTCCTTCGATCACCGCCTTTAGATACTTGTACTCAATTTCGAAATCTTCAAAGCTTAAGTCATCCATATAGATAATAAATTTGTAATTCCGGTTCTTGATCTGGGTAATGACATCATTCAGATCCTGGAACTGATGCTTATACACTTCAATAATACGCAGTCCCTGATCGTAATATTCATTCGCAATTCCTTTAATACTGGATGATTTTCCGGTACCGGCATCACCGAATAACAGACAGTTGTTTGCCTTTCTTCCTTCGACAAAAGCCTCGGTGTTTTGAATAAGCTTTTTCTTTGGAATTTCATAACCAACCAGATCATTTAAATAAACATGTGCAATGTTCTGGATCGGTACGATCTGCACACCATCCTCATCATGAACCACACGGAATGCCTTATGCAGACCGAACTTTCCAACCCCATAATCCTTATAAAACTCAGTAAGGGTCGCCTTCATCTCCTCCGGCGTATGATCCTTTGCAAACTTCTGAGCCAGGGAACAGATCCGTTCGCGGATACGGCTGTTATACACCTTGGACTCGGAATCACTTGAAACATAATCTGTAATCAGTGAAAAGTCCCTGATCTGTAGAGCTTCCGTCATTTTCGTGAAATCATAATCAAAAAATTCTTTAAAAATCACAATATCATGCAATACTGCCCGGTTGATGGTTCCCTCGACTTCACCGCGGATCTCACAGGCCTTGCTGTAGCTGTTCTCATTGTTTACCAGAAGATTGCTTAAATAACAGTGCCAGAGATTCCCGTAGAATCCGTGGTTTCCTGCGATTTCAAGGAGCTTATGCATGCAGTCATACAAAAGCCCTGAAAGATCCTCACGGTTATAATACTCATCCTCATAGTGCTCCATGAGCCATGCCATATCAAACAGAAGGGTTCCTTCCTCCTTCTCAAAATCCTTATATACGATCAGTTCCTGTTCTCTCATCGGTACGTTTCTCCTTAGTAGTTTCCAAGTATCCGGAAGTTTAATGCCTCCTCCTTTAAGCCTCGCAATGCATTCTGTACGGCAGCATCCTTAAGATTACCGTTACAGTCAATGAAAAAGCGGTATTCAAAGCCCTTATCCTTAACCGGGCGGCTTTCGATCCGGCTCATATTGAGGTTATTGTAAATGAAATGGGACAAAATGTGATACAGCGCACCACTTTCGTGCGGCAGCTCAAAGCAGACACTGATCCGCTGTGCCTTTTCCAGGAAAATCTTCTTTCCACTGATGACGATAAAGCGGGTTGCGTTGTCGCTGCACTGATGAATGCCACGCTGCAAAATGGTAAGTCCGTAACGCTGCGCTGCATATTCACTTGCAATGGCTGCCTGTGTCTTATCCTTCTCTTCCGAAACCCTGCGTGCCGCAAAGGCATTGTTCTGCATCTTAATCTGCTCCCATTCCGGATGGGTGCTTAAAAACTGTTCCGTCTGCATCAGCGACTGCGGATGGGAATACACTTTCTGAATATCAGAAAGCTCTGCCCCAGGAACACCAAGCAGGCAGTGATTGATCGGAATAATCTGCTCTCCGACAATGACATTTTCAAATTCTACTAAAAGATCATAGATCTCACTTACAATACCAACCGTGGAATTCTCGATCGGCAGCACTGCAAAGTCGGCCTTTCCATCTGCCACATACTCCATGGCATCCCGGAAGGTATCGACATGATCACAGTTAATCTCCCTGCCAAAAAACTGTTCCATCGCAAGCTGTGAATATGCGCCCTCTGCCCCCTGGAAAATGACCTTTGTATGTTCATCCACAAGTTCCCTGCAGGTATCAAAGGAAAACATATCGTTCTTCTCATGCTCTAAAAGAATCCCATACTGCAGCTTGCGGCTTAAGGACATCAGCTGTGTAAACAGCTCCTCCACGCCCTTCTTATTCTCTTCCTTTTCGGCAAGTCCACAGACCTTCTGAAGCTTCTCTATTTCACGCTGCTTATCAAAAACAGGCTTATGATTCTCAATTTTATATTCGGCAATCTGCGTACAGATGTCCATTCTCTGTTCATACAGCTTAACAAGCTGCCGGTCGATTTCATCAATATCTTTGCGTAACTGTGTTAAATCCATATTTTCTGTCTCTCTTTTCAATTTTCGTGAATCATATTCCTACGGTCTCAGCAGCAAATGCTTCGTCCTGTACTGAATAGTTACCAATTTTCATTGTTTCACGTTGGGTGGTTATCCTATAGAGATGATTGTATAACAATCAAATATCGATCGCAAGGGATTCTCTGATTTCCATTGCGAAACCCAGATAAAATTTATATAATAAAGCTGTAAAATTCATTCCTTATGACAGGAGGTAACTTATGAAAAAGAACTGGAAAATCATTGTCATCTGCTGCTGTATTCTGTTACTGCTTGTCGGTTTCAGCGTTCTTAAGGAGGTTCAGGAAAGAATTCCCTCAAACGACATCTCTGTTACCGGAAATACCGGCGGCAACCTGAACAATCACGGACTTTTTGCAGAAGCCGATGGGCGGGTTTACTTCTCCAATGCCTATGACAGCGGTTGTCTGTATTCCATGAATCCGGATGAAACGGATTTAAAAAAGCTCACCAGCAGTTCCGTTAATTCCATCAGCATCGGGGGCAATTACCTCTACTATTATCTGGACAATGCAACCGGTGGAAAGGGCTTCGGTTACGTCATACATACCTACGGCGTTTACCGCAGCAAACTGGATGGAAGCAGCAGCAAATGCTTAGACCGTCAGGCAGCAGTCACCATGCAGCTTGTTGGCGATTATATTTACTATCAGCGGTACAACAACACCGACTTTACCAGATTTTATAAGATCAAAACCGACAAATCCGGACAGGAACTCGTTTCGGACGAGATCATCAGTCCCAATGCCTGCCATAACGGCATCATTTATTATAACGGAACCGGTAAGGATCATAACCTGTATGCGCTCGACACCCGGACAGACAGTGCTTCTCTCCTGTTGGAGGGTAACATCTGCTATCCGGTCTATGCCTATGACTACATTTATTATATGGACGCTTCCTCGAATTACCGTCTGTGCCGCTACTCCCTTTCTACCGGAGCGGTGGAGGTACTGACCGAAGACCGCGTGGATACCTATAATGTGGGAAGCGGCTATGTTTATTATCAGAAAAACGATGCAGCTGCACCCGCGCTCATGCGTATGGAAGCAGACGGAAGCAACCCGGAAATTGTTGCCCTTGGCATCTATTCCGATATCAACCTGACTTCCCAGTATGCCTACTTCCATGAATTCAACTCCGATATTCCCATGAAGCGTACCCCGCACAGCTATATCGAGGTTTCCGATTTCAATGCAGCCAAGCAGGCTTCCATGACCGCCGATTAATCTGAAAGCTCCCTGAGCATCTCATAAACGGTCTTTTGCAATAAATGGTTGACATAACACGGGCACAGCTCACTTAACGGTTCCAGCACAAACCGCCGGTTCTGCATGTCGCGGTGTGGGATCAACAGCTTCGGATCATTGGAAATCACATCTTCATAGAAAAGGATATCCAGATCCAGAGTTCTTGGTCCCCAGTGAACCTTCCGTTCCCGATGTGCCTCCTGCTCCAACTGCTGCAGAAAGGTAAGCAGCTCCATTGGTTGCAGCAATGTCTCGATCTCGATCGCCCCATTTAAAAAGTCATCCTGCTCTACCCCGCCATACGGCTTCGTCACAAGGAGCTTGGAGCAGCGTACCTTACGGATTAACTCATTCTTCTCTATTTTTTCAACCGCATCTTCAATATATTTCCTTTTATCTCCCAGATTCGAACCGATTCCCAGATAAGCCGTTTTCCATCCACGCTCGATCTGTACCGATACGTTTTCAAAAGGAATCGGGATTGGGGCATGAGGCTTATTCACGGCCAGCGTCATCTTCTGTATGAGCGGATATGCCAATAAGACCTTCTGTACCACAACCTCTGCCGCCCGCTCAATCAGATCATAGCTGCGCTCTGTAAAGGTTTCCTTCATCAGCTCACAGACCTCCCCGTAATGCACGGTTTTCGTAAGATCGTCCGTCATCCCTGCCTCATGCAGGGAAAGATACAGCTCCGCGTCCAGATAAAAGAACTGTCCCTCCTGCTTCTCCTCCGGAAAAACCCCGTGATGCGCATAAATTTCCAAATGCTTGATGCTAATTCTATCCATAATTGTACTCACTTTGTAACTCTTCCAGTTTACCTGTTCTTTGTATTAAATTTATTGGTTCTGAATGGCCTCCATCATGCGGATGAAACGCACATTTTCTTTGACATCGTGCACGCGCACCATGCAGCAGCCGGCACTTACCGCAAAGGCCGTTGTGGCAAGCGTTCCTTCCACACGCTCAGTTACCGGCAGATCCAGTGTCAGGCCAACCACCGACTTGCGGCTCGTTCCAAGCAGCAAGGGATACCCCAGTTCCTGAAAAAACGGCAGATGATTAATGACCCACAGATTCTGTTCATAGCTCTTCGCAAAGCCGACTCCGGGATCTAAAACAATCTGCTCTTTCACTATTCCGGCATCCTCTGCGATCGTAAGGATCCGGTCAAAGTCCTCCCGGAACATCGTTTCCAGTTCCGGTGTCGCTTTGGTCTCATCGCCCATCTTCTCCTTCCGGTTATGCATGAGTACGCAGGGCAGACCGCTTTGCGCGATCACCTTTGCCATCTCCTTATCATACTGCAGCCCCCAGATGTCATTAAACAGGTCCATGCCTGCCTGTACTCCGGCCTGTGCCACCTTCGACTTGTAGGTATCCAGAGAAACCGGCACATCAAAATTCTTCTTGATTGCTTCGATCACCGGACAGGTTCTTGCAATTTCCTCTTCGTCGGTGATCTTCGTATAGCCCGGCCGCGTGGATTCTCCGCCTACGTCAATCAGCTCTGCTCCTTCTTCGAGCATCTGCTCCACGCGGTGCAGGGCATCACTCAGCTTCGGATAACTTCCTCCATCCGAAAAGGAATCCGGTGTTACATTTAAGATTCCCATGACATAAGTGTGTCCCTGCCGTTTGAATTGTTTCTTTCCTATGATAAGATCTGACTGCTGCATTCTTTTTCTCCTTATTTTCTTTTCTGTCGGAATAGCTGCCGGGTGCCTGATTTACCAGAGCATTCCAACACGATCAGAGGTTAAACAGGCTTCCCTTCTTCTTCGCTTTCTGTGCTGCAATCTGTTCCACCTGCGGTAACAGCTCCCCTAAGAAAGAAAGCGAACCGAATGCCACAATGACATCCTCCGGGGCTGCCATGAGATACGCAAGCTCCAGGGCCTCCTGTATTCCGTCTGTTGCCGTAACCTTCTCTTTATAACGGGAGCAGATTTCCGCAAGCTCCAAGGCTGAAAAGCCCCGCACGCCCTTCGTGGAAATCGTCAGTACCTGATCGGCCAGCGGTACGGTTGCTTTCACAATCTCCTCCTGTTCCTTATCACGTAAAATACCGATAATAAAGATCATGCGTTTCTGTGGGAAATAATATTGAAGCGATTCTGCAAGCCTTGCTGCGCCGTCCCGGTTATGCGCTCCATCTGCAATGAAAACCGGTCTCTTTGCAACGATCTGGAATCTTCCGGGCCATGTGGCATTTTTCATGCCCTGCAGTACCGCCTTGTCCGGAATAGTAATGGAATGCCCCTGAAGGGTCTGCGTACGCAGTGCCCGTACTGCCTCCAGTGCCAGTACCGCATTCTCGATCTGGTATCTTCCAAGAAGTGAAATCTGTACCTTCGAAAACTCCTTATAGGAAAAGGTCTGTCCATTCAGACTGCTCTTTATCTGCCCTGCTCCCAAAGGGGCTGCTTCGATCAGTGGTACCCCCTCCTTCTTTGCCCGAAATCTTAGAACCTCCATGACCTCCGGCTGCTGCGTTGTTGTTACCGCAATGGAACCCTTTTTCATAATTCCGGCCTTTACCGCCGCAATCTCAGACAGACTGCTTCCCAGGATTCCCATATGATCCAGACTGATCGAGGTAAATACTTCGACTAATGTATTCTTCACAATATTCGTAGCATCCATCTCACCGCCAAGTCCGGTTTCCAATACGACAATCTTACATTTCTGCTCCTTAAAATACCAGAACGCAAGCGCCGTTTCGATCTCAAATGCGGTCGGGTGCGGCTGCCCTTCTGCCACAAGCTCTTCACACTTTTCGCGGCAGATCGTCATTCCCTGTGCTAGTGCCCTCTTCGAAATCATCCGGTCGTTTACCTGAATGCGCTCGCGGTAATCCGAAACCGTTGGAGAAACATATTTTCCGACTTTAAATCCTGCACATTTCAGGATTTCGGAAAGAAAGGAAAGGGTCGATCCCTTACCGTTCGTTCCCGCAATGTGTACGAAAGAAAGCTCCCTCTCCGGATGTCCCAGCTTTTCACAAAGATTCCGGATATTGGTGAGCCCCGGAACACTTCCGTATTTTTTTAACTCTTCAATGTACGCTGACGTTTCTTTTTCGTTCATGCTTCTTTCCTCATCTAAGATTCATGTCAAATGTTCCTGTAAATGCAGGCCTTCAATATTTCTCCCAACATAAACTGCATGATTCCGAATCGCTGCATAGCTTCCGGATTTCCGGGCATACTCAGAACATGATGAAAAAATTACTGACTGACTTTTGTAAATGCGGCCTCCTGGGCTGGGGCTTTGAAATTATATTTACCGCACTTTCCTCCCTGCGCCGGAGGGAATGGAAGCTTATGGGACAGTCCTCCCTGTGGATGTTCCCGATCTATGGGAGTGCCTGTATTTTGGGTCCGCTCTCCCGGCTGTTCCGTCGGATGCCCACAGTATGGCGTGGTACGATTTATGCCATCCTGATCTTCGTTGTGGAGTTTTTCTCCGGTAAATTTCTTACGAAACACAAGGTCTGCCCCTGGGACTATGTAAAGAGCAAATGGCACATTGGCAGAGTTATCCGGTTAGACTTCTTTCCCTGCTGGTTCGCCGTAGGACTAATTTATGAAAAGCTGCTAAATTGTTCTTCCCGTAAGTAATCCCGTTTATCCAAAAAGAGTCCGCTAAAAGCGAACTCTTTTATGCGTTTACTGTCTATTCAGAATGGTTACCATTTACTTATTAAGAATCGAACATCTACTGGTCTATATCGGCTCCATCCATATCGTCCATAGCTTCTGCACCGATATTCAGCGTATTCAGGGTACGTCTCTTCATCCGGGCATTCTCCGATGCCTCAAGAATGTAGTTCTTAATGGTTCTCGCATTCTTAATATGTGCTAAAACAAGCTTCGGATGCGTGGTGTCTCCGCTATAACAGATTACCGTTCCAAGACCGGCAATTCTTTCAAAAAAGGTTGCTACCAGCTCCACATCCTGTACCTTATACATATAACAGTCATTCTCCACCTTGCGGAAAAAGCCGCTGTCAATCGTAATTACATTCTCTGCGATATGATACGTGGTAAACGTAAACGGAAGTCCTAAAAAGACCCATCTTTTGCGTTCCGTATATTGACCTTCAGTTATCACTCCTGCCATATTCCAATCCGCCTTTCTTCTCTTCTACAGTAATTGTTCCTGTTCTTTTCAAATGTTAGCATATCCCCCAAAAGATTGCAATTATTTCTCCGCATATCCCAGCCCTAAAAAACTATTTTTCCACGTTGAAAGTCTTGTCTCTATATGCTATGATAAGAAAAATATGTGAGTCGGTTCTATTGACGAAAGGAGTGTGAATATGACCGCTAAGGAATGTATTAAAGGACGTCGCAGTATCCGTAAGTTTAAGAATCAGAAGGTATCCGAAGAGCTTCTGTCCGGGATCGTTGAAACTGCTTCTTATTCTCCAAGCTGGAAACACAGCCAGATCACCCGTTATATTGCAGTAGACGGTGAGAAGAAAGATCAGATTGCTGACAGTTGTGCAGAAATGTTTGCCAACAATGGTGTCATCATCAAAAATGCTCCCGTACTGATGGTCATTACCTATATCAAGGGGCGCAGTGGTTATGAAAGAGATGGTTCTTTCACAACCTCCAAAGGAGACCGCTGGCAGATGTTCGATACCGGTATTGCTTCCCAGAGCTTCTGTCTCGCCGCATATGAACAGGGACTTGGTTCCGTTATCCTTGGTATCTTTGATGATGCGAAGGTCGCTTCCATTTTGAACCTCCCTGAGAATCAGGAAGTAGCTGCTTTAATTGCTGTCGGATATCCTGACGAAGAGCCCACCGCTCCCAAACGTAAGCCGGTGGAGGATTTATTATCATTTATCCATTAAATGTAAACTAAGGTCGAAGAGTTTTCTCTTCGACCTTTTCATGATGTACAGGAAAAACAAGCAGCTGCAAGGCAGACATTTGTTTTTTTGTACATCAGTAACGAACATGCGTCTGTCGCAAGACAGACAGAGAGTGCGAAGCACGAGCATGTGAGTCTGAGACATAAAAGAGAATAGTAACTGTTCAGTACCTTCACAGTTACGATGCAAAATCCATTCCAAATCGGCTTCGCCGATGGGATTTTGCATTACTGAATCATATTCTTACGGTCTCAGCAGCAAATGCTTCGACCTGTACTGAATAGTTACAGAGAATATACAAGATCAGGAGGAGACCCCTATGAGACACTTAATGAGTCCACTGGATTTCAGTGTAGATGAACTCGACCAGATCTTCAATCTGGCCAGCGATATTGAACAGCACATGGACAAATATGCCCATGCCTGTGCAGGCAAAAAACTGGCAACCTGCTTTTATGAACCGAGTACCCGTACCCGGCTGAGCTTTGAATCTGCCATGTTAAATCTTGGCGGTAGCGTACTCGGATTTTCCGATGCCAACTCCTCTTCCGCCACGAAAGGAGAAAGCGTTGCCGATACGATCCGCGTCATCTCCTGCTTTGCAGACATCTGTGCCATGCGTCATCCTAAGGAAGGTGCCCCGATGGTTGCGGCAAGCCACTCTTCCATTCCGGTCATCAACGCCGGTGATGGCGGCCACCAGCATCCGACACAGACCCTCACCGACCTTCTTACTATCCGTTCCTTAAAGGGTTCGATTGGCAACTTTACCATTGGTCTTTGTGGAGATCTGAAATTTGGCCGTACCGTGCATTCCCTGATCCACGCACTGATGCGCTACGAAAACATCAACTTCATCTTCATCTCCCCGATGGAGCTGCGAATTCCGGATTACATTACCGATCTGCTGAAGGAAAAGAATATTCCTTATAAGGAGGTCATCAAGTTAGACGATGTGATGCAGGATCTGGATATCCTTTATATGACGCGTGTACAGAAGGAACGTTTCTTCAACGAAGAAGATTATGTCCGTTTAAAGGATTTTTACATCTTAGACAAAACCAAAATGCAGCTTGCCAGACCGGATATGCTGGTGCTTCATCCCCTGCCCCGCGTCAATGAAATTTCAGTAGATGTGGACAATGACCCGAGAGCCGCTTATTTCAAACAGGTACAGTACGGTGTGTATGTCCGCATGGCGCTTATTATGACACTGCTCGGGATTCATGTGTAAACAAAGCTATTCAGAACTCACTCAGAAAAGAAAGGATCAAATTCATGTTAAATGTAGGAAAGATCGAAGAAGGATTTGTATTAGATCATATTAAAGCAGGCAAGAGCCTCGCAATTTACCACCATCTTCAGCTGGATAAGCTGGACTGTACCGTAGCCATCATTAAGAACGCCCGCAGCAACAAGCTTGGGAAAAAAGATATTCTGAAGGTGGAATGTGATATCGATATGTTGGATCTGGATGTTCTGGCCTTTATTGACCACAGCATCACCGTCAATGTCATCAAGGACGGCAAGATCGTATCCAAGAAGGAGCTCCAGCTTCCGAAGGAAATCCGCAATGTCATCCACTGTAAGAACCCCCGCTGCATCACTTCTATCGAGCAGGGACTTCCACACGTATTCATTCTGGCTGATGAGAAGAAAGAAATCTACCGCTGCAAATACTGTGAAGAAAAATACGACGGGGAAATCTCCTGAAGAATTCAGGCGTTTGAAACAGTTCATACCTCTCTTACACCACGTATTCATCAGGTATCTGTCTAAAAATCCCCTCCTCCTGTGCTTAACCATGCTGGGAGGAAGGGATTCTTTTATTTGATAAATCTCTATGTGACATATGATGAATCAGATTATGAATCAACGTAATCAGGGAAACGATGGAAAATCCAAGCATTGCCGCAGCAATACTGATCATCATTTCATCCTGACTGTAATGTCTGGTAGGCAGATAAATCTTGCATTTCTCTGTAATCCATGCAAGGATCAGCAGGATTCCCGCTGCCAGAACTGATTTCACAATCCACGGAAGCCGTTCGGAAGACAGATGAATCGTCACTGTTCCTAAAATACCAATGATGAAAAAGGCAATCGTTCTTCCTATCTGTCGGAAATAGTATGTAAACTTATAAAGCTCCATCGTTGAAACGGTGTCCTTCTCATAATATTCGCCAGCAAGCTTCTCGATCACATCACTGCCAAGCTCAGCAGAGCTTGTTCCATTCTGAAACGACAAATATCCGATTGTAGTAATTGATGTCAGAAACACCATCCAAAGCAGGATCACCCATAAGCCCCGCCTCTTTTTCCTTTTCTTCATTTCATAAAATCTCCCCGAACCATATTCTTCTTATTTCATCTCGGAATCGTAATATTTTAACATTAAAAATAATTACAATATTGTTACAAATCTTCTTCGGACATTTATTTCATTGTAAAGCTATAAAATGCTCCTGTCAATGTCACAGGAGCATTTTAAGAAAGAATTAATGATTCAAATTTTGTTACAATTATTTTACAGAAGCTTCTTCAAATTCCTTTACAATAGACTCTTCCGGAGCCTCAGTTAACAGGCTTACCACAATAGTAAAAATCAATGAGAATACGAATGCCGGCAGTAATTCATAAATGCCAAACACACCACCAAGAGGCGCAACCAGATACTTCCATATAAATACCATTGCACCACCACTGATCATTCCGGCAAGTGCCCCCTTGAAGTTACATCTCTTCCAGAACAGGGCGCAGAGAGTTACGGCACCAAACGCTCCGCCAAATCCGGCCCATGCAAAGCTTACGATACGGAATACGCTGGAATTCGGATCTCTTGCAAGGAATAATGCAACCAGACTGATTCCAACAATAGTAATTCTTGCGATTAAAAGACTCTTCTTTTCATCCAGCTTTACCTTGAAGAAATCCTGAATGATATTCTGGGATACAGAAGATGCTGCTGCAAGCATCTGGGAATCTGCGGTAGACATCGTTGCTGCCAGAATACCCGCAAGAATCAGTCCTGCTGCGACTGCTGCAAGAATACCATGCTGGCTGATCAGATCTGCAATCTTAACAATAATTTCTTCTGCTCGGCTCGGAGAATCCAGAAATTCTATCGCACCTGCTGTTGTCATTCCATACCCAACAAGCCCGATAAGAACCGCTACAAACATCGCAAGGATTACCCAGACCGTTGCGATTCTTCTGGATAAAACAAGCTTCTTTTCATCTTCAATTGCCATGAAGCGGACTAAAATATGCGGCATACCAAAATAGCCAAGTCCCCAGGCCAGTGTCGATGCAATCGTCAGGGCACTATACGGAGTTGAACTGTTCGTTTCCCTGACATGGGATGCAAACATGGTAAGGTATCCTGGCATTTCCTTTGCATTTGAGATGACTACATCCATACCTCCTGCTACGTGAATACCAAAGCCCAATACAACAACGAGTGCTATCGTCATCACAATACTTTGTGCAAGATCTGTTGTAGAAACAGCCCTAAACCCGCCCATAATGGTATAACCCACAATAACTACGGCTGAAATAATCATTGCTATGGTATAATCCACACCAAACAGACTGTTAAACAGGGTTCCACATGCTTTAAAACCGGATGCGGTATATGGAATGAAGAATACAATAATCACAAAAGCTGCAATCGCATTCAGAATATTCTTCTTATCGTGGAATCTCTTGGAATAAAATTCCGGAATGGTAATGGCATTAATATTACTGGAATAACGGCGTAACTTTCTGGATACCAGAAACCAGTTTAGCCAGGTACCGATTCCAAGTCCGATCGCTGTCCAAGAGGGTTCTGCAATACCGCTGAAATATGCAAGTCCCGGGATTCCCATGAGTAACCAGCTGCTCATATCGGAGGCCTCTGCACTCATTGCAGTAACTAACGGTCCCATCTTGCGGCCGCCTAAGTAAAAATCGGTGCTGTCATTATTGTTCTTACTGTAAACAAATCCGATTACCAGCATACCAAGTAAATAAACCACGATGGTAGCAATCATAATAAAGGTAATTGTGTTCATATCTTCTCCTCACTTTTGTATGATTCAGGGAATGCTTCTTCGCATTAGTGCGGCAACGTGTTGCCCTACAAAGAAGAGCCTGTTGCACTGCGCAGGCTCTTCTGCATTCCCTTCGTTCACATGCCTTAAATGGCTGTTACTTTAAGAAACTGAAGCTGCGGATAATCACCGGCTCCTTTGCTTCCCCCTTGCAGATGGATACGAAGCAGATAATCTTCACTACCCAGAGTACCACATAGAAAATACCTGCTGCAATCGGAACGATCACGGTCCAGCAAAGAATAGCAGTTACAATTCCAACCAGTGTTTCAATCACAAGAAACTTGAGTGCCTGTCTTACATGGAATGAAACGTACGGAGAATTCTGGCTGAGTAATGCAATCAGAATACCAACTACACTTAACAGATATAACAGCATTGCAATGACCTTGTTATCGGATACATCCTTCGGATCAAATTCTGCGGTATGATCCCATTCCGGAGTAACCGGAGCAGCAGTCGTATAGGGGTTGTTGTAATTCGTGCCACAGTTTGCGCAGAAGACTGCCTGGTCTTCCATCTGGGCACCACATTTCGGACAATTTTTCATTTGTTATTCCCTCCTCATCCTTTTCCTTAACTACTATATAGCATGATCTGCCAATTCAGAACCGATAGAATGGAACTTGTATCGCCCCGAATAGATACAGTATAATACACAATACCGGATATGGCAAATCTTTTCTTGCATCCTTCTATGGGGATTCGTCTATCCCCAGTTCCGCATCAATGGCTTCCTTGGCAATCTGCCAGCCGCCCATTTCTTCATAAGCAGCATTCATCTTCTGCTTCTCCCGTGCGGCCCGCTCTGTATCTCCTGCCGTGGAAAATGCCTTATAGAAGCGCGCTGCCTCATAATACTTCGCCACTCCGTAATATTCCTTCTCGGTCTCATTTCCGGCTGCTCCTGCTGCCACATTCTGGTGATAGTGATCGACCAAAAGGGCATAGTTCCCATACTCCACACGGCTCCTTAAGGCATTCTCCGAAATCCGGTTGGAAAAGGCATCGTGTAAATTCTCAATCATCACCCCTACCGAAGCAAACAATACAATACAAAGCGCACCAATCACACCCTTCATAATAAGAAGAATTCCCTGCTGCCGTCCAATCCGCTGTTTATTCTGTAATCTTTGCGCCATATCCCATCTCCTCATACTTCTGTTCCACCAAAACCATTCTCTGTGCCTTACTTAAATTCGAAAAGCCTTCTGCTTCTTCCTTCGTAAGTCCCAGATAAGCCTGAAGAAGCGCTTCCACATCCTCTTCCATCCGGAGAAGCACCTGTTCGGTGTACGCTTCATCAATCGGATAGGAATCCATATTTTCTCTCGCTTTCGCAAAGCTATCACAATAGGTCGTAAGGGACTCGATGCGGCCGTCCTTCAGCGTTTCAGCTTCGGCTTCCAGCATTCCAAACAGATTTTCATAGATATAGGCATAGTGATCTGCCGCTCTCATAATAACCGCATAGCTTTCATACCCTTCAGTATAAACACGGATATCCCGGGCTTCACAGAAGGCATGAAATCCAAGATAATCCTCTTCATCAAGGTATTGATCCATCTTCGCAGTATATTCCTTATGATACCTCTTCGCCTGCAGATCATGGACATTTCTCTTAATTGAATAGGCACTCCTTGTCATAAACAAAGCCACAAGGCAAAGCACCACCAGTACTGTAATGATGACCGCATGTGCCGTAATCTCGCTATAATTCTTCGTTACCTTATAAACATCGCCCTGTGTCGTATCGAACCGGTCTTTATAAGCTTCCATATCCTTCACATGCTGCTGCGCATGCTCGTTCGGTTTTCCGCAATGCGGGCAGATAGATTCCACTTGCGGTCTCCTGTTCGATGAAGGTATACAGCTCTGCATACCGTTCGTTCTCAAACAGTTCTTCCATCTTCGGATAATTTTCCTGTCTCCAAAGGTATTGTGCCTTCGCATCATAAGACTCTTCCCGGTTTCTCCACGCCTGAAAGCCCGCTCCAAGAAGAACTACAATCAGCACTGCCACGACAAGCTTCATCACCCATCCGGCCCGCTTCTTAATGGCCTTCACCGTTTCCTGTTCCGGTACTGCCCCCAGATCCTCCAGATCCGTGCGGACATGCTCCAGTTTCTCTAAGTACTCCTCCTCTGCACCGGGATAATACATCGTGCCGCAGTACGGACACCTGGCACTCTGTTCCTGAAATTCACCCCCACAGTTGGGGCAGATCACTTTTCTTTCGTTCTCTGTCGCCATAACGGCTCTCCTTTGATTTGTCTTCGTTCCTATTCGGCATTCTGCTCCATCTCACCCTGAATTTCATCTTCGGTTGCAGCCATCGCCTGTAGGGTCTTTGTAAGAAGTTCATCCAGTTCCCAGCCAAGCTGATCTGCACCGCGTTCGATCACCTCACGGGAACAGCCTGCCGCAAAACCTTTACTCTTATACTTTTTCTTTAAGGATTTTAATTCCATATCCTTCGTGCTCTTGGAATTCCTGCATTCATGTTCTGTTCTCCTCTTTCGTTACTGTTCACTCCTACTTCATTTCAGTAACGATCTTTTCTTTCTTCTGCATCGTTCGCATCTTCTCCAGATCGTTAGATCAGTTTCATCAACTTGCACTTTTCAATCCCTGCGCTCCAGAACTCTTCGAGTGGGAGATTCCGGATCTGGCAGACGATACTTGAATTCATCGCACCATGCCCGACAATCAGGACATCCTTTCCCTCCTGCAATGCCGGTTCCACGACTTCCTTTAAAAAGGAACCCGTCCTTGCAAACAGCTCCTCAAAGCTCTCTGCTCCTTCGGGCGCCACATAGTGCGGTGGATCTTTAAACAGAGTATACACCGGACTGTCCGGATTTTCAAAAATATTTTCACTTCCTTCGCATATGCCGAAGCTCATTTCCTCAAGACGGTCATCCAAAAGAATGGGAAGGTCTCTTCCTTTTAGAAAAAGCTCTGCGGTCTCGCGTGCCCGAACCAGTGGGGAACAGAAACAGACGTCAAACGGAATGTCCCAATAACGCTGTGCTGCTTCCTGTGCCATATGGCGTCCTGCTTCGTTTAGCGGAATATCCATTCGTCCCTGCAATTTACAGGCATCGTTCCAATCGGTCCTGCCGTGCCGCATAATATAAAGCATGAAAATCTCCTCCTTCATTCTTCCAGTCCAAATCATTTTACCTCTCTTTTTGCATAAAAACAAGGATGCCTGTCTGGACAGACACCCCTGCTTTTGAATAAATAAGTGGAAACTATTCAGAGCCATGCAAATTTGCTTTCTGCGGATGCTTGCATCTAAACTGAATAGTTGAAAAAACTAATGATAATTACTTCTTAATATTGAAGGCTCCGATTCCCGGATATACAGCGCTGTCGCCAAGCTCTTCTTCAATACGGAGTAACTGGTTGTACTTTGCAACTCTTTCGGAACGGCTCGGTGCACCGGTCTTGATCTGGCAGGTATTCAATGCAACGGCAAGGTCTGCAATGGTCGTATCTGCGGTTTCACCGGAACGATGGGATGCAATTGCGGTGTAGCCTGCTTTGTGAGCCATCTTGATTGCTTCAAGTGTTTCAGATACGGAACCGATCTGATTTAACTTAATCAGAATACTGTTACCGCAGCCAAGCTCAATACCCTTGGACAGACGTTCAGTATTCGTAACAAAGAGGTCATCTCCGACAAGCTGTACCTTATGTCCAAGCTCTCTGGTAAGCTTCTGCCAGCCTTCCCAGTCCTCTTCATCCAACGCATCTTCAATAGAGATAATCGGGTATTTATCAACGAGCTGTTTCCAATGCTCGATCAGACCTTCGGAAGTAAATTTCGTTCCAGCCTTGGGAAGAATGTATTCTCCCTTTACGGATCCCTTCCACTCACTGGAAGCGGCATCCATGGCAATCATGAAATCCTTGCCCGGTTCATATCCGGCATTCTTTACGGCCTCCAGAATATACTGGATTGCTTCTTCATCACTTGCAAGGTTCGGTGCGAAACCACCTTCATCACCTACGGATGTTGCAAGTCCTTTGGACTTTAATAATGCAGCAAGTGCATGGAACACTTCTGCACACCAGCGGAGCGCTTCTTTGAAGCTCGGAGCGCCGACCGGCATAATCATAAATTCCTGAACATCTACGGTGTTGGCTGCATGAGCGCCGCCATTTAAAATATTCATCATCGGAACCGGAAGACGATTTCCGGAAATACCACCGAGGAAACGGTAGAGAGGAATATCCAGTGCCTGGGATGCTGCTCTTGCTGCTGCAATGGAAACTGCAAGGATCGCATTGGCTCCCAAATTGGATTTGTCCTTTGTACCATCTGCTTTGATCATGGCCTGATCAATTGCATAAATATCGCTGGCATCCATACCGGTAATGGTGTTGGCAATCACGGTGTTGATGTTCTCAACTGCCTTTGTTACACCCTTTCCTAAATATCTGCTCTTATCGCCGTCTCTTAATTCCAAAGCTTCGAATTCACCGGTAGATGCTCCACTCGGTGCGGTACCTCTTGCGCATGTTCCGTCTACTAAGGTAACCTCTGCCTCTACAGTAGGATTTCCTCTTGAGTCAAGAATCTCTCTTCCAATTACTTTTTCAATCTCTAAATAGTTCATTTACCTGCATCTCCTTTACGATAAACTTCCCTATATAGATGTCCTGCAAGTGTGCGTCTTGCAGGACATCCTCGTTACCATAAAGTACTTATAGCACCGAAAGGGTTTCACATGATTTATTCATTAGTTAGTCACATCTAACTACGAATAAATTATCATACTTTGCATGGTAAATCAATATCTGTTTTTGAGAATGATTATCACTTTAATGTTTTTGCCGATTACTTTAACTGTAATCCATCCTTAAATGCATGTCCTACCTTGCTGCCAAGTCCGATATAGGTGTTGTTCACCGGATCATAGGTGATCGGCTTTAGCTTCGAAGGATCGATCTTTCCATCGGTCAGAATGCTTTCCTCGGCATTGACATCGGCAATTATCGATGCCCGTAAAATGATTGTAGATGGTGCAGTCGGGATGGTCGAAATGGCTCTGGAACGCCTTAATGAAACCCAGGTAGTGAACCTGGATGAAGAACGGAAGGCTGCCATGGTTTCCAATCTGCTCGTGGTACTTTGCGGCAACCATGATGCACAGCCTGTTGTCAATTCCGGAAGCCTGTATTAATGGCAGAAAAGAAGCAGGTCCCCTTACGTTTATCCGCTGCCCTTTACGATGCCATAGCCGCGTGGGCCGAAGACGATTTTCGTTCCGTAAATGGGCAGATTGAATATCTATTAACCGAATGTGTGAAACAGCGAAAGAAGAATGGCAGGTATGTCTCTGATGACATTGACGCCCCCATTGAGCTCGATATTAAGTAAACTTCATATCTGTTTACAAGACCATCAAATAAGGCGATACTTCCTCTGCAAAAGGAAAGTATCGCCTTATTTTTAATACCTTTTTGCGATGACAGCGGCATGGCATCCTTTACAATTTCTCCCCATTGGAGACAATCACTTTTTGATACCAATCAAAGGATTTCTTCTTTTTTCGCGACAAATCCCCTGTCCCATCGTCATATTTTTCTACGTAGACAAAGCCATATCTTTTGGCCATTTCTCCTGTTGATGCACTTACCAGATCAATGCAGCCCCACGGCGTATACCCCATCAAGTCCACACCGTCCTTTACGGCCTCTTTCATTTCCAAAATATGCGCTCTCAAATATTCTATGCGATAGTCATCCTTAATAGAGCCATCCTCTTCCTTTTTATCGAAGGCGCCCAAACCGTTTTCCACAACCATGATGGGAATCTGGTAGCGTGCATAAATTTCATTTAGGGTATAGCGCAATCCCTTCGGGTCAATCTGCCATCCCCAATCACTTGTGGGAAGATACGGATTCCTGGCTCCGCCGATTCCATTACCGGAAGACTTTTCGGCTGTTTCGTCTGCGGACGCGCAGTTGGTCATATAATAACTGATTGACATAAAATCTACGGTACCCTCCTTTAGAAGCGATACATCTCCCTCTTCCATTTTGATTTCAATGTCATGTTCCTTCCAATATCTCTTCGCATAGTATGGATATGCGCCACGCACCTGCACATCTGCGCAGTACCAGTTTGTCATTTGCATCATCTGTTGTGCGGCAAGGACATCCTTAGGATTGCAGGTTCTCGGATACGCTGTTGCAAAAAGTATCATATTGCCTATCTGAAACTGTGGGTATTTTTCATGCGCTAACTTTACTGCTTTCGCAGATGCGACAAGCTGATGATGCAATGCCTGAAAACGCACTTGTGGGTTGTCCGGCACTTCCATGATGGGCCCCTCATACCCTTTTATGACGCCAAGTGACAACACATTTCCAAAGGGAAGTGTTCCGGAATTGATCTCGTTGAAGGTCAGCCAGTATTTTACCTTGTCCTTGTAACGATCAAAAACCACTTTACAGTAATTCATGAAATAATCCACGCATTCCCTGCCTTCCCAACCATTACATTTTTCCACAAGAGCATAAGGAAGCTCATAATGAGACAGTGTAACAAGCGGCTCTATTCCATATTTTTTGCACTCATCAAATACTCCATCATAAAATGCCAGACCCTTTTCGTTCGGTTGCAGCTCCATACCGGTCGGAAAAATTCTTGTCCAGTTAATGGAGAGTCTGAAAATGCGAAATCCCATTTCTGCAAGAAGCTCAATATCCTCTTTGTAATGATGATAGAAGTCAGAAGCCTCGTGACTTGGATACAGTGTATTCTCTAAAAGAACCGGAGTGATGCGTTTGGGCGAATCCTTCGTCGCACCCGTACACATATCTGCCACAGACGCTCCCTTTCCGTCTACATCCCACGCACCTTCAAATTGGTTGGCGGCTGTGGCGCCGCCCCATAGAAAATCTTTTTTAAATGTCTCCATCATACATCCTCCTCATGCGAAAATTATATTTTTTCTACACTACAGTGAGCAGTTCATCTCCCGGGTCTACCTCACCATTCCCGACAGGAATAATGTCTGCGTAGGCATCCGCATTCGTAACCACAACAGGAGACATGATAGAGCATCCTGCATTTCTAATTGTTTCGATATCAAAGGTAAGTAACAGCTCTCCCTTTTTGATTTTATCTCCCTGTTTTTTCTTGGGAAAAAATCCCTCTCCTTCAAGCTTTACCGAATCAATTCCGATATGAATGAGAAGTTCCGTTCCTTTTTCCGATTTTAATCCCATCGCATGTCCGGTCGGAAAAAATGTCTCAATTTCGCCGTCAAAAGGTGCATAGACCTTGCCTTCAGAAGGTTCTATCGCAAGTCCCATTCCAAGGACTCCGCTTGAGAAAGCCTCATCTCCGCATTCAGAAAGTTCCTTCACAATCCCTTTCATCGGTGATGCAACAACCTCTGCCTTTTCCTCTGTTTTACCGATTTTTTTTTCTGTCTTGCTTCTATCATCATTTTTTTTGATGGTCGGTGCATCGTCCTGATAAGTAATAAAGGTAAGAATAAAGGAAATTGCCATCGCTGCCAACGTGCCGATACATACCCAGGCCAAATCATAAAGACCATTGCTTCCAATGTAAGACGGAAGTCCGAACAAGCCGAGTCCGCCCATGGTATACGCTCTTACCCCCGCAAAACCAATGATTCCACCTCCGATTGCTCCGGCGATACAAGAAATCACAAACGGCTTTTTCTTCGGAAGCGTAATACCGTAAATACACGGTTCTGTTACACCAAACATACCGGAAATAAATGCCGGAACCGCAACGTCGCGCAGTTTTTTATCTTTTGTCTTTACGATAATTGCCAATACTGCCATAGCCTGTGCGAATCCCACTGCGAAATACGGTGCAAGGATATTGTCGCTGCCCACGCTGGACAGATTGATAATTGCAAGAGGAATGATGGCCCAGTGAAGACCGAAAATGACAAATACCTGCCAAAAAGCACCTATAAACAGGCCTGCGACAAGACCGCCAACAACCGGAAGACCATAAATCATGTTAAATACAAACGTAATGGCGTTGCAAATCAACGTTGCAATCGGTCCGATGACAAGATACGTAACCGGCATTGTAATTGCCAATACAACCAGCGGTGTAAGGAACGCCTTGACCACTGTCGGAATAACCTTTTTTACCTTTTTTTCAATCCATGCAGCAAATGCCACCGCAAGAATGATTGGAATGACGGATGAAGTATATCCGGAAGCCGGCATGATCACAGGAATTCCGAAAAATGTAATATAGTAATCCATCTGAAATGCCGTGCCGGCAAGGACGGAACCCAGCACTTCTCCGCCGGTCACCGCTATCATATTCGGATAGACGAGTCCGATACCGAGTGCCATGCCGATAAACTCATTGGATTTGAATTTTTTTGCAGCTGTATAGCCCAATACAATTGGAAAATAGTAGAAAAATCCGTCGCCGATTGCATACCATATTTGATAAGCACCGCTTGTCGATACATCTACGCCGCCTGTATAAGTTGCAATGAATGCCCAAAGTGCCAACAGTCCCTTGATAATACCTGCTGCCGAAAGCACAAACAGGCACGGCTGAAAGACACCCGATAACGTATTTAATAAAATAGAGGCGATGCTCTTTTTTCCATCGGAAGTTTTTTCTTCCACATCCCTGGTTTTGATATGTGCATGCTCGCATACTGCCTCGTACACCTCTGCCACATGATTCCCAATGACAACCTGATACTGGCCTCCGGCCTGCATGACTGTCACAATTCCGTCTGTTGCCTTTAAAATGTCTGTGTTTGCCTTTGCTTCCTCCTTCAGTCTGAAGCGAAGTCGTGTAATGCAGTGTTCCAATGAGATGATGTTATCTCTTCCCCCTACATTTTGAATGATGATTCTAGCTAAGCCATCGTATTTGCCTACCATTTTTTGTCCTCCTTTTGCTTATATAAAAGTGTGTTTTTTACACACGCGCGTGCGAATAAAAAGACCCCGCCATGCCAAAGAGACACAATCCGTCTTTCCTTTTGCATAGTCAGGGTCTTGCCCGGTCATTTCCGGTAACAATCCCATCTACTAGTTTCATAACCATGCAGAGTCAGCATCCAGGCTGCCTGACTCTGAACAATGATATCGTTTCATTGTCTTGCCACTCTGGCGATGTGTGTAATCAAATACACCATTTCTTCCTCTGGCACTGTATAATTTCTGCGTTCACTCATGTACCTGGCGATTTTTTTTGCACAGGCATAAGCCTTCGGATATCGTTTCTGCAACATTCCATACAATTCTTCATCCACGTCATCGTACGACTGGTCGGAAAGGGCTCTTTGCAAAAAGAACTTCAAATGCGTCAAAAATCTCTCATACGCCAGGCTGTTTTCATCCATCTGTTCCGGAAAGGAATATCGTACAATGTTTAAAATATCCTTTATTGCAGCCGGTATTTTTTGCACCTCATGAATGGTACTTTCTCCATCCGTCTCTGCATTAACGATATGTAATGCAATAAATCCTGCCTCATCCTCCGGAAGTTCGATGTCCAGTGTTTCCTTTATCCTGTCTATGGTATGTAACCCTATGGAAAATTCATCCGGATAATATTTTTTTATTTCCCATAAAAGCGCATTGGAAAATACAATTCCCTTTTTTTGCCGTTCAATCGCAAAATTCATATGGTCTGTCAGCGTAATATAAATGTTGCGATTCAGCTTCCTGCCAAGTGTTTTTTGCGCATAGGTAATCGTTTCGTCTGCCAGATGAATGTGCTCGTATGGCATATTGGCCACAAGATTTTCAAATTGGGAGGTGTGCTCTCCCGGAAGTGAAAAAATCTTTTCCACTTTTCCTTTTTCAATGCTATCCCCGGGTTTTTTGCCAAATCCGATGCCTTTTCCCATCAGAACGACTTCTTTTTTTTGGTCATCGTAAGCACTTACTACGTTATTGTTTATAACCTTCAGAATTTCCATATCGCTTACCCCATTCGTCGTGCAATCTCTGCCTTGTTACCTTCTTACCATATCAATCATGCGATTACTGTTTTTTGCTGCTTGTCACACCAACCATACAAGCTCAGCTTTTTGCTGCTTACTCACAATGAATCAATTCATTTTTTACCGACAGCAGCATGCCCGGTGCCACTGACAGCTCATCGATTCCCATACGAACAAAGGTTTTCGTCAATGTCGTATTTGCTGCGAGTTCCCCACAAATACCAGCCCAGATGCCCTCTTTATGTGCACTTTCTATGGTCATTTCAATCATCTTCAGCACTGCCGGATGATGGTCATCGTAAAACTTCTCCAGCTTCGTATTTTGTCTATCAACAGCTAACGTATATTGCGTCAAATCATTCGTACCAATGCTGAAAAACGAAACTTCTTTTGCAAGCTCATCCGCAATCATCACCGCTGCCGGTGTTTCTATCATAATGCCCAGTTCCACTTCGCCAAATGAAACGGCCTGCTCTGTGAGTTCTTTTTTAATTTCCCCGATAATTTCCTTTACCCTTTGAATTTCCCACAAAGAGGTGATCATCGGAATCATCACTGCCAGATTTCCATAAGCACTTGCCCGATATAAGGCGCGCAGCTGCGTGCGAAAAAGTTCCTCTCTCGTCAGGCAGATACGGATTGCACGAAGCCCCATGGCCGGATTTTCTTCCTTATCCAAATGAAAATAATCAATCTGTTTGTCAGCTCCAATGTCCAGTGTTCGAATGATGACTTTTTTCCCTGCCATCATTTCCACAACCTGGCGATATGCACGAAACTGCTCTTCCTCAGACGGATAATTCTCCGACTGCAAATATAAAAATTCACTTCGAAACAAGCCGATTCCCTCTGCACCGTTTTGCAAAGCCGCCCCTACATCAGCCACTCCGCCGATATTTGCATACAGCTTCATCTCTTTTCCACCTTTGGTAACGGTGGGAACCCCTTTCAGGTTTTCCAGAAGCCTTCTTTTTTCATACTCTTCTTGCTGTTTCTTTCTGTAAAAGTCTAATGTCTCTTCGTCCGGATCTACAATCAGCTTACCCAAAGAGCCATCTACAATTGCCGGCTGTCCGTCCAAACCATCCTCTGCCGGTGTCATGACGATTGCCGGAACATTCATGGTTCTTGCCAAAATCGACGTATGAGAATTTGTAGACCCCTGCCTTGTTACAAACGCCATGATTTTTTCTTTATCCAATAAAACCGTCTCGCTGGGTGTTAAATCGTCTGCCAATATAATACCGGTCTTTGCTACTGCTGTCTCCTTTTGGGAACCACTTAAAATGCAAATCACTCTGTTTGAGATGTCCTTTACATCCGATGCGCGAGCCTGCATATAAGCATCCTCCATGGTTCCAAACATCTCTGCAAAATTATCTCCTGTGACTGATACGGCATATTCTCCGTTCACTTTCTGCATCCTGATGATATTTTTTACGGAATCCATGTAGTCGGCATCCTCCAGCATCATCTGATGCACCTCAAAGATTGCCGCACTGCTCTCTCCCGCTTCCTTTTGTGCTTTGTCATGCAGCATCTTTAATTGTTCCTTTGCCTCTTCTATTGCCTGCTCTACCCTCGCGATTTCCTGTGCGGTATCCTCGCAATGCTCTCTCTTAATCATCGGCTCTTTTTCTTTAAATTCCGTGATTTCACCAATGGCAATTCCGCCACAAACACTCTTTCCTTGATAGATTGTCATATGAATCTCCCATGATAAATCAATTACAGATTATTTTCAAAAAACTCCTTCATCCTGCAAAACGACTGTTCCTCATTTCCTTCTTCCACACAAACGCTCACCACATCACCGCATTTGATTCCCATTGTCATGATTGCCATCAGTTTTGTGGCGTCGGCAGATTTCTCATCCCTTCGAATCATAATTTTGCTGTCCAATTCCTTGGCAATCTTTGCTAACTTTGCAGCCGGTCTTGCGTGAATGCCCTCTTTTTCTTTGATTGTGTACTGAAAAGTCATCATTTTACTTATTCCTTTCTATCATTTCTTTTTGTCGGGCCTTACAAAAGAAAAAACTCTCCGAAGCACCCATAATAATTTCGATCATGCCTCAAAGAGTAACACTCTAAATTCTATATTCTGTTGTCACATCCACAAATGGACAACCACTTGATATGCATATATTAACAAATCATTCCTTATTGTTCAATACGATAATTTGGACAAATATTTTTATAAAATTTTGTGTATTTTCACCACAAATTATATCGTTTCATCGTCTCTTCGTTTCAATATTGATGTTTCTCATAATATCCGGCATGAAATACGCTGTGCAGTTTACCAATCCGTTTAAAAAGGATTTGAAGTTTCGTCCCGGCAGTCCGGGCAGATACCTTCAAAAACCAGTCGATGTCGAATAATGTCAAAGCCGGACTGCTGCATGGTTTCTTCATCAAGGTATTCCTTATATGAATAAGGCGCATCTATGACTTTTTTACATTTCACGCAGAACATATGGTAATGAAGGTCGGTACGCAGGTCATAGCGGTCAGCGCCGGGAACCCGCACATGACAGATTACTCCGTCCTCCGACAGGCAGTTCAGGTTCCGGTATACGGTTCCGTGGCTTACCCTCGGATCAGCTGTGTGGACATCCTCATATATCTGTTCTGCAGTCGGGTGGTCGCACCTTGACTGTACTGCCTGCAGCACCAGCCTGCGCTGCTTGGTATCTCTTCTTGAAATCATTATTGTCATCTCCCTTATAATGCCCGCCCTGTCTGTTAAAAACAAGGCGGGCGTTTGTTATGCTTTCGCGTTACTGCTTGCGGTATCCGCATTTCGGGCAGATTCCGTTTTCATTCAGTGCAATGCCGCACAATGGACAGCGGTCTACCTCAAGATTGGGCGGGAACTCCTCTGAGGCTGTGTTGTCTCCGCTGACAAAGGTCAGTTTGACAATGTTCAGCTTGTCCTTCAAAAGGTCGTAAACGATCTTGATCATGCCCTCCACGGTCATGGTCTCCTTTGTTACAACCAGTCGGCAGTCGGGATAAGCGGTGGCTAGTTCCGTCTGGAAAGCAGGACCCTTCATGCTGTTGTTGGGGTGGCCGTCCTTGATACCCTGCTTTTCGTATACATCGAGGATTGCCGGAAGCAGCGGGTCATCGTGGCGCAGGATGAGCGCATGGTCAAAGTTTTTGAGCACATCCCACGCAGTCTTTTGAATTTCGTTGCAGGGAAACACCATGTTCACGCCCTCATTAACAGAACCCTCCACCTCAATGGTGAGAATGCCGGTATGGCCGTGAAGATACTGTGCTTCGCCCTTGAAGCCGTAGAAACGGTGTGCATACTGCAGATTCAGTTTGGTAATACTTCGCATGGTTGATTCTCCTTTTTCTATAAATTTACGGGATACAAGCGCCCGTATTCGCTTTTTGTGTTATGCCTTCCACAGACCATGGAGATTGCCGCAGTGACTGCATTTATAAAACTGTTGTTTCACGGCAAATTACCTCCTTTATATTGGTTCAAAATCCTCGGCTCCGTGCTTGCAGACAGGACAGACAAAGTCCTCCGGGAGCGTTTCGCCCTCATAGGTGTATCCGCATATCCTGCAGACAAAGCCTTGCTTTTTCTCTGGCTGTGGCTGTGGCTTTGGCTTGATGTTCTCCTGATAATAAGAATAGGTCACTGTCTCCCCATCAGACAGGAGTTTTCCTTCGGTAGGTCTGCATAGAAACAGCATATGTGAGCCCAGGTCTGTTTCCCTGTCAACGGCAAGAGAGATGAATCCTTTGATATGCTTCCGCAGAACGATAAGCCCGTTCTCGCTTCTGTCGGATGTACATTCTTCGAATTTGTCGATATCCCTGCCGCTTTGATAACCGAAATGTCTAAACAACTCAAAGGGGGTGTCCACTGTAAGGCTGTTGATGTTCAGGACACCTGTTTTTTGAATCATATCACAGGTATAGTTCTGTTTGTTTACACCGACGGCAATTAACAGTGGATTACTTGCAACCTGCATCACGGTGTTGACAATACAGCCGTTGTCTTTTTCGCTGTCCCTTGTTGTGAGAACATATAATCCATAGCCGAGCTGATATAGGGCTTTCGAATCAAATACCGGGGCGCCCATATCAGTAATTCTCCGCGTGAAGTTCAAAATAACTCTGCGGGTGATCACAGGTGGGACAGACCTCAGGTGCCTTTTCACCAACAACAATATGCCCACAGTTGCGGCACTCCCATACCTTGACCTCGCTCTTGGCAAAGACCTCTGCCATCTCTACATTGTGTAGCAGGGCACGGTAACGCTCCTCGTGATGCTTTTCCACGGCAGCTACCAGACGGAAGCGGTTTGCAAGCTCCGTAAATCCCTCTTCCTCCGCTGTTTTTGCAAAGCCCTCATACATGTCCGTCCACTCGTAGTTTTCGCCTTCGGCAGCAGCCACCAGATTCTGTGTCGTATCACCGATGCCACTCAGTTCCTTGAACCAGAGCTTTGCATGCTCCTTCTCATTGTCCGCCGTCTTTAAAAACAGGGCAGAAATCTGCTCAAAGCCCTGCTTCTTTGCAACCGAAGCGAAGTAGGTGTATTTGTTGCGCGCCTGAGACTCCCCGGCAAAGGCCTCCCAAAGATTCTTCTCGGTCTGTGTGCCTGCATACTTGTTTTTAGCATCCATAATCGTTTCCCCCTTTTTATTGTTGTTATTAGGAATATTTCTTAATAAGATTATATGCAGGACAAAAGCTTTTGTCAATAGCCTGGCGCAAATTATTAGGAATTTTTCCTGATACTGAAGTAATTTGCATATTGTACAAACCGGTGTCCATGTAATATACGAACTCACACCATGTTATAGAAATCTTAACAGTACTTTCTATGAAAAATATGATCTCAAAAATAGATCCCGGTAAGAATTTCTCTTACCGGGATTTTATTTATATGTTTTACATATGAAGTTCTGTGTAATATACACGATATGCTATGTACGCTCGATCATGTCATCTCATAGTCGAAAGTCGAATTAATCACGAAGAACAAACTTCTCTAACAGATCGTTTAAGGTCGATGCAGAGGCTGCCAGTTCTTCACTGGTAGCAGAAGTTTCCTGTGCTGCTGCGGAATTGGACTGGATAACATCATTGATATCTTCCACACCCTTACGGATCTCTTCTACGAATGATGCCTGTCTGTCGGATGCATTACGGATGTTTGCTACTTCCTGAATAATCTTATCCAGTTCATCCATAACCTTCTTCATTGCTTCTCCGGTTTCCTTCGTTACCTTATTGCCATCCTCTACCTCATTTAAGGACTGCTCAATCAGCTTCTTGGATTCTACTGCGGAGTTCGCACTTTCTTCTGCAAGCTGTCTGATCTGATCAGCAACAACGGCAAATCCACGTCCTGCTTCTCCGGCACGTGCTGCCTCGATGGAAGCATTCAGGGAAAGTAAATTGGTCTGGGATGCAATATTCTCAATATCTGCAATGATCTTCTCAACATTCTGTGTGGTTGCATTGATCTTCTTCATTGCCTCTACCAGCTCATCCATCTTCTTCTGGCTCTTGCTGGCCTCGATACCAACCTGTTTTGCCTTGTCATGGACAATATCGGTAGACTTGGTATTCTCTAATACCTGATTGGTTACTTCATCAACGGTAGCTACCAGCTCTTCTACTGCCGCTGCCTGATTGGTTGCACCCTCTGCAATATCCTGTGCACTCTCTGCAAGCTGTCCGCTTCCTGCGGATACCTGCTCGCCGGATTCCTGAATACCATGCATGGTCTCACTGATCTTCACAACCATTTCTACCAATTCATCAAGTACACTGCGTAACTGTCCGACATAAGCTTCCGGACAACTGCTTCTGACATTGAAGTTTCCTTCGGAAAAGCTCTCTACAATCATTAACAGATCGGAAATTACTTTCTTTAAAACACCTGCTGCGGTTTCAAAGGTATCGGAAAGCTCACCCAGTTCATCCTCTGCTTCATACGGAGTTCCGATTTCAAAATCTCCCTGGGAAATCTTCTCTGCTGCTACCACCAGACTCTCAATCGGTTCAGCCAGCAATGCTGCAAGTCTCTTCATTACATAGGAATTAAATGCTACCCCTAAAACGGCAAGCACTAAAATCACGATAATCCCCGGAATATTCTTACTCATAACCATCTCTATAAAAGATACAACAACAAGCAATAAGTAGGAAACCGTTACCATCCGGAACACCAGATTTAATTTGTCCTTGATGGGTCTGTTTCTTAACATTTTATCAATTTTGTTTTTCACTATGCCTCTCCTTCTGTGTATTCGTATGAATTATATTATAACGATATAAAGCACGTAATTCAAGTACCAAGCTGGCACTTCGCCTGTACCGGTTATTCCCTGTCCACAAAATGGAGTGTTTCGGAGCATTTTTCGAACTCCTCCATCCATTTGCCGCTCGCCTCCTGCGTATAGGACATGATATGCTCCTCATCCCCATTAAAGATCATAAAGTTGAGCTGCTCATAGGTCACTCCCTTAAGCTCATATTCCAACGTTATTCTTATGGCATTTCTCTGATCAACCTTGATATGCTCATAGGAATGAATGACGATATCCACTTCATCCCCATATACATCATAGAGTTCTCTCGCATAAGCCTCCCTGTAAGCTTCGCTGGTCATCTTCTTCACGGTATCATCCGTCTGCGTAATGATATAGCTGATACTGGAAATATCCTCCGGAAAGGATTTATGCAGATAAAGTCCTGCTTCATCGCTCTGCTCCTCAAAGCCATCCGGAATTTTGCAGGCCAGATCCGCAGGCTTAAATTCCGGTTGTTCCTCGGTCTCTTCTTCTGACCAGGAGGAAAATTCAATGGTACCTGTCGATTCAGCTTCGGCAATCTCCTGTCCGGCAGATGTCCCCGGATCCGATGGATTCTCCGTCTCTCTGCCCGCACATCCTGCAGTCTGGACGATAATAAGTATCATCATCCATAATATGAGCCATCTTTTATCCATGGCATAACTCTCCTTCTGTAGCATATTCGTAATTATTCAGAACTCCGGCGGCATCAGAACAGCAGCCTTCTTCTAATACGATTCCCGATTCAGTCTCCGGTCTCTCAGAAACAGGTACCTGTCATCCGCCTCATCATAGCATTTACGCCCGGAGCCTGAGAAAATCTGCATTAATATGGAGCATGACTGATTATAAAACTCATCCTCATAATGGACAATATGAGCACCACCAAGCGGAAATTTATCCGACGCATAATAATGCTTTGAAATATCGATCACATAGCATTTCGTCAAATCCTCAAACATCTTTTCATATTGTAAAATTGCCTGCTTCCGCTTTTCCAGAGCTCTGCCTGCGTTGCTCAATTTCTGCAGCCGATCATCCAGATCGATATAGGTGTCCTTCAGGTCTGCCTTTATCAGAATGATGTTTTCTCCATATTTTTCAAGCAGAAACCGGGCAAATTTCTTCATCTGCTCATCGGCATATTCCATATCATAGCTTTCAAAGAAACAGGTGGTCGGACTGCATTCTCCTGATACCTGCTTATAAAATCCGGTTCTCTGAACAAAATCATCGATCTCCCACAGCTGTCCCCTGAACATTACGGCATTACAGATCAGATCATAAAAATCAATCACTATCCAGTCCGCCGATGACGCTTTCAGGACGTCAATTCCCGAATGCCGGAAGGCTTCTTCAATGGTCCTTCTTCTCCAGGCATTGTTCTCAAATAAGCTGTCATCCTTCGGAACCTCACAGGAAACCGGAGCTTCAAAGGCAAGTAAATGCGGCTGTTTAAAGATGTATTTATTCACCACGATATCCCGCTTATTTCGATTCATGATCTCTCCGGAAATGCAGCTTCCCCAGATATCCACCTTTATTTTGTGGTGAGCGGATAAATATTGCTCCAGAGCTTTCGCATTACCTTTTATCAGAAAAATAATTTCACACTCGTCCTCGCAGACACTGAAGCCTGTCAATTCCGAGAGCTGTAATGCCATATCCTTCAGAATCCGCATTTTCCACAGGAATAAGAGCCGATAGCATTCATAAGCTCCTGAAAGATCCTTCTCTACGATCATCTGAATTGCTTTGGCTGCACTCAGCAGCTCGTTATGTAATGCATTTTCTTCCAGATAAAGTGCTGCTTCTTCAAGGCTCGTCACATGATGCCTCATCAGCTCCAGGATTCCCTGATAGTGTGCCCGGACAAATTCCCCGGAAGAATACATGATGATTTTATCTGCCAATTGCTCCTGATTAAGCATTCTGTTTTGATAACCACGTGCCATCAGATTATCATAATACTTCAATATTCTATTCATTCTGAATTCCGGATCATCTTCAGAATAATAAAATTGATGACTTTTGTTATCAAAAATAGCTCCCAGCTTATGGACAACATCCAGATAAAAATATTCCTCAAACGCAGATGGCGAGGTGGACTGCGCATCTCCAAAATAATGCCCTGCTATATCAATCACAACCGGATTCACAATTGAAATAAAATAGCTCTCCAGCTCCCCGAGCCGGGCATTTAAGGCACTCCGGTTTTTCCCGTTTCTGAGTTCTCCCTTTACGACAAGTGTCTCAGAAAAGCTCAGACGGACTAATACAATCTTTTCTTTAGGATAATATTTCAGTAAAAGTCCGGCATATTTCTTAATCTGTTCTTTCCAGAAGCTTTCACTAAACGGAGGCGTATGCTTCTTGAACTTATCTTGATTACTTTTATAAAAATCGGATAAAACAAATGCATCGGAGGCTGTGTAATAATTGTCATCCAGCTGATAAAGGGAAATCGCTGCCGCAGCATAAAAATCAACGATCACATATTCTGCCCGGCTTTTCAGAAGACTCTGTTCAAAGTCTTTTTCCACATCAAGCCTTACCCGCTCTGCACACTGTTCCTTCAGCTCCTGTTTTTCACCGTTCAGTATGGATAACTGGGAAATAATACACGCAGCCTGATTTGCCCGGCATTCCGGCAAATAAGAAAATATTTTTTTCAACACAACAGAGCCCTGCAGCATAACATCCGGTTTCGGTACCGATGTCATAACCGATGCATTCTTTGACAGGATTTCCTCAATTCTTTCCCTTGCTGTTCCACCTGCAATCCCTATCCTCACACCACAGGAATCAGAATCCCTGCACATCGTCGGGATAAATGATATGAAGGAGGACACCTGCCCGTCCGGGTTCTTATGCAGCCTGCAGCACATTACTGCACCGAGCCTGTTGTCATCAAATTCGCTCATTGAGGTCAGAAAATTTCCCAGGGAATAAGCACACGGCACTGTTCTTCCATCGGAGGTCGTAAGTATTTCATACTTCTGCATCACATGAGGATGTGATGCCACAATCAGATCCGCACCTGCTTCTGCCATTTCCTGCGCTGCTTTGATCTGGGACGGTTTTATCTCTGAGGAGTTCATCGTTCCCCAATGCTGATAGGCAATAATGAATTTTGCATGATTTTTTCTGGCCTCGCCAACATACTGTTTAAACAATTCTGTCTTGTATCGGCCAAGCTCCTCCATCCATAAATTCATTCCGTCCTCATGTCCGTTATTAATCATGCATAACGCAATAACCGCAATTTTGATCCCATTAACGGAAAAATAAACCGGATTATCATTCAGTGTTCCTATGTTCTGCATACCATTATCCCGGATCAGCGAGACTGTTTTTTTCAAGCCTCCCGGACCCGTATCGCAGTTATGGTTATTTGCTGTAATCAATGCGTCAAAGCCCGCATCCTTTAAAGCTCCGATAAAGGTGGAAGGTGAATTGCAATTAGGACTTCCGGATGAGGTTCTCAGTTCTTCACATTCATAGGGAGAATGATCATCACACATGGTTTCCAGTACACCAATTGCCAGATCTCCCTTTTGAACCAATGTCCTGATATCCTCAAACGAGCCTGCAAAATCAAATTCTTTATTTCTGACCGAACGCTGATGATTTACCGCACACATCAGATCTCCCATCAGCATGACCACGGCATCTGATTCCCGGCTTCTCGATAAATCGCGGTCACACTCTATCCGGGTTTTGGCACTTTCTCCATTATCCATTCTGCTGATCACTTCCGTCATACCCTTTTTTCTGGCAGTTACCATCCCAAGGTCATCGACAACGGCAATGTCTTCATCCTCCGAATGAAAATGAACGGAAGGAACCGTATTTTGGTATTCTACCTCTATTTTTTGTGATTCATTTTCAGATAAGCAAATGACATTTTGAGCCTTTAGCTTCATTGAAACAGGCACGAACGGAATTTTATCCGATTTCTCCCCTCTGATTTCCACGCCGTCACAAAACTGATATGCGCACACATCCGCAAGATATTGCACCCCGTTTTGAAAGCCCAGAATGGTTTTCTCCGTTTTTTGTGAATACCTGGTTTTAATACACAGCTCCGGTTCGCCGGCTCTGTAATAGGACAGAATATAACCGTCTGCATTTTCCACTTCATCCCAGGAAGAAATGGCTCTGCCATCTCCTCCCTTTACCTGAAAATCACCCGGAATTCCAATACGGGCTTCCAAATCATTGTTCTTCATTTTCCTCATATTACAATCATTCTCCATTATGCAAAATCAATTTATAATACTTGGCATAACCATCAATAAAGTGCTGGTTATCATCAATTCTCGCCCTGAAATCATCGTGACGTACAAAGAACGAACCAAGAATTTTATCCGGTCTTTCCATATACATTGCATATTCCGGATAAAAATACCCATCCAGCATATGAAATGCCCTGTACCTGATAATCTCAACAAATTCCTCCTCATCAATCTGATTCATATAATCCACTGAAATGTTCTGTTCTTTTATTCTCAGATAGATGTCATAGGTTTCCAACAATAATTCCAGATAAGTATGATATGAGGTTTGCTGTTTCCTTATCCTTTCGCGGTTCTCCCATGCATTTCTGAGTGCAAATGTATAATATTTTTCTTCCTGTACAAACTTCGTAAACTCATTCATTGCATAAGCCAGCCAATGGTCTCTGTATACCACGTAATCCTTTTTTATAAAATAATCGATACTCAGCCTTGCAGCATCAAGATATGCATGATCATCCGTAATTTCATATGCCTTTACGAGGGCATATGCTGACTCTCCGTCGTAATATACGGTACGGAAGGCCTCCTTTACCTCAAAACTGGATGCATATAAAACATGAGTCATTTTCCCGGTTTCTTTATCCTGCAAAGATAAAATTCCATTGGCAAGAAGCGTAATCATATCCGTAAAGTCACGATTTCCAAATAGTTCCATATGCTTCGTCAGGGCAATAATTGCAATTCCATTTCCACCAAGCTTGATTTCCCTGCTTCCTGCTTCAACGACAAATGCAGTCTCATTATCCCTATAGCTGATTTGTGTCAGAAGATAATCGATTGCTTTATTTATCGTTTCCAGTAAAGAATGATCCCCTGTAACCTCATATGCACACATCATAGACCATACTGTTCCGGTATGTCTCAATATATTATAGGAAGTCATTACCGCATTAAATCGTGAAAAATAACCATAGATAAATTTATCTGACGGTAACATCTGCCTTGTTAAATACTGAGATGAGGTAGTCAGAATTTCCTTTACGAACTCCGGCGTAAGCTCCTCTATTGTCCTTCTGCCACAATGCATTCCCGCATTATAAAGCATATAGATTTCCTTATCCGTATCCATAAAAAAGCTTTTGCAATTAAAGAAATAAACAAATGGCATGATGAGGGGAGAACACTGTCTTCCATTCCAGCTCAGGTATTTTTCCACCTGCTCTATGTTAATACAGGGAACATTCTCATGCCCGGGTTTCGATGCTTTCATAGGTATAACAGAATAATCATAAAGTCCATATGAGTTAGCCTCTGCTTCCAGAAAGGCGATATCCATCCATGGGTCCAGAGAGAATCCCATTCTGAAAAAATCCTTATATTTTACCGACAGGAAAATGTTCTTTAAACTCGCAAATGGGATTTTTTGAACGAAATCCACAACGTCAATTTTGATCCACACCGGCATAAGGCTGTGTTTATCAACAACTGCCCTGATCTTTTCCTCTGCTTTCATAAAGGAAGCTTCGAAATCCGGAGCTGATGCGTGACATACCCTGGCTCTTTTCTTCCCATCGGAGACAGAAATAAACACCGTATACTTAACCTCATCCTGAATATCCTCACACTTAATATCAATCGGATTGCTTTTTAAGTATTCCTCAACATAACCTTTCATTGCATTCAGCTTCTTTTCAAATAAAGCCCTGGAGATCAACTGATTTTTCTCCTGATTATATTTATTGCTATGCTTTGTTCTGGGTATCGTCTTCATATACTGTCCCCCATGATTCAATATTTTGGCAGCTCTAAGTCGTTGCTTTGTATATGGAAACCGGCAAAGGTTGTTTACCTTTGCCGGAAGGTTTTAATGAAATAATTCGTAACTATTCAGTACTCTCACAGTTACTTCTTTTTACGGGATTTCTTTAAAGCTTTACCTGATGCGCCAGCCGCACCCAGTGATGAAACTAACCCCAAAAGCCAACCTGCTAATGCCATGCCATCACCGGTCTTGGGACTACGCCTCTTTCCAAGAACCGCTTTTTCAACACCTCTTCTTGCACCCAGAACTTCACCACCATCTCTTCTTGCACCCAGAACCTCGCCATCATCATCGGTATCAGTATCTGTGTCGGTGTCGGTATCGGTATCCGTATCGGTATCTGTATCGGTATCCGTGTCGGTGTCCGTGTCGGTGTCCGTATCCGTGTCGGTATCGGTATCCGTGTCCGTGTCCGTATCCGTATCGGTGTCCGTATCTGTATCCGTGTCGGTATCGGTATCGGTATCCGTGTCGGTATCTGTATCCGTGTCGGTATCGGTATCCGTATCAGTATCAGTATCTGTATCCGTATCCGTATCCGTGTCAGTATCCGTATCGGTGTCGCTGTCCGAATCGCTGTCACTATCCGAATCACTATCGCTGTCAGAATCGCTGTCACTATCCGAATCACTATCGCTGTCAGAATCGCTGTCACTATCCGAGTCGCTATCACTATCCGAGTCACTGTCGCTGTCAGAGTCACTATCGCTGTCAGAATCGCTGTCGCTATCCGAATCACTATCGCTGTCAGAGTCACTATCGCTATCAGAGTCGCTGTCGCTGTCAGAATCGCTGTCGCTATCCGAATCACTATCGCTATCCGAGTCACTATCACTATCCGAGTCGCTGTCACTATCCGAGTCACTATCGCTATCCGAATCGCTGTCGCTATCCGAATCACTATCAGAATCACTATCGCTGTCAGAATCGCTGTCGCTATCCGAATCACTATCGGTATCAGTATCCGTGTCAGTATCCGTGTCGGTGTCTGTATCTGTGTCTGTATCATCATCTCCTTCGATCTGATGCATTTCCTGACCGTTTTTAATTATCTTATTGGCAATAACTCTTACATCACAGGAATTGTTAACCTCTACCTCACCATTAGCACAAATAACAAGACCACCCATATCCCTATTAATAACTACTTTACCGGAGTAATCACCAAAATTCCATACATAGTTTGTAAGATGATTGTCGTAATCGGTGTTATTAATGGACTTATTAAATTCAATTGTAATACCAGCAGCACCATGCGCCACATTTATAATGATCTTGACATTTTTATCTCTGTTAAGGTTATAAAGGCTGTCATCACCATCCGTAAAGATTTTAGCAAACTCTTCATTAGCAAGGTCTGCCGCATCTACTGTAATGGTAACCGTACCTCCTGCTTCAATATATCCAGAAGCAATTTTGTCTTTAACATCCTTTAATGCCTCAAGCCCTGCAACTGTTTTATCATCGGCATCTGCAAGCTGCTGTGCACTCTGTGTTATCTTTTCAAGATTTTCCGAAACATTTAACTGCTTTTTAATATCCTTTAGAAGTTGGGTTTTCTCTTCATCGGTAAGAGTTTTACCCTGATTCTTTAATGCCTCCTCAATAGCATTCGCTATCTCTTCCGGATTATTGATATCCTCAACACCTACGACCTGACTTCCCGCATTTATGTTCGTTACCTTTACATTTCCATTTTCCTTTACGATCAGAATTGTACCATTTCCTTCGATCCAATCAAATGTTCCACCCTTTCCATCTCCATCTAAATCCGATCCATCTTTAACAATTGAAAACTTAGGTGTTTTAGCTGTGCTGCCATCATTTAATTTTTCATCCGCTTTAGATATCTCACCCGTTTTAATACCCTCTGACGCATTATCAATATTATCTACTAAAATGTTGCCATCAATATGACACGTTGTTCTTGGTTCACCTGTTTCTGGATTAGGGGTACTTGTCAGCTCTTTACCATAGATAACATAATTCTTACCAACTGATATATCATTCAGAAAATCTTTGATAAGTTTTTCCTCTGCATTAGCCATATTCGCATTAGATATATCTGTATTCACATTATCAAAAGATTCATCAGAATTTAAATCCGTATCAGTTCCCTTGTTTGTCAGAATATCTGTGTCACTGTCGGTATCGGTATCTATGTCAGAATCTACATCTGTATCTGTATCTGTATCTGCATCTGTATCCGTATCAGTATCTGTATCGGTATCTGTGTCAGTATCTGTATCCGTATCGGTATCTGTGTCGGTATCTGTATCGGTATCTGTATCTGTATCTGTATCGGTATCTGTATCGGTATCTGTATCCGTGTCGGTATCAGTATCCGTATCGGTGTCTGTGTCGGTATCAGTGTTAGTATCTGTGTTGCCGTTAACCACTTCATTGGGATCGCTCAGATCAACGGTATTATCATTTCCGGGCATCTGTATCTGTACATTGGCTTCCTGCACATTCGATTTGGATTTATTGGCTTCCTGAGCATTGGATTCGGATTCATTGGCTTCCTGAGCATTCGATTCAGATTCATTGGCTTCCTGAGCATTCGATTCAGATTCATTGGCTTCCTGAG
>CAVERH010000003.1:0-116347 GCA_963618065.1 bacterium | reverse complement strand
CCTCATTACTAAATTGGGACATATAACGTTCACATATGCTCTTTATGTCCAATCTCCGGTATCATCAATCGTCAACTCTGTTTTCCCGGATATTGTTTTTCTAATTGTTCACTTAGTGAGAGGAAATCCGACGGCCCCGTTTCCAGTACAAACTTATGAAACCGGTAATCACTATAATCCGTTCCCCACAGTTCCTCTGCCTGTTGTTTCAGGGAGAGAAATTCCAGATATCCGAGATAATACTTCAGGTAATTGCAGGGTTCCTCTATGAGATACTCATAGATTGCATCTGCATTTGCAAGCTGGCCCAGTCCCAGATTTTCAAGAAACCGTCCGATCTGTTCCGGGGTGGCTCCATCATAATGAATGGCAATATCCATGTAGGAATACAGGCACAGATGCAGGTTGCGGTTCAGCCGGCAGGCCTCAATGTAAGCAGCGGTTTCTTCATTCTTGGTCAACTGAGCTGCATAGCCATAGGCCAGGTTTTCCGCGTAAACCGCCCAGCCCTCCACAAATCCGCCATAATGCAGCAGGGAGCGGATGCAGGAAGCGTTTTGCTGATTTAGGAAGCTCTGGCTGTAAACGGTCTGGTATAGATGACCGGGATATCCTTCATGGGCAAGGGTTGTATACAGGGTGAGATCATCGGTGATGTTCGGTTCATTCAGATAAATGGTGTTGTGCTGCAGGTCATCAATGGGAGGTGTGAGGTAATACGCCGGACTGCTGTAGGCCTCCATGGACGGGGAAACCTTTTTTATCCGGCAGGAGATGGGCATACCTTTTTCTTTATATGCATTGCAGGTTTTACGCTCCAATTCACGATTAACAGAAGGGAAAGCTGTTGGAAAGTCTTCCTGCATCTGTTTCTGAAGATTGTCAAGGACTGCAGCTGACAGCCGGCATAAGGTGTCCGATGACTGTACAGGGATGACGGAGCTGTCAGAATGGTATGGGGCAGCGGAACGTTCAGCAGCATTGAGACCGCCTGAGTGACCGGAATAGCTGTCCTGCATATTCAGGGATAAGGAAAAATCCGCAGACGATACCTTAAGCAGTCCGGGATGAGCTTTTATGAGATTACGAAGTGCATGGAGGTTTTCCTGATAATCCTTTTCCAGGAGCCTTCGGATTTCCGGAATGCTCCGGCTGCTTCCGGTTGTCCGGGCGAGCAGATACGTGTAGTATTCCTTTCCCTCCGGATAATAGCACAGTCCGTAAGGGTTTGTTCCAGTTCCCTTTAAAACAAGAAAAGCATCGCCGACTTTTTCATAGGCAGGAGCCATCACGGTAGTAAGCAGCAGGTTATTTTTGTCGATGTACTGCTGTTTTTCTTCCTCGGTGATAATTTCGTCAGACACAAGACCATCAAGGCGTTCGGTAAACGTCTGCTGCAGGAAGTGACTGCCATCCGTAAGAAGGGCAGGATCCATAATCGAATCACACTGCTCGATAACGCTGTCTGCGGAAGTGTCCGACATGAACAGTCCTGCAGAGGATTTTTCCTGTTCATACCGGATCAGCGCATCAAAATAAGCTCCGGTCTGTTCGAGAATCCCAAGATAATTCTCCACATCCTTCTGACTGCGGAAGGTGTAGTCGGCGAGCAGAACCGGGAGACCGGAAACCATGCCCGAGGAGGGAGACAAAGGCTCCTCATAATAGGAAAAATCTGCTCCCTCTAAGGTGAGGGCAAGAAAACGGTCAAATAACAGATAAGCGTACCTGTCCTGTGTGCTCAGCTTTTGGGGATTAATCCGGGAAAGACGATACTGCCATTCCGTGATCTGAGCCCTGGTGTCACCATCCGTAAAGGAGGATGGCAGGATAGGATCACTGGATAATCCATAATTTTCCGGATAGGCGATGGTGTAGTGCAGATTTATGGTGTTACCGCTCAGTTCCGTATAGAGAAGATCTTGGGATAGCTGCTCAAACTGTCTTGCATCTTTCGTTCCATACAGGTAAAGGCAGAGAACAACGGAAAGGGTGGCAATCAGAGAAAAAGTAAGAATCCGTAATTTACGGGAGAACTTCAGCTTCATGCAAATTAGCTCCAACAGATGCTCTTTACAGTATATGAGCGGGAGTAAGGGAAAAGTACCCGAAAAATTAGCAATATCTGAAAACTATTTAGCATCTTTATTGTATAGACGCTGTTTTTGATTTGTGATACGATATATCTGTTCGGGATTTCCGGAACGTTACCAATAAAAGAAAATAGGAGAGGACAACATGAACAATTTAGAGCTTAAGAAAATTGCGAACAATGTGCGTAAAGGCATTGTAACGTCAGTACACAGCGCTAAGGCCGGTCATCCGGGCGGTTCTTTATCCGCGGCTGACATTTTTACTTATTTGTATTTCGAAGAAATGAACATTGATCCGAAGAATCCGAAGATGGAGAACAGAGATCGCTTCGTTCTATCGAAAGGTCATACAGCTCCCGGTTTATACTCTGCACTTGCAAACAGAGGCTATTTCCCGGTAGAGGAACTGACAACCCTGCGTAAATTAGGCTCTCATCTTCAGGGACATCCCTGTATGCAGCACACTCCCGGCATAGATATGAGCAGCGGCTCTCTCGGACAGGGAATTTCTGCGGCAGCCGGTATGGCACTCTCTGCAAAATTAGATAACAAAGATTTCCGCGTATACACCCTGCTTGGTGATGGCGAGATCCAGGAAGGACAGGTCTGGGAAGCATCCATGTTTGCCGGCTTCCGCAAGCTTGATAATCTGGTTGTCATCGTAGACAACAACGGATTACAGATCGACGGTCCTGTCGATCAGGTATGCTCTCCTTATCCGATTGATAAGAAATTCGAAGCCTTCAACTTCCATGTCATTAACATTGATGCACATGATTTTGACCAGATCCGCGCAGCCTTTAAGGAAGCAAGAGAAACCAAGGGTATGCCGACCGCAATTATCGCTCACAGCGTTAAGGGCAAGGGTGTTTCCTTTATGGAGAATAATGTAAGCTGGCATGGTACGGCACCGAACGATGAGCAGTACGCCGTAGCAATGGCAGATTTAGAGAAAATTGATGAAGAACTGGCAAAGGAGGAAGCATAAATGGCAGAGGTTAAGAAGATTGCAACCAGAGAAAGCTATGGTAATGCATTAGTAGAGCTCGGTGCAGAGAATCCCAATGTTGTGGTTTTAGATGCTGACCTTGCAGCAGCAACCAAGACAGGCATGTTTAAGAAAGCATACCCGGACAGACATATCGATTGTGGTATCGCAGAATGTAATATGGTAGGTGTGGCAGCCGGACTTGCCACCACCGGTAAAATTCCTTTTGTCAGCAGCTTTGCAATGTTTGCGGCAGGAAGAGCCTTTGAGCAGGTTCGTAACTCCGTAGGCTATCCTCATCTGAATGTAAAGATCGGAGCAACCCACGCCGGCATTACCGTAGGAGAAGATGGTGCCTCCCATCAGTGCAATGAAGATATTGCATTAATGAGAACCATCCCCGGCATGGTTGTGATGTGCCCCGCAGATGATGTGGAAGCTAAGGCAGCCGTTAAGGCAGCAGCAGAATACGAAGGTCCGGTATATCTCCGTTTCGGACGTGCAGCCTGCCCGGTCATCAATGACAGACCGGATTATAAATTTGAAATCGGCAAGGGCAATGTGGTACGTGAAGGCTCTGATCTTACAATTGTCGCAACCGGTATCTGTGTAGGAAATGCATTGGAAGCAGCAGAAATGCTCGCTGCAGATGGCATCAGCGCAGAGGTAATTAACATCTGTACCATTAAGCCGTTGGATGAGGAGCTCATTGTGAAGTCTGCAAAGAAGACCGGCAGGGTAGTAACTGCAGAAGAGCATTCCGTAATCGGCGGACTTGGAAGTGCGGTTTGTGATGCACTTTGCAACGCTTATCCGGTTCCGGTTAAAAAGATCGGCATGCAGGATACCTTTGGTGAATCCGGTTCTGCAGCAGCTCTTGTAGAAAAGTATCAGTTAGACGGCAAGGGCATTTATGCGCAGGTTAAAAAGTTTCTAAATAAGTAGTAACGATTATTTTCCGTCTGGAGGAAAGACATGTATATATTAGCGCCATCCTTACTGGCAGCAGATTTTACAAAACTGGGAGAACAGATTAAAGAAACAGATCGATGTGGGGCACAATTTCTTCATATTGATGTCATGGACGGGATTTTTGTACCCAGTATCTCCTTCGGGATGCCGCTGATAGAATCCATTCGGCCCATTACGAAACAATTTTTTGATGTGCATCTGATGATTGTGGAGCCGGAGCGTTACATTCGGGAATTCGTGGACTGCGGAGCAGATGGAATCACCTTTCATCTCGAAGCCACGGAGAATCCGCAGAAGGTAATTGACCGGATTCATAAAGCAGGAGCGCAGGCCGGAATCTCCATTAAACCGGGAACTCCGTTAGAAGAGCTTTATCCTTATCTGTCCAAGGTAGAAATGGTACTGATTATGAGTGTAGAGCCGGGGTTTGGCGGACAGAGCTTCCTTCCGGAAGCCTTCGGACGAATCCGTAAAACACGGGAATATCTGGACAGACATCAGCTGGCAGCCCGTCTTGAAGTAGATGGAGGTATTGGCAAGAAGAATGTCCGGGAAGTAATGGCAGCCGGCGCCGATGTGTTTGTGGCGGGCAGTGCGGTATTCCGCAAGCGCAGCATCGAAGAGAATATCCGCAGATTCCACGATGCCTTTAAAGGAAAACCGGAAGAATTGAACGATTAAATGAGAAGCAGCATCATTTCAAATAGTGATGCTGCTTCATCTGGTATACTGCCAATAAAAAGTGAATAGAGGAAAAGAAGGTAAAGAAAATGGAAAAGATAGGAAGAAATGATCCCTGCTGGTGTGGCAGCGGCAAAAAGTATAAGACCTGTCATATGGCAATGGACGACAAGATTCATCACTATGAGCTGATGGGACATATTGTTCCGACACATGATATGTTAAAGACCTCAGAGCAGATCGAAGGAATCCGTGAAAGCAGTAAAATCAATGTTGCAGTCTTAGATGCCGTAGGAGAAATGATCGGACCGGGCGTCACCACACAGGAAATTGATGATCTGGTACATTCCATGACGGTTCGTATGGGAGGTATTCCGGCTCCTTTGAATTATGAAGGATTTCCGAAGAGCGTATGCACTTCCATTAATGAGGTAGTCTGCCATGGAATTCCGACACCGGATCGGGTGTTACAGGTGGGTGATATCGTCAATGTCGATGTATCCACCATTTACCGGGGATATTTCTCTGACTCTTCCAGAATGTACTGCATCGGAGAAGTAAGTGAAGAAAAGAAGAAGCTGGTTCAGGTAACCAGAGAATGTGTCGATCTTGGACTTACGATGGTGAAGCCATGGAATTTTCTGGGTGATATGGCACAGGTCATCAATGATCATGCCAAAGAAAACGGATACAGCATTGTGGTAGAAATCGGCGGACACGGAGTAGGACTGGAATTCCACGAGGAACCGTTTGTCAGCTATGTGACAAAGGCCGGAACAGAAATGCTGATGGTTCCCGGAATGGTATTCACGATTGAACCGATGGTGAATGCAGGAACAAGTGAGATTTATGTCGATGAAAAGGACGGCTGGACGGTTTATACACAGGATGGAAAGCCCTCCGCGCAGTGGGAGGTAACCGTTGTAGTTACCAATGACGGTTATGAGGTACTGACCTGGTAATCAGTAGTTATTGATCAATAGTAAAAACAGGAGAGAAGCATGTATCAGTTGGCAATTTTTGATATGGACGGAACCATTCTGAATACGCTGGGGGATCTGAAAATCAGCATCAACCACGCACTTGTCAAAAATGGATTTCCCGAACGGACATTTGAGGAGGTTCGCCGATTCGTAGGAAACGGGACACAGAAGCTGGTGGAGAGGAGCGTTCCGGAAGGCACAAGCGAAGAAAATCAGCAGAAGGTGCTGGCAGGCTTTGATGAGTATTACGCAGTACACTGCGCAGACTACACGAAACCTTATCAGGGAATTATTGATGCCCTTCAGGAATTGAAGAAAAGAAACATCAAAACAGCAGTCGTATCGAACAAACCGGACTATGGAGTGCAGTCTTTGTGTGAAAAGTACTTTAAGGGATTATTCGACTTCCCGGTTGGAATGAAGGAGGGCATGCAAAAAAAACCTGCTCCGGATGCGGTATTACAAGTGCTTAGGCATTTTGAAGCTGCAAAGGAAGATGCCGTCTTTATCGGGGATTCGGACGTGGATGTGCAGACCGCGTTAAATGCAGGACTTGCCTGTGTCGGCGTAACCTGGGGCTTCCGCGACAGGGAAGTATTGCAAAACGCCGGTGCAACGGTTATTGTGGATGACACGGATGCAATGCTGAAAGAAATATTGGCTGGATGATAGGAGACAGATTTCATGAAATGGTTAAAATTTAAAATAAAAACAATCACAGCTGCAGAAGATATTATTATCAGCACTCTGTATGATCTTGGTCTGGAGGGTGCGCAGATTGAAGATAAGATCCCTCTGACTGCATGGGAAAAGGAGCAGATGTTTGTTGACATTCTTCCGGATGGACCGGAGGATGACGGTGTGGCATACCTGAGCTTTTTTGTGGAAGAAAAGGACGAAAAGACAGAGGACAGTGGATATCCTGTCATTCTTCTGAACGAAGAGGAAACGACGGCAGAAGCAGTTCTTGCCATGGTTCAGCAGGAGCTGGATGAATTAAAGGAATTCAACCTGGATATCGGAGATGGGACGGTCTCCATTGAAGAAACGGAGGACATCGACTGGATCAATAACTGGAAGCAGTATTTTCACCAGTTCACGATTGACGATGTGCTGGTGATTCCTTCCTGGGAAGAGGTGCAGGAACAGGATCAGGACAAGATGATTCTGCATATTGATCCCGGTACGGCATTTGGAACTGGAATGCATGATACTACCCAGTTGTGTATCCGTCAGTTAAAGAAATATATCACACCGGAAACGGTATTGCTGGACGTGGGAACCGGAAGCGGAATCTTATCGATCCTGTCCCTGATGTTCGGAGCGAGGAAGGCCGTGGGTACGGATCTGGATCCATGTGCAGTCGAGGCCGTCAGGGATAATATGGAAGCGAACCACATCGATCCTTCGGATTTTACCATGATGATCGGAAATATCATTACGGAAAAGGAAGTGCAGGACAAGGTTGGCTATGAGTGCTATGATATCGTGGTTGCCAATATTCTGGCAGAGGTACTGCAGGCACTCACACCGGTAATTGTTTCACAGCTAAAGCCCGGCGGAATCTATATTACTTCCGGGATTATTGATGATAAAGAGCAGGTTGTGCGGGATGCGGTAGAAGCCGCAGGATTAAAGCTCATCGAAGTGACCTATCAGGGTGAATGGGTGAGCGTTACCGCACAGAAGCCGTTATAAAAAACGTTACAAATCAGGAAAGGATACAGAAGATGTATCAGTTTTTTGTGGAACCACAGCAGATTCATACTGATGACAGGACTGTCATTATTACAGGGAACGATGTGAACCATATCAGAAATGTTCTCCGCATGAAAATCGGGGAAGAAATTGCCGTAAGCAACGGACAGGATGGAAAGGAATACCGCTGTGGTATTCGGGAATATACAGAAGAAGCGGTGCTGTGTGAGCTTCGTTTTATCAGGGAGGATGGCGTGGAGCTGCCCTCCAGGATTTATCTGTTTCAGGGGCTTCCCAAGGCAGATAAGATGGAGCTGATTGTCCAGAAAGCAGTGGAGCTTGGCGTATGTCAGGTGATCCCGGTTGCCATGAAGCGCTGTGTAGTGAAGCTGGACGATAAAAAGGCGGCATCCAAAATCGCACGCTGGCAGGGCATTGCAGAGGCAGCAGCCAAGCAGAGCAAACGGGGAATCATCCCGCAGATTACGAAGGTCATGACCTTTGCACAGGCTATGGAATACAGCCGGAACGCACAGGTGCGTCTCGTGCCGTATGAGCTGGCAGAGGGAATGGACAGGACTCGCAGGATGATCGGACAGATTCAGCCGGGACAGGATATTGCTGTCTTTATCGGACCGGAGGGCGGCTTTGATGAAGATGAAATCCGTAAGGCAATGGAAGATGGCATACAGCCGATCACGCTTGGAAAGAGAATTCTCCGTACGGAGACAGCAGGAATGGCGGTTTTATCCATCCTGATGTATCATTTGGAGGAACCGGTCAGCTGACTTATGAACAGGCAGGGCAATGAGAATTTCTGCGTTTTTCACCTTCTGAGGTATTTTGGCATAAGATATAACAGGGGAGTAGAAATCAGGCGGCTGCCCCAACAAACTATAGAACAAGGGAAGTGTTGGTATGGAAGTATATTTAGACAATTCGGCAACAACCCGGTGCTTTCCGGAGGTTGCGGAGCTTATGAAGCAGATGATGTGCGAGGATTACGGAAATCCTTCCAGTCTTCATAGAAAGGGTGTGCAGGCAGAAAATCATCTGCGCACAGCCAAAGAAACAATTGCCAGGATTTTAAAGGTGAATGAGAAGGAGCTTCTTTTTACCTCAGGAGGTACAGAATCCGATAATCTTGCCCTGATTGGAGCAGCCCATGCAAACTGCCGGAGAGGAAAGCATCTGATTACGACATCGATTGAGCATCCGGCCATTTTGCAGACAATGAAATATCTGGAGGAAGAGGGCTTCCGGGTAACCTATCTGCCGGTGGATGAGAAGGGCTGTATCCGTCTTGAAGACCTGCAGCGCGCCATTACCGGAGAGACCATACTGGTTTCCATTATGTATACGAATAATGAGGTCGGTTCGCAGCAGCCCATTGCACAGGCCGGGGCGCTGATTAAGAAAATGAATCCCCAGATTCTTTTTCATGTAGATGCGGTACAGGGCTTCGGCAAGGCCAGAATTTATCCGAAAAAGATGAACATTGACATGCTTTCGGTCAGCGGACACAAGATACATGGTCCTAAAGGAGTCGGCTTCCTTTATGTCGACAGCCACGTGAAGCTCAAACCTATCGTATTCGGCGGAGGCCAGCAGAACGGCATGCGTTCCGGAACTGAGAATGTGCCGGGCATCGCAGGAATCGCGAAGGCTGCACAAATCATGTATGAGCATTATGATCAGGATATCGAGAAGCTCTATGACCTGAAAAAATGCTTTATCGAGGGCGTGAAGAAGATTGACCAGGTAATTGTAAACGGTCCGGAATGTATGGATGGTGCGCCTCATATTGTGAGTGTTTCCTTTAGTGGGGTGCGCAGCGAGGTACTGCTTCATTCTCTCGAGGATAAAGGGATCTATGTGTCGGCAGGAAGTGCCTGCTCCGCCCACAAGCCACAGCCTTCTGCAACCTTAATGGCGATGGGCGTGCCGAAGGATCTGCTGTCATCAACGATCCGGTTCAGCTTTTCCGTCTTTACTACCATGGAAGAAATCAACTATACTTTAGAGTCTTTGTATGATATAATTCCCATGCTTAGAAGATACACTCGTAAATAGAAAAGAAAGAGGAAGCTATGTTTACAGCATTTTTGATTAAGTACGCCGAGATTGGTGTCAAAGGAAAGAACAAGTATTTATTTGAGGAAGCACTGGCAAAGCAGGTGAAATATGCTTTGAAGCGCTGCGATGGAGAATTCAAGGTGACAAGAACCGAGGGCAGAATTTATGTGCATGCCCTGACGGACTTTGATTTCGATGAAACCGTGAATGAATTAAAAACCGTGTTTGGTATCAGCGGAATCTGTCCGGTTATCCATGTAGAGGATGAAGGCTTCGAGAAGCTTTCGAAGACCGTGATTGATTATATGAACGAGAACTATCCGGATAAGAATATTACCTTTAAGGTAAATACCCGCCGTGCACGGAAGAATTATCCGATGGACTCCCAGCAGGTTAACCGCGAAATGGGTGGAGTGATCCTGGATGCGTTTCCGGAAATGCGTGTGGATGTCCATCATCCGGATGTTATGCTCCACATTGAAATCCGTGAGAAGATTTATATTTATTCTATGGAAATTCCGGGACCCGGCGGAATGCCTGTCGGCAGCAACGGCAAGGCAATGCTCCTTTTGTCCGGCGGTATTGACTCTCCGGTTGCAGGCTATATGATTGCCAAGCGAGGCGTAAAGATTGATGCAGTTTACTTCCATGCACCCCCATATACCAGTGACCGTGCGAAGCAGAAGGTAGTTGATCTTGCCAGGCAGGTATCCCGCTACTCGGGTCCGATTTATCTGCATACCATTAACTTTACGGATATCCAGCTTTATATCTATGAAAAATGTCCGCATGAAGAGCTTACGATTATCATGCGCCGTTATATGATGAAGATTGCAGAAATTCTTGCGAAGGAGAATGAATGCCTTGGACTGATTACCGGTGAAAGCATCGGACAGGTTGCCTCCCAGACAGTACAGTCGCTGGCAGTAACGAATGAGGTCTGCACCCTCCCCGTATTCCGTCCTCTGATTGGATTTGATAAGATGGAAATCGTAGATGTTTCCGAAAAAATAGGAACCTATGAGACGTCCATCCTTCCCTATGAGGACTGCTGTACCATCTTTGTAGCCAAGCATCCGGTAACGAAACCGAACTTGAACATCATTAAACGCCATGAAGAAAATCTCAAAGAGAAGATCGATGAACTGGTGCAGCAGGCACTTGATTCCGACGTGGTTGAGATTGTGAAGGTAGACTAATATTTGTTGTGATAAAAGCCCAATATACTTGTCCTTATTCAGGACTCCGAAGCTAAGAAGTTCTAACTATTTCAATTTAATAACTGGTAGTGCACGCAAACAACGCAACTCACCATCCAGGTTCGATTGCGTCTTGCCCGAACATCCATGTCCGGGCATTGCTGTCTGTGTATGAAATAGAAGAACTTCTAAGCTTCTCCGAATGAACAAGGACAAGTATATTGGGCACTGGGATGCAAAATGTAACAGCTTAGCCATGCCCATTCATAAGTTGCCGGTTTGTACAGAATGGCTAAAATATAGATAATTTCCGGCAACTTATTTCATGTCGGGCGTCTGCCCTATAGAAATGATCGTACAAACTGTCCTTAGTGAGCAAGCTCTCACGGACATTCTGTACAATCATTTCTGCATGGCTGGACTGTTAACACAAAACAAGTGCCAAATCGAAATTCAGCACTTGTCTTTAACTACATATTAAGTACAGATTCCTAAGCCGGATCTTAGATCATGTAAGGCTTTAAGGTTTCTAATACATCATCAACGTTCTCTTCAGCATGGATGTTCAGATCAATCGGTCTGGAAAGATCAAGACTGAAGATACCCATGATAGACTTAGCGTCGATAACGTATCTGCCGGATACTAAGTCAAAGTCATAATCAAACTTTGTAATATCATTTACAAAAGATTTTACTTTGTCAATAGAGTTTAAAGAAATTTGAACTGTTTTCATTTCTGAATTACCTCCTTGTTTTCATACCTTCTGCTATTATAGTAATGGGTGAAACTGGAAAAGTCAATGCTAAAAAAGGACAAAATTAATGGAGAATACTATGAAAAGTGTAGCATTTCATAATCTGGGCTGTAAGGTGAATGGATATGAAATGGACTATATGCAACAAAATTTACAGGAAAGCGGCTATATTGTTGTACCTTTTGATACAAAAGCAGATATTTATATTATCAATACCTGTTCTGTAACCAATATGGCAGACCGGAAAAGCCGTCAGATGATCCATCGTGCAAAGAAGATGAATCCGGATGCAATCGTGGTTGCGGTCGGCTGCTATGTACAGACAAGCTCAGAAGAAGTATTGAAGGATCTGAATATTGATATTGCAATCGGAAATAACCGTAAAAAGGATCTTGCAGAAATCCTTGAAGAATATCTGCGCCTAAGCAGCGAAGAGGGAGAAGCCTTTACCAGAGAGGAAAAGGAAGCCTTCTCGGAAAGGAATATCATTGATATCAACCGTACGCAGGAATATGAGAATATGCAGCTTTCCCAGACGGCAGAGCATACCCGAGCCTTTTTAAAGGTGCAGGATGGCTGCAATCAGTTCTGCTCCTATTGCATCATTCCCTATGCCAGAGGGAGGATCCGTTACCGCAGGCTGGAGGAGGTGCTTGAGGAGGTACAGAAGCTGGCAGAGAACGGCTATCAGGAAATGGTTCTGACGGGCATCCACTTAAGCTCCTATGGAATGGAAAAGGGAAATGATTTTGCGTTCAGCAGATTAGGTGAGCTGATCTGTGCAGTGAATGAGATAGAAGGTGTGAAGCGGATCCGCCTGGGGTCACTGGAACCGCGGATTATTACAGAGGAATTTACACAAAAGCTGTCCGGTTGTGAGAAGCTTTGCCCACATTTCCATCTGTCCCTGCAGAGCGGCAGCGATGCAGTCCTTAAGCGGATGAACCGGAAGTATACCACGGAGGAGTATCGCGACAGGGTCAGTATTCTCCGGAGCTTCTTTGATAAGCCGGCGATAACCACTGATGTGATTGTCGGATTCCCACAGGAGAGCGAGGAAGAGTTTGAGCAGACGGTACAATTTTTAAAGGATATCCGGCTCTATGAAACACATGTGTTCAAATATTCGAAAAGAAAGGGAACACCGGCGGCTGTGATGCCCGGGCAGGTTCCGGAGAAAATGAAGAGTATAAGAAGTGATCGCCTGCTTGCGCTTCATGCAGAAAACAGCCGTCTTTTCCGTGAATCTTATCTGGGCAGAGAGGCCGAATACCTTCTTGAAGAGGAAATGTGGCTTGACGGAGTGCGCTATCAGACCGGATATACCCGGGAATATATCCGGATTGCAATGAAAACACAGGAGGATCTGGCAGGAACGATCAGAAAAGGTGTGCTCAGGGAATTCCTGACACCGGACATTCTGCTGGCGGAATAAAACCTTTAACAACTCTTTAAAAAAAAAACAGGGAAATGTGCTACAATTAAAACAGTATCACTCGGAATAGGTTAATAGTTAATATAAAACATTGGATTTTGCATCGTAACTGTGAGGATACTGAACAGTTACAGGTAAACAATAAAAAGAACAGAGAGGGGCAGGCTGGTGAAAAGTAACGAATTATTATCTTTTAGCAGGAACAGATATTACAAGGGGAAGATGCTGACAAGTGCTGATTTTGAGGCAGAGCAGCTCTATATGATTAATAAACGCCGTTTTGTGAACCGGGCGGTGATTGGGTCAGGAATTGTGTGCGGCCTGAATGTCATCAGTCTGGATGATCTGTCGGTGTTGATTGAGAGCGGGGCAGCTCTGGATGACAGCGGACGTGAGATTGTGGTAGACAGCTCTGTAGTTAAGAAGCTGTCTGCAATTTCGGGCTTTGAGAGCCTGACAACGAATCAGGCAAGTCTGTGTGTACGTTATAAGGAGAAGGAAGAACAGCCGGTATATGCCATTAACCGGCAGGACAGTGAAAAGGAATACGAATACAATCGTATTGAGGATGATTATGAGCTGTTCCTGACTGACAGTACGGCACTGGAGGATGAATTTGAGACGGAGACCGAATTCTATACCGGTGGTGTCCTGATGGAGACTCCGGATTATCAGGTGAGCCTGCGTATCCCGGCCAACATTTGTGCGGGACATTATGTGAAGCTGGAGCTGACTGCTGAGAAGCTGAGTGATGAGAAGGCCACATTGTATTATGAAGCAGTGCTGCAGACTCCGGTTCTGTCAACGCTTGACGGCAGTCAGGAGCTGAGGATCAGTCTGGAGGGGCTGAAGCTTGAAAAGAACAGGAAGCTTACCAGAGAATACTGGATGCTGGCCCAGACTGAGGAATACGAGGATACCAGCATTATGGTGAAGGCCGGAAGTGCGAAGGGGCAGGTAAATCAGATTGATTGTCCGGTATCCCTTGGAACGACATATAAGATTAACATTGTAGACATCAATCCGGAGCTTCTGGCAGCCAGAGAAACCAGCAGGGTGAGTTTGGAGCTGCGGACACTGGGAGCCTATGAAGGGATGATCCGCCTCGCGGATATTACATTGGTCCGGACAGAGGCAGCTTATCTGATTGAGAAGGTCGATGAATCGGTCAGAAAATATATTGAGACCCCCGGGGATGCATGGAAACGCCTGGAATACAGCAGCTGCTTCTGTGAGAAATATCCATTCCTCGGTTCGGGAGTGCATGAGCCGGGAGAGCAGCTGCAGGAGCATCTGACAGGAAAGGAATATCCGGAGGCTCCGAGAATTGCAACCGGCATTGTGGAAATTCCGGTAGGTGACCGGGCGAAGCGTGGGGATATCTGTTATTCCGGTGAAATCATGCATGGACTTGGAGCTGGCAACGTTTATGTGGAGGTTGGCTACGAGTTCCTGGAGGAAAACAAGATGCTTGGCAGGAATGCCAAGACGACGATTTACGGTGATCCGATGCTTTTTGACCATGGAGATCTTAAGGTGGCTGCACAGACTGCAGTCAAGGTGTTTAACGACAAGGGAAGCTTTATGGTTGCATTGCAGTTGAAAGAGGATGTGAGCATGCTGGTACTGACTTATCGCTGGGTAGCAATCCGCTATGACAGCGAGAGACAGAAGGATGAGATTGATGTGAATAATACACAGTCCATCAGCGTGGTAACACCTACGGTTGTGATCGGAACGAAGGAAAGCTATTACTTCGAGGTGAAGTTTAATAATATGAAGAGCCGCTCCATTTCCTATGAGCTGACGGAACAGGGAAGCGGTGAGATTTCGGCAGAGGGTATTTATACTGCACCTTCCAAGGAAGGAGTATATGAGATACGGATCTATTGCACAGACAAGCCGTTGATCTGTACCTATGCTTATGCAATTGTAAAGAAAAAGCTGACAGAAGAGAATCCCTCCGGAAAAGGCAAGGCAGCAGCTGAGGCAGTGGAGGAAAATCCCGAGCAGGAAGGAACGGACGATAAACTACCGGATCTCAGTGATCTTAAGAAGGGACTTCTATGATATACCAATCAGAGAAAATTACATACCATCCCGTCATGACGGTCCTGCAGGGAGGCGCGAATGATATTCTGATCTGCCGGGATGCCGGAAGTGACAGAGACAGCTTTTATACACTGCTTGTGATTAAGGATCATGAGATTGTTAAAAAACTCATAAGAATCCTGGAAACATCCACCTATGGTTATGCCTGCTGTCTGGATTTTTTTCAATATCAAAATCAATATTGCATCGCCTTTCCCCATGTTAAGGAAAGGAGCCTTCAGGGCTTCTACATGGCATCACAGTTTTCCGCGAGAAGCTGTATGGAAATCTGTGAGAATCTGGTATTGCAGTGTATGCTTTCGAAGCTCCCTTATCCGCTCTTATATCTGGTGCTGGAGCAGGAGCAGGTTCATCTGCTTAAGGACTATAATATCGAGCTTGGATATACGCTGGAGCTGTCCGGGCTTGATGAAAGCATTGGAGAGAAGGAATGTGCTGAGAAATGTGCCTATCTGACCAGAAAGCTGTTACAGGAAAAGAACAGCAAACGGAACATAGGTTACCATCTGTTGTCCAAAAAAATTCCTCGGGAGGATTACCAGAGTCTTCAGGAGCTGTACCGTGATCTGAAGATCTCGAGGAAGGCCGGCACACGGATGAGCGCACTGCAGTGGGTGAAGTACTGGTGGCAGGAAAACAGGAACAGGCTGTTCCGGCTTTTGCTCGTCACCTGTCTGGTGCTGCTGTTTTTTGTGGTAGCCTGCTTTTTATCAAAGGCAATCTGGGGAGATGTCTTGTTTTTGAGAGTATTTTATAATCATTTTAAAGTAATCGGAACTGAATCTTTGGTTTCGTAGAGGAAGCTTGTATGGACAATGTGATTCTGTTATGCCTTGTAATTTTATTGATTATCATGATCGCAATGATTTTCAGCCGTTCACAGGCGGTTCAGAGAATCGGACTGACCGGTCTGGTTCTGGTTCTGTCAATCGGCGGTGCCTCCCTCTACGGCTTCCTAAAGTCTTCGGAATTTGCAGAGGAGCAATATGAGCAGATGTATGCGCTTTCTTTGGGGACAGTATATGCGTATATGCAGGAACTTGAAAGTAATGAGGAGATCTATTCCTATAACAGCAATGAAATGATGGAAAGCTCCGCTTCTGTAGTAAATGATGCCCTGCCGACCGTATCGGACGGAGAGGGGAGCTCAGATTACATAGACCTGACTCTGGTCCGCAGAGACGACACCGGTAATTATTTTGAATGCTATCAGGATGGGCAGGACAAGGAGTTCTGGGATGAGAATAAGGACACGGCATTAAATCTGATTGCGGTATCTATGAAAAACCAGATGGCAACCTGTGTACAGATGGAGGACGGTAACCTGCTCCTCGCAGTTACAGACAAGACGAGAATTGCTCCCTCTTATGCCATTGTCATCAAGGTTACGGCCAATCCGCTGAACACCTATACCCGGTATCTGAAGCTGCAATATTTCGTACTGAGCCTCTTCTTCCTGGCAGCAGGAATGGCACTCACCTTTGTTGTGGTTGCCATCCAGGAAAAGGAAATCCGCAGGATGATCCGTCTGGTTACGCAGGTTGCTGAGGGCAGGAAGGAATGGGCGAAGCTGAAGATTAACCGCATCTCCCTGCTTCGTGAAAGCACGGAGATGCATACCTTAAGAGGCGGACTTTGGCAGATTGCCTCCAATATTGAATGGATGAATTATTCCAAATACAGAATGCTGCAGGCTTATTACCGTTTCGCACCGAAGCAGATTGAGAAGATTCTGCACAGGGAGACGATTCTGGATGTAGGGACACTGGACCGGGTAACAACCGAGGCTTCTCTTGCCTTTGTGTCCTTTGCCGGGGAGGAGAATCTTCCGGAGAGTGAATATCTGCGTCTTATGGTGAAGAACTATGCCCATCTCGGAGAGGTGAGAAAGGAATATGACGGAGTGATCATATCAGGAAGCAGTGATTTAAGTACTGTTAAGCTGATGTTTCATGAGGAAACGAGAAAGGCTCTTGATTTTGGTATTAAGCTGGTCACCAGAGAAATTACGGATGATACAGTGGGAGAAGCATTTATTCTGCTTCATCATATGAAATTCGTATATGGAGTGGCCGGAGATGAGGAACAGGCATTTACCTATATTCACTCCAATGAGATGAAGGCACTGGATCGTTATGTCGATGATCTTCGGACGATGGGAGTACGGATGGTGGTGACCGATTATGTGCATGAGGTGATCGGAAAAGAAGTGCTCAGCAGATACATCGGTTATATTGAAAGTGACGGATACAGCTTTAAGCTTTATGAAATTCTGGATGCCCATTCGGCAGACGAGCGTCAGAGACGTCTGGAGCTGATGCCGAAGTTTAAAAAGGCTTTGGGATTCTTCTATAAGAGTGATTTTTATCTTGCCAGAAATCTGTTTTCGGAGATTTTACGGTGCTGTCCGACGGATGAAGTGGCGAAGTGGTACCTGTTTTTGTGCGAGAACAGCCTGAATAATGAGGATACGGATAACCAGTCCTTTGCATTGTTTTCGCAGAAATAAGGAGCGATAAGATATGAAGCAGATTTGGAATACCCTGATAACGGCGATATCGACACGGTTCATACTGCTGCAGACGAAGTTTCAGAGATTATCTTCTCCGGCTTATGTGTTCCAGCAGCTGATCATTAAGATCCGATCGATATTCAACAGAATGCTGGATGTCAAACCCAAGCATAAAAAGGATTATTACACAATATTCGGCTGGATGTTCAGCCGGCGTCTTGTTAATCTGCTGCTGATTATAGCCGGTTTTGTCTGTATTTTTTATCTTTCTGTAGAAATGCCGTTCCGGAAAAGCAGCGAGGGTGAAGCCACAACGACAGTATACAGCTATGCCTCCATTCCCTTACGGTTTGTAAGCGGGAATGTCCGGATCAAGGCAAAAGACGGATACATTGCATATGAAGGTGAAGTCAGCAAGGGCTATGCCAGTGGAGAAGGGAAGCTTTATGACAGGGAAGGCACCCTGATCTATGATGGTGAGTTCTCTGAAAGCAAATATAACGGAACCGGAGTTCTTTATTATTCTTCCGGACAGATGAAATACAGTGGACAATTCAAGGATAACCTTTATGAAGGAACCGGAGTCCAGTACCGCGAAAGTGGCTCGAGGCTGTATGAGGGAGCCTTTGCAGACGGAATGAGAGAGGGCGAGGGCATTTATTACAGTGCTGCCGATAATCCGGTGTTTACAGGGAATTTTCATCTGGACGATATCGTTTATACACAGCTTCTTAAGAAGACCGCAGAGGATATCGGGGCTTTATATACCGGGACACAGCTGATCTATCAGAGTGCGGAAGCAACCGAGAATGCAGTGATTCTTTCCGATATTGATGTGATTTATTATTCAAAGGATACCTCAGGCAGCATGGAATCGACGATGAAGTCCGATGTCCTGTGTGTCGGGGAATCAAGCTTTGGCTATGGACATAAAAAGATTGATACGATTGAGGGGCTTACCGAGGCCTTGGGCAAGCCGGAATATGAAGGAAACAGCTATATGACGTTCCTTGAAGCAGTTGGAATAAGCTGGCTGCAGAAACAGGGAAAGGCTATGGATATTGATACCGGTATGGATTCGAATACCGTTTTTGATGAGGTAAATATCGTAAACAGCTATGAGAAAAATACCACACTTTATCTTCATAGCTACAAGGTAGGGGAACAGACCTATACCTTTATTTCCCGGGAACGGACGGGAAGCTTTTTCATGTATGAGATTGAGTAATGCCAAGGAGGAATGACGGGTTGAAAAAGCGCATCACGGCTCTGTTCATCAGCTTGAGCATGATTCTGGTCATTCCGGCCGGATGGATCAGCGGTGGAACGGTACAGGCCGCACAAAAGCAGTTGAATATTAATACGGCAAAAACGACGGCGCTTGCCAACAGTGATACCTACAGCGGTATTCAGAATAAGCTGACTCTCGCCCGGGTGAAATATACTCAGGCCGTAAAGAAGCTGAAGCTGAAGGAAAAGAATCAGCGTTCCTTCCGGTGGTCTCCACTTTTAAATTTCAAGCTGCCGGAAAAGCCAAACCTCTCGGATGCCTATTCTTATGCTTATGAGCCATTGGAAATGCAGTCGGAGATTGACCAGCTTAAGCATCAGCTTGACGACTCGGTGTATGGAATTTATGAGACGGTTGAGCTCCAGTTCGTAGAGCTCTATCGTCTTCAGGAGGAAATCAGCTACAACGAAGAACTGCTTACAAGCTATGAAAAGACACTCCAGCGAAATCAGGCTCGGCTCCTCATAGGTCAGGCCACACAGACGGATGTGGACTCCATGAAGACCAAAATCAGTACACTTAAGAAAACCATCGCTGCGGATGAGAGAAGTCTGGAAGCCGGACAGGAGAAGCTTGGAACCCTGATGGGAATGGATCTGACCGGATATACCTATGCAACACCGTTTGTGGATGCTGATATGGAACGGAAGGATTTAGATACCCTGATTGAGGCTACATTAGATAGAAGTGACACCTATTATCAGGCACAGCAGACGGCAGCCAATGCCCTGCTTTCACTGAATACGAACTACAGTCTGATGGAGAAGCAGTATGGCTCCTCCAAGATGTCCATCATTGACAGCTATATCAATCGTGCAAAGAATGGACAGAAGCTTGATTCAGCGGCGTTTAAGCTGAAGTACAACGAATTCCTGAATGCGGTGGATGAGCCGTGGAACGGTTACTTCCGTATTCTGTTTGTCAAAATTCCAAAGGAATGGCTGAAGGGCTCGATAGACGGTGTCCGCTATGTGGAGGATGAGCCATACGCTTTATATGAAGCAGCCGTGGAATATCAGAATGCACTGGCTGACCAGAATGCCACCAAGGCAGAAATCACACAGAATGTGAAGGACAGCTTTGAAAATTATATATCAGCTAAGAATGCCGTCAGCACGGCTAAGGAAAATCTGGAGGCAAAATCCAAGGAATTAAAGAAGGATTCCTATCTCAATATGAGCGGAAAGATGACCTATGAGGAATATTCGGCTGTGCAGTCGGAATATGAGGAGCTGCAGCTTGATTATCTGCAGGCTCAGGCTGATTATTCCGGTATCCTTTACAGCTTTAACCGGCTGACCTGCGGCAAGGTCTCCGAATATATGACCGGAGAGTTCGTGAATCTTTCGACAGCCTCCGGAGGCAACAGCTATGTGGTAGAGGATGAAGGGGATGGTATTTATTATTACATCCGTTCTCTGGTTTCTGACAATATGTTTGAACTGGGGCTTAGTACCTCGGAAAATCTGGAAACCGATATTGATTCCTACGAGCTGTGGATTGACGGAGTACAGGTAGGAAGCAGAACTACCATCGAAAGCACGATCCGTCATCTGGCATTGGATACGCAGGAAGCAGAGAAGGTCATTATCCGGCTTTATGCAGGAGACAAGTTCGTTGATGACTGCGAAATTGATCCTACGGTTTATTCCGGAAAGCTGACGGTTACGGATTATCATGTGGAACAGCGTGAAACCTATGAAGCGGTGGCTTATTATACCGTCACAACGATGAGCTCCGGCTTTATGCAGCTGACGATTACCCCGAAGGATGGAAAGGATATTGCCTCCTTCGTAATCCGGGATCTGGACGGTACTGCACTTGTCAGTGAAGAGCCGATCAAGGTTGGCGAGAGGTTCCAGTATCTGCCGGCAGCTAATAACAGTCTGGATGAGCTTACCGTAAGTCTTTATGACAGCAGCGGAGCCCTGTACTGTGAAGGCAGCTTCAATACAGGCGATCAGATGATTTATAGAAAGACAGAGTAAGGAAGGAGGAGTTCCATGAAAAAGAAGATCTGGTGTGCGGCACTGGCTGTTCTGATCTGCACAGCGACGATTGTTCAGACCATCAAGGTACAGGCAGTAACCAGTGAACGCGACAACGGAACGAAATCGGTACATGTTTCGGACAGTGAAATTGAGAATTCGACTCTGGTCATCGGCTCCTACCTGATTCATATCAACGGGCTGACCGATGAGATTTACTCTCTGGCGACAGAGTCAGCCAACGAATTTAACCAGAATAACATGTACTATAAGTCGGAGCTTTCCTCCGGAAAGTGGTACGAAATCACAGATGCCACATCAATTGCAGCAATTACTTCTGCCGGAACACCGGTAGAGGCATCCGTGATTGAAGCACTGGAATTTACCCATAAGGTGGATTCCTCAGGAAATATTACAGATCTGAGAACCGGTCAGACGGTCGGGACTTATGATATCAATAATCCTTATGATCTGGAAAACATGAAGGAATTAGAGCCTATTAAGCTCCGTTACCAGTTCCTCGAGGCAAAGGAATCCAAGTCCGACAGCGATGACAAGAATATTGAAATCATAGGACTCTTTTATGGACTGAGTATCAAGAATTCCGTAACGGATTCCTGTGATACGAAGCTCAGTGCCCTGGATAGCTATAAGAATGGACTGGCAGGACGCGGCAAGCCGGCTTCCTGGGTCACAGAGGCAGAGACGGTGGCAACTGCCGTGGACGCACAGCGGAGGGTGGAATCCCTCACACTTCTGACCGAATATCTGGATACTCTGATGAAGAAGATCACAGGTCAGGAGGAAGAAACCATGACCCGTAAGGAGTATGAGGAACGGCTCGAAGCAGCAGAGACGGAAGCGATGAAAAAGCTTGTGACAGAGGAGTATGAAGCCCGTCAGAACAGGGGCGGGATCTTCGCGGAGGTCACACTGAATAATAATTATCAGGAGGATTCCACGCTGATTGATGCGGTGACGGAAGCACGCTCCAATGTGGAAAACAGCATTACTACCTATACAGCCAGGCTGCTTAGCGAAGGCTCCAGCACGACCACTAAGCAGATCTATCAATATAGTAATGATCTGATCAATTGTGCGAATAATTCAGATATCAGCGGAGCAGATACAGCTACAGAAAATCTGGTTAATCTGCGCAACATCATGAAGAATGTTACGGCAAATGCCAACAGTGAGCTTCAAACCCTGCAGGGCGGACTGATTGATGAAGCATATTCCGAATGGAAAAGCAAGCTCTCTGCCGGTGCTTCGGCAGAGTATCGGGAGGCTGTTGCAAGCGGGGCTTCGGATGCAACGAGGAAAAGCTATCTGACGCAGCAGAAGAGCGATACCAATGCAGCCCGGATGGAATATCAGACGATGCTGGATGAGGCCTGCAAGCGTATGGCGAACGCCTCGGCCCAGGAGGATATCCTTGGACGCATTGATGAGGCGGAAAGCCTAAAGGCTCTTGTTCCGGCAGATGACGCAGAATCCTATCAGCTTGAAACGATTGATGAGTATCTGAACTGGCTCAGATCAGAGCTCTCCGGTCTGGTGGCAGATTCCGGTGATTCCTCGGAGCTTGATACCTTAAGGCAGCAGAAGGAAGAGCTGGAAACAAAACGCCAGAATGCCCTTGATAAGAATAATCTGACAGAGGCGAAACGACTGGAAGCAGAAATCGAGGCAAAGCAGACAGATATGGACAGTCTGACAGAGGAGCTGACAGGAATACTGAATTCGGAGAACAGCTCGGAAGCAGATAAGGCGAAAGCACTTGCGGGACTTTCAGACGGAAGTGCATCGAAGATGCTTAATACACTTGCAGCATCGATTACCTCGGGAATCAGGGACAGCTCCACAGATTCCACTGCAATTGAAAACCAGCTTGCAGCCTTTTCGGCATTAAGCAGCAATGACCCGGATGCGGCTGCTGCAGCGGTAGAGGAGATTCAGAAGGCACTCGATGGTTCCACGGAGCTTGACAGTGATGTCAAGGAGCAGATGCAAAGCAGCGTCGGTGAGATTAAGGAGCAGATTGAGGCTGCTACGGCAACCGGTAAGGATATGAATGTCAGCGATTTAAAGAGCCTTCTGAATGATTATTTCGGAGAATATTTCGGTGATTCCTCCGGAAGCAGCACTGCTTCTGAGAAGGAAAAGGCAGGCGCACTGATTGCTTTGTCCATGTTTGCCGAGGATACCAATCATACAGATGCGAGAACGCTGGCAGCTTCCCTTGCAGGAAAGCTTGCTGCAGCCGGCAACAGCTATATTTATGAGCAATACGATAAGGACACCGCAGAATATCTTTCCCTTAAGGCAGTCTCGCAGGTGTACGAGTACCGGTATATTTTTGATAATGCGCATTATACCGTAACATTGAGCCAGTCCGGCAAATATTATTTATTTACCTCCGGCAAGAAGGAATATATGACTACAGGAAAGGCAGTAGGCAAGCTGGTTAAGGAAGCCGGACTAATGGGAACGCTTTATATTTCAAGTTCAGATGGAAGTACGATTTTTGACTGTACTGCATATTACATACCAAAGAGTAATTACGCATCCGTAAGAAACAATGATATGGAACCCCGGATTCAGGAGGTCTACCGGATGCTGATGGAAGGAGGGGCATAAGCAATGGCAGATTACACAATTATTTCAGATGTCAGCAGCTATATCTGCAAGATGCTCAGGGAAAAGATGTGTCCCGAGCCGGTGCCTTCTCCGAATAATATTGAAATTTCCTCACCAACCTCCCAGGATGTAGACTATATCGTTGGTCTGTACCTGTACGATGTCAAGGAGGAGGGGGTTAGACTCCAGACACCCAGATATTCCGCGGGTGGGACAGCCATTACCAGGCCGCCGGTACCGTATAGTCTTTACTATATGGTATTTATAAACGGTTCTTCCCAGATGGGACTGAAAGCACCGGATATACAGAAAATTATTGGAAGGGTAGCACAGATTGTAAGTGATAACAATTATGTCTATCCCCACCAGCTGCAACCATGGCTGGATGCGACAGAACCTCCGATCGCGCTGACTCAGGCGAAGATGGCGCTGGAGGAGAAGGTACGGGTGTGGCAGGCGATCAATAAGCCCTATGAGATCAGCCTGTTCTATAAGGCGGCACCGGTATATGTATCCAGTGAAATTGTGGTTGATCCTCCGCGTGTCAGTGATGCAGTATTTGGCATTGACATGATCGGCCGTGAAAGGAGGGATCGGGAATAAGTGGAAGCTTTGATTTCATATTCACTGGATCTGATTGTACATCTGATTGATACGACTACCGGGAACCCGGTAACCGAGCATCAGGTAATGCTTTACCATGACGGCAGACTGGTGACATATGTAAGTAAGGGCGACGGACTCTATATCGGCATGAATATGGGAAGGACGGACAGGGAGCTTACAGTCCGGGCAAAGGGATATCTGGAAGCAGTTACGGAGATTCATTATGAGAAGCTTGGCGGAAGATATCCGGAGGTGTTCATAAATCTCATCCCGGAGATACCGGCTTATGGCTATGTGGATCTGCTGGAATTAAAAGGTAATCTGGCAGGAATCAGTTCCATTGATGCCGTGTCCATGACAGATCCCCATGCGATGGTACAGGGCTATCTTGAAAAGAAGCAGCAGCTTAAGCTTCTTCAGTCCAAAAAGCTGACAGAGAGAGATTATGCGCTGATCCATGACAGTCCGGAATCCTTCGAGGAGTTCCATATCCAGCCTGTGAACCACAAGCAGTATCTGCGATTGAGGGAACCTCTCCAGACGGTCTGCAAGCCGGAGGAAACAGTCACACGTATCATCAGAGGGCGGACAACAGGATCCGGAGATTACATTCTGAGAGTACGTGGAGACGGACGGGGAACCGATTATCTGGTTCGCTATGTCGTAAAAGGACAGACAAAATTTAAAAGGATTGTCTTTGATGATCCGGAACACAGGAGGTTATAGGAAAGGATGGGAGCAATGACAGTGACAGGAGCGACCTGCACGTGTGCGTTTGGAACAGCACCATGCACATTGCAGGTAACCTCACAGCTAAGCTGTATGGCAGACGGTCGTCCGATCGCTACGATACAGGATATGCAGCCGGGAACGAATCTTCCCACCTTCGGAATGTGCACTTCACTGGCAAATCCGACGGTGGCAGCAGCTACGGCAGCCGCCCTTGGAGTGCTGACTCCGCAGCCCTGTACGATGGTACCGGCAGGAACCTGGATTGCATCCAATCCCAAAGTACTGATTAGCGGAGTTCCATGTCTGACCAGTGACGCAACACTTGTATGTGGCTTTGGAGCCGGGACAATTAAAATCATGAATCCCGGACAGACAAAGGCAATCGTGTAATTTAGAAAGGAGATAATATTATGGCTCAGTATTTTTCACCGGGGGTATATGTAGAAGAATATGACAATTCCCCCAGAACAATTGAAGGAGCAGGAACATCAGTAGCAGGCTTTATCGGCTTCGCAGAAAAGGGACCCACAGAGGGCGCTCCCACTCTGATTACAAGCTATAGAGAATTCATCCGTATCTTTGGAAAACCGTTAAGCGAATTTGAATACGGCGAGTATCGTTACCTGGCTCCTTCCGTAGAGCAGTTCTTCGTAAACGGAGGCGGCACCTGCTTCGTTGTACGTACCGCTCTTCCGGATGCAGAGAAAGCATCTGTTACCAAGGGAGTTCTTAAGCTGGAGGCAGCAAACGCAGGAAAGTGGGGTAATCGTATCCAGATCACCCTTACCTCTGTGAATAAGCGTAAGATGCAGCTCGTAGGAAAGAATGGAGATGCCTATGTGGCTAAGACCATCGAGGGCTTCCGCGAAGGTGACCTGGTAGTCTGCAATGGCGAATATAACAGAGTAAAATCCATTTTTGATAATGTAATTACCTTCGAAGAGGAATTTGAGAATGAGGTTGTAGATACCGCACTGATTCCCAAGACATGTGTATATCTTGTAGAGACCGACATCTCCGTCCGTTACGGGGAAGAGGTAGAGAATTACAGAGGCATCAGCTTTAATACATCAAATCCGAATTACATAGCATACCGTATGGCAAACAGTGAGCTTGTAAAGCTGGAGGTTCAGGATGAACACAAGATTGGCAATCCGGTTACCGCAATTCTCGGCGAGGATAACGAGAGCGGAATGTTTACACTGGAGGGCGGACGTGATGGCAGCATCAGCAAGGTTACGGCAGGTACCTTTATCGGTGAGGATAAGGGACCCGGAAAGAGAACCGGTCTTGAGGCCTTTGTTGAAAACCAGAACGTAAGCATGCTGATTGCACCCGGCATTACGATTCCTGAGGTAGTTGTTGCAATGGTAGGACAGTGTGAGAACCTGAAGGACCGTTTCGCAATTCTGGATATGCCGAAGGATTTCTACAAGGTAAAGGATCTTCTGGAATATCGTGAAATCATCGACTCCACTTATGCAGCAATGTATCATCCCTGGATTCAGGTATTTGACCGTGCATCCAACAAGCCGGATTTCGTACCTCCTTCAGGAGCAGTTGCAGGTGTTTACGCCAGAACAGATATGACCAGAGGTGTCCACAAGGCACCTGCCAATGAAGTTGTATTTGCAAGCGGCTTAAGTGTCAACTATAATAAGTCCGAGCAGGATTACCTGAATCCGGCAGGAGTCAACCTGATCCGTGCCATTCCCGGACAGGGCATCCGTATCTGGGGCGCACGTACGGCAAGCAGCAACTCGAACTTTAAGTATGTCAATGTACGAAGACTCTTCATCTTTGTGGAGCAGAGCATCAAGGCCAATACCAACTGGGTTGTATTTGAGCCGAACGATGTGACTCTCTGGGATCGTGTGAGAGGCACCATCAATGATTTCCTGGAGAGCTTATGGAGATCCGGAATGCTGGCAGGTGTTTCTCCGGCAGAGGCTTACTTCGTGGAAATCGGACCTGAGACCATGTCCAGAGACGATATAGCAAGTGGTCGTCTGATCTGCAATATCGGTATTGCGCCTTCAAGACCTGCAGAGTTTGTAATCTTCCGCGTAACACAGTTTACTGCAGAGGCAGGCGGAGCAGCCGGCGGAGAGGAATAGAAACACGTTAAGGAAATATAGAAAGGAGTCATAGTATATGGCAGAAACAACAACTGTAACCGATATTAAAAATTTGATAAATGAAACCTACCCCTGGACGAAAATGCATTTCCTTGTGACCATTGAACAATCATCCGCTCAGGCATTGTTCAGTGAGGTGACAGGACTTGAATCTACAGTGGATGTTATTGAGTTCCGTTTCGGTAATTCCAAGAGCTTTTCTCCGATGAAGGTACCGGGACTTGTCAAGCATGGAAATCTCACCTTGAAGGCCGGTTATACCTCAAGCAGTGAATTCCGTACATGGGCAGCACAGTGTGTATATGATCAGAGAGCAGCCCAGATGAAGCGTCAGAAGATTCTGATTGAGCTTCTGAATGTGAATGGAGGCATACAGCCTGGCGGATTTACTTCGGATTCAACCCAGCAGTATATTCTGGAGGATGCCTGGGTATGTAAGTACAGCGCACCCGATATGAATGCTACACAGAGTGAGATTGCAATTGAGACGATGGAGATTGCATTTGAGCGACTGGTTATTCCGGGCGCTAAGAGTACCGGCACAGGTTCAGGTTCCGGTGCAGGTACCGGCACAGGTACAGGAGCTTAAGGCGGAACGGGCAGGAATCTAAGACAGTCTGGCGGTGGGTAACTCCCACTGCCGGATTTTCTTCAATAAAACAGGAGGGATAGCAGAATGCAGACCGTATATGATTTTACACTGCCGAAGGGATATGTGGATGGAGATGGAGAGGTACACAGAAGAGGAAAGATGCGGCTTGCTACCGCAGGAGATGAGATTGGCGCAACGAGGGATCCGCGTGTCCTCAGTAATCCGTCTTACCTGACGATCGCATTGCTCAGCCGTGTAATCACCGAGCTGGAAGGGATAGAAATGGTTTCCGGAACAACCATAGAGCATTTTTTTACCGCAGATCTGGCTTTTCTTCAGGATATGTACCAGAAGATTAACAATGTGGAAGCACCGGTGATGCATGTACATTGTCCGGATTGCGGCAAGGAGATTGAAGTACCCGTAAATTTTACTACGGAGGGTTAACTCTCTATCCGACCGAATCCCTGTATCAGGAGATGGCGTTTATTTCCTATTATTTTCACTGGTCCGGCGAGGAAGTAATGAGACTGGATCACCGGAGCCGCAGAAAATGGTGCCGGGAGATATCGGATATCCATAAGAGAATTAATCCCTCAAAAGACGAGCGCAAGGAGATCCCGCTTACACAGATGAAGCCGACCTCGTTTTTCAGATAAGGAGCTAGCATGGCAGACCAAAATGAACAAGATAAAAATATTGTGAAATTAGATATCTTTGCATCGAACAACGAAGCAGCAGTGATGCCCGGCTTTAATTTCGTGCTGCGGGTGGAGGGAGTATTTGAGATCCCGTGCCGTGCCATTAAAGGCCTGCGTCGCGAAAATGAATTTGAGTATATCCAGGAGGGCGGTCTTAATGATTATGTCCACTTGAAGAGAAAACCGATATCCAGACCCTTTACCTTTCAGGTGGAACGATATGCAGGAACGGATATTCTGGATCCGCTTGCCCTTGGAACAGAGCTGACGCTTCCGCTGATGCTGCTTGTTTATGACCGGCCAAAGACAAGCAATTTTTTAGATGCCCATCGCGTGTATACCTTCTGGGGCTGCACGGTCACAGCGAAGGATTATGGTGAATTAAACGCAGAAAGCAGCAGCCTTCTGGTAGAGACCACCACGATTGCATTCCGTGAAATGACCTGTATTGATACACCTTGGACTACCTTCCGTAAGGAGTCCAGAATGTAAAGGAGAGATGACAGATGCTGACCATGGGAGAACCCTTAAAACTTCAGACTGCTAAGCCCATGGAAACTCTGGGAGATGCTTTTACAGAGCGTATTACCGGCAACTATCAGTTACTGGAGGAGCATATGACTCCTACCGATATGCTGCATTTCATTGCGGCACCGCCGGAGCTGTATACACAGGAGGCCGGAATGGCTCCGTTAGTTAATCACTACAGCATGGCAGAAACACAAAATGTTTCCATGAAGCTGATCAACAATGTCCTGAACCGGATTCTGGTGTCGGATACTTATCAGCTGACCTATCAGGACCGGGTATTTATTGAGAATATCCTGAATAAAATCGGTGTGACAGATGTACAGGAATTTGTCCGACAGGTCAGCCGGATGAAGGAGGAAACAAGGAATACCAGAGAGCTTTTGAGACTGTATCATTCTGACAGTCAGATCATGCAGACGCTTCGGGAATTTCAGAAAGCGGAAGCTGTGAAGCAGAGTGCCCAGGAAAAACCACAGGAAGAGAATGAGAGAACGCAGATTTACTGGCTGCAGCAGGAGGTATGGAATCGTCTTCATACCGAAGAGATTTATCAGGAACTGTCGGAGCTGATATCCGTCCGCTACGGAAATCCGGTAAGGGTTACCAGACAGGAGATGCAGCTTGGCGAACAGATGATCAATGCAGAATATTTTACCCTGAACCGCATGCGGAGAGAGACCTTTTCGCAGCATCAGGATTTGACATATAACAGAGTGAATACCTATGAGGCTGGAGATATCAGTCTTACCAATGAGAATTACGAACAGACCGTCAGCAGTATGGTACAGGCTGTGCTGCTTAATGCCATCAGCCAGATCTATCATATCCGGTATGAGGATTTTAAGAATCATACATCGAACTGGATGTGGCTTGCAGATGTCATTCATGTGAATGCACAGAATACCTTTAAGAGATTTGAAAGCTATCACAACCGGCTCAATCTCACGAAGGTCGATAAGGAAGAATATCATCAGACCATGCAGAATTTTGAACGCCGTGAAATTTCGGCTCTGCAGCGTCTTTTTGAACATACTAAAGAAGTGGCAGTCAATCGGATGGAAATCCGCAGCGACCATGAAACAGCGCTTCTGTACCGGACAGAGCATACAGACACGGAAGAGCTTGAAACACAACAGGATACGATCTATGAGACGGAGCGCGCCAGTGATACGGAGCATAGACATGTTTATAAGATTTCAGAGAAGAAGCGGGAAGAGGAGATCCGGAAACAACTGGAAATCATCAACCGTCAGAATATGGAGAGGCTGGAAAAGCTCAGAACCCTGGAAATAAGCCAGAGGGAGCTGCCTCCTCAGAGAATTAACCGGGAACGGGCAAAAAAGGACGCCCTTCGTGCCATAGAAAATCCGAATGAGGTTCTGAAGGAGTATATGAATACCACAACGCTCCGGTCAGAAACCGAACAGCTTGAAAAAGAGCGTCTTAAGGAGATTATGGGCGAAGATACGGTACGGATATTCGAAACTCTGGAGGATTATCAGAAAAATCCGGAGAAGTATCCGAATATTACCAGCTCCGAGGGGCAGGCTATGAATCTCCTGATGAGGGATATCCAGAGACCGGTACAGGAGATCAGTGAGGAGGTTCGGTACGAACAGCAGGAGACCCTGCAGAGAGAGCTTCAGCATGAAACGACCCGGGAAGTAGAGCGCATCATGCGGGAAACCGAACGCTACCGGAGCGAACAGATCCCTCATACAGAGGAACCTTTGCCAGAGGATGGGGAAGTCTTAAGATATCCGGAGGCCGTAAGGGAGCAGCAAACACCTGTGCAGAATGCAGGAAGGGCAGAAGTACAGATGCCGGAAATGCAGTATAGAAGGACAGAAACCGGGGAGGCATCCGAACCGGTCAGGGAACAGCTTCGAATCGAGCAGTCAAAGCTCCTGCAAAATAATATTCTGAGAGAAAGCACCCGGGAGGTGCAGAAGGTGCTTCGGGAAACAGAGCGCTATCAGACCGAGAGGCTGCTGTCCGGTCAGGGACAGCCGGAAAGCATGAGGGAAGAGGTATTACAGTATTCCGAGCCGATGAAGGAGGATGTACAGAAGTCCTCATACAATGCTCCTGCGCAGCAGGGACAGAAGGATGAGGCTGCACCGCTTTTATACAGACCGTCTGCCGGACAGACCGAACATCCGTCCGAGCAGCTTCTTACCGAACAGCAGGTGCTTCACACCCGGATTCAGAAGGAAAGCTCCCGGGAAGTGGAACGGATTCTGAAGGAGACAGAACATTATCAGACGCAAAAGGCTGCCGTTTATCCCGAACAGGAGGAAACCGTCCGGGAACAGGTGGAGCTGTTCCATAAGCAGAACGAAAGCGTATTAAACGAGGAGCTTTTGGAAGAGCTTGAAAACAGGAACCGTACCATGACGCAGAGAGAGTCGAGAACCTCGACAGAGCAGATACAGGAAACCAGTCATGTGGATCAGATCGTGACCAATAAGGTAAATGAACTGCGCATCGAGCAGGATCAGAGCATTGAAAGAATTGTCAGCCAGAATGTCCGGCAGCAGCTGGACACCTTATCGGATCAGGTATTCACTAAGCTTGAAAGGCGGATGGATGCCGAGAGAAGAAGAAGAGGAATTTAAGGAGGTAACGGAACATGGATGTAATGAAAACAGCACAAAATCTGGCAAAAGCACCAACCGTTACCAAGGCCATGCTTACGTTTTATCCTCCGAATACCGAGCCGGTTGAGATTGAAAAGCAGGCAGCTCCGAAAACCCGAATCGGTAACTGGAGCGGCAGTATCAGTGATATGGTAAAGCAGATCGAGAGTACAGCAAGAGCTGTAGACAAAACGAAGCGTTATGAAGGAGAAGTGAAAACACTTCCGTTTCAGTTTAATCCGGCTACCATAAGAATTTCGGCATATGGCGGTGGTCTGACCCCTATTTATAATTACGCAACGGACACCGAAAAGAAAAAAAAGAACGGAACGAAGAAGAATGCGATCAGCTATGGAGAGATCGATACGAACGTCAATCTGGAATTCAAGGTCGTTTTTGATGCAGAAAAGAACACCGATGCATTCATGATTGATAAGCTGAACGCCTTAAGCAGTGCCGGGAGTGCAGTGAAAACCGTCCGCGAAGCCATTAAGAGGGATGAATATTCGGTAAGACCGATTGTTGAAGGCTTCCTTGCGGTCATGATGAATCTGGAATCACGTAAGGTCGTTTTTACCTGGGGATATATGAGCTATTCCGGAAGAATGAATTCCGTAAGGTGTAATTATACAATGTTTAATCCGGCCGGAGAGCCGATCCGTGCGGAGGTGACCATTCGTCTGCTGGCTACGGAAGAAGCCTATCTGGATGAGTGGAAGAAGAAGTATTCGAAGGAGCTTCTGAATGCTGCGAAGCAGGAAACCTCCAATCTCTCCAACCTTGCAACGAATCTGATTAACATGCAGCTTTAAAGAAGGAGACAGTATTTATGTCAGTGAAATCCATGGCAGAAAAAAATCTCACCGGTATGGTGAATAAGGCCTATATTCTGATGCGTGATCAGGCAAGTACAGGAAACATGAATTCGAAGGTTCCATATAATGGGCTTGGCAGAGTAGGAGAGAGCCTTGCTAAGGCTGCGCGTAAGGCAACTGATATGGACTTTACAGCCAATACCGGGCAGTATAAAGGATATACCGCCATAAAGGTGCAATATAATCCAAGCACTCTTGAGTTTACCAGCCGTGGAGGTACCATGATCAGCCGGTATTCCGGCGTGGGCGGAGATGGCACCGGTTCCTTCCAGAAGGCGAACATTCCCTATGAGGTAGTGCTGAATATGGATCTGATTTTTGATGACACGGAGAATTCAGATGCCTTTTCGGTTATGGATGCAGGTTCATATTCCGGAACAGGAGCAGTTAAGAGGGTAACATCAGGGCTTGAGAATCGGAACCGGAATGGCACCTTTAAAAAAGCACATACCGTGCAGGATATCTCAGAGCTTTTCGTGGCAGCAGTTACCACACCGTTTACCAGGGCGGTATGTGTCATCTGGAATAAGACGGTCTTCTGGGGAGAGCTGTGCGGAGTAACAGTAGAATATATCATGTTCAACCGTGTGGGAAATCCGATCCGGTCCAAGGTTCATCTGGAGATCCGTCAGGATACAGAGAAAATGCCGAAGGCAAAGGCGGACAGATGGAATGCGGCCTATAAGGATCTGTTTACGACGGCAGAAAAGCTTGCCACAGACGGCAGGCTGTCAAGCACAGGGAATCTGGCCTCCAATCTGTTAAACTTAAGTTAACGGAATATATGATAGATTTGTAACTGTGAAGGTACTGAACAGTTACATAGATTTCATGAGAAAGAGTTAAAGAATGGCATCCTATGAATTTGAAGATTTAAAGAAAACCTATGATGGACTGGACGATCCCTTTGTAGTGATTAAGATTGACGGAAAGAATGTTGGAGATTCCGATAAAGGCTTTCCGATATCCGACCTGTATGTAGATCTGACCAGCGGCTATGAAGCCTCCATTGCGGAATTTTCCATTTATACGGCCTATGACAAGGATACGGCATCCTTTGAGATCAGCAGCACACTGCAGAAGTACACGAAGCTGGGAGCCAGGGTTGAGGTTTCTGCAGGCTATGCCAACAGTGGCAAAACGATATTTATCGGAGCAATCATGCGGGTCAGCTACCATCATGGACTGGATGAGATTCCGTGCATCCGGGTTACGGCCATGGATGTGAAGGGAATTATGATGGCGAGTACCTATTCCAGACAGCTGAAGGCAACCAGTTATTCGGGAGCCGTGCAGGAAATTCTGGAGAAAAGTGTCTACACCAGTATGCAGTCCTCAGGAATCATTGAGAGCATCCGGGTGACAGATACTCCGGATAAGTCAGGATCCGGACTGGGAAGTATGACGGGAGATGATGCAGGCTCCATGGGAGGTGTCTCAGGTCTGTCTTCCGACAACAAGGATACGGACCGTACCATTGAGATGGTGGCGGAAAGCGATTATGAATTTATTGTCAAGGCTGCAAAGCGGTATAATTACGAATTCTTTACGGAATGTGGAACGGTCTATTTCCGTAGGGCAAAGGCAGATACCGGAACCAGGATCGTGATTACCCCGCTGATGGGGATGTACAGCTTTGACATTTCCCATGATATTACAGGACTTGTGAACAAGGTGACCGTGCGGGCAACAGATGCCGCAAAGGCTCAGGTGATTGAGGCTTCCTCAAAGAATCAGAATAATCTGCCAAGTAAGGCCAAAACCCTGATTAAGGGAAACGAAAAGTTTTATGTTGACGCTTCTGTTACCTCCAAGGAGGAGGCAGAGCACAGGGCTAAGTCCCTGATGGAAACGGTTTCCTATCGCTTTGCTTCCCTGGAATGTGAAATCCAGGGTCTTCCGGAGTATCTGCCCGGATATTTTGTAGAGCTTTCCGGACTGGGTGATGGTATTGATAACAAATTTTATATCAACAGAGCGGTTCACCGGATGACGCCGGAGGGCAAGTACGTGGTACGGCTGGAGGGTAAGTCGGCAGGAATAAAGGAGTAAGCAGGTATGGGTTTGTATGATATTATGGATGAGATCGCTGCAAAGCAGGTGACCAAATCAGAAACCGGAGACAACAGGATGCCCGGGATTGTCGTAGGAGTTGTCCAGTCGAATTACTCCGAGGATATGCCCGGAAGGGTATGTGTCAGCATTCCGGTCAGGGATGCCAAGGCAAATGAACTGAAATGGGCACGGGTTGCCATGCCGTACAGCGGATCCAAATGGGGCTATTACTTCCTTCCGGAGGCAGGGGATCAGGTGCTTGTGGCATTTGAGAACGGAAATATCGAGAAGCCCTATGTGATCGGAAGCATTCCGAAGGATTCCAACCGTTTTCTGACAGGGTCTGTCAGCAAGACCAATGAGCATAAAAAGATTGTGACGAAAAACGGAAGCACCATCGAATTCCACGATGTCGCCGATCAGGATGGACAGAAGGATCAAATCAAAATATATACCGCCAATAAATCACATAATGTGATACTCGATAATGAAAAGGGCAGCATCAGCTTAAGCGATAAGGAAGGAAAGAACAAGCTGGAAATCCAGACCACCAATGGCAGGATTCAGTTAAAGACGGAGCATAAGCTGACCATTAACGTAGGAGATTCTGTTGAGCTTACGTTAAACGGCGACTCCGGAACCATTCAGGTAAAATGTGGGAAGCTGAATGTGGAAGCAGATCAGAGTGTGAAGCTTGAAACCAGCGGAAAGCTGGGCTTAAGCGGCGGAAATGTGGCATTGGATGCATCTGCATCCTTTAAGGTAAACAGCAGCGGCATCAGCAGCATCGGCGGTTCACCGGTGAAGATCGGCTGATGAAGGAGGAAGGCTATGAACGCGAATACATTTTTGGGAAGAGGCATGAAATTTCCTCCGCAGGTCAATCCGGCTACCGGACGGTTTGTAATATCAGAGAGCCTGCAAAGCATTAAGGAAAGCATCTATCTGATTCTGATGACACAGAAGACAGAGCGGCTGATGCGTCCGGACTTTGGAAGCAGGGCTTCCACCTATGTATTTGAGGAAACGGATCTGTCCATGCTGAATCTGATGGCAAGTGAACTGGAATATGACATCATTTCCAATGAGCCGCGTGTAGAAAATGTCACTGTAGATATGGATTATACGAGAAAGCCGGGCTGTCTGTTTGTGGATATCACCTATACAGTCAGAGAAGAGAACGTAACGGAGAATATGGTATTCCCATTCTACCTTGGAGAACAGGTAAAGGAAGAGGAAACAGAGTATGAAACAGTGGAAGACAATTTCGTCGAGTGATTATATCATAGATAACCGGGATAGAAATGAAATACTGGATCGAATCAGAAGTCTTGCCCATTCTTATACACCGGAATGGCAGTTTGATGAAAATGATCCGGATATCGGCTCGGTGCTTGCCCTGCTGTTTGCAGATCAGCTTCAGGATAATGTCAGACGCTACAATATGACATTGGAGAGGGATTATGTGGAGCTGGTGAATATGCTCGGTATTTCTCCGCATGCTGCTTTCCCGGCTCACAGCATTGTATTGATGAGCATGGTGCAGGATACGATACCGGGACAGCGTCTGCACAGGGGGACACAGCTTCTGGCAGGAGGTGAGGATGACGGTATTATCTTCGAAACAGCGCACGGAATCTATATTACAGAGGCGCGGCTCACCAGTATGTTCATGGTCTCCGGTCTGACCGGAAAGGTAATTCCGTTAAAGGGCAGATTCGAGCCGGTAGAATTCATCAGTGAGGATATGAAGATTCCGGACAGCGAGGAAGCAGCGCAGGCAGAGGAAGAGCCTGCCTATACGGAGCCGGTGGAGAAGGAGGAGATTGCAGAGCCTGCCTTTGAGGAATTTACATTGTTTGATTTTTCAAAGGAAGGATATGGAAAGACCGGTCTTGTGATGTATCATCCGCATCTGTTTGATGAGGTGGACAATGACATCCGGATGGATCTTCCCGGCTCAGACCATCTGGCTGAGCGGATCGTAAACGGAGAATACAGTCTTTATTACTACGGGGCAGAGGGCTTTGAAAAAATAACGAAGCTCAGAGCTGAGAAGAACCGGTATCTGATATTCCGGAAATCCGGAGTCTGTAAGAAGGTACGGCTTGGGCAGGAGGAATATTCTGCATTACTCCTGAAGCCGGAGAATATCATTGAGAAGAACGTGGTGGTATCTGACATCCGTTTTTCATGTTCAGGAGACGGACTGGAGCCGGATTATGTGGTAGACAGCACTTCGGAGCTGGATGTGCACCGCTTTTATCCGTTCGGAAAGAAAATGTCGCTTTTTTCGGAGCTCTACATCGGACACCGGTATTTTGCTAATCCGGGAGCACTGATGACTCTTGAATTTGATCTTGAATTTGAACAGATTCTTACTGCTGCTCCGGAGGCTAAGGAAGTGGACAGTCTTAAGATTGTCAAGAAAAAGCCGAAAAGGGATATTGTCGGAGCGGTCGCAGAGGTTTATGCCGATGAGATTTCGCTGGAATATTATAATGGTACCGGATGGAGGAAGCTTCCGACACAGATTTCGGTCACTAATCTGTTTCAGAGTGATTCCGCAGGTCACTGCAGTATTTCCTTCGTATGTCCGGGGGACTTTCGGGCAACGGAAACAGGCGGTTATACAGGAGAGAGTATCCGCATCCAGCTGCTGAGAGCGGATAATTGTTATTTCCAGCCTGCCATGCATCACTGTCCGGTTATTTCAGGAATGAAGATTTCCTATACCTATGAAAGACACTATGAACGTCCCAAGCATCTGATCAGCTTTCAGGGAAGCAGACAGTGGGATATTACCAATCGTATGGCAGAGAATGCAAGCTGTCCGATTCTGTTCCGGAGCAGCTATAACGATACCTCTCTTTATATAGGCTTTGATAAAAAGATGCAGGACGGACCGGTGGGACTTCTGTTCCGGCTCGGTGAGACAGAGCAGGAGATGAAAGGAAAGCCGGCATTCTATTATTCGACCAGAGATGGTTTTGCCCGGCTGAAATTAACGGATAAGACCGATGGACTGAATCATACGGGGGTCATTCTGTTTATGCCGCCGACCGACATGGCCAAGTGTACGCTGGAGGGGCAGGAGGCCTACTGGATTAAGATCATGGATGAGGACTGTTATCTGGAAAAAAATCCGATGCGGCGTCCGCTGATCCAGGAAATTGCACTCAATGCAGTAGAGGTGGATAATATAGAAACCATGGAAGAGGAAGAATATTATATTGATGCGTATGAGCCCAATATGAGCTTCCCTCTGACTGCAACCAATATTCTGAGTGTGGATGTATGGGTGAATGAAACGGCGGAATTTACCATGCAGCAGATGAAGCGGCTGCTTTTGGAGGAACCCCGGAGCACCTATGCCGAATATGATATACGAGGTGCAATCAGGGACTTTTACGTCCGGTGGCAGGAGGTCGATAATTTTGACCGTTCTGTAAGCACGGATCGTCATTATGTCATTGACCGGATGAATAACCAGATTTACTTCGGTGACGGGGTAAATGTGAAGATCCCGAGAAATACCTCAGGTCCGGCTTTTAAGACCATTGTGAAGTGCTGTGACGGAAAGAGAGCAAACTTAAATCAGAACCGTGTGGATGACAGCCTAAGTAATCTGCAGTTTGTGGAAGAAATCCATAATCCGATCCAGGCCTATGGAGGCATGGATATGGAGACCATGGAGGAAGCCTTAAGAAGAGGCACAACGCTGTTAAATACAAGGAGAAAGCTGGTTACAGCACAGGATTATGAAAGGGAGGTCCTGGATTATTCCCATAATATCTCCCAGGTCAGGGTGGTTTCCGGTATAAGGAAGGATGGAAGCTATGATCCGTGTGCCGTGACCGTGGTTCTTCTGATGGAGGATTATCAGGACGGCAGATCCTCCTTTGTGAATATCCGAAGGAGACTTAAGGAGCACCTGCTGGAGAGATGTGAGCTTACGATTGATCCGACTGATCTGGAGGTAGTAGAGCCGATATTTGTGGAAATTTCTGTGGAGGCATGGATCAGGGTGGTCAATCAGGATGACAGCTTTGAGATCCAGCAGAGAATGATTGAAATGCTGCGGGATTATCTGGATCCGGTGAAGAATAACGTCTGGGAAATCGGCCGGGATGTTGTGGAAAGCCAGATTGAGCTGAGACTGAACATGGAAAAGGGAAGTGCATTGATCAGCAAAATGATGATTACCTGCCGTTACCGGGATGAAGCCGGTGTGCATGAGACAGAGCTTTCCTCCCTGAGGGGAAATCCCTATACGATAGTAACCAGTGGAGAACATAAGATCCACTTTGAATAACAATAAAAAGGAAGTATGATATGCTGAATCCGAAGATGATTCCTGAAAAAACCTATGAAGAGCTGATGGATGAGAATCTGAGCAAGATTCCCTTTTATTCTGAGGAATGGACGAACTTTAATCCGGCAGATCCCGGTATCACCATTCTGGAAAATCTGTCTGCGATCCAGATCGTCCAGCAGAATCAGATTGATCTTGTGACACCGGCTGTGCGCGCCATGCTCCTTAAGCTGCTTGGTTATCAGGCAAAGAGGGGAAGAAGTGCAGAAATTTTTCTTGAGGCATCCGGGATAAGAGAGTCCTTTGATGTACCCGCAGATCAGAGGTTTATGGTCGGAGACATCAGCTTTGAAACAACGCTTCCCCGGCACATCACGGCAAGTCACATCACAGGACTTTTCTGTAAAACCGCTCAGGAAACACGTGATATCAGTTATATCCTGGATAAGGATGTGACTTTACAGGCGAAGGTTTACGGAAACAGACCGAAAGCGGGGGCAGAGCTGTATTTTGTGATGGATACCCCACTTAAGGAGGAAGAGAAGGGAATCATTTATGTCCGTACCACGGAGCACTTTGAAAGGAATCCTTTTGAAGCTGAGGGCGACCTTTCCTTTGCTTCTATCTGTTGGGAATGTTATACTGAAGAAGGCTTTGTACCGATTGAGGTCAGAGACGGAACCAGAGGGTTTGTCCAGAGCGGCTATATTACCTTTCAGCAGCCGGAGGCTAAGGCAGCAGTCTATACGGAGGGCGAAATCTCAGGCTATGTATGGAGGGCAACGCTTAAGAAATGTGAGTATGATCTTGTTCCGGTGCTTACCTACATGACAGGCTTCCTGTTTCCGGTCTATCAGAAGGAAACCAAAATTATCACACACTCCTTCCAGAGTGCGTCCAATGTCATAATGAACAGCGCTATGCTGCAGAACGGATATATCAAGGTTTATGCGAAGGAGCAGAAGGGCACCTCCTACGTCGAATATACAGAAAGTGCCGGCGAGCCACAGCCGGGCAGGTACTACCGGAAGCAATTCCTTGGAAACGGCAGATATTCCTTTGAATTTGACAGGGAAGCCTTTGGTTATGCACCGGGGCATCTGAAAAATGCAGTAAAAATCGTGATCTATAATGAAGAGATGATGCGAAGGTACTATCTGGGACAGATTGAAGGATATGACGGACAGGAATTCGCCCTTCCCTGTGGGCATGTACTGACCTCGACCTTTTCGGTAATTGCGGAAAGGGAAGATGAGGACGGAGAAAAGCTCTACGATTTTCTGAAGCCGGGACGTCTGGGCGAACGGGAGATGAGCTATGTACTATATGAAAATGAAGGAAAAGTCAAAATCACGAATCCCGGCTCGTATGTAGGAGCAAAGCTTTATCTTGGATCCTTAGCCGTCTCTCTGGGAACAGAGGGAAATGTCCGGAGAGGAAACGAATTCTTTCCGGTCAACCTGGAGGAGGAGCAGCCGATCCGGTTTTTTAATCCGGCACCGGGAACCGGAGGACGGTTTCAGGAGACCTTTGAGGAAGTCCGTAAGCGCTTCATCAACGACCTGAATACACCGGAGAAGGCGGTACGGCCTGCCGATTATGAGAGTCTGATCCGCAGAACCCCGGGGCTGTGTATCCGTAAGGTGAAGGCGTGGATGGATTATGCAAGAAATGAGGTACAGGTAGTGGTGCTGCCTTACAACGAGGATGCTTTTCCGCACCTGTCGGACAAGTACCGCAGGGAAATTGAACAGTGGCTCGAAAACCGGAGACTTCTGTGTACCCAGATCCGCGTCAGACAGCCGGTTTATATCGGGGTATTTACGAGCGGCACGATCTATGTTAAGCCGCATTACGAAGGATGCCGCAGTCAGATTGAAGAGGTCATCCGTCATAATCTGGACTATATTAAGGGAAGTCAGGAATTCGGACAGACGCTCCGTTTTGACCGTCTTTTCCATGAAATTGAGAGTCTGGATTGTGTATCTTATATTTATGAGCTGAGTGTGAATCCGCAGAATATGACCTATGCGTCCATGGATGGAACCGATATTGTTCCGGCAGAGAACTGTCTGTTGTATCCGGGAAACATGAAGCTGGATATTCTTCCGCTTCCGGATCGTGATAAATAGAGGAGATGTGAAACATGGCAGGATTTGTCTTTTCCATCAGGAAAGAACAGCTTGAAAAAGCAGTATACAAGGGGATGGCCTGCAGGCAGGACGGCAGCATAACCTGTCTTAAGGAGGAAGGCGTCCATTATATGATTCTGGCACCGATTGACAGCGGAATTGAGGACTGCCCATGGGGGCGGCTGAAATTTTCGCTGGAGCTGCCCGAAAACAGCGTCTGCTACGTGTATGCCCTGGCTCTGAATGAAGTGGGACAGCAGGATTACCTGCTGAATCCGCAGATCAGTTTTGAAGAAAAGAAACAGCGTATGAGAGGCGCAAGGTGGCTGAGGTTTATTAATAAACCGGATGTGCTTCTGTATGAAATAGAGGGCAGATATCTCTGGATTGCCATTGAGGTGCTGGGAGACGGAGCAGAGTTATCCGGATTGGAGGTCTATGTACCCGGAGATAATTTCATGAATGTATTTCCGGAGATCTACCGGGAAAAGAACAGCTTTTTTCACCGTTATATGTCGATCTTTTCCAGTATTCACAATGATTTCCAGGAAAAACTCGATCATAAGGAGGATATGCTGGATGTGGAAAAGGCTCCCAAACGGCTTCTGGAAATCTTCCTTAAGTGGATGGGAATTGACGTGGACGGCGGTTTTCTTGACGAGGAGGATCTGCGTACCCTTTTAAGGGAATCCGGAGAGCTGATTAAATACAAGGGCACCCGCAAAAGCATTGAGAGAATCTGCGAATTGCTGATTGGCGAAAAGCCAATCATTCTGGAGCGTGGCCTGATGCAGAAATATGTCAGAAACAGTGAGCAGGAAATCTACGATACACTCTATGGAGACAGTCCCTATGATGTGACACTTGTGATGAGTAATGTTGTAGAGGAACACAAGAAGGAGCAGCTTCTGCATCTTTTGAAACAGTTTAAGCCGATCAGATGCCGGCTGCATATTCTCTTCCTGAAGCGCAGAGGGGTATTGGATGAGCATACCTATCTTGACTGGAATGCGGTCACCTTTGCACAGGAGGAAGGAAATCTGGATGCATCCACTCTGCTGGACGGTGCGATTATCCTTCAGTAGTTATGCTGCTAAGAGAGAGGACTAGAGAATGAATATTATTGCAACTGACTGTGGAACGTATATAAGACTTATGGTGGAGGGACGTGTGGATACCAACACGAGCCCCCAGTTTCAACAGGCTATTTTAAATGCCTTCCAGAAGAAGAATGATGTAGTGATCGACTGTCTGAATGTACCGGCCATTTCGAGTGCCGGACTGCGGGCATTGTTAATCGGACAGAAGACTGCCACATCCAAGAAGGGAAGCATGAAGCTGACTAATGTCGGTGGTGTCGTAAGGAATGTACTTGATATTTCCGGCTTCAGCACAATACTGACAGTGGAGTAGAAGTAGCATTATGATTTATTTTGAACAGGTGATCAAAGGATATCAGGATACAGGAACCGAAGTTCTCAAAAGAGCCAGCTTCCATATCAGGCCGAAAGAGCTGTGCTTCCTGACAGGACCGAGCGGTTCAGGAAAGACGACGATACTTCGCCTTTTGTTAAGGGAAATACTGCCGCAGGAGGGTATGATCCGTGTAAATGGTGAAGACATTTCGAAGCTTCGTGAGAAAAAGCTTCCGGCCTACCGCAGAAAGGTGGGAATGGTCTTTCAGGATTATAAACTGATTAAGGATCGTACAGCCTATGAAAATGTTGCCCTTGCCAAGATTCTTTCCGGCGCTCCGGAGCGGGAAATCCGGGGACAGGTAGCGCAGGCACTGCGGATGGTCGGGATGGAGGAGAAGTTTATGAGATATCCTTCCCAGCTCTCACAGGGCGAGCAGCAGCGTGTAGGGGTTGCCAGGGCAATTGTCAATAAGCCCTATGTGATTCTGGCAGACGAGCCCACCGGAAACCTGGATCCCCAGAATGCCAGAGAGATTATGAATTTACTGGAAAGAATTAATCAGTCGCTGGGAATTACCACATTGATTGCCACGAATGATATAGATACGATACGGAATATGGAGCATCGGAATCTGAAAATAGTAAAAGGCAGAATTGCCGAAGGAGAAACGCCATGGAGAGAAGCTGGGTTGTAAAAACAAAGAGAAGTCTTGAGCTTGCAGCACAGAAGTCTCTTCTGACTCCATTGCTTGATGTGTTTACCGGAGATCTGAAGAGGGAAAACTGTCCGGAGAGTAAGATTGAAGCCATCCGGATCTGTGTGGAGGAAATCTTTGTCAATATTGCAAGCTATGCCTATCCGGATCGGGAGGGACAGATTCAGATTGAAGAAGAAATGGCGGATAAGTCCATACATCTTACCTTCATTGATGAGGGGATTCCTTATAATCCGCTGGAACGGGAGGACCCGGATGTGACCCTTCCTGCCGGGGACAGGAAGAGCGGAGGGCTTGGAATCTATCTGGTAAAGCAGATGGCGGATGAGGTCCGGTTTGAGTATAAGGATAACAAGAATTGTCTGTATATGGAATGCTCCTGGTAGGAGCAGGATACAGAAGGGAAGAGAAGCATGAATCAGAACAGAAGATTTCGTGAAGAATTGAAAAATGTGCCCTTTGAAAGCTATACGGAATATATGGATTATATCTTTGCCTGTGTCAATTTCCGGCTGTCAGATTATATTGAGGGTCTGATGAGAAAGTATGATGCGGGACAGGGAAATTACAAGAATGTCATGTATCCGGATATTGAAATTGCGCATGATCTGTGCAGTGACCGTATGATGCAGTTTATGAACGAGGACATGGAGGGCGATGAAGGAGACGAGGAGCTTCCGCAGGTGGATCAGGAGCTGAATGATCTGCTGTCTGCCTTCAGTCTGAGTGATGATCTGCTGGGAGACGGAACGTATGAGGAGGAAGAGAGCGAAGAGTCACAACGGCAGGAAACGTTGTCTTCCTGCCATATTCCCATAGAAGAGATGATGGATTTTATTGATGCCAGAATTGAGGCTACCGATGTGAAACACCTGAAGCTTCCCTTTTATGAATTATGTCATAAGCTGGGCTTCGGGCATTTCAGCACCTTTGCACTGGCAAGTGCCGTACTGTCCTCGACACAGACCAGCTATGCATCTGTTTACCAGATTGTGAACGAAAACGGGAATCTGACCGCACCGACCATAGAATCTACGGGGCGTCTGTATTTCGGAAAGAACTTCTCCATTACCATGGCCTACGGTGAGATGTCCGTGTGTCTGGAGCAGCTGATGCCGGTAATGGATTTAAGGGTCAATTCCAGCATGCCGTTTTCCACGATTCTGGCACCGGATAAGCGTCTCATTGATTTCCTGTTCGGGAACAATCCTCTGAGACTGGATAAGAACTACAGCCGTTTCTTCCGGATGCTTACCGATGACAAAGAGCTGAATCCGATTATGGCGAATACCACACAGCTGGAGGCCATGGAGATTTCCTATGAACAGGGAGTCCGGATTTTCAGCTGGATGGGGGATGAAGGAAGCGGAAGAAGGTTTTTCATCCGGCAGTTCTGCAGGAAACGCGGCTTAAACGCGATTACCATTGATTGCAAGAAGCTGTTTATTTATGATTACAGCTTTGTGGAAAAGGCACTGTGGGCGGTCAACAGGGAGTGTATCTTTACGGATTCCTGCTGCTGTCTGAGTGAGCTGGACTACCGGGAGGAAGAAAAGGAAAAATATACCGGATATATGGATCTGGCGATTTCAAAGCTCAGGGAGCACGATACGCTGATCTTTATGATGAGCCGTGAAAAGCTTCCGCTGAAATCCGTGACCGATCAGGACTTTACAGAGCTGGAGCTTCCGACTCCGACAACGCAGGAAAGAGAGGAATGCTGGAAATACTTTGCAAAGGACTATTCCTTAGGGGAGGATGTTGACCTTCTTGAGATGGCAACCAAGTTCCTGTTTACACCGGGCAAGATTAAATCAGCGCTCTATCAGGCGAAGAGCTTTTCGATTATGAACCATGAAATCCGGATTTCCCGTGCGAAGCTTTTCGAGGGCTGCAATAACCAGATGAGCTCGGAGCTGACGCAGAAGGCTACCAAGGTGAAGGCCAACTTCGGCTTTGAAGATATTGTTATGAATGCGACCCAGAGAGAGACACTGCAGCATGCGATTGATCAGATGAACTTTAAAAAGCAGGTCTATGATAACTGGAATTATACGAAGAAGTATCCTTACGGACGGGGACTTTCGATTCTGCTGTTCGGGGCTCCCGGTACCGGTAAATCCATGTGCGCACAGGTGATTGCACATGAGCTGAACCTGGAGCTTTACCGGGTAGATCTTTCGAAGGTCATTGACAAATACGTTGGTGAAACCGAGAAGTCCATTTCCATGATCTTCCGCGAAGCCAAGAAGTGTAATGTAGTTCTGTTCTTTGACGAATGCGATACCCTGTTTGCGAAGCGTTCGGACGACGGTGGAAGCAATCAGGCCTCGAACAATAATAAGACAGCACTGCTCCTGCAGGAGGTCGAGGCCTATGACGGGGTTTCAGTTCTGGCTACCAACTACAAGCACAATATTGACCCGGCATTCTTCCGGCGTATGAAATATATTGTGGAATTCCAGTTCCCGGATCCGGATACCAGAGAGATGCTGTGGAAGACGACCATACCGAAGGGAACACCGTTAGGCGATGATGTGGATATCCGGTTCCTTGCAGAGCGGTTTGAATTTGTGGGTGGTAATATCAAGAACTGTATCCTGAATGCTGCATTCCTTGCGGCAGCGGACGGTACGGGTGATAAGGTCTGCATGAGACATTATCTGCAGGCAATTAAATATGAATTCGTAAAGACCGGAAAGGTATTCACCAGGGCAGATTTCGAACCGTATGCATATATGGTAGGCTTAGGAGAAGCAGACGAGGATGACTGGAATTAAAAAAGAGGGGGGTAAGAACAATGGAATATACAACACTGAACCATAAACAGGCAGAGCAGCTTGTTGAGTATCTGCCAACAGAAATCGGAGAGAAGATCAAAGCGGATGAGGCATGTGTGATCGGAGCATTAGAGGGAGATTCCGTGATCTGTATCGGCATATTTTCCTTTGATGAATTTACGGATGAATATGTGGAGTGTCTGTATCTGTATACCGTACCTGAAAGAAGAAGAAAGGGAAATGCCTCAGGACTTTTGTTTCATGCGGAGCAAAGCTTCAGGGAGCGGGGACTTAAGCAGCTGTGCTTTAATCTTTCCGATGTGCCGGAGCGGATGGACGAATGGCTTCGGCTTCTTTCCCAGGTGGGATACCAGTCGATCGATATGAACTGGCATATTCTGGAATACGATTTTTCAGTAATCGAAAACAGTCCGGGAATTCAGAACTGTGGGGGAAGCGGACTTTCCTTCCAGTCGCTGGACCGCCGACAGATCTCCTATATGCTGCACGAGGATAAGACGATCCCACGTATGATCCGGGAGATTATCCGTACGGAGGCCGACTGGCAGAAGAGCCTGTTTTATTCGATACAGGGGCATCTGGCAGCAGGCGTTATGATCCGGGATAACGGGGTGGATGATCTTTCCATCCATGCACTGTATTTAAGCTCACAGCTCAAGAATCGCGGAATCCTGCTTGTGATGCTTGCGAAAGCTGTGGATATGATGAAGGCCTCCTGTAATAAAGAGGCCAAGGTCTATTTTTATGTAGAATATCAGCGGCAGATTGAAGCCTACCGGAGTCTGTTCGGAGAACCCGGCTCGGATTACCGCATCTGTCGTATGGAAAAGGAACTCTGAATCTTAGAGAGAAAGTGAGGGAACGTCATGGATAATGAAATGGATTTAATGCTTTCGAAGAAAAGCTATGTGATGGAGACCGATAAGCAGGAATTCCGGATGCCGGAACAGGAAGTGCCTGTCCATGAAGAGGTAAAGACCAGAGAATTAAAGCTTGGACAGATGATGGAGAATACCTCCCGTCAAAAGAAGGTATCTCTGGATGAGCTTGCAAGGAGTCTTAAGGAAGAGCCGAAGGATATGGAGCTGATCCGTCAGAAGGGACGTATTTTCATGCGGCGCTATGAAACCAGAAGTAAAATAAGCAATGTATACACTTAAAAATATTCCGAGAGGAGAAAGAGCAGATGTGCTATGGTGATGAAAAACTGAAGCTGCAACGCAGTGCAGCCATGAATGAGGTACAGAATGAGGTACCGGAGGAGCAGCTTCACAGAAGCAGGTCAATGGAGCATGCAGACAGAGAACAGAGGGCAGACATTAACCGGAGAATGGAAGAGCTGCATGATCCTCTGCAGGATTATGAAATTCTGGAAGAGGTTCCGCGGTCTGTGCGTGACAGGCTGCAGTGTAAGCTGTCACTGACGACAACAGAAATTGATGTGCGTAAGGACAGCACCTATATGCAGGCGGTGAAACAGGCTGTAGGTGAGCTTTCGGATCTGACAGATGAAAAGCTTCTTGAAAATGTGCAGTATATGGATCTCAAGGAGAATGGGGCGCGCGATGCCATTCACCGGAAGCTGAACGAGATTGAAGCCCGCTACATCAAGGCAATCGAAAAATGCCGGATTTATGTAGATAAAAGAGAACCCTCCTTTTTTACCTCGAAGCAGAGATTTCAGATGGTGAAGAATACCATGGAAATGCTGCAGAAGGAGGCGGATGACATCATTAAGCTTCGGATGGATCTTGTGAATCACCCCGAACGCTATGACGGATATCTGAACGTGTCCTTCCTGGATCTGCTCTATCATATGCATCAGAATGAGGAAGCGGAGCATACCGTAGAGAATCTGGAGCTGAAGGACTTTGCCAGAATTATCAGCAATAAGAAGCAGGATCTGCTTCTTTGCCGGAACGGCAGACTGTACCGGAGAGATGGCAGTGAAGAGGATCGGGAGGTCGGAAGAATCAATGAGGAGAACTTCCGTATGGCAGACCGCATGGTGACCCTTCTGCTGAAAAGCCAGAATATTGCGGTGCCGGAGCAGATGCAGCGGATGAGGGAGAATCTCCTTCTGGGACTTGGCGCCCTCATGGAGACGGAGAAGTGTCCGCCGGTCAGCATGGAAAAGGTGCGCACGCTGTTTTCAAAATTTAATTTCAAGGTGTCTGATGTGGATCGGGTTCTTCATGAAGAGAACGAGCAGACGCTTTCCTATCGGACAGCCAGACGCATTGACGGACTTCTTGGAAATGCCTATGAAAAGGGCATCCTGGAGGATCCAAAGCAGCTTAAGGAATTTGAGACCAAGCTGAAGCATCAGCTTCTTGATATCATTGATAAATGTGAAAAGAATGGCAGGGTATCCGTTCTGAAGCTGAAGGAGGAGGATCTTGACTTCCTTGTAAAGGGACGTATCCAGCTGATCCGTGACCGGGTTTACAACAGCATGATGCACATTTATGAGAACCGGAAGCGTCTTCACCAGAATCCGGTGCAGGAGCTTCAGGAGGAGGAACTGCAGGATCTTCTGGGACTTGCGGTTACAGAGGCTGTGGCAGATACAGAGTATATCAGACAGGGTGCACAGCTGCAGATTAAGACCATCGAGGAGCAGCAGAGTGTTAAGGCAGATCCTGAGCTTGAGAGGAGCTTTAATGCACTGAACATTGAGGAATTCAGAAAACTCCGTCCCAATGAAATCCGCAGATTTGTCCATAAGCATCCGGAGCTGTGGAAGACGGCAGATGAGGAACAGAAGCAGGAAGGACTTGTGGCAGTTCTCCGTCTGATTACGAATATGCAGGAAATTTCCCTGTTGGAGCAGAAGGGAATTCATGAGGGATTGTCTGCGGAGGAAGCAGCACTTTTACGGAAGAGAGCACAGGAAAGCAGTGAGATCTATGCCTCCAGACGTGCTGCTATTGAGTTGATTAAGAATGGCTTTCCGGAAGGCTCCGCAGTTCATAACGGACTTGATGTGCTGAATATACGTGAGCTGAATCAGTTTGGCGTACACTTTGCAGACCAGATTGCACAGAAGCTTACAAGACCTGCCGGCTTGCAGAATGAGCAGCAGGAGCAGCAGGAGGAGCAGCAGGACGTCCGTAAGGCAGAGCTTATGACCGAGGAAGAAGCTTTTCGGTTTGCCCTTGATCATTTTGATGAGAAGCCATTGGAGCTTGTGAAGACGATCTTCCTTGACAATGTCCCGGCAAAACTCATTAAAAAGGCAGGAGATGCCGGAAGCAGGGAGATTTTGCAGCTTCGTAATGCACTTCATAAGCTGACAGGTCAGCCCGCCCGGCAGAACGGACAGGATCCCCGCAATGAGGCAGCAGTCACTATCCACGGTGTGACCATGGTGCTGCATCAGAATGCTTCCGGGAATCTGCTGCTCAAGGTGGGACATAAGCAGGTACTGCTTCCCTATAATGCCCAGTACTGGGTGGATACGCTGGAGACAGATATCTGCTCCGATTATAAGAATTATGATGAGGCCTTTGGAAGAAGGATGCTGCTAAGTGCTCTTAAGAGGGATGAACTCAGGCAGAACAGACGTGAAAACAGCCGTGTCCTGTATGAACGCTTCCTGACCTATCACTTTGGCATTCCTGCAGAGGAGCTGACGAATCTGTCTGCCTACGATCTGCGTGTACTGGTGAGAACCTATTGCAGGGAGCCTGATATCACGCAGGAACGGATCAGACAGATGATCGAGAGCCACGTTTCCAACGATGCCGGCAGAGTCCACATTAATTCCCAGTCCGCAATAGAGTGTCTGAACGTTCTGGAGAACCGACAGAAGGAGCGGGATGGGTTAAAGGTTCACAGGAAGGTGAAGCCCTTGGAGGCTCCGGAACAGGAAGGAGAGTGGACCCGGGAAGAAAAGTCTTACCTGAATCTGTTAGGAGAGCTTTATTTCTCCGGAAAGACCAAAGAGGTACAGGATGAAAAGGGAAGCTATACCGCTGGACGTCTTATCGAAGTGATACAGAATAATATGCAGGATTTCCTGACGGTTCTGAATATGAGACAGGATCAGAGAATGACAGCGTCCCTTCAGCTTCAGCTGTTCGGTCCGCAGTTTGCAGAAGCGGTAAAAGCCATCGAAGAGATGCTCAGGAAGATTATTTCGACAGGAAAGACCGGAAGAGAATCGAATTTCCTGCTGTTTCTGTCCGGCACTGCTACGCAGGAGAAGGTTCAGGAGGCACTTAAGGATCAGGAGATTATGGATGCCCTGAATGCTGCCGGAGAAAGAATGAAAAATGCTGTTGATGATGTCTCCTTTACGGTACAGGAAAAGCTGATTAAGATTGCGGAGAACATCAGCATGGATTCAGAGAATAAGTGGAAGCAGCTCAGTGATTATACGATTGCGGAGCTGATTGAGAAGAGCTTTACCGGCGAAGAAGGAGAAGGTGCCTTTAACAAGCTGGTGTTGTCCGGTTATATCAGCAATGCTACGAAAATCGACCGTGAGAAAATGCTTGCCAGTGCATTGAAAAATGCGCCCAAGGTCAAGGCAGAGGATACCAATGATGCGGAAGCAAAGGAAGCCCTTGCAGGGAAGCTCATGGCCGGATATATCAAAGGAGCCGGTCCTTTGCTGCATAAGATGCTGCAGGGTCTTCCGGTCAGCAGTATGGAGGCGTCCATGCAGACGGTAGTAGCGGATGTCCGTTCCAGACTGATGGAGATTGATGAGAACATTGTGGATGCCCAGCTTCAGCATATCATTGAGGAGTCGAACGGAACCATTGACCATATTGAGAAGCTTCAGGTTTTGGGAGCGGCATCCGTAGGACAGACTATTCTGGTCAATGTATTTGAAAAGGGCAAGACCGAGGGAGTACAGAAGGTTGTCAAGATCCTGCGTCCCGATGTGCAGAATTCCATGAAGAGAGAAATTGAATTCATGGAAAATTGCGCAAGGCAGGTGGATGCAGATATTTATGCCAAAAAGCAGGAGCAGGCAGCAGCACCGGAGCATCCGGATGACTTTGTACCGGAAGCTGTGGATGAGCAGTATGAAGGCGGTATGCTGAAAACCTTCCGCGGCAAGGTAAAATCCATCCGCAGAGAGTTGGATCTTCGTCTGGAAGCGGACAATGTAGAGCTTGGAAAGATTTATGAGGATGAATTACTGCATATCCGATCCATGAAGCTGGATCCGAATACCAAGAGCACAATTCAGACACTTGTTCTGGAAAAGGCCAAGGGAGTTTCTCTGGATAAGTATATCACCCAGATGAATGAGAAGCGGAAGCGGCTGGAAATTCAGATCACGGAAGCGAAAAAACAAGACCAACAGCAGGAGGGCGAAGAACAGAGAAAGCCACAGCTTTATCAGACGATGAAGGAGCTGGAGGCACTTCGCGAGGAGCTTGTGGAGCGACAGCGCTATCTGGTAGGACTTACCCGTAAATGGCTGGATGAAGCAGTCTTTGGCGGCGGCTTTTTCCATGGGGATCTGCATGCCGGCAATATGATGGTGGACGAAGAGGGTCTGACCATTATTGACTATGGAAATGCGGACAGACTGAGTCAGGCAGATCAGAAGGATATCCTGAATCTTATGGCAGCAGCAAGCCGGTATAATGAAGACAGAGTAGAAAAACACCTGCGCAATATGCTGTCGGACGATGCGAAGGAGGTATTCGACCGGAAGAAGCAATCCTTACATACGATCATCCGGACGGTGATCAAGAAGGAGGATGGTTCACCGGTACAGAAGGTGCTGGCGGTACTGAACGAGCTTCAGAAGGAAGAAATTGAGCTTCCGTCCGGACTTTATAATTTCATCCAGTGCTTTGTCAGAATAACGGGTACCATGACAGATTATAAGGCTCTGATTTCCAGTGTGGATCAAAGCATTGAAAATGTCATGGAGAGTGAACAGAACGGTGCGATTACAGAGAATCCGGAAAACGGTATCATGAATTCCATAAGGCAGAGCATCCTGGATCGCACGGAACATCCGACAGAAGAACGCAGGGGCAGTTTGGATGAGATCGTCCGAACAGCCATGGACAGTGCGGAGCTTGATGAAGAGATTCTGGTCAATTTCAGCAAGGAAAAGCATTCCATGCAGACAGCGATAACGGCCTTTTATAGGAATGAAGAGAAAAACAAGCTGTTCCGTAATATGATAGAGCGACAGACAAATACATTTATGATTGCCTTTGACGGGGAAGTGAACAGCACAATGCTTTTCAAGCTGTTTTATACCAACCAGTTCAGCAGCCGGGATGCCGAGCTTTTCAAGGCCTGGTATGAGAATTATTTTATTAATTTTTTCTCCGGTGTTGTAGATAACCGGATTGTATCACGGCCAGCTGCATGGGAGGAAGAAATCAGGAGGCTGGAGGAATCAAGACAGGGTGTTACTGACCCTCAAAGGCTTGCACAGCTGAATCAATCCATGGAATACTGCCAGAGGGAGCTGGAGATCTGCAGGCGTCTGTCCGCAACGATATTAGATAAGTATAGAGAGGCAGATAATATGATTCTGCCGCTCTTAGAGGACATTACCCATGCGGATCCTGCAGTGATTAAACAGGGAATGCGTCTGCACTTCGAAGCACTCCGGGCATTTGCAGAACAGGACGGAACCGATGATGCAGAAAGAGATTTCTTCGTAGGATTGTTTGATATGGCAACTGCAACTGCTCCGGAAGGAATGATGCTGGAGCTGAACACCGATGAAGATAGACAGATGGATGTACAGCGTCAGGAAGAATATCAGGCAGCGAAGGAAAAAATGCTCGCGGCGGCTGCCATCATTCATAGAAGATCCAATCCGAAGTCCTATCGTGATCGTCTGACAGAAACGGTAATGAATGAGCAGTCCTGTCAGGCTCTGGGGGAAGCTCTTCAAAGAGAAGGATGGCTTGCAGATGGTGAAGAAGGAAGCGAAGCACTGCGGGCAGCCTATGACGGACTTGCCGCTGCACGTGGCAGAGGTGAGCTTACGAAGGATACACCGGAGGTTCAAACATTCGTTGAGGCATTCACCGGAAGCCTTACGGCAAGAGCCTCCAGACTCGAAGCAATCACGGATAAGAAAAATCATGAAGAGCCCGGAACGAATGAAGATTCGGCTTTGGAGGATCTGATCCGGTCCAATATGAAAAAGGCTACAGATTTACTGGATTTCTGGGGAATTCCTTATGCTAAGCGGTTCTTTGAGTATAAGATGAAGGAAGGCGAGAAGGCCACTCTGGCACAGGGAAAGAAACAGAGAAAATCCGATCATGTACGTGAGCTGTTTAATGCAATCAATGCATCGCCTCTGAACAGTAAATCAGACCGGCTTAAGGGTGCTGCGAAGGAATATGTACAGCTTGCGAAGCTGATTCACTCGGATGTTCCGCTTCGGATTTATATTTCAGAGGAGGAACGGAGCAGGAAAAGCAGGGAGCTTAACGATGCTATTCAGGGAATGATGCAGACCATTGCCAATCTTCCTGTCGGAGTTTCACAGAAGAGAAAGCTGGATGGATTATTTGCAAAATATGAGGAGAAGCCTTCCGTAAATGCTCTATCCGACATTCTTGAAGCAACGGTGCAGTATCTGGACAGCGCCTTTGCGGATACAGAGTTCATGGATGCGGATCCACAGGATTATGTTCATGACAACAGGCTGAGTGCAGTATATGACCGGAATATGGCGAATCGGAACATGCTTCCTGAAAAATCACTCGTTACTGTCTGTAACGTAGAACCAAGGCTCGGAGAGGATGGAAAGAAGATTCCTCTGGCAGACAGACTGAGAGCCGGAGAGGCAATAAACTGGATTAATAATGTTTAAAATTGTATCAATTACCAGACAACAAAAAGTATATTTTATGGGAATGGATCTCCTGATGCTGATGGACCGGATGGATCTTGACGGGATATCAGCTCTGGGAGCCATTATTGAGGACGAAGAAACACATGAGCCGGAACCGGCAGGACTGATGGTTTACAGTGAAGGAAAGCAGGGCTACACCATTCAGTGGCTCTTCGTGGATGCACTGTACCGCTTCCGTGGAATCGGCTCAGAGCTTATTGCGGCTGTGTTCAGAGCCTCGGACAGAAAGGGGTATCCGGTGGTAAACGCCTACCTGCCGTTTCTTCCGGAGCGTGAGCTGTTCTGTGCGCATGAGGAAAGGTATCTGAAGGAGCACCTGTTCCGGAGATCGAAGACTCTCCCCGGAGAGTGGCATAGTGACGTTAAGACCGTAAATACGGTCTTTGAGAGCCTTAAGCTGCCGGATAGCAGGGTGACACCTCTATCGGGGCTTCCGGACGGAGAGCGGAAAAATATCCTTAAGACGCTTAAGAGTGTCTCATCGATTGATCCGGAGCTGAGCATGGTGCTTTATAAGGAGGGACGCAGTAAAGGCGTTCTGCTTGTGGAGACAACAGAGGTGACAGATCCGATTTTTCAGGATGATGAAATCATCCCCTGTAACCGCAGGGTTTTGTATCCGATGCAGCTTGACTGTGGAAGTGAGCTGGATGCAGTCTATCTTGCGGCGGGCGCATGCCGTGCGGCAGCACGGAAGTATCCTGGGGACACGGAAATCTGTGTAATCAGCCGCAAGCCGTCTATGAGCGGATTCTATAACCGGCTGATGCCGGAGGGACATGTGGACAGCCTTCAGATGACGGCAGAGGTTGCTGATTATGCGAAGCTGGATGTGCGCGGAACGGAAGGATATATTCTTTGAAAATTTTTGCTTTTTTAAAAATTTAGTGCTATAATGACTGAATACATCATTGAATTCAAGATGACAGAGAAAGCCGGAATGTGATGATGTAAGAATGCTGCCGGAAGCGGTAGCTGGCCGGGCAGCCTTAAGTCAGGAGGAAGGCAACATGAAGAACGTAAAAGCCTCAGGAAGCAGTACAGTGAAGAAGGTATCGAAGATTATCGGTATCATTGCAGCAGCGGGTGCTGTACTGGCAGGCGGCGCAGCTCTTTGTAAGAAGCTCGTAACCTGTAAGAAGAAAAAGGCAGAGGAAATCTGCGAGACGCCTGAAGAAGAGAAAGCTGAATGGGAAGAACTCAAGGAGCAGGAAGAAGCTTCCAAAGAAGCAGAAGAATCCACTACTGAGGAACCGGAAGCTGACAAAGCTGCAGAAGAAAAAGAATCCGAAGACGAAGAATAAGAATCAAAAATAAGGATAGGGGTTGTTATATGAAGCCATTCATATAACAACCCTCTTTTTCTTTTTCCGGGCGAAACCTTTAAGAAACCTTTAAAGAAGGAAGAGGGGCAGCATGCTATAATAAGCTCATAGAAAACCAGACGTATGACGAAATTATCATATGATTGTTTGCAAAGGAGGCAATGCCTATGCCACCAACAGTGAAAATGAAAGAGAAAAAGCAGCCGCCGGTTGAAATCCGGGTGCAGCCGCAGGAACGTGTCAGCCAGATGCAGAATGCTCCGCAGGGAATGAATGGGGCAGACCGGATACAGAGAAGCAGACAGGAGGTTCCCAGAACGCGTTTTTCCATCCTTGAGGAGGAGGTTATGAGAATTGCCGGTGAGGCGAACCAACAGGCAGCTCTCATGGAACAGAAGCTGACCCTCGTGAAGAATCTTAAGGAATTGGTTAAAACGAATAAGGCGAAGTTAACAAACCAGAATAAAGACAGGAAAATTAACGAAGCTGATCTGCAACAGGTTATCAGGGAACTGAAAACAGACATCAACAAAAACAAAAATGAAATTCTGAAGGCAGCAGGCACCTTCTGCAATCTCAAAAGAGAACAGCTTGAAAAGCAGATTGAGCTTACGGAAGAAGCCATGCGGCAAAGCAATATGGAAATCACGGATGAATGGCGTGATGAAGCAAAAGCAAGTGTCCTTCGGGGAAACATCCAAGCCCTGGAGATTTTCACGAAAGAAGAGCTGAAGGATTTTCAGGATGCATCTGTCTTTGATGGCTCCCAAATAGAAGATCTGAAGGCTGAGCTTGCCAGCGTAATGAGACGCATTGAATTTCGGAAGGAGCTGGATAAGGGTGCCAGGTCCGTTGCAGCCGGGGCAGAACGTCACAAAAGGGGAGCAGATCCGGCCGGATACAGGAACGTATCCGGGGAAGCACTGAGCAAAATGACGCTGGGATTCGCGGACAAATTTTCCGATAAGCAGACGAGAGAGGAGATGCTGAATCCGATAAGCATCAGGGATAACATAGAAAAGAGTCTTGTTATGCTTGATATCTGGAAAGCAGACAGGAAAAAACGTTCCAAAAGGAAGCTGACAAGGGAAGAGAAAGAGCGTTTTCAAAGAGCTGATCAGCTCATGGCCTATTATGAGCAGCATGTGAACACGGTTCTTGGCGATTATGGGATGAGTCTTGACCGTCTGGCCTATAGTAAAGAAAATATCAACGAGCTGGCGAAGCGTACACGAAATGCGGAAAGAATCGATGCATGGAATAAGGATGATAAGTCTTATCAGAGACTGTTCGGCGACAATCAGGAGAATCAGAATCCGGATGCAGAGAACGGAAACCTGACTGTAGCAGAAAAAAGACTTCGTGAGCTGGAAAGACAGGCAGGAATCGTGAATACGATGGAGCTTAAGATAGAAGCTCCTGTTTACGATTTAGATACCAGCAGGAAATTTCTGGCACCATTGGAGAAGCTGGAGGATCCGACAAAGAAAAATGCTTTCTATACGGTATTCCGGATGCGAAAAGATGTTTTGTCCAGCACACGGGATCGAAAGCAGGTCGAGTATAAGGAAGTCAGACTTTGTTATGTCTGTGCAAAAATCCTGAGAGATTTAAAATCTGCTAATTGGGAAAATAATGATCTACAGTTTGCGGAAATCCTGCCGCTTGTGAACGAGATGGTGAGGAGCTACGAATCCTATGACGTCAGGTCTTATGTGCAGAAACAGCAAGGACTCAGGGAAGAGCTTATGGAAAAGCTTGGTCAGGTTCAGAGGACTTCCTCGAGTTTTCAGGAGAGACGGTATGCGACACTGCTTCTTGGCTATCTGCATTCAGAGCAGATGGGAGAGCTGGTTAAGGAACGCAAGGCGGAGGAGGTCAGGGTATATGATAAAAGCTATGAGGACTTTGACGTCGAGCTTGAAAGGAAAGGCAGACCTTATATAGACAGACTGAAGTCTGTAAAGGATGAGCCATTGTTTGCCCATGATCCTATGCTTAAGGATATTCATCAGGGAGCTTTGGGAGACTGTTATTTTCTGGCAGCTCTGGCCGGCATTGTATCCCAAAACCCTGATACGATCAAAGAAATGATGAAGGATAATGGGAATGGAACGGTAACCGTCCGCTTCTATGATTGGGTGAAAGATGATGATCTCTTAGGTGATGGACAAATATACCAGAAAACATATTATGTTACAGTTGATAAGACCATTCCGGAAAGAACCTATCTGGACACACATTCAAAGGGGGATCCCTACTCCAAAGGTGCCCTGTGGGTTAAGATGATGGAAAAAGCCTATGCAGCAGTGCGTGATAAGAACGGTAATAAAACCAATAATCTCAGGGTCAGAGACAAGAATGAAACCATTAGCTACAAGGGGATTGCGAGCGGTCGGTTCCATCTGGCCATGGAGCATCTGACAGGCGAGAAGCCATTCCTTTTCCGGGATCTTGAAAAAGAAGAAGACGAAAACGAAAACACGACTCAGGCGTTTCGCGGTCATTTTACAGGTAAAGCTCCGGTACTGGAAGGGAGAATTCTGGATAGTCCGTCCAAGTTGTATTTTTTCAAACAGCATAACGGGAAGAGCAAGGATACCGAAGAGACAGATAAAAAAGCAAAGAAGTATCTTATAAAAAAGGAGTTTACAGATCCTGACAATTTAAAGGCTCAGTTCAAGGAAGAGCTTGACGGATATAAGACCATCGAGAAGATGATGAAGAATGCGCTTCTTTCGCAGGTGAAATTATTGGAAATCCAGGCAATGGATACGGAAACCTATGTGGATACAATGGGAAAGCTGGAAACATATCTGGTAAAGCTGATATCACAGCTTAAAGGCAGCGATGGACAGGAGCTTAGCGATAAGCTGCTTGACAGCCTGCAGGATTATGACTGGGAAGGAAATAAAACGATCCGCTCAAAGGAGCTTACGGGTGGCGGCCGGATCAGGCGTAAGGCTTTCGAAGACATAGGCTATGGGATGCTCAGGGACTGCTGGAAGGTCAGCGGACAGAACGCAGATAAGCTTCTTACCACAATAAAGGAAATGCTGAGCGCATTTACAGCCGCTCTGAAAGCACACAACAAGGTCTTGATCTACACAGATGCAGAGCTGAAAATCTTCAATACATTTAAAGAGGGGCTTGACGGTCGAAGAAAATGCAGCTTCGGAACAAAGAAGTTCGATACTTCAGACGGAGTAGGTGCGGCAGGAGAAAACACCTTTAAAGGAATATGCGGAACTCATGCTTATACCGTAATTTCACTCGAGGAGCATGAGATCAACAATCAACAGAAGAAATTCCTCAGGGTTCAGAATCCACATGGAAGCAACATCCCGCTATATCTTATTACCGAGAATGAGAATGAGAAAGGAAAGGTGCAGAGAATTAGCAATCCGACCAATTCAATTGACTGGATGAAGTTTGAGAAGGCAACCAATGGAGCATGCCTGATCGAACTGAGAGACGCATGCAGTGCCATGAGAGTTATGAGCATTGTATAACAGACTCCGATTATGGAAGCTATATCACGATGAATGATGAAAGGAATGAAAATATGAGATATCAACTTTTACAGGCATACAAGGGACACACACAAATGCTGGAGGGACATTGCCCGAGATGGATCCGCTGGGCAGTATCCGATGGAAATGCAGATGCATTTTTATTAAAGAAAAACGAAGAGGACTCTGAGGAATTTACCGGATATATGGCGGTTACCAGTCAGGATGAGGAGCCGGAGCTTCTGAGCGTGAGCGCTTCCGATGATAAGAGCTTCAAGGTGCTTTTCCGTCGTCTGCGGCAGTATCTGAAGGAACACGATTTCAGCAGTATCCGCTGCAATGAGATGATTCTGAAGGAGCAGGAGGAGGAATGGCAGAGCCTTCTGCTTGGGCAGCATTTTATCGTTGAGGAATCCGAGAGCTTCTACAGAATCTCACTGGATGACATCGAGAAATGCGCAGTCTTTGCAGAGAATGACAAGGTTACGAATGCAGTAGAGAAGGGACGGATCCGGACGGCACTCGGGGCAACCGGAGCAGAGAGGACGGCACTCCTTGATCTGATGGAAAGAACGCATCCGGACAGGAAGGAAGAGGGAGAATACGGAAGAGCCTTTCCGGAGCTTTCCGGCATTTACGTGCATCATCAGAAGGTTCTTGCCTATCTGTTCCTGTCGGTATACAAGGGTTGTATTATAGTAGAGGAATGCGGGGCAGAGAAGGGCATGGAGGCACTTCTGCTGGCATTGATGAATCAGTTTATTCCGGAAATCCGCAATGAATTCCCGGATGCGGATCACTTCTATATTCCGGAGAAGGGAGACCTGATGCAGTATACAGCCTGCAAAAAGCTTCTGTTCAGAAAGGAGCTGAAGGTCTGCGAAGCGAGCCTGTGTCATGCTTATTGGGATCAGGATCAGGCCTTTGCCATGAGAGAGGTTCAGGAGCTTCTTCTGCCGGAGGATGAGGAGCAGGAGATCCCTGAAAAAACCGTAATTGAGCTGATGAGACTGCAGCAGCTTGAGGAAACACTGGATACCATGCAGCAGGAATGTATGCTCGTTTCCTATAAGGACGAACCGGCACTCCAGCTCTGGATCGCTCCGGATGAAGGAGAACTGGTGGTTTATCTGCGTTATCAGCTTCTGGATGTGGATACAGGAAGCTTTGTGCTGGAGGCAACCGTTCCGATGGAGGTGCTCTCCGGTGAGGATTCCGAGGGGCTTTCCATGTGTATGGACTATAACCGCAAGAGCAGCTTAAGTACAGCCTATTCGGAGGAGGGACGGTTATATCTCAGACTGACCCATATGGAGCTGGAGCTGCCGCCTGAGGAGGATGCGGTCCGGACATTTCTGGAACAGATCGTGGAGGAATGGGATTACTTCCACATCATGAATCTGGATGATTAATAAGTGTCTATTCTGAATAGTTGCAATAAAGTGAAATATGGAGGGTGGATATGCCGCCGATCGTTCAACAAAAATCAAAACAGGTAAATAAAACGGTTCAGATTCAGCAGAGGGAACAGAATGACAGAATGTCGGGTGCTTCCTTTGCCATGAAGAATGCAGCTGCCCCGGTATATGCCAAAGCAAAGAACCGCGCAGTTTCCGTATTGCAGGAGCAGCTGCAGAAGCTGGCTGAGGAAGCCAGAGTATCTGTGCTCCAGGCAGAGAAGCTTCTTGTGGAAGTGCAGGGGCTCGAACCCCAGATTGCGGCACAGAAGGCTGCAAAGGGACAGGAGGGGCAGAACCAGGAGCTTGAACAGCTGGAAAACCGGTATGAGGAAAAGCAGGAAGCACTCCGGCAGGAGGTTTCGCGGGTAATCAATACCAGATCGAGACAGCTTGAAAAACAGGCAGAGCTGACCCGGGAAATTATGACCCGGCAGAATTTTCAGGTGACCGGCGAATGGCAGGATCGGATGAATGAGAGTGTTTCAAACGGATATCTGCAGGTGATAGGATTCTATGCAAAGGAACCCTGGATGAAGTATCTGGGAGATCCGGAGGTTCTGGATAAGCTGCGGCAGGAAGCAGAAAGAAAGCTTGAAAATGCCCGGAAGCGACGGGCATTAAGAGCAGAACTGGATCAGAAGGCAAGATCCATTTCGGATTTGGCGAAGGTATATCAGGAAAGCGGTTACGCAGAGGGCTTTGACAATGCATCGAAGGAGGATCTGCTTGCGATGTATCTGGATTATGCAGATAAGCTCTGGGATGAGAAGGTCAGGAAGGAATATCTGAGTGCAGGCTTTATTACAGAGCATATGGTGCAGTGTCTTTCCATTCTTGAGGTGGATAAGCAGTTTCAGGCTAAACGGAAAGGAATACGCTTAAATGCTGACCAGAAGAAGCACCTGAAACAGGCAGACCGGATTTTTCAATATTACCGGCATCATGTGAACACCGTGCTTGGCGATTACGGAATGAGTCTTGACCGTCTTACCTATCATAAGCAGACCATAGAGGATCTGTTGAACCGTAAGCATATTTCCGAACAGACCTATGAGTGGAACAGGGATTACAATGACTATCAGGCACTGACGGGACATACCATTGAGGAAGATAAGGACGGAAGGACGATCACTGCAGAAGAAAGAAGACTCCGCCGCCTGGAACGTCAGGCAGGAATCAGCGTTGGCAGCAGTGAAGAGATGACGGCTAAGGCTTTCAGTCAGGATACGGTAGGTCAGCTGAAGGGACAGGAAAAACAGGATGTTCATTCCTTTGTACGACTTCAGAAAAATATTCTAAGCACAACGGCAGACCGCAGAATTGCCTTTAGCCGGGAGACGAGATTACTGGCTGTCAGCAAGGTATTTGTGGCACGTCTGCAGCAGGAGCAGGTATGGAGTGCGGATTCACTCTTTAATGAAATACCGAAGCTGCTGCTTAAGGGAATATTCAGTTATGAGGATGACAGCGAAGAGACGTATGTGAAAGGCCAGAAAATGATCAGGGATGAGCTTGTACTGAAGCTGAAACAGATCATTACGACCTCGCAGGCCTTTCAGGAAAGACAATATGCATCCATTCTTCTGGGCTATCTGATTCAGGAGCAGGATGGAGATCTGGTGAAGAGAAAACAGGATCAGGAAATCCGAGTGGAAGACCAGAGCTACGTGAATATGAATGTGGTTTTTGAGAAAAAGAATGGGAAGAAATGCATGGACTCCTTCCGTTCCGTAAAGGATGAGCCGCTGTTTGCACATGATCCGGTGCTTAAGGATATTAAGCAGGGTGCGATGGGAGACTGCTATTTTATGTCTGCCCTTGCCAGTCTTGTTGTACGGAATCCGGGTGCAATTAAACGTATGATGAAGGACAACGGAGACGGAACGGTAACAGTACGATTTTTCAAAAAGAACGAAAAAAGCGAATACGGTGAGAAGGCTGACTCTCTGCCGGGGATCTGTGTGACCGTTTCCAAGACCATTCCGGAGAGAGTGGATCAGGACTCGAAACGCCGGGGAGATTCTTATTCCAAGGGAGCCCTGTGGGTAAAAATGATGGAAAAGGCTTATGCGGCAATCCGGGATTCGGACACGGGTGATGTAAGGATAAAAAAGAAGAGTGAGAAGATTGAATATGAAAACCTGAGGTCAGGAGTGTTTGAGGAAGCTATCAGACATCTGACGGGTGAAGATGTGGAATATCATTTGCTGACAAGAAAAAGCAGGGATGTGAATACCTTTGCAGGCCGTCTTAATGATCAGGTTCCAACCTTTGGTCATTCCAAGCTGAAAATGCCGGGCAAGCTGTATTTTTATCAGCAGCATGAAAGAAGTTCGGATAAGGAGGAAGCTTGCCGGTATCTGGCCGGAAAGCAGGTATCTTCTGAGCTGACCGCCAGATTCGGAGAGGAGCTTGACCGCTATCAGACGATCGAAGGGTGGCTTAAGATTTCTCTTGAGAAGCAGGAAGGATGGATGGAAATACGGGCAATGGATTCCTATCTTCTGGTGGAAGCGATTGCCAGACAGGTCAGCTTCCTGGAACAGTCCATCGAAAAGCTTAAGGGATGCAATGGCAAAATGCTGGAAAACGCCGACCTGAAGAATGCCGGATTTGGTGAAATACAGTATGATGAGATCAGAAAATGCTGGGAGGCATGCGGCCGTGATGCGGATCAGTTTAGGAATACAGCCACAGGAATGCTTTCCATATTTGCTGCCGAAGTAATGAAGGATCAAAAGCATAATGAGTATACGCCAAAGGAAGAGGAAACCTATGAGTTGATTACGCGGGCGCTTAAGAAGGGAGAGCCATGCTATTTTGGAACACTTGAATTAAAAAAGAAAAAGAACGGGGAAGAAGGAAGTGCGGGAGAGGTAGGCCGTGACGGAATGTATGGAGAGCATGCGTATGCGATACTCGGAGCGGAAGAGCATCAGATCGGTAATCGAGTGAAGAAATTCTTTCTGGTATTTAATCCGCATGGAAAAGGAATCCCGGTTTACCAGTTTAATGAACACCATAATCTGAAGCGGGTCAGCTTTAAGACAACGGGTGAGGCCGAAAAGCAGTATTCGGAAGCGACTCATGGAGTATTTCTGCTGGAGCTGAGAGATATGCGCAGCATCGCAGAAGATTTTACGACGGGTGAGTAAACAGGAGGATCATATGCCACCAATTGTTCAACAAAAATCAAAGCAGATATCAAATTCCATTCAGATGCCTCAGGGAAAACAGGAAGAGCCAAGGACAGATGGTTTTTCCAGGACACAGAATACACAGGCTCCGAAGCTGACATCCAGACAGAAAAAAGTATTGTCCGGACTGCAGGAGGAGATTGTGAAGCTGGCGGAGGAAACAAAAGCCTTTGAACAGGGTGTTGAGAAGGAACTTGCGGCTATGCAGAAGCCGGGAGCAGATCCGACTGATTTTATCCGTTCCATTGCCTTCGTAAATAATGGCCGGGCAAGACAGTATGAGAAGCAGTATGAGCTTGCCAAGGCAAGCATGAAATTCCAGAATCTGGAGTTTACACAGGAGTGCGAGGATCGTTTCCGGGTCAGTGTTCTGGAAGGACGTATCCGCCTGCTGAAGGTTTATGAAAGGGAACCCTATAGCAGATATGCAGAACTGCTTAAGGATCTTTCAAGTCTTCGTGAGTCCCTTGAGAGTGAGCTGGAAGGGTTGCAGAAAAAACTGACCCTCAGACAGGAATTGAAGAAGAGTGCAAAGACCATTGCGGATAAGGCACATGTTTATCAGGAAAGCGGCTTTCAGGAGGCCTGCAGCTCCGTTCCGGAGCAGGAGCTTCTCAGGATGTATCTGGATTATGCAGATAAGCTCTGGGATACAAAGACACGTAAAGAAAATCTCAGCGCGGTCTATATCACGGAGCATATTGTACAGAGCCTCACCGTTCTGGAGGTAGGCAAAGCCTTTCAGATGAAGCGTGCAGGCCTGAAGCTGACACAGGAAGAGCAGGAGCGGCTTGCAAGGGCAGATCAGATTTTTCAGTACTATCGGCAGCATGTGGATACGGTGCTGGGAGATTATGGAATGAGTCTTGATCGGCTATCCTACAGTGGAGAAGCCGTTGAGAATCTGGTAAGCCGGAAACATGCCCTGCAGCAGAGTGACAGGTGGAGTGAGGATTATGAAGCCTATCACAGACTGTTGGGGATCAGGGAGGAACCGGATACAGATGAGGAGACAATGCCGTCAGGGGAGAGAAGGCTTCGCAGTCTGGAACGCCGGGCAGGTATTATTGTGAATGACAGCGAGGGGATGACCGCTTCGGTTTATGATAAGGATACCGGTGCTCAGCTCCTGGAAAGCAGACAGCGGGATGCGAAGTCCTGTGTCCGTCTGAAAAAGGATATTCTGACAACAACGGCAGAACGAAGACGTGCATTCAGCAGGGAACAAAGACTACTGGCAGTCAGTAAGGTGTTTATCACAAAGCTGAAGCAGGATAAGGTGTGGAGTCCGGATTCACCGTTTAATGAAATCCCGAATCTCCTGATGAAGGAGATATTCAGTTATGACTCCGATGAAAAGCCGTCCTATGTGAAGGCGCAGATGAAGCTCCTTCAGGAGATTACAGAGAAGCTGAATCAGATTCTTCTGACATCACGGATATTCCGGGAGAGACAGTTTGCAGCGGTTCTGCTTCAGTATCTGTCGGAAGAACAGAAAGGAGATCTGGTGAAACAGAAGGGAGATGCGGAGTATCGTGCCGAGGATCGGAATTATGTCGGAATGAACAAGGTCAGGGAGGATGAAAAAACCCTGGATAAACAGGGAAAACCCAAAAAATATATAGAGACCTTTGAATCTGTCAGGGATGAGCCTCTGTTTGCACACGATCCGGTGCTGAAGGATCTTGAGCAGGGATACATAGGGAACTGTTATTTTATTGCTTCACTTGCTTCACTTGTAGCAAGAGATCCGGGAGCAATCAAACGGATGATGAAGGATAATGGAGACGGTACAGTTACGGTGCGTTTTTATGACAAGAGTGTTGATGACATAGGAATGTCCGGCACTCCGGAAGGTATCTGCGTAACAGTGGATAAGACGATACCGATAAGAACCTGGCAGGATACGAAATTCTGTTATACGCCATATTCACGGGGAGCTCTGTGGGTCAAGATGATGGAAAAGGCCTACGCAGCAGTGCGTGTGAAGAGCAGCGGAGAGATTGTGGTACGGAGAAAGGGCGCACCCATAGATTATATGAATATAAAGAGCGGACTGGCGAATGTGGCAATGATGCATCTGACCGGAGAAGATATGATCGGGCGTAAAGTCCTCTATGACAGAAGGGAGGTACAGACCTTTGACGGCCGTCTCCAGAGTGATGTGGATATGTCACAGGCAGATAGAAAGCTGATCGATCAGAAGCGATTGAAGCGGCCGGGCAATCTTTATTTCTATCAGCAGCACCGGAATGAACAGGATAAGGCTGCCTGTCGGTATCTGGCCGGAAAGCCGGTCTCTGCACAATTGGCAGCCGGCTATAAGCAGGAGCTTCAACGGTATCAGACGGTGGAAAAATGGCTGGAGGCTTTGCTGGAGGAGCAGGAAGGCAAGGGGAAATTAGGGCTGATGGATACTTCTCTCTTCGTGGAAGCCATTGCCAGACAGATCAGCTATCTGAGAACCTCTCTGGGTGCACTCCGTGATTACAATGGCATGGAACTTACAGATGAAGCGCTTCGAAGAGCCGGAATCACTAAAAAATGGGATTCTGTCATCAGAGGGTGCTGGAAGGTCTGCGATAAAAATGCAGATACCCTTCTTGCTACTGCAGAAGGAATGCTGGGAGCCTTTGGCGGTGAAATAATGAAAGACCGGCAGCGAAACGAATATACGGCACAGGAGGAGAAGCTCTACTTGAGATTCCGGGATATCCTTAAGAGGGGCGGCTCCTGCTTCTTTGGCACACGGGTATTTCCGAAAAAGGGATCCGATGGAAGCGGAAACGCAGGAGAAGTGGGACAGGATGGTATTTATGGTAATCATGCATATGCAATTATAGGAACGGAGGAGCATCAGGTTGGCAACAGAGTCAAGAAATTCCTCCGGGTATTCAATCCGCATGGTGCAGGAATTCCTCTTTACCAGTTAGATGAGCGTAATAATCTGAAGCGGGTCGGCTTTAAGGTAACGGAAGAGAACGAAAAGCAGTATTCGGATGCGACCCATGGGGTATTTCTTCTGGAATTGAGAGATCTGTACAGCGTGATGAGTGATATATCGACAAGCAAGCTGCCGGCAAGCACGTATGTTTATTAGCCAACCAGTACAATCCGGCAGCTTATGGATGGGCAAGGCTGAACAGTTACGAATGATCCGAAAAATCCGCAATTTGGGGTTGATATGCTGCCCACGGTCATTTATGATGGAAGTAACAAGGGATGTAACTATCCGGCAGGGCGAAACGCCTGTTGCCGGAACCGTACAAATGGTATTCAGTTACGATGGTCTGATATATGAGGTGAGGACAGATGAAAATAAAAGGAATGATGAAGAAAGGAACAGCGGCAGCGCTTGGAAGTGTGTTGGCAATCGGGCTCCTGCTCGGAACCGGAGGTGCGCTGAAATCAGTGGCAGATCATAAGCTCACGAAGGATACGGTTTCGAACAGTGCAATAAGGTCAAATGCAGAGAATGCGGGCACGGATGAAACCGGAGATACCGTTGGCACCATTGATCTGGTGAGCGATTATATCGGACAGTCAGTGAGCGGAGATGCAGGTGACACAAACGGTATGATGCCAGTGAGCTTAGAGCCTGATACCGGTTCGGGGGAAGCAGATGGCTCAGACAGCACGGGAACGATCGGAACCTCAACAGGTGCTGAGCAGAACAATGCGTCTTCTGACGGACAGGACACTACACAGGGCAGTGATTCGGACAGTGATTCAGACAGTACTGCACAGTCAGGAACAACCGGAACCACGTCTGGTGATGGGCAGAATGATGACGCTTCTGCCGGACAGGATACTGCACAGAATAGTGCTTTAAACAGCGCTTCGGACAGTTCAGCACAATTGACAACAGATGGAAGTACAACGAATCAGGCCAATGGAACCGGGCAGCCAACTGTTTCCATCAATCCTTCTTCTGTAACCGTAAATGAAGGCGAAAGTGCAACGTTTTCTGTTTCTACAAGTGATTCTGATGATGCGACATCCTTCACATATCAATGGCAGAAAAAGGAAGCATCAGGAAGTGACTTTAGTAATATTGATGGAGCAACGAATGTTTTCTATACCATCTCCAATGTGCAATCCAATCAGAACGGTGAACAATATCGGTGTCAGGTAAGCTATACTCCCAGTGGTGCCAGTGCTCAGACTACAATAACGAGCGATACGGCTGTCCTGAACGTAAATCAGACAACAGCAACAGGACCTTCGATTACCACGGATTTACCTTCATCCTATACGGCAGCTGTCGGAAATGCGGTTACCTTTACTATTGCAGCGGAAGAAGGAAGTGCTGGCAGTACATTGCAATATGAATGGCATAAAAACGGCTCGCCGATATCAGATACGGGTACGAACAGTGATTCTTATACATTGAACAGTGTTACAGCGAATGATAATAATACAACATATTATTGCAAGGTAACAGAGACAGATTCGGGCGGAACTACACTTGGAACGGTTACATCGAAGACCGTAAAGCTTACAGTAACGGATCAGCAGGACTACACCATAACGATTACGAAGCAGCCGGAGAAGGTTTCTATTCTTGCCGGAGGAAGTGCAGTCTTTACCACAGAGGCTGCGGTGAGTCCATCGGCAGAGCTTGTTTACCAGTGGACGGCAGACTATAATGATGGAAAGGGCTTTGTAGATGTGGCAACAGGAAGCACCTACACCATCAGCAATGCTCCGAGTACCTATAATGGTACAATTTACCGCTGTAAGGTATCGGTTAAGGATGCTTCGGAATATTACCTGTATACGAATACGGCCGTGCTGACCATAGGATATCAGATCACGGTTAATGACGGAACAGCCAGTCCTTCGACCGGTAATGCCGGGGAATCCATTACCATCAAGGCGAATACCCCTCAGGAGGGATACGAATTCAAGCAATGGACAGTGAAGAAGGGAAATGTAATTCTGAAGGATGCAAGCAAGGCACAGACAGTATTTGTCATGCCGGCCTCGGATGTGGAGCTGACCGCAGAATTCCAGCAGACTCTTGCAAAACCGGTGATTACGACACAGCCGGAAAGCGTGACCGTATATGCCGGAGAAACTACCAGCTTTAAGGTGGAAGCAAGCGGAGAGGAGCTGACCTACCAGTGGATGCTGGATAAGACAGACGGCAAGGGCTTCCAGAAGATTACAGGCGCAACGGAGAAGGTATTAAGAGTTTATACGCAGGATGGCTCCATGAATGGCTATAAATATAAATGTACGGTAACGAACCGCTCCGGCAGTGTAGATTCCAAGGAAGCGGTACTGACCGTCCGGTATAAGATTACGGATGGAGCGAATTCCATCTGGAAGAAGGGCAGCAGTGACGGGCTTACCTTCCAGGGAAACGGAGCCTATACGAAGTTCCGCTCCATTAAGATAGATGAACAGTATATTGGTGGCAGTAACTATACCAAAAAGAGTGATCCGACAATCGTAACACTGGTTGCAAGCTATTTAGAGACACTTTCCGTTGGAGATCATAACCTGACGATGGTATGGGAGGATGGAATTGCTGAAACGGTATTTACGGTGAGCGCAGGAAGCTCATCAGGAAGCAGCTCATCAGGAAGCGTTTCCGGTAATACAGCAAACAATGCAGCCGGAAATGCAGCCAATGCGGCAGCAGGAGGTTCTTCCGGAGACTCTGCAGCCTCATCGGCAGGAGAAGCAGAAAGTGCAGACAGCACAACTGCTTCCGCAGCACAGCAGGATTCCGGAGAGACAGAGCTTGTGGATATGCCGATCGTAAGTCATAGTGAAAGCACGAAGACAGATGCAGATGTGAAGGAGCCGGTACAGGCGAAGAAGACAGAGCAGAGTGTAGAAGCCTACCTGTCAGGCGGAGCTAACGGCAGTGTGATTACCTCCCTGAATGGTGATCTGACCAAAAAGCAGAGCAAGCTTAACGAATATGCAGCAACAGCTTCGATTATTGTGATTCTCATGAGTGCCATTGGAGCGATTCTGGTGTTTGCAGTCCGCGGTATTACGACCTTATACCAGTCACGAAGGCGTGACAGATAAGCCATAATAAAACGGGTGGAAATCGGAAGATTTCCACCCGTAAGTTTTAATATCCATGAGTATTATCCGATCCGGGAATGAATAGGAAGCTGAATATAGATTCCCATACCGTTTGCACTGTGTGCATAGATGCTGCCATGATAATGCTCGACGATGGCCTTTACCTGTGCAAGTCCGAGACCGTTACCGCTGATGCGGTTGGAGCCCTGGAAGTTCAGATCGAAGATATTGGGCATTTCCTCAGCAGGAAGTCCCCGGCCGTTATCCTTGAAGGCAACGAAAAGATTGCTGCCGGCATTGGATATGGTAATCACCAGATTACCGTTCTGCTGCATATATTTAATGGAGTTGTCAATAATATTGCGGATCATCAGGCTGATATAACGAGGATCTGCCGGATAAAACAGAGAAGGCGAGGAGGTGGAAAGATCCAGCCGGATGCCGGCTCGTGAGCACAGTGGCTGCATATCCTCTACAATCTGCTGTGACAGGGAAATAATATCGACCTCCGAAACCTGCTCATCCGGAGGAAGGATACTGGCTGCGACAGACGGATCCAGTGCTTCTACTGTTTTAAGCTCAGCCTCCTTAAGAAGCGAGGTGAGTGTTTCGTTCTGTTGTGTCAGATCTGCAAGCTGTCTGGTCAGCAGCTCATTATTGTAGGAAAGATCATCCTTTTCCTGACGAAGCTGCGTCACCAGTGTATTGTCGCTCCCGAAATGCTCCGGATTAAAGTCATCGGCAGCAGGAAAATGATCGGTGAAAAGAGCCAGATCATCATCCCCCCGTTGTCCATGCCGGATAAAGATATAAGTCAACGTCAGACATCCATGCAGGGTGACAAAGATAAGAGCATAGAGAAAATTCCTCTGTATCAGGAATGCCAGAGCTGCAATAAAGCACAATATATAGCCGATGGAAAAGATCAGCTCCTGTAAAATAAATTTATTGTGTGATGATGTGCCCATGTATTACACAGTCCTTCTTTACTTATAATTAATATTAGTGTAGGATAAGATATAGAGAATTGTCAAGGGAAATTCGGTAAAACAACGTAATTACGCAAAGAGGAAACAGAATGGAAGAACCTATGAAAACGAAGGTGCTGCTGGTGGAAGACAGTGAGGATCTGAGACTGATCACACTCCTGCAGCTGGAACAGCTCGGCTATGATGCCGTTGGGGCTGCTACCGGACAGGAGGCACTTGAAATCCTGAGCAGGGAACGGATTGACATTATTCTTCTGGATGTGATGCTGCCGGACTGCGACGGACATGGGCTTTGTGTCAGGATGCGGAATGAGCCGGTCAGCTACGGCGGACCGGTGATTTTTCTGAGCTGTCTGGGAGACGGAGAGAACATTGTGGAGGCATTCCGGAACGGAGGAACGGATTATATTGTTAAGCCTGCAAAGGCAGATATCCTCAGGGAACGGATTGAGATTAATCTGGAGAAGGTCAGGAAGCCGGACGGAGGCAGCCATAAACGCTGGTTCCGGCATTTTATGGTCGATCCGTCCAAACGTGAGGTATATGCGGTGGAGGATGGAATACAGAAGGACAAGATCCTGCTTTCCCCCAAGGAATACCAGCTGCTGGAAAGCATGATTGACCACGAGGGAGAAATTCTCTTTTACAGACAACTGTACAGGGATGTATGGGGGCAGGATGATCTGGATGATGTCCGGACACTGATGGTTCATGTTTCGAACCTGCGTAAGAAGGTTTCTCCTGAGAATGTGGAAATTATCCGAGCAATCCGCGGTGTCGGATATCTTTTCCAGGATGAATAGCAATAGGAGGGGCAGACTTGCTTTCAATATTCAGTAAGAGCTTTTGGAAAAGAAATAAGGCTTCCGGAAATACAAAAGAAAATCTACCGGAGGAAAAGAACGACGGGACGGCAACAGAACCGGGGCATCTCGGAGACAGTCCGCAGGATGAGGAGAGAATCTGGTTCCGGCGGCTTTTGTCCCATAATATCCGTATGCCGATGACAATTATTGCCGGGTATGGGGATCTGCTAAAGAATCACAGTCTGAAAACACGTGAGGATGAGCTTCAATGCATTGAAAAGATCTGCAAAAACATTGATTATCTGAATACGCTGTTCAAGGTACTTGTGGATGACGGGCATAATGAGGAGCTGCTGGGGAGCAGGGAATGGTTCGACCTGCTGCAGTGCGCACGGGAAGCCTTCGATTATGTCAGCAGTATGACCAGCAAGGCGAATATTGCCATATCCGTCAACAGCAGACGGGAAAGTGTCATGTACTACGGAAACCGGATTATTATGATGCGGGCCTTTTATAATCTGGTTGAGAATTCGATCCGTTATATGAACCGGCCGGGCAATATCTGCCTTACAGTCGAAGAAACGGCCGAGGAAATTTATGCAATTTACCGGGATGACGGGGAAGGAATGGATGAGACGGAAGCAGATTCCATTACAGATCTTAATTATCAGGGGAGCAATGCAAACAGGGACGGGCACGGTATCGGAATGTACCTGGTGAAGGATGCGGTTGAGACCAATGGAGGAACCCTTTTCATCCGTACCGGAAAAGGGAAGGGCATGGGTATTTATATGGCTTTTCCGAAAACACCGGTCTGAACCTTCTTGTGTTTTTGCTTCAAATGGAGTAATATAATACAGTGTGTAAGTGAACGGATAGTGAGGTGCAACATGCAGGATTTGGGAAATACACAGTTTTTTTGCGTGGAAAAGGATAATAATAGTGTAAGACTGGTATTGCAGGAGGTATATGAGGCTCTTACCGAGAAGGGCTACAATCCGGTGAACCAGATTGTCGGATATATTATGTCCGGAGATCCCACATATATTACCAGTCATCATAATGCCAGAAGCCTGATTATGAAGCTGGAGAGGGATGAACTGGTGGAAGAGATGCTGACAGCATATATTAACAATAATCACTGGAATAAGGACGAAGCATAGCCTGCGGACATTGCTTCAAGGATATCAGTATGCGGATTATGGGATTGGATTACGGCTCCAGAACAGTCGGGGTTGCGATCAGTGATGCAATGCAGATTACGGCACAGGGAATTGAAATTATCCGTCGTAAGGATGAAAATAAGCTCCGCCAGACGCTTGCGCGGATTGAAGAACTGATTGAGAAATATGAGGTCACGGAGATTGTTCTGGGATTTCCGAAGAACATGAATGATACATTGGGACCGAGGGTAGAAGCTACCCTGGAGTTCAAAGAGAAGCTGGAGCGGAGGACAGGACTTCCGGTAGCCGTATGGGATGAGAGACTGACCACGGTAAGCGCAGATAAGACCATGATGGAAGCAGGAATCCGCAGGGAGCACCGTAAGGAATACGTGGATATGATTGCCGCAGTATTCATCCTGCAGGGATTTCTTGACCGCCGTGCAATGAAACAGAAGGAAGACAGAACAGAGGACATATAGTGGAGAAGATTACATTTACACTTGATACGAATGAAACAGCAGAGCTTTTCGTGCTGGAACAGACGAAGCTTTTCGGAAACTCTTATATCCTTGTTACAGAGGAAGAAGAGGGTGACGCAGAAGCAATGATTCTCAAAGAAATCGCCGGAACTAAGAATGGCGATACAACTTACGAAATTATAGAAGATGAAACAGAACTGCGTGCTGTAGCAGATGTATTTGAAAATCTGCTGGAGGACGTATCTTTAACAGATGGCGAAGTAACCACATGAGTAAAACTCAGGTTGCGTTAGCAACGGTTTTACGAATGGGGTTCTGAATAGTTACGTTAATTTAATACACAGCTTAAGGAGCTGCTTTTGTGATAACGGAAGGATGTAATGTTCCGGATGACGGACTGATTGGCTGCGGGAACGGAAGAAGCATGGTGCAGCGGATCAGCAGGGTCATCGCTTGTTAAGGAAGTGCTGATTTTATCAGCATTTATTTAAAGTAACGATACGATGGACATCAGAATTCAGGAATCATGAGGGTATGCTCTTCCCATGCTGTAATAATGTGGAGGTAAACCGATTGAAGAAAAATTTAACGGAGTCAGCTTCAGGTCTCAAGGTAATTCCCCTTGGAGGACTGGAGCAGATTGGAATGAACATTACTGCCTTTGAGTACGAAGACAGTATTATTGTAGTTGACTGCGGTCTGTCCTTTCCGGAGGACGATATGCTGGGTGTAGACCTGGTAATTCCGGATATTACTTATCTGAAAAACAATATAGAAAAGGTAAAGGGTTTCATGATTACTCATGGACATGAGGATCATATCGGAGCACTTCCTTATGTGCTCAAGGAGATTAACGTTCCGATCTATGCGACGAAGCTGACCATGGGAATTATTGAAAACAAGCTGAAGGAGCATGAGCTTTTAGGAACTACGAAACGGAAGGTTGTGAAGTTCGGACAATCCATTATTCTCGGCCATTTCCGGATTGAATTCATCAAGACGAATCACAGCATTATTGATGCAGCAGCACTGGCCATTTATTCTCCGGCAGGAATTATTGTCCATACCGGGGATTTCAAGGTGGATTATACACCGGTATTCGGGGATTCCATAGACCTGCAGCGCTTTGCCGAAATCGGCAAAAAGGGTGTGCTGGCACTGATGTGTGATTCCACGAATGCAGAGCGTCCGGGCTTTACGCCTTCGGAGAAGACAGTGGGAAAGACCTTTGATTCCCTGTTTGAGGAGCACAAGAATACCCGTATCATCATTGCTACCTTTGCATCCAATGTGGATCGTGTACAGCAGATTATTAACTCTGCTTACAAGTTTGGCAGAAAGGTCGTTGTGGAAGGCCGGAGCATGGTGAGCATTATCGAAACGGCAACGGGCCTTGGCTATCTGAATATTCCCGAGAATACACTGATTGACACAGAAATGCTGAAAAATTATCCGGATGAAAAGACTGTGATTATCACAACAGGAAGCCAAGGGGAAAGCATGGCTGCCTTAAGCCGCATGGCAGAGGATAATCACCGTAAGATATCGATCGGACCGGGCGATACCGTTATCTTTTCGTCCCATCCGATTCCCGGTAATGAAAAGGCAGTAACCAATATTATTAATCAGCTGCTGCAAAAGGGTGCAGATGTGATTTTCCAGGATGTCCATGTGTCCGGACATGCCTGCCAGGAAGAAATCAAGCTGATTTATTCCCTGGTACGCCCCAAATATTCGGTTCCGGTTCATGGAGAATATAAGCATCTGCGTGCCCAGGCCAAGCTTGCAGAAGAGCTTGGAATCCCTAAGGATCACATTTTTATCCTGCAGTCAGGAGATGTGCTGGAATTTCGTGATGGGGAAGCAAAGGTTTCCGGTAAAGTACCGGTGGGTGATATTTTAGTAGACGGACTTGGTGTTGGAGATGTCGGTAATGTGGTACTGCGTGATCGCCAGCATCTTGCAGAAGATGGCATCATGATCGTTGTACTGGGACTGGATGGTGCAACGGATCAGTTGATCAGCGGCCCCGATATTGTATCCCGAGGCTTCGTATATGTAAAGACGTCAGATGAGCTGATGGATGAAGCAAGGGAGGTTGTTACCCTTGCGGTTGAGGGATGTCTTGACCGCGGTATTACGGACTGGGGCAAGCTTAAGAGTACGATTAAGGATGTACTGGGCGAATTTGTCTGGAAGAAGACAAAGCGCCGCCCGATGATTCTTCCAATCATCATGGAAATTTAGGAAAACGCTGAGTAAAACTTGAGTTGCGCTAGCAACGGTTTTACGAATGGGGTTCTGAATAGACATCATTTTTTATATTGGGAGGACAGGGATCGTGTTAGATCAGAATATTCAAAATCAGGCAGAGCAGTTTGTAAAGGAAATCTGTGAGACGGATGTCTATAAAACCTATGTCATGCAGCTTGAACGGCTGAAAAAGAATCCGGAGCTTTATAAGCAGGTAAATGACTACCGCAAACTGAATTTTGAGATGCAGAATGCATCACAGGTGGATGATCTGTTTGATAAGATGGATTATTTTGAGAAAGAATATAAGCAATTCTGTGAAAACGTTATTGTGGATGACTTTTTAAAGGCAGAGCTTGCTCTTTGCCGGATGATGCAGGAAATCAGTGCCCTGGTTGTGGATGGGCTGAACTTTGAATGAAATTGCAGCAAGTGTAAGAAAGGCAGTGACATTATGAACGCAAAAGCATTAATTGGTACAGTAATCGAAACAATCATCAAGTTTTTTGTGCTGGCGGCCGCAATTATCCTGATCTTTAAGGGAGCGACGAAGGCATATGATTTCGGCTACCGTGTATTTGCAGATGAACCGATGTCAGCAGCCGCAGGACGGACGATTACCGTTGGAATTGCTGAGGATGCAGATATTACAGATATTGCGAAGATGCTGGAAGAAAAGGGATTGATTTCCGATTACCGGCTTTTTATCGTGCAGGAGCTTCTGTCAGCGCAGCATGATAAGATCAAGCCGGGCATCTATGATCTGAGTACCGATATGAAGGCAGAAGAGATGCTCGAAATCCTTGCAGGTGAAGGTGAGGAAGGAAGCAGCAATACGATTGCACCCAATGCAGAGACCGGAGATGTCACAGATTCGTCTGAGGAAGATATAGAGGATCTGGAGAATATCGGCAGTGAAGATATGGACGTAGAGGTACTCCCGGAGGATACGATAGAGACTTCGGTAGAAACAGAAGCGGGAGAATAGACAGTGATTACAGACGAAAGAATCAGTACCTTCATTCATTCCCTGGATACAGGGAATACTCCCTTTCTTACGGAATTGGAGCGATATGCAAAGGAAACCAATGTACCCGTTATCCGGCCTCAGATGCAGAGCTTTCTGAAGGTGCTGCTTGCCATGCAGCAGCCGAAGCAGATTCTGGAGGTGGGAACGGCCATTGGTTTTTCTGCGTTACTGATGGCAGAATATGGACCAAAGGACTGCCATATCACTACGATTGAAAAATATGAAAAGAGGATTCCACTTGCCAGGGAGAATTTCAAAAGAGCCGGAAGGGAACATCAGATTACCCTGTTAGAGGGGGATGCAACAGAAATTCTGAAGGAGCTTCAGGGACCGTATGATTTGATTTTTATGGATGCGGCGAAGGGACAGTATATCCATTTTCTGCCGGATATCCTGAAATTAATGCCCGGGCATGGTGTGCTGCTTTCGGATAATGTGCTTCAGGACGGGGACATGTGCGAATCACGGTTTGCAGTAACGAGAAGAAACCGTACGATTCATGCCCGGATGAGGGACTATCTGTACGAACTAAAGCATCATGAGGAGCTGCGCACGGATATTCTGCCGGTGGGTGATGGAATGACCATCAGTGTGCGTGTTGGCAAGCCATAAGCAGATTCCGTATTTGAGAACAGATAAGAACATAAAATAGCTGTAACTATTCAGAACAGCCAAGGAGACAGAATGAAAAAACCGGAACTTTTGATACCTGCCAGTTCGCTGGAGGTTCTAAAAACTGCCGTGCTTTTTGGAGCAGATGCAGTATATATCGGAGGCGAAGCGTTCGGACTTCGCGCAAAGGCGAAAAATTTTGATAAAGAGAGCATGAGCGAAGGGATTGCCTTTGCTCATGAACGAGGTGTCCGGGTTCATGTGACAGCCAATATTCTGGCGCACAACCGTGACCTTGCAGGAGCAGGAGAATACTTTAAGGAGCTGAAGGAATTAAAGCCGGATGCCCTGATAATTGCAGATCCCGGGATGTTTACGCTGGCACGTGAAATTTGTCCGGAAATTGACATTCATGTTTCCACGCAGGCCAATAATACGAATTATATGACCTACAGGTTCTGGTATCAGCAGGGTGCAAAGCGTGTCGTGTCAGCAAGAGAACTGTCTCTTGCCGAGATTAAAGAGATCCGTGAACACATTCCAGAGGAACTTGAGATCGAGAGCTTTATCCATGGAGCAATGTGCATTTCCTATTCGGGAAGATGTCTCCTCAGCAGCTTTTTTACCGGAAGAGACGCTAACCAGGGGGCCTGTACACATCCCTGTCGCTGGAAATATTCCGTTATGGAGGAAAAACGTCCGGGCGAGTATTTCCCGGTATATGAGAATGAACGAGGAACTTATATCTTTAACTCCAAGGATCTGTGCATGATTGAACATATTCCGGAGATGATCGAGGCGGGAATTGATAGCTTCAAGATCGAGGGACGCATGAAAACCGCACTTTACGTGGCAACAGTTGCCAGAACCTACCGGAAGGCGATTGATGATTATCTCGAATCCGAAGAGAAATATCGTGCCAACATGGACTGGTACAAGGAAGAAATCTCCAAGTGCACGTACCGCCAGTTTACAACGGGCTTTTATTTTGGAAAGCCGGACGAGAACACGCAGATTTATGATTCCAATACCTATATCAACGAATATATTTATTTGGGAAGCATTGAAGAGGTTACCAAAGAGGGACTTGCGAAAATCACACAGAAGAACAAGTTCTGTGTGGGCGACCGCATCGAAATTATGAAACCCAATGGTGACAACATAGAAGCTTCCGTGTTATCCTTAAGAACAGAGGATGGGCAGCAGGTTGAAAGTGCACCCCATCCCCAGCAGGTTTTATATGTGGAATTAAGTACCGTACCAGAGGTATTTGATCTTCTCCGTGTCCGCAAAATGAATCCGGAAAACGCAGAATAATTGCTGTTTTCCATGCGTAGGATTCTTAGGATGGGAGAATAGACAGAGGGAGGAAAACAATGAATGATGTGAAGGATATCGAGGCGCTCTTTGGCAGCCGGGTATTTACTCGTGCGACCATGCGTGAACGCCTTCCGAGGAATATCTACAAGGAAGTAATCAAGATCATGGATTGCGGTGGCGAGCTGTCCTTAGCCACAGCAGATGTGGTGGCAAAAGCCATGAAGGACTGGGCTGTTGAAAATGGCGCAACCCATTATACACACTGGTTTCAGCCGCTTACCGGTATTACGGCTGAAAAGCATGATTCGTTTATCACCCATCCGGATGTGGATGGGAAAATGCTGATGGAATTTTCCGGTAAGGAGCTTATCAAGGGAGAGCCGGATGCTTCTTCTTTCCCGTCGGGCGGACTGCGTGCAACCTTTGAGGCACGGGGCTATACTGCATGGGATATTACGTCTCCGGCATTCCTGCGCGAGGATGCTACGGGCGTGATCCTTTGTATTCCGACGGCCTTCTGCTCCTATAAGGGAGAGGCTCTGGATACGAAGACGCCGCTCTTGCGTTCCATGGAAGCCATCAGCCAGCAGGCTCTTCGTATTGTACGTCTGTTTGGCAATACGGAAGCAACGAGAGTGATTCCGAGTGTCGGTGCAGAGCAGGAGTATTTCCTGGTAGACCGGGATAATTATCTGAAGCGTGAGGATTTGATTTTTGCCGGAAGAACACTGTTCGGCGCACCTGCGCCTAAGGGACAGGAAATGGATGATCATTATTTCGGAACCATCCGGGAACGGATCGGTGCCTATATGAAGGATATTAATCTGGAGCTTTGGAAGCTTGGTGTTACCGCGAAGACACAGCACAATGAGGCAGCTCCGGCACAGCATGAGCTGGCTCCGATCTATGAAACGGCCAATGTGGCAGTAGATCACAATCAGCTTATTATGGAGACTATGAAGAAGGTGGCAGAGCGTCATAATCTGACCTGCCTGCTTCATGAAAAACCCTATGCCGGTGTGAACGGCTCCGGCAAGCACAACAACTGGTCACTGACTACGGATAATGGTGTCAACATGCTGGATCCGGGTGAAACCCCGAATGAAAATATCCAGTTCCTTCTGGTTCTTGCCTGCATTATCAAGGCTGTGGATGTCCATGCTGATCTGCTGCGTCAGAGTGCATCCGATGTGGGGAATGATCACCGTCTTGGCGGATATGAAGCGCCTCCTGCTATTATGTCGGTATTCTTAGGAGAACAGCTGGAGGATGTGGTAAGGCAGCTCGTAGAAACGGGCGAGGCCTCCCATTGTCTTGAGGGCGGCAGGATGGAGACCGGTGTGTCAGCGATTCCGGATTTTGCGAAGGATGCTACCGACCGTAACCGTACTTCACCGTTTGCCTTTACCGGCAATAAATTTGAATTCCGAAGCGTAGGCTCTTCAGATTCTGTAGGAAGTCCGAATACAACGCTGAATGCCATTGTGGCAGAGGCTTTCTGTGAAGCGGCGGATGAGCTGGAGCAGGCAGAGGATTTCGATCAGGCTGTACATGATCTGATTAAGAAGTATTTTACCGAGCATCAGAGAATTATTTTTAATGGCAATGGTTATGCTCCGGAGTGGGTGGAAGAGGCGAAGCGCCGAGGCTTGCCGAATCTGGTATCCATGGTGGATGCAGTCGATACCCTGACAACGGATAAGGCTGTGAAGCTGTTTGAAAAGTTCAAGATCTTTACGAGGGCAGAGCTGGAATCCAGAGAAGAAATTCTTTATGAAACCTATGCAAAGACACTGAATATTGAAGCTCTTACCATGATTCATATGGCTTCCCGCCAGCTGCTTCCGGTATGTGTATCCTACAGCAGGAAGCTGGCTGATGCAGTCATTGCCGTAACAGAAGCCGGTGCCGATGCTTCTGTGCAGGAGGAGCTTCTGAACGAGGTATCCAGAGAGCTGAAGACAGCAAAGCTGGCACTTGAAGCCTTGAAAATTGATGAAAAGAAGGCCGGAGAGATCACAGATGCAAGAGAAAAGGCTTTCTTTTATAAGGATGTCATCAAGGAGGATATGGAGGCTTTGCGTGCTCCGGTTGATCGTCTGGAAATGTTGGTGGAAAAGGATATGTGGCCGATGCCGACCTATGCAGATCTGATGTTTGAGGTTTAGGAAATCAGATGCAACCATGCAGAATGGTAATAAGATTAAAAAATGAAATAAAACTCCCGTATACCAATCTTGAAGTGGATACGGGAGTTTCGCTTAGTTTACCTTGACTTCCAGATAACCTAATAATTTGCTCATATCATATTCATTAATGACTCCTAAATTGGAATCATAGAACCTGCCATCAAAGTGAATGAGGTAATGACAATAGCGTCCCATCTTCTCCATCATAATGCAGCACCTGGGAAGAGTGGCTTCCTCTCCCTCTGTATACATGATGACATCACTGTGATCAATGCCATAGTAATTCAATGCAGAAATGACACGTCCCATTGTAGCCTGCCATTCACGGCAGTCCATAACACTGATTACCTCGGCAATGGTAACGCCTGCGAGCATGGCAACACAGGTCTGTCCGCATAAACCATCCTCCGGCTGGGTGATAATATCAATGTGGTCAATCTTACGGATCGGGCTGTCAAAGCTGTAGGGACTGTTCTGATCCATTTTAATTAAGCTGGATCCAATATGAAGCAGAAGCTTATGAGGCTGTGTAACATCGATGTGTGCTACGTCCTCATCTCTTAAATGGATCTTGTAGTTCCCCTTCTCTTCCGGAAGAAGTTCACAGTCAATATGTTTATTGTCTAAAATCAGGTCACCCTGAATCACATCACGCTGCTTGCAGACCTCCCATACATTAAAGGGAATACGGATGCAGAAGAGATTGTCCTTCTTCTCAATTTTACCGGTAAAAAAGTATCTCATAGTAACCTCCAAAAATCAAACGTTATGCATAAACCATACCAAATTTCCGCTGAATTGTTAAGGGTTTCCGGGTAAGAAAACCATAAGTATCTAAAAAAATACAGCCTGATAAAAAAATAACGAAAAAAGTACTTGCCAAACCAACATATATTATGTATAATACCAAAGGTAACAGCGCATAGGGCTATCGCCAAACGGTAAGGCAACGGACTCTGACTCCGTCATTTCAAGGTTCGAATCCTTGTAGCCCTGCTAAGAACCCCGAAGGAAATTCCTTCGGGGTTTTATATTACAAACTGTTACTGGAAGAAAAGTGTACGTATATGGTATACTTTATATAACTGATTTGAAAGGCAAGCTGATAGGAAAGTAAAAAGCAACTATTCAGTACAGGTCGAAGCATTTGCTGCTGAGACCGTAAGAATATGATGACAGTAAAAATTACTTTGGACAGAAAGTAAAAGAGGAACATTCATGTTGGAAATTGGAAAAAGACAATTACTTACAATAGTAAAGAAGGTAGAGTTTGGAGTCTATCTTGCAAAAGAGCAGGAAGCAGATCCGGAAGAAAAGGTGCTTTTGCCACGGAAGGAGGTTCCGGAGAATGCACAGATCGGGGATGAAATCGAAGTGTTTCTTTACCGCGATTCCAAGGATCGGATGATTGCAACCGTGCGTCAGCCAAAGCTCTCGTTAGGAGAGGTTGCATTGCTTCGTGTAAAGGAAAACGGCAGGATTGGAGCATTTCTGGACTGGGGACTTGAAAAGGATCTGCTGCTTCCGTTCCGTGAACAGGTAAGAAAGGTACGTCCCGGAGAGGAATGTCTGGTGGCATTATATCTTGATAAGAGCAAGCGTTTATGTGCGACAATGAAGGTCTATCATTATCTGCGTACGGACAGTCCCTATGAAAGGGATCAGAAGGTAACCGGAACACTTTATGAAATCAGTGATAATTTCGGTGCATTTGTAGCAGTGGATAACTGTTATTCAGCTTTGATTCCGAAGAAAGAGCCTTTGGGAAATGCCAAGGTTGGAGATACCGTGGAAGCCCGTGTTACGGAAGTGCTGAAGGATGGAAAACTGTCCTTAAGTCTCAGGGAGAAAGCGTACATCCAGATGAATGAGGATGCACAGAAGCTTTTGAAGCTTTTGGAAGAGCAGGGGGGTGAGCTGCCCGTTGGGGATAAGTCTTCTCCGGAAAAAATCAACGAACTGACTCATATGAGTAAGAATGAATTCAAACGTGCGGCCGGTAATTTATATAAGCAGCATCTGATCCAGATTGAAGAACACAAGATATATCAGCTTTCGTCAGATAGGTGACAAATGAATATGTAAAATCTGTTGAAGACCCTTAAACATACATGTCAAAATTGCTGCCAATATCCGGATTCACAGATAACTCCATGGAGTGATCCATCATGCTGATCAGACTGGCACCGGACTGTTCTGTGGAATCGAGAGCCTTGCTTAAAACAGCTACTCCGACCTGATTCTGCAGATTCACATTTGCCATTGCGGTAGACAATTCAGGAATATTCATAGAACCTCTCCTTTCCTTTATATGGTCAGTATAGCACTTCCCAGTAGAAATAGTAAAGTAAAAGTTGAAATTAACAACTGTCCAAAAAACAATTATAAAAGTACAGAAAAAGCACAGAAAAAATACACAAAAAAATCACAATTCTCAGTAGATTTTTTTGTACATATGTATTAAAATAGAATACGTATTACTATAAATAACAAAAAATAATTTCATGTATTGGTTAATGTGCATAATGAAGCAGGTTGTGGCATAGCTGCAGAGAGGGGGGCATATGATCTCAAATCAGATTTTGCAGAATACTATCGATGGTTTGAAGACAATTGCACGTGTGGATTTTGAGGTGCTTGATACAGAGGGTAAGGAAGTGGCAACAACTGCGGAAGTGCCTTTCGGAGGACGCAAGGAAGCCGCTGAGTTTGTGAAATCCCAGGCGGATTCCCAGGAGATTCAGGGATGTCAGTTTTTTAAGATTTATGACGATCAGCAGCCGGAATATGTTCTGGTAACAACAGGGTCAGACGAGAATGCATATCTGGTTGGTAAGATGGCTGCCTTTCAGATCCAGAATCTGATGATCGCCTATAAGGAACGATTTGACAAGGATAACTTTGTCAAGAATCTGCTTCTGGATAATCTGCTTTTGATTGATATTTACAGTCGTGCCAAGAAGCTGCATATCCAGACAGAAGTGAACCGTGTGGCAATGATTGTAGAGACCGACAATAAGGAAAGCAATATTCTGGAAATGCTCCGGGGATTCCTTGGAGTGAACAGTCTGGATTTCATTACGGCTGTGGATGAAAGGGATGTTATTGTTGTTAAGGATCTTTCAGATGGTGACAGCGTAAAGGAGATTGAGAAGGCTGCCAGAGCGATGGAGAGCTTTTTAAAGAAGGAAGGCATGATCGGAATCCGTGTTGCATACGGAACAGTTGTGAAGGAAATTAAAGAGGTCAGCCGTTCCTATAAGGAAGCCAAGATGGCAATGGATGTCGGTAAGATTTTCTTTGATGACAGAAGCATTATTGCTTATAATCAGCTTGGTATCGGACGTCTGATTTATCAGCTCCCGATTCCTCTGTGCAAGATGTTTATTAAAGAAATTTTCGGCGATAAAAGTCCGGATGATTTCGATGAAGAGACACTGACAACCATTCAGAAGTTTTTCGAGAATAGTCTGAATGTATCGGAAACATCGAGACAGCTGTTTATCCATCGTAATACGCTGGTTTATCGTCTGGATAAGCTGCAGAAGACGACGGGACTGGATCTTCGGATCTTTGAGGATGCCATTACCTTCCGGATTGCACTGATGGTTGTGAAATACATGAACTTTATGGAAAATTTCGAATATTAAAATACAGGCGGTGAATATAGTGGCTAAGAGTGAACCAAGGAATAGAAGAAAAAAGAAACAGGGAACAGGGAATGAAGATATTATTTCCATGACGAATGTGACCAAGGCATATGCAACAGGTGCGCCTGCCCTGAACGGAGTTGATTTACATGTTAAGCCGGGCGAATTCGTATTTATCGTAGGAGACAGTGGCTCCGGCAAGTCGACCATGATTAAGCTTCTGCTGCGGGAGCTTGTTCCGACCTCAGGTGAAATCAGAGTCATGGGTTATGATCTTTTGAAAATCCGGCATCGGAAGATACCGAAATTCCGCCGGAATCTGGGAATTGTGTTTCAGGATTTCCGTCTTTTGAAGGATCGTAATGTATATGAAAACGTAGCCTTTGCACAACGTATCGTGCAGACACCCGGGAAGGAAATCAAGAGAAATGTACCGAGTATTCTGGCTACCGTAGGTCTTGCCGGTAAGTATAAGGCGAAGCCCCGTCAGCTATCCGGTGGTGAGCAGCAGCGTGTGGCAATTGCAAGAGCACTGGTGAACCGACCGAGCCTTTTGCTTGCGGATGAGCCGACCGGTAATCTGGATCCGAAGAATTCATGGGAAATTATGAAGCTTCTGGAACAGATTAATGAGAATGGTACGACGGTGCTTGTCGTTACCCATAACAGAGAAATTGTGAATGCAATGCAGAAAAGAGTTGTTACCATGAAAAAGGGTGTTATTGTGAGCGACGAAGAGAAGGGTGTTTATATCGATGAAGATTAGTACATTGTTTTATACGATTAAGCAGGGATTTATTAATATATTCCGTAATAAATGGTTCTCACTGGCCTCAATTGCCACAATCGGAGCGTGTCTGTTCCTGTTTGGCCTGTTCTATTCGGTACTGATGAACTTTCAGAATATTGTAAAGACCGCACAGGAAGGTGTCTGCGTGACGGTTCTGTTTGACGAGGGAATCAGCCAGGAACGGATTGAAGAGATCGGAGCATTGATTGATAAGCGTCCGGAGGTTTCCAAAAAGGAATTTATTTCTGCGGATGATGCATGGAACAGCTTTAAGGACGAGTATCTTCAGGGCTATGAGGATGGCTTTACGGAGAATCCGCTTGCTGATTCTGCCAGCTATGAAATTTATATGAACGATATTTCCATGCAGCCGACCCTGGTTTCCTATCTGGAAGGACTTGAAGGCGTGCGTGAGGTGAACCGTTCCGAAGTGACGGCATCGGCGCTGACCGGTGTGAATGCACTGATTGCTTATGTTTCTATTGGTATTATTGCAATTCTGCTTGCAGTATCCGTGTTCCTGATCAGCAACACGGTAACGATTGGTATTTCAGTCCGTAAGGAAGAGATTACGATTATGAAATATATCGGAGCAACAGATTACTTTGTCCGTGCACCGTTTGTTATTGAGGGGATGATGATAGGTGCGATTGGAGCACTGCTTCCATTGGGAGTTATATATCTGTTATATAATAAGGTAATTGAATATATTGAACAGAGATTCAGTATTTTAACAACAATTCTGGCATTCTTACCGGTGGATATGATCTTTAAGACACTGCTTCCGTTATCTCTTCTTATTGGTATTGGAATTGGTTTCCTTGGAAGTATTACAACAGTGAGAAAACATCTGCGGGTTTAATGGATAAGGACAGGATATGAAGCATACAACGAAATGGATCTGTCTGTTCCTTTGTGTAGTGCTGGTTTTAGGAATATTTGCAAAACCGGCACTTACCACATATGCCAGTGAACTGACCAACAGCGTCATCAAGGAGAAGGAGCAGGAGATTGATAAGGCCAAAGAAGAAAAGAAACAGCTCCAGAGCAATCTGACGGATGTTAAGAAGCTAAAGGAACAGCTTGAGAAGTCCAAGGCGGATCTGACAGCTTATGTACAGGAGTTGGATGCGGATCTGACAGCAATTCAGGAGAAGATTAATGAGCTTAATGACCTTATCACGAAAAAAGAACAGGAAATAAAAGATAAGACGGCTGAGCTTGAAGAAGCACAGCGTGTCCAGCAGGAGCAGTATGAGGCGATGAAAACCCGTATCAAATTCATGTATGAGCGGGGGGACACGATTTATATGGAACTGCTTTTCAGCTCCAGTTCCTTTGGAGATATGCTGAACAAGGCAGACTATATCCAGATGCTTTCGGAATATGACCGGAATCTGCTGGATCAGTATGTTGCCCAGGCCAATTATGTTTCTCTTTGCAAGGAGAGTCTGGAAGAGGAGAAGGATGTTCTGGACGAGGCGAAGGCGGCCGTTGAAAAGGAAGAAGCTTCCCTGAACGAGCTGATCGGTGCCAAGCAGAATGAAATGTACAAGATGTCCTCTGACATCCAAAGCAAGGAACAGGCAATCAAGGAGTATGAGGCAGATATTGCCGAGCAGAACGAAACCATTAAGGCACTGGAAGCGATTGTTGCCGAAGAACGTAAGAAGCTTGCTGCAGAACAGGGAAGAAAATACGATGGTGGTGTGTTTGCATGGCCGGCACCGTCCTACACAAGAATTTCGGATGACTATGGTAACCGTACGCACCCGATTCTGGGTACACAGCAGTTCCATAACGGAATTGATATGGCAGCGCCGGGAGGAAGCCCGATTCTTGCAGCATATGATGGAACTGTAGTTGCGGCAGCCTACAGCAACAGTATGGGAAATTATATTATGATTGACCACGGAGACAGCCTGTATACCATTTACATGCATGCTTCGGCACTGTATGTATCGAAGGGACAGGAGGTATCCCGTGGAGATAAAATTGCGGCAGTCGGAAGTACCGGCCGTTCAACAGGAAATCACCTTCATTTCAGCGTACGTCTGAATGGAAGCTATGTGAGTCCGTGGAGCTATCTGAAATCTTAGGGAAACGCTTTGATCAGCGTTTCCTTAATCAGTATTTCCTTAGGATACGGCAGCTGTTCATAGACATACAACGTAAATATAGCAATTGGGAGGCTAGAGGTGTGCAATAACGGAAATAATGAATATTATGAAAATAACGACAGCATCAGCACCGATGCAAATGCTGCAGATAGTGAAACAAGGGTAATCAGCGCAGCAAATGAAAGTAATGGAATCAGTGAAGCGCCGGAATGCGGAGTAAATAAGCCCAATTCATCCGGCAGGGGATTCATTCCCGGTCTTTTAATCGGAATTTTGCTTGGGATCGGGATACTGTCCGGAGTATTTCTTGGTGTAAAGGCATATCAGCTTCATCAGAAGTCGCAGGGAGAAACAGAAGCAGCAAGTGTGATTAATTCCGATACATTTGCCAAGATGCAGACTATTGAAAAGCTGATTGACGAAACCTATTATGGCGACGAAGTAACAACAAAACAGCTTCAGGACGGCGTTTATAAGGGAATGGTCGAGGCTCTGAATGATCCGTATTCCGAATACTATACGGAGGAAGAGCTTCAGGATGTGCTGAACAGCAACCAGGGGGTTTCCTATGGGATAGGAGCCTATATTTCACTGGATCAGACCCGGCAGCTTCCGGTGATTTCAGGTCTTGTGGAAGAAGGCCCTGCCTTAAATGCCGGACTCAAGGAAGGGGATATCATCTATAAAGTAGAGGATGAGTATACCCAGGGCATGAGCCTTACCCAGGTTGTCAGTCTGGTGAAGGGCCGCGAGGGAACCAGCGTGCACCTTACCATATACCGGGAAGGAGAACCGGATTATCTGGAGTTTGACATAGAACGCGGTAATTTAATAGAGACAACCACGATAAATTATGGTATGGTAGATGATACCGATCATATTGGTTATCTTCGGATCCGTGAATTTGATACCGTTACGGTAGATCAATATACCGAAGCCATGGCAGAATTAAAGGCAAAGGGCATGAAAGGTCTGATTCTGGATCTGAGAAGCAATCCGGGCGGAGATCTGAATGTGGTTGTTGAGATTGCCAGAAAGCTTCTGCCTGCCGGTCTCATCGTATATACTGAGGATAAGGAAGGCAACCGTAAGGAATATACCTGTGATGGTGAGAATGAGTTTGATCTTCCACTGGTTGTACTGACCAACGAATATTCCGCAAGCGCATCAGAGATTCTTGCGGGTGCAATTCAGGATTATAATAAGGGGACGCTGGTCGGAACAACGACCTATGGAAAAGGAATTGTGCAGAGCATCCGGCATCTGAGTGACGGAACTGCATTGAAGCTTACGACGAGTGCTTACTTTACCCCGTCAGGACGCAACATTCATGGCGTGGGAATCACACCGGATGTCGAGGTAGAGATGGATTATGAGAAGTACAATGAAGATGGTACGGACAGCCAGTTTGAGAAGGCATTAGAGATTCTGGAAGGAAAGATAGAGTAAGATGAATTTTAAAGATAAGAACGTTTGGATTCACATTTTATTTATTGCACTCATTATTATTATTGCGGGTGTTTCAGCATTCCGTCTTTACCGGTGGAATAAAGGAACCCGAAATCCGGAGGCGGATATTGAGCAGGTAGATCCTTCTGAGTTTGATACAGAGACCATGGATATGATCCTGCCGATGGACGGTTCTCTTCTGGAGGGACATGAGGACGATGGAGAGCTTACGATTCTCTGCCTTGGAAACAATCCTTTTTCAGATGAAAGAGGGGAGAATGGACTGGCAGCGAAGATTGCAGAGAAAACAAATGCAACGGTTTATAACTGTGCATTTCCGGATTCTTCGGTTGCATGTAAGTATGCGGAATACAATCCTTCTTATACCAGGGATCATTTCAATTTATATTATGTAGTGACATTTCTTGAACAGAATCAGTTTACCGCGATAGAATCCATCGCAAAGGATGAACCGGATTCCAGATATCTGGAAGCGGTAGAAGAGCTGAAGACGGTGGACATGTCCACGGTGGATGTGATTCTGATTATGTATGACAGCACGGACTACAATATCGGAACGCCGTCCGACAACCCGGATAATCCGGATGATGTTACAGCATTTACCGGCGGACTTAAGGTATCTCTTGATAAGATTAAGGCGAACTGGCCGTACATCCGGATCTTTGTGATGTCCCCGACCTATGCACAGTACAAGGATGAGGACGGAAACCTTCATAATGGAAATACCTACGATCTTGGTAATGGAGATATTCCGCATTATGTACAGAAGGAGCTGGATGCAGTATCCAGCAGCGGAGGCGTATCCTTTGTAGATAATTATATTGGTACTATTAACGAGGATAATTATGAAGAATATATGGCAGATGAGATGCATTATAACGATGCCGGACGCGAGGCACTTGCAGACCGGATTGCAGATATCATCAATAATAAAATGACTACGGTAAGCGTAGCGGGCAATTAGTAAAAATTACGTAACTGATATATAATAAGGAAGCTGATATATTCAGGAGATTAACCTGTTTATATCAGTTTCTTTTGTTTCAAAATTATTCACAAAATCTTCATACTTTTGTATTGACAATAGCTGCGCATAGTGATAGATTAATGATTGTAGATATTAGCACTCTATTTAAGTGAGTGCTAACAATACAAAAACAAATGCAGCAAGTAAGAGTCCTGCATTTGAGAAAGGATGGTCTGCATGGAACTAAGTGAAAGAAAAGTCAAAATCTTACAAGCCATTATCCGGAACTACTTAGAAACGGGAGAGCCTGTAGGAAGCCGTACGATTTCCAAGTACACAGACTTGAACTTAAGCTCAGCAACCATTCGTAATGAAATGTCAGATCTTGAGGAGATGGGATATATTTTACAGCCTCATACCTCCGCAGGACGTATTCCTTCCGATAAGGGATATCGTTTATATGTAGATACGATGATGGAGCAGAAGGATCGTGAGATCGAAGAAATGAAGGAAGTTATGGTTCAGAAGGAAGACAAGATGGATCAGCTTCTGAAACAGGTAGCGAAGCTTTTAGCTGTGAATACCAATTATGCATCCATGATCACAACGCCGACCATTCATACGAACAAGCTGAAATTTATCCAGTTGTCGAGAGTGGATGTGAATCAGCTTCTTGCCGTAGTCGTTGTCGAAGGCAACGTGATTAAGAATAACATCATCCACACTGCGGAAGAATTAGATGATGAGACACTTCTTAAGCTGAACATTTTACTGAATACCCACTTGAATGGGTTAGCCCTTGAAGAGATTAATCTTGGCATGATTTCTTCCCTGAAGCAGCAGGCAGGCATCCACAGTGAGATTGTGGCAGATGTGATTGATGCGATTGCAGAATCCATTCACGCAGAGGAAGACTTAGAGGTTTATACCAGCGGAGCCAATAATATTTTCAAGTATCCGGAACTGGCTGATCAGCAGAAGGCAAGCAGCATTATCAATACCTTCGAAGAGAAGCAGCTGTTAACCGAGCTGGTACAGGAAAATCTTTCGGATGATAATAATACAGGAATCCAGGTTTATATCGGCGAAGAAACACCGATCCAGTCGATGAAGGACTGCAGTGTTGTTACTGCAACCTATGAGCTTGGCGAAGGAATGAGAGGAACGATCGGTATTATCGGACCGAAGCGGATGGATTACGACAAGGTAATCGGAACCTTGAAAACCATTACCCACCAGCTGGATGATTTATATAAGAAGAAAGAATAGCAGGAGAGTTTCACAGGAAGCTATGGGACATCAAAGAAAGGGATGAGACATATGGCAGTAGATATTAAAGAGGAGTTTGATACAAAGGCTGCAGAAGAGCTGCAGGAAGAGATGGAACAGAATGAAATACAGCCGGATGCCGATACCGTAGAAACACAGGATGGCGAGGATCCGATCGCCGGTGAAGAAGAGGAGGCTGCTTCGGAGGAAGAACCCGAAGAGGATGACAAGGCTGCAAAGAAAGCAAAGAAGAGCAGGTTCAAGACAGACAAGAAACAGGATGTCCTGAATGAAAAGATTAATGAACTGGAAGACAAGGTAAAACGTCAGATGGCGGAATTCGACAACTTCCGTAAGAGAACGGATAAAGAAAAGAACGCCATGTTTGAGACCGGAGCCAGAAGTGTGATCGAGAAGATCCTTCCGGTTGTGGACAATTTTGAAAGAGGTCTTGCTTCTGTTCCTGAAGAAGAAAAGGGAACCCCTTTTGCAGAAGGAATGGAAATGATATATAAACAGCTGATCGGAGAATTGGAAAAGATGGAAGTCAAACCGATCCCCGCTGTAGGCGAAGAGTTTGATCCGAACCTTCACAATGCAGTCATGCAGGTGGAGAGCGATGAGTATGAATCCGGTGTGATTGCACAGGAGCTCCAGAGAGGATATACCTACAGAAACAGCGTAGTAAGACACAGTATGGTAGCAGTAGTATCATAAGCATCTGAAGTAATTCAGAGCTGCATGGAAACATGAATGAATGTGATAATAATCATAGGAGGGACATAGTTATGAGTAAAATTATTGGTATTGACTTAGGTACAACAAACAGCTGTGTAGCTGTTATGGAAGGTGGTAAGCCCACCGTCATCGCAAATGCAGAAGGCGCAAGAACAACTCCTTCCGTAGTTGCGTTTACAAAAACAGGAGAAAGATTAGTTGGTGAGCCTGCAAAGCGTCAGGCAGTGACCAATGCAGAAAAGACCATTTCTTCCATTAAGAGAGATATGGGTACAGATCGTGGACGTACCATCGATGGCAAGAAGTATTCTCCCCAGCAGATTTCAGCAATGATTCTTCAGAAGCTGAAAGCCGATGCAGAAAGCTACTTAGGCGAGAAGGTTACAGAAGCAGTTATTACTGTTCCTGCATACTTCAATGACGCACAGCGTCAGGCAACCAAGGACGCTGGTAAGATTGCAGGCCTTGATGTAAAGCGTATTATCAACGAGCCTACCGCAGCAGCGCTTGCTTATGGTCTTGATAACGAAAAAGAACAGAAGATCATGGTATACGACTTAGGTGGTGGTACCTTCGATGTTTCCATCATTGAAATTGGCGACGGGGTTATCGAAGTATTGGCTACAAACGGTGATACACACCTTGGCGGTGATGACTTTGATAATAAGCTGACCCAGTATATGATCGATGAATTTAAGAAAACAGAGGGTGTTGACTTATCCAACGATAAGATGGCACTTCAGAGATTAAAGGAAGCAGCGGAAAAGGCCAAGAAGGAGCTTTCCTCTGCAACCACAACCAATATCAACCTTCCGTTCATCACTGCTACTGCAGAAGGACCGAAGCATTTTGATATGACGCTTACCAGAGCAAAATTCGATGAACTGACAAGTGACCTGGTTGAGAGAACCACAGTACCTGTTCAGAATGCGATGAAGGATGCCGGTCTGACCAATGCAGACTTAGGTCAGGTATTACTGGTTGGTGGTTCTACACGTATTCCTGCTGTACAGGATAAGGTAAAACAGTTAACAGGCAAGGAACCCAGCAAGAGCCTGAACCCGGATGAATGTGTAGCACTTGGTGCTTCTATTCAGGGTGGTAAATTAGCAGGTGACGCAGGTGCAGGTGAAATCCTTCTGCTGGATGTTACTCCACTTTCCCTGTCCATTGAGACCATGGGTGGTATTGCAACCAGACTGATCGAGAGAAATACAACCATTCCTACCAAGAAGAGCCAGATCTTCTCAACAGCAGCAGATAACCAGACAGCAGTTGATATCAACGTTGTACAGGGTGAGAGACAGTTCGCAAGAGACAACAAGTCCCTTGGACAGTTCCGTCTGGATGGTATCCCTCCGGCAATGAGAGGTGTTCCGCAGATCGAGGTTACCTTCGATATCGATGCAAACGGTATTGTTAATGTTTCTGCTAAGGATCTTGGAACCGGTAAGGAACAGCACATCACCATTACAGCAGGTTCTAACATGTCTGATGATGAAATCGATAAGGCCGTAAAGGAAGCTGCTGAATATGAAGCGCAGGATAAGAAGAGAAAGGAAGCCATCGACACCAGAAATGATGCAGACTCCTTCGTATTCCAGACTGAAAAGGCTTTAAATGAAGTTGGCGATAAGATTGATGCTTCCCAGAAGTCTGAGGTAGAAGCTGACATCGCAGCCGTTAAGGCTGTTCTTGACAGAACCAAGGATCAGGAAATGTCCGACAGTGACATTGATGAATTAAAGGCTGCCAAGGAGAAGCTGACTAACAGTGCACAGGCTCTGTTCACAAAGATGTATGAGAACATGCAGCAGGCACAGGGCGCAGCAGGCCCTGACATGAGTGGTATGGGCGGTCAGGCAGGTCCTGATATGGGTGCCCAGAGCGGTCCTGCAGATGATGTAGTTGACGGCGACTACCGTGAGGTTTAAACTAAAGAAAGTGTGACTTCATTGAAGCCACAAGCATAAAGAAATACAAAAAGATGTTACTTGCATGGACTGCGGAAGCAGTCCGTGCAGTAGCATCTTAATCTGGTTTAATGGAAAGGCAATAAAATCATGGCAGAGCAGAAGAGAGATTATTATGAAGTGCTCGGAATCAGCAAAACGGCTGATGATGCGGAAATCAAAAAGGCATATCGTGTACTGGCGAAGAAATATCATCCGGATATGAATCCCGGTGATACAGAAGCAGAAAAGAAATTTAAGGAAGCTTCCGAAGCGTATGCCGTGTTAAGTGATCCGGAGAAGAGACGTCAGTATGACCAGTTTGGTCATGCAGCATTTGAAGGCGGCGGAGCTGGTGGCTTTGGTGGCTTTGATTTTAACAGTGCAGATTTTGGAGATATCTTCGGAGATATTTTTGGAGACTTCTTTGGAGGCGGAAGACGCCGTGGAGCGAATAACGGACCAATGAAGGGCGCCAATATCCGTACCAGCGTCAGAATTACATTTGAAGAAGCCGTTTTTGGTGTGAGCAAAGAAATTGAGCTTACGTTGAAGGATGAATGTGCAACCTGTCACGGCACCGGTGCTAAGCCCGGAACAAGTCCGGAGACCTGTACGAAATGTGGAGGTAAGGGTCAGGTGGTATTTACCCAGCAGTCCTTCTTCGGAACCGTACGTAATGTACAGAGCTGTCCGGAATGTAACGGAACAGGCAAAGTAATCAAAGAGAAATGTGCAGACTGTCACGGCACCGGTTATATTGCAAACCGTAAGAAGATTCAGGTGTCGATTCCTGCCGGAATTGATAACGGACAGAGCGTCCGGATTCGTGATAAAGGAGAGCCGGGAACAAACGGAGGACCGAGAGGTGATCTGCTTGTGGAAGTAATTGTGGCACGCCATCCGATTTTCCAGAGACAGGATTACAACATTTTTTCTACCGTACCGATTTCCTTTGCAGTCGCAGCATTGGGCGGAGATGTCGTGGTGGATACCGTAGACGGCAAGGTTATTTATGAAGTAAAGCCCGGAACACAGACCGACACCAAGGTCCGCTTAAAGGGCAAGGGTGTACCTTCTCTTCGGAATAAAGAGGTTCGTGGTGATCACTATGTAACACTGGTTGTTGAGACACCGGAGAAGCTTTCCGGAGAGGCGAAGGAACTGTTAAAGCAGTTCGATGCATTGACCGGAGACAGCTTAAATGCAGCGAAGAATATCGATGGTGAGAAACAGGAACCTAAGAAAAAGAAGTTCTGGAAATAAGAATAGAGAGTGTTGAAAGAATAAGACTCCTTATCGTGTAGAAATTTCGGAAGAAATGTGCACACGGCAGGGAGTTTTCTGTTATAATTGTTAAGATAGTATCCGAAACAGGAGAGAAGCGTTATGAATGTTGCACAGAAAATCATTGTAATTATGGGATCGTTCTATGTGCTGATTGGCGGAACCATCTCCATCGTATTTTTGTTTGCTTTTTCGTGGGCTCCGGGGGGCTTCGGATTTCTTGCCATTCCCATGCTGTTTGTCATACTGGGGATTGGCTTTATTATTGGCGCGCTGATTCCGAAATTTAAGAAAAACAGTATTAGAAAGCATGGAGATCAATATAAAGCCAAGATTTATGGTTATGTTGAGAACACATCTTATCGTGTGAATGGAAGATTTCCGATCAATGTGAAGGTACACTATTTTGACAAAAAAGGAATCGAGCGGGAAGCAGTCTTACCTGCCGGAATGGCAAAGGGCTCCGGAGAATATCCCATTGGAATGACCATGGATATTTATGAATATCGTGGAAAGTATAGCTTTGATCCGAAATCGGTCCGGAATGAAATACTCCCCGGGGAAGCAGAACTGATGGATGATAAGCCGGTTGATCCGTCCCGGATTAAAATGGTTGCCGTTTCCTGCAGAAGCTGTGGAGCCAGCTATGAGGCAGCAGCCGGATATACCGGACGGTGTCCGTACTGCGGAAGCTATCAGGATATAGAGGGAAGAATATGACCATTGCAGAAAGAGTAAAAATCATATTGGAGCGTCTGGATGAACACTATGGAACGGATTATCGCTGTTCCCTCGACCATGACAGTGCGTGGCAGTTATTGATTGCGACGATGCTGAGTGCACAGTGTACCGACGCCAGAGTCAATATCGTAACGAAGGATCTGTTTGTGAAATATCCGGATGTCAATGCGTTTGCAGATGCAGATCTGAAGGAACTGGAACAGGACATTCATTCGACAGGCTTTTACCATAATAAGGCGAAGAATATCATTGCCTGCTGTCAGATGCTCCGTGATAAATATGACGGTCAGGTGCCCCGTTCCTTAGAGGATCTGACGTCCCTTGCCGGTGTTGGGCGTAAGACCGCCAATGTCATCCGCGGGAACATTTACCATGATCCCAGCATTGTTGTGGATACCCATGTGAAGCGGATTGTGAAGAAGCTTGGCATTACGAAAGAGACAGAACCTGAGAAGGTGGAATTTGACCTGATGAAGAAGCTGCCAAAGGATCACTGGATTCTCTGTAATATTCATCTGATTACTTTCGGGCGTGAGATCTGTAAGGCACCGACACCGAAATGCGAAGAGTGCTTTTTGTGCGATGTGTGTGCAGATTATGAGGCACGTATGAAGAAGCAGCGAAAAGTTAAACCACTGCAATAAAAAGCAGAGCATCTAGTGAAAGGATGCAACTGTGAAGGAATGGAACAGTTGCAAAAGGCTTATGAAATGAAGTGATCGAGAATTATACGGCCCTGGATTTAGAAACCACGGGCTTAAATCCGAAATATGATAAAATCATTGAAGCAGGTGCTGTGAAGGTACGGAATGGCAAAATCATCGACCGTTTCCAACAGCTGATCCGTCCGGGCATCGCACTTCCGGAAAAGATTACCAGGCTTACCGGCATTACGCAGGAAGAGTTACGGGAAGCGGAGGATAGTGAGGAAGTGATTCCCCGGCTCCTTGATTTTCTGGAGGATGATGTGATTCTGGGGCATAGTGTGATGTTTGACTATTCCTTTCTCAAAAAGGCAGCTGTGAACCAGAATCTGTGGAAGCCGGAGCAGTCTCACTTAGGGATGGATACATTGCGGCTTTCCCGGATCTATCTGCCGGAGCTTCCAAGCAGGAGATTAACGGATCTGTGCCTGCACTATGGAATCGAGCATCATGCGCACCGGGCATTGGGAGATGCAGAAAGCACGTCACAGCTATATTCAATATTTGTGAAGAAACTGGGTAAAAATCAGACATTGGAAGAACGAGAGAAGATCTTTGCTCCGTTTCCACTTGTTTATAAGACCAAAAGAGAGTCTCCGATCCGGTCACAGCAAAAGCAAAAGTTATATTCTTTGCTTGAGCAGCATAAAATAATACCGGACTACGATGTGGAAAAGCTGACCCGGAATGAGGCAAGCCGTATCATAGACCGGATTTATTTCACATATGGACGGTAAGCCGGAGAACTATGAGCACAGGTGCGGAAACGGGATCAGACAACAGATTTTGATGTATGTGCCTCGAGCAGCGTAAGAATCCGATTCTTACTCAAAGAACGGATCTCCTGTGCAAGTGGAAGGAGAGCAGCAATTTTATCACTTTCCGAGCTTTCCTCATAAATACGGACCAAAAGCTCATAGGAGGCATAAACATCCGTGTGCGTACTTACTGCAAATTCAAGCAGAACCCGGGATGCTTCTGGAAGTCCTTCCTTATACAGAAGCCCGGCCCAGCTTTGCAGGGTACATACAAGTGTGGTATACCGCTGGTCATAGAGCGACAGCAGATCAATATTCGGAGCGCCATATTCGAGCTTCAGATCGGTGTTGGAAAATCCGGTCAGATTGACAACCGGCTCCTGTGCAAGATCACGGATCGTCTGCTCATATTCGGTGACCTGCTCATTTCCCGGCAGCAGACCAAAAGGAAAGGTTTCGACCGGGATGGTGATATAATTAAGACCATCAAGGGATTTACGCCGGGTACTGTTCGCAGCATGCTCGCGCTCCCAGAAGGCTTCGTAATTCTTCGCTTCCATATTCCGGTGCTTGTGGATTTCGTATCCGAGCCAGATACAGAACACAATAAAACTTGCAAAAAAATAGAATCTCATATATAATCCTTTCAAATGAAGAGGTGAAAAAATGTTTAATTTCAATAATAAAAAAAGTAAAAGAATCGTATCATCCGTGATTATTTTATTATTGGTACTTGCTATGATTATTCCAACTTTAGCATATTTGATGCCATAAAGCAATGAGGGGAAAATGAAAAAGTTTAAGACGATGTGTTCAGGGCTGATGGTCTCGTTCCTTTGCCTGACCATGATGACACAGCCGGTACATGCTGCGGAGGGTGATACCATTCTGACAGGTGTTTATGCGGATGACATTTCCTTAGGGGGAATGACCGCCGAAGAAGCAAAGGACATGATGGAACAGAAAATTGCCGAATGGTCCGAAAAACAGATCACGCTTGTAGCAGTAGGCGGCAATGAAGTACAGATTACACCGGCAGATGTCGGATTTTATTGGAGTAATCCTGAAGTGATGGATGAAGCAGCTTCCATCGGACAGCATGGAAACATTGTACAGCGTTACAAAGCGTCCAAGGATTTACAGCATGAAAACCGCGTTCTTCCGTTAGAATTTTCCTGTGATGAGGAACTATTACGTCTGGTGCTTGCAGATCAGTGCTCGGTCTATAACCACGAGGCCACCGATGCAACCCTTACCCGTGAAAATGATGCATTCATTGTAAATCCTGGACAAAACGGAGAAAAGGTGGATGAGGAAGCATCCCTGCAGCTTGTAGAGGATTATCTGTGTAATGGATGGGACAAGGAGAATGGAAGAATTGAATTAATCGTTACCGTAGCAGAATCAAGGGGAACCACGGAAGAGCTTTCCAGGGTGAAGGATGTACTTGGTACGTTCTCAACCAGCTTTAAGACCTCCGGATCCGGAAGAAGTGCGAATGTACGGAACGGCTGCGCATTAATTAATGGAACGACCCTCTATCCGGGAGATGAATTTTCGACCTATGATGCCGTCTCTCCTTTTTCAGAGGCGAACGGTTACTTCCTTGCAGGCTCCTATCTGAACGGACAGGTGGTAGACAGTCTGGGAGGCGGAATCTGTCAGGTTTCGACGACATTATATAATGCGGTTTTATTATCGGAACTGGATGTGACGGAGCGTCACAACCATTCCATGATTGTGACTTATGTGGATCCTTCTGCAGATGCAGCTATTTCCGAATCTGCCGGTAAGGATTTCCGGTTTGTGAATAATACCGATGCACCTATTTATATTGAAGGTTATACGACAGAAGACAAGCAGCTTGTATTCACGATCTATGGGGAAGAAATGAGAGAGCCGGGACATGCTGTCCGTTATGAGAGTGAAGTGACCAGTAAAACGACTCCGGATACCGAGGTGATCTATGTCAATGAGGGAGCACCGATCGGTTCTGTTTCGGTGCAGTCCGCACACATCGGATATAAGGCAAATCTCTGGAAAGTGGTAACAGAGAATGGCGTGGAGGTCAGCCGTGAAATGGTGAACTCCAGCGTATATAAGATGTCACCGAGATCGGCTACGGTCGGAGTTGCTACCTCTGATCCGAATGCCTACAATGAAATTATGGCAGCCATTGCCACCAATAATATTGACCATGTAAGAAATGTTGCCGCCGCTTTGGCCGCCGGTGCGGCTGTGGCAGAACAGCCTGCCCAGCCGGCAGCAGAGGAAGCAGCGCCTGCCGCGGAGCAGCCTGCAGAATAAGTGTTTCTGGCACTTGCTCTGAAAACCACAGTACATTACAGGCACAGAAAATAAGCAATATACAGGGTCAATCGGGATGAAACAAGGGAAACTGACAGAGAATTGTTTAAAGCGTTCCGTGTTACGAAGGATCGGAACTTATAGAGAAGAAATGCAAAAGGGTGCAGCACTGGGACAGGACTGTGCCTTTTTCTCATGGAAGGAAGCGTCACTGGTGACAACGACACAGACCGTTGCTTTACCGGTAAGGGATGCGGGAAGGCTGGCAGTTTATGCCGCGGATAATAATCTGGCGGCAGCAGGAGCACAGACTGTTGGAATTTCACTGGCGCTTACCCTTCCGGAGTCACTGGAGGAAAAAGCATTACAGGAGCTGATGCGTGAAATTGATGATACCTGTAAGGAGCTCTCCATCCAGATTTCCGGCGGACATACCGAAATCAGCAGCCGGGTAAGTGCTCCGGTAATCAGTGTGACCGCTTTTGGATATTTGAAACAAAAGAGGGTATACGAAAGCCCTTCAAAAGAGTATGATATTGTTATGAGTAAATTTGCGGCGGTGGAGGGTACGGCAATTTTACTCGAAACGGAACGTGAAAAGCTGCAAAGGTCCTACGCGCAGAGCTTTCTTTCAGGAGCAGCGGAATGCGCAGAGCATTTGTCGGTGAGGAAGGAGGCCGCCATAGCGGTGAAGTCCGGCGTTTATGCAATGCACGACCTGCATCAGGGCGGAATCTTCGGTGCATTGTGGGAGCTTTCCCGGCAGATAGGCGTTGGACTGAATGTAGATTTAAAGAAAATTCCCATTTTACAGGAAACGGTTGAGATCTGTGAATGCCTTGAGGTGAATCCGTACCAGCTTATATCAGGAGGAGCACTTCTCATGGTTACGACAGACGGAGAGGCACTGCTTGAAGAGCTTGCGGAGCATGGAATTCCGGCGGTCTGTATCGGATCAACCAATGCAGGCAATGACAAGATCGTCTGCAATGAGGAAGAGGTACGTTTCCTGGATAAACCGGGACAGGATGAGATTTACAGGGTGTTTGAATAAGGAAAATAAATAGTAATCAGGAGGAATTGAGAAGTGATGAGAGAACAGATTTTAGCCATTATTGAAAAGAACAGCCGCATCTCCGTAAAGGAGCTGGCGGTGATCCTTGGCGCGGAAGAAATTGATGTCGCCAATGAACTGAAGGCATTAGAAGATGAGGGGATTATCTGTGGTTACCACACCATGATTGACTGGGAAAAGACCGATATTGAGAAGGTAACCGCATTGATCGAGGTACGCATTACGCCGCAGAGAGGTCAGGGCTTTGACAATCTGGCAGAGCGCATTTACAAGTATCCGGAGGTAAACAGTGTCTATCTGATTTCCGGAGGCTATGATCTGCTGGTATCTCTTGAGGGCAAGTCCTTAAAGCAGGTTTCGAGCTTCGTGTCCGATAAGTTATCCACACTGGATGGTGTGCTGAGCACCGCTACCCACTTTATTCTTAAGAAATACAAGGATCATGGAACGATTTTAGGCAAAAAATATGAAGACACAAGGGAGATGATTACGCCATGAGAAATCCGTTATCCGACAGAATTGTAGAGATTAAACCTTCGGGTATCCGTAAATTTTTTGACATTGTAAGTGAAATGGATGATGCCATTTCGTTAGGTGTGGGCGAGCCCGATTTTGACACCCCGTGGCATATCCGTGATGAGGGTATTTATTCCCTTGAAAAGGGACGTACCTTTTATACCTCGAATACCGGTCTTAAGGAATTACGTCAGGAGATTGCCGCATATCTTCAGAGGACGCAGGGTGTTACCTATGATCCGATGAAGGAGGTTATTGTAACTGTAGGTGGATCGGAGGCGATTGACATTGCACTCCGTGCCATGATTAATCCGGGAGAAGAGGTGCTGATCCCGCAGCCCAGCTACGTTTCCTATGAGCCGTGCGCGATTCTCGCCAATGCAAAGCCGGTGATTATTGAGCTTAAGGAAGAGAACGAGTTCCGGCTGACCGCACAGGAGCTGCGTGATGCGATTACCGACAAGACGAAGGTGTTAATCCTTCCGTTCCCGAATAATCCGACCGGAGCCATCATGGAGAAAAAGGACCTCGAAGAGATCGCAGAAGTCATCCGTGAGAAGGATATCTTCATTATTTCTGATGAGATTTATGCAGAGCTTACCTATAAAGAGAAGCATGTTTCCATCGTCAGCCTTCCGGGAATGCAGGAGAGAACCGTATTAATCAATGGATTTTCCAAGGCTTATGCGATGACCGGATGGAGGCTGGGTTATGCAGCTGCTCCGGAAACAATCCTGCAGCAGATGCTGAAGATTCATCAGTTTGCAATTATGTGCGCACCCACGACAAGCCAGTATGCTGCCGTGGAAGCATTGAAGAACGGGGATGAGGATGTCGCCATGATGCGTGAGGCGTACAATCAGAGAAGAAGATATTTAATGCATGCCTTTAAGGAAATGGGGCTGCAGTGCTTCGAGCCTTATGGAGCCTTTTATGTATTCCCCTGCATTAAGGAGTTTGGCATGACGAGTGATGAATTTGCAGAACGGCTCTTAAGGGAAGAAAAGGTTGCAGTTGTACCGGGTACGGCATTCGGAGACTGCGGAGAAGGCTTCTTACGAATCTCCTATGCATATTCGTTGGAAAACCTGCAGATTGCAATGGAAAAGATTGCGGCATTTATCAAACGGCTTCGTGAAGAGAAGAAATAAAGAAAGGCGGGATTTCCCGCCTTTGTTAAATATGGGAAGGCAGCTATGAGGAAAAGAAGAAAGCAAGTGTGGGCGGGCAGTCTGTTCCTTCTTACGGAGGTATTGCTGACTGCGTGCGGACAGGGAGCCGTACAGGAAACACAGGTGATGCTGGAGCCCGAAACGGAGCAGGTACTCTTTGAAACCGTTGCAGCGGATTACGGGGAAGTGGTTTTGAGCGAAAAGCTTCTGTGTACCTACCGGCAGGTAGAGGATCAGGAGGTCAGCTTTTCGGTCAGCGGAAAGACCATTGACCAGGTCTATGTGAATATCGGAGATACCGTTCAGAAGGGAGATCTGTTGGCCTCTCTTGTGACAGACGGACTGGAAGAAAATATTGCAAAAACAGAATATCACCTTGCAAGGCAGAAACTCCTGCTGGATCAGAATGAGAGGAACCTGCAGAATGCGATTGATGCGCTTAATGTGCAGTATACCTATCACACCGAACAGAAAAGCAGTGACTGGGTAGAGAAGGAGAAGCAGCTTGCAGAAATCGAACAGGAGTACCGCTATCTGCGTGAGGATTATTCCGATGCTATTGCATTGGATGAGGCAGAGCTTGCCGTCCTTCACAGGGAGCAGGAGGAAAGTCACGTTTATGCACAGATCGACGGAACGATCTCTTCAGTAGAACGGGATCTGGAGGGAAGCGTCTGTGTGAAGGATGATCCGATTATGACGATTATCGACACATCGGAATGTCTGTTTGAACTGGAAAAGCCGGAATACAGCGATTATTTCAAAGCCGGAGAGCCGGTATCCATGACGATCACAACCGGGAATGGGAAGGGCGATTACGTGCTTTTGCCTTATGATATGGAACAGTGGGGAGAAAAACAGTTGTTCTCGATTGAGGAACAGCCGGAAGGGGCGGTTCTGGAGGTGGGAGCAACCGGAAATCTTCTGCTGGTGATGGAAGAGAAGGACCATGTGCTTCGTGTGCCGAAGAGCGCGGTACATAATGCCGACGGCAAGGATTATGTCTATATGACGGATGAAGACGGCATGCGGCAGATGGTCTATGTGGAAGCCGGATTAAAAGGAGACGAGTATACCGAGATCCTGTCAGGTATTCAGGAAGGAGAGAAGGTAATTTTGCAATGATGAGCAGAAACAGCAAAATCTTAAAAACAATGACTGCCTGGTGCTGCCTGATGCTCATCGTTACAGGATGTGCCGGCAGTACACAGGTGTCGGGAAATGTCAGGATGCAGGAAGACGGGGAAAGTGAGGTAACCCTGTTAGAGCCGGAAGGGGCAGCAGGTAACTATGAAGCAGTCACTTACCGGAATCTGTATAAAGCAGAGATTTATCCGGCTGCCGTGGACTTCGATACGAAAGAATATGCTTATTCCACCAATCAGACCTTTGCTTCCTACGGAATGCTGCCGGGAGAAACGGTACAGGCCGGGAGCCCTCTGATTTACGGAGATACCGGAGATCTGGAAAAGCAGATCGAGGAAAAGCAGGAATCCATAGAGGATGAGGAGAAGGATCACGAGGAAGCGGTTGAGATTATGAAGGAAAGTCTCGAAAAGCCGTTAGAGGATCAGGCGTTTTACAAGCGGCTTTGTGAGGAATATCAAAACCGGGATGACCGGCAGGCAGAATTTGCCGGTTATGGAGTCAAATATCAGGATGTTACCGTGGAAGTGAATCAGCTTCAGGAGCAGTTAAAGCAGCAGAATGAACTTTATGAACTGGATCATGATTATGCTCTTTCTGAACTCGGACGGTTACAGGATAAGAAAGAAAAGACCATTCTGAAAGCAACGGCAGCAGGTACGGTGGTAGCCATTTCCTATTTAAGCTATGGGGATTTTCTCAGTGCAAGAAGCGCAGTAGCTGCGGTTGGAGATTTGAGCAGCCGGAAGCTTCACTGTGATTTTATCAGTAAAGCCGACGTCAATCATGCAAAGGACATCTATGCGTTCTTTGATGGGAAGCGTTATGAGATTACCTATGAGCCCATGAAGGCAGAGGAATATAATAAACGGATTCGTAACCAGGACAGCCTCTATGCAACCTTTGCCTTTCAGGATGATGCGCAGGAGATTGCTATTGGAGATTATGGCGTGGTCATCCGCGTCAGTGATAAGGCCGAGCATGTACTGTCCGTGACAAGCGATGCCGTTCATAAGGATGCCGGAGGGAACTTTGTCTACCGTATGGATGGAGAGACCAGCATTTACACACCGGTTGAAATCGGAATGTCAGACGGAATCTATACGGAAATTGTTTCCGGATTATCCGAGGGAGATCAGGTATTTTCTCCGGGAATCGTGAAGGCCGATAAGGAAACCATGAAGCTTGAAAAGGGAAGTCTTGCAACCTCCTTTGAAGCTGCAGGGTATCTTTATTTTCCTTCTTATGAGGTGGTTAAGAATCCGGTTGAATACGGCACCTGCTATTTCGTGGAAAGTCTGGTACACAACAACCAGCAGGTGAAAAAGGGAGAGGCTCTTGCCAATGTTTACGTTGTGCCGGATGAGGTGGCCTTACAGACGAAGGTAACGAGAACAGAGCGGATTGAGCAGCGAAAGGCTGATTTACAGGAAAAAAGCAGCAAGGAAAAGGATCGGCTTTTGAAGAAGCAGTTAAGCCGGGAGCTTGCGCATTTACAGAAGGAAGAGAATAAGCTCCAGGAAGAGATTGCACAGATGCAGTCCGATTATGCGGTTACGCAGCTCACGGCACCGGTGGACGGTGTAGTGATTGCGATGCCGGATTATACCGGGGAAAAGCAGCTTGCCAAAGAAGAAGCCTTATTCCAGATTGCCAGGGCGGATCACTGCTATGTGACCGTGAAGGATGAGGGAAACCTGCTGAATTACGGTATGGAGGTCGCAGTTACTTATACCGATCTTGAGGGGAAGGAACAGGAGACGACAGGAACCGTTGTCACCTATCATGGCACAGCCTTAAGCACAGAGCTGCAGTCTGAAGATGTCCTGATTGAACTTCCGGCAGAGGATATCGGGAATATGGAGTTAAGTGCAGAAACCTCCGGCGGTTTATGGAATAAGAGCCGTCTTACGGTATCCTGTACGGCAAGACAGATCGAAAATGTATTACTGATTCCGAAAAAGGCAGTTACCAGAATGAAGGGACAGACCTATGTGAAGGTGCGTACGGACAATGGCGGCGCAGCCTACGTGGGATTTGTGCCCTGCGGTTCGGATCAGATCAATTATGGAGTTGCAGAAGGCTTAACGGAAGGAATGGAAATATGTTTCGAATAATGCTGCAAAAGCTTTGGCATAAAAAATGGATGAATCTTTGTCTTCTGTTAGGAAGCGTACTGATGATTGCAACTGTGATCTGCTTCCCGCTGTATAAGGAAGCGGCGTATACCAGAATGCTTCAGGATGAGTTTGAAGAGGAAAGGTTTCAGGAGTCAGAGTGGCCGGCGGTGATGCAGTTTTCCGTGGTCAGTCAGGTAAAGGATGAGGGCACAGTTGTTACGAAGCTCGAAAACCTGATGAAAACATATTATGATTCACTGGGTGTACCGGAACGGCAGACCATTTGCTTTTATTATCTGATGCAGACCGATGCGCTCTCCACCATGAACCGGGATGACGTCACCGGAATTTCGACACGGCTTGGATTTATGAGCGATTTCGGAGAGCATATCCAATTGGTAAGTGGGGAGCTTTATTCGGAAGACGGACTGACAGAAGACGGAGCCATTGAAGTCATTGTCAGCCAGACCTGCGCGGTCAGCCAGAAGATCCTGCTTGGAGAAACCTATGCTTTTGACCGCATATATGATGAAAACGGAGCTCCGATCCGTTTTTATATCAAGGGAATTTACAACGAGGATGATAACAGCGATTATTACTGGCAGGAGCATATCGGCAATAAGAGCGGCTACTGCATCATGAATGAGGCACTGTTCCGTAACATGTTCATGGGAGAACGGCTGAAGGACTATACTGTGAACTGCAAGTTTTTCACCATGGCAGATTATGAACAGATGGATTATACGGATGTGCCGCAGGCCATGAGCTATACGAATGAGCTGATTACCGGCAGTGCATACTGCGGATTTACGGATCGTCCCTCTTATCAGAACATTCTGGAGGACTATACCAAAAAGGAAACGAAGATTAAAGCAACCCTGCTGATCTTACAGATTCCGGTGCTGATTATGCTGGCGGCGTTTCTGTTTATGATTTCCGGACAGATGTATGAGATGGAGAAAAACGAGATCTCGGTCATCAAGAGCCGTGGAAGCTCGGGCGGCCAGATTTTCCGGTTATATCTTTATCAGAGCCTGTTTCTGACGATTCTTGGCGGAGCGTTGGGTGTGCCGCTTGGCATTGCGTTCAGCCGGGCGCTTGGATCGGCGAGAAGCTTTCTGGAATTTACCGGGAATTCGCAGCTATCGGTACAGTTTGGCAAAGAGGCCCTTTTGTATACGCTTGCAGCGATGGCAGCAGTCCTGTGTATTATGACAATTCCGGCCATCCGGCACAGCCGGGTAACGATTGTGCATTTGAAGCAGCAGAACGCCGTTAAGAAAAAATATCTCTGGGAGAAGCTGTTTCTTGACGTGATTCTGATTGCCGTTTCCCTGTATGGCTATTATTCGTTTCATAAAAGTGAAGCTCAGATCGAAGAAAGCGTGCTGATGGGAGAATCGTTGGAGCCCCTGCTTTATATCAGCTCCTCCCTGTTTATTTTGGGACTAGGGCTGTTGTTTTTACGGCTCCAGCCGTATCTGGTGCAGCTGATTTATCTGATCGGGAAGAATCACTGGAAGAGCGCAAGCTATGCTTCCTTTATGGAAAACCGCAAGAACGGACGGAAGCAGCAGTTTATCATGCTGTTTCTGATTCTGACGATTTCTCTCGGAATGTATCACGCGACTATAGCAAGGACCATTCTGCAGAATGCGATTGAAAATCAGGAATATCTGGATGGTGCGGATGTGATGATTAAGGAAGTCTGGAACGATAACGGCTCGATCGCTTCCGAGAATCCGGATGTCGAATTCATGTACTATGAGCCGGACTATGCAAAATATGCCGCTTTGGACTGTGCACAGAGTTATACCAGGGTCATTTACGATGACAAGGCTTATATTTCTACCGGTTCACGAAAGCGAGATACCGTTACGCTCATGGGTATTCATACAAAAGAGTTCGGTGAAAATACAGCCTTGGACGAAGAACTTCTTGGAAGCCCGTATTATGAGCTGCTGAACGAACTGGCGGTAGAAGAAAACGGCATTCTGGTTTCACAGAATTTCCATGATAAGCTGGGCTACGATGTGGGAGATTCCCTGTCCTTTAATAACAGCCACAAGGATTCCGCTACCGGAACGATCGTGGGATTTTTTGAATATTTTCCGGGCTATGAACCGGTCCGTATGGGACTGAATCCGGACGGAACGGCTTATTCGCACGATCATTATATGATCGTTGCCCATTATGCGACACTTTATCAGGAGTGGGGCGTGACACCGTACGAGGTGTGGATCACCTTAAAGGAGGGACACGACAGCTCTGAAATAACAGACTGGATTGAGAAATATGATGTGAAGCTTTCCGGGTATCGGGACAGAAGCAGGGATGTGGATGCGGCCATCCGGGATCCTCTGCTGCAGGGAACGAACGGGGTGCTTACCATGGGCTTTCTGGTTACGATTCTGTTGTGTGCAGTCGGCTATCTGATCTATTGGATTATGTCGGTGCGGTCGCGGGAAATGATCTTTGGTGTCCTGCGTGCCTGTGGTATGCACAAGGGCGAGCTGATTCATATGCTGTTAAACGAACAGATCTTTTCGGGTGTGTTTTCCATTCTGGCGGGAATCGGAATCGGAAAGCTGACTTCGAAAATGTACGTTCCCATGGTGCAGATTGCTTATGCGGCATCCAATCAGGTGCTTCCGATGAAGCTGATTACGGATCCTGCGGATATGCTGCGGCTCTATGCCGTGATTCTGCTGGTAGTACTTGTCTGCCTTGCCGTATTAATTGGTCTGTTGTTCAAGCTGAATATCACGAATACCCTGAAGCTGGGTGAAGAGTAAACGAGGAGTCAGACAGTCAGGAGAGAAGAAATGAGTGTAATGATTGAGATGGAGCGGATCAACCGGATTTTTCCGATCCCGGGAGGAACGTTTCAGGCATTGAAGGATATTGATGCGCAGATCGAAGCAGGAACCTTTACGATTCTGAAAGGAAGATCCGGTTCCGGAAAGACCACGCTGTTAAATATTATCGGAGCGTTAGACCTTCCGACGAGCGGCAGAATCTGTATGGAGGGAAAGGATCTTACCGCAATGTCCGAGTATGATAGGGAAGAGCTGCGGCGTAAGCAGATGGGCTTTGTATTTCAGGCGGTATCCCTGATTCCAACGATGAATGCCTTTCAGAATGTGGAATTTTCCATGAGGCTTAGTGGCGTGAAATCCCCAAAGGAACGACAGGAAAGAGTGGAAGAATGCCTGAAAATGGTCGGACTTGGAAGCCGTATGACGCATATGCCGGCAGAGATGTCCGGTGGAGAACAGCAGCGTGTTGCCATTGCACGGGCCTTTGCACACCGTCCCAAGCTGATCCTTGCGGACGAGCCGACGGCAGAGCTTGACAGTGCCATGGCGGCAGAGATTACCCGTATTTTTCAGGAGATGACGCGTAAGGAAGGCATTACGGTAGTGATGACGACGCACGATGTCGGACTGATGGGAGCCGGAGACCAGATTATCGAGCTTGAGAACGGTGGGCGTATTTATAGTTAGAGAATATGGCACAGATTATGAGGAGCAAAAAGGCGGAGAAAACAGAATGGCTGAAGCAATGGTGCAGGCAGAGAGCCTGGTGAAAATCTATAAAACAAAAGAAACAGAGGTCATGGCATTGCAAGGGCTGGATCTGACGATTGAACGCGGCGAGCTTACCGCCATTATCGGAAACAGCGGAAGCGGCAAGTCGACGTTCCTTAATATGATTGGAGGACTGGATCGTCCAACCGTTGGTTCGCTGCAGGTGTGCGGCAAGAATCTTTTTACCATGACGGAGAAGGAGCTTGTGCTGTATAAGCGCAACACCGTAGGATTTGTGTGGCAGAATAATGGACGCAATCTCCTGCCGTATCTGTCTGCAGTCGAAAACGTAATGCTGCCGATGTATCTGTCTTCTGTACGGAATAAACGGGAAAAGGCCATGGAGCTTTTAGAGCGTGTGGGCATGGCTCATAAGAAGAACAGCCGTCTGCAGATGCTTTCCGGAGGGGAACAGCAGCGGATTGCCATTGCGATTGCCCTTGCCAATTCTCCACAGCTGTTGCTTGCCGATGAACCGACAGGAAGTGTGGACACGAAGACAGCGGATTATATTTTCGATGTGTTTACAGAGCTGAATAAAGAAGGACAGACGATCCTGATTGTCACGCATGATGTGGCGCTTTCCCGGAAGGTAAAGCGCGTCGTGGCGATCCGGGACGGCAAGATCAGCAGTGAACGCGTCCTCAAAGAAAAATATGCGGACCGCCTGAAAGAAAGCAATATTGACTGGCATACCGAGGAAACGCAGGAGGAATTTGCAATCGTGGATAAGGTAGGCCGTGTACAGATTCCCTCCGAGCTGCTCAAAGAAATCGGGCTTAAGGATAATAAAGTGAGTGTGACCGTAAAAGACGGTCAGGTTGTTTTGAGCCGGCCGCAGAATATGGAAGATGACACGTAACTATTCAGTACAGGTCGAAGCATTTGCTGCTGAGACCGTAAGAATATGATTCAGAATTGCAAAATCCCATCGGCGAAGCCGATTTGGAATGGATTTAAAGAACCCGGTTCACCATTTCGTGAACCGGGTTCTGCGCGGAGTTGGAGGGATTCGAACCCTCGTGCCCCGGAGGGCAAACGCATTTCGAGTGCGCCCCGTTATGACCGCTTCGATACAACTCCGTATTTGTCCATAACAAACCCTATTATACTGTTTCTTGTGCGTCAAGTCAAGGTTGTAGTCTCCCATAAAAATGGTGTATACTAATATAAGTAAAACAAGAGAAAACACAGGAGGGGTCTACAATGATGAGAATTGGTTTGTTGACAAGTGGTGGTGACTGTCAGGCATTGAATGCCGCAATGAGAGGTGTGGTAAAGTGCCTTACCAATAGTGAACAGGATGTTGAGATTTATGGATTTCTGGAAGGATACCGCGGATTGATTTACGGGAATTTCCGTATGCTTTCCGGCTCTGACTTTTCCGGAATCCTGACTAAGGGCGGAACGATTCTTGGAAGCTCTCGAACACCGTTTAAAACCATTACAGACCCTGATGAAAATGGATTAAATAAAGTAGAAGCCATGAAGCAGAACTATTATAAGCTTTGTCTTGACTGTCTCGTGATCCTTGGTGGTAACGGTACACACAAGACAGCCAACCTGCTTCGTCAGGAGGGACTGAATATCGTGACACTTCCGAAGACCATTGATAATGACCTTTGGGGAACCGATATGACCTTTGGTTTCCAGAGTGCCGTCAACATTGCAACGAACTGTATCGACTGTATTCATACCACAGCCGCTTCCCATGGACGTGTATTTATTGTGGAAGTGATGGGACATAAGGTTGGCTGGCTGACATTGAATGCCGGTATGGCAGGTGGTGCAGACATCATTCTGATTCCGGAGATCCCTTATGATATTGATAAGGTTGTAGAGGCCATCAATGACCGCCATAAGAAGGGCAGCAAATTTACGATTCTTGCCGTAGCCGAGGGTGCCATTTCCAAGGAAGATGCGAAGCTCAGCAAGAAAGAATACAAAGAGAAAATGAAGAACTACAAGTTCCCGTCGGTTTCCTATGAGCTGGCAGCACAAATTCAGGAAAGAACCGGTCAGGAGGTACGTGTGACCGTTCCCGGACACACTCAGAGAGGTGGAAGCCCCAGCCCTTACGACCGTGTTTTTGCAAGCCGTTTGGGCGCAGAGGCTGGAGAACTCATCTTAAAGGGTGAATATGGATTTATGGTTGGCTACAGGAACCGTGAGGTGGTCAAGGTTCCGCTTGAGGATGTGGCCGGTAAGCTGAAGATGATATCCCCGGATGCTTCCATTATCCGTGAAGCAAAGCATCTTGGCATCAGCTTTGGAGATTAAGCAGTTTAAGGAAGGAAAGACAGAGCAATGTCTTATACAGCGTTATATCGAAAGTTTCGCCCGACGGTATTTGAGGATGTGAAGGGACAGGAACATATTGTCACAACATTAAAGAACCAGATCAAAAGCGGGCGGACTTCTCATGCCTATCTGTTCTGCGGTACCCGTGGAACCGGTAAGACCACAATTGCCAAGATCTTTGCAAAGGCGGTCAATTGTGAGCACCCGGTCGATGGCAGTCCGTGCGGAGAGTGTGCGATCTGCAAGTCCATTGCAGCAGGCACCAGCATGAATGTGATTGAGATTGATGCGGCATCCAACAATGGCGTGGACAGTATCCGGCAGATTGTCGAAGAGGTCAACTATTCTCCGGCAGAAGGGAAATTCAAGGTTTATATTATTGATGAGGTGCATATGCTTTCAATTGGAGCGTTTAATGCGCTTCTGAAAACATTGGAGGAGCCGCCGGCCTATGTTATCTTTATTCTGGCAACGACAGAAGTGCATAAGATTCCGATTACGATTCTATCACGCTGCCAGCGTTACGATTTCCACCGGATCTCCATTGATACGATCGCAGACCGTCTGAAAGAACTGATGCGGAAGGAGCAGGTGCAGATCGAAGAAAAGGCAGTCCGTTATATTGCCAGGGTGGCAGACGGCTCCATGCGTGATGCCCTAAGTCTGCTCGATCAGTGTATTGCATTTTATTTTGAACAGGAATTAACTTATGATAAAGTACTGGATGTTCTGGGCGCAGTAGATACCGAGGTGTTCAGCCGTATGCTGCGTGAAATCCTGAAAGGAGATGCGGCAGCAGCCCTGGGTGTCTTACAGGACATTGTACTACAGGGGCGGGAGCTTTCCCAGTTTGTTACGGATTTTGCATGGTATCTGCGAAATCTCCTGCTGATTAAATCGGCGGACGGGGTAGAGGACATCATTGATGTATCTTCGGATAATCTGGTGCGCCTCAAGGAGGAAGCACATCTTGCAGAGAATGATACGATTATGCGGTACATCCGTATTCTGTCCGAGCTTTCCGGACAGATCCGCTATGCAACCCAGAAGAGGATCCTCATTGAAATGGCGATCATTAAGCTATGCCGTCCGGCCATGGAAACGGACACCGCCTCCTTGGCTGACCGTATCCGTCAGGTGGAAGAAAAGCTTGAAAAGGGAATCCCGATGGTGGCAGTAAATCCAGGGGCAGGCAGTGCTTCTGTTCCGGGGAATGGAACAGATCCTTTGCAGGGAACAGAAAAGCCTGCAGGAAAAGCCGAGCTTCCCAAAGCAATTCCGGAGGACATTCAGAATGTGGTAAACCGCTGGTCCAGAATTGTGGATGAAACGGCAAATCCGATGAAATCTTATTTGAAGAATGCCTATCCGAGTCTTTCCGGAGATGGAAAGCTGCTGGTTATTGTAGAGGACGGACTGCCGTCCGAATACTTTAAACGCCAGGAAAACCAGGATCAGTTTAAGAATGTGATCGGCAGTGTGACCGGCAAGGATATGGAGATCATCATACAGAGCGCCTTAAACGGCAGAAACCCTGAAGATCTTTATCCGGATCTGACGCGCCTTGTGGATCAGGCAATCGATATGGAGATAGAAGAGCTGGATGAGATTCCCGGAAGCTTTGAATAGATATTGATGGAACAAGATACAGGTGAACAGTAACGAATAGAGACTGAACGGTTTCAGTAGAGTAGAAGTTGTGGTTGAAATTTATGTACAGATAATAGTACAATGAAACGGTATATACGATAGCGGTATATTAATAGTAAGAAAGGGTAACTATTCAGCACAAGAAAGGTTTGGTACATCAAATGGCAAAACGTGGAGGATTTCCGGGCGGCATGGGTATGCCCGGTAATATGAATAATCTGATGAAGCAGGCGCAGAGAATGCAGCGTCAGATGGAAGAAAGTCAGAAAGAATTAGAAACCAGAGAATTTACAGCAAAAGCAGGCGGTGGAGCTGTGGAAGTTACTGTAACAGGCAAAAAGGAAGTTACGAAGGTGAAGCTTTCCCAGGAAGTCGTAGATCCGGATGATGTGGAGATGTTAGAGGATCTTGTAATGGCAGCAACCAATGAAGCACTTCGTATGGCAGAGGATGCCAATGCAGAAGTAATGAACAAAATGACCGGTGGTCTGGGAGGAGGCCTTCCCTTCTAATGGACTTGTACAGCGGGCATATGAACAAGTTAATAGAGGAGCTTGCAGGGCTCCCGGGAATTGGAAGCAAGTCTGCCCAGCGACTTGCTTTTCATTTGATGAACATGCCGGCAGATAAAGTCAAGCATCTGACAGATACGGTGTGGGAAGCAAGGCAGAAGGTATGTTATTGTAAGGAATGCCTTACCATGACCGACCGGGAAATCTGTCCGGTTTGTGCCAATCCCAACCGGGATCACGGAACGATCATGGTTGTGGAGACAACCCGTGATCTGGCAGCCTATGAGAAGACCGGGAAATACGAAGGGGTTTATCATGTATTGCACGGTGCAATTTCGCCCATGCTGGGGATCGGACCAAATGAGATTAAGCTGAAGGAGCTGATTGCCCGGCTGGAAGGACCGGTTAAGGAAGTCATTATTGCAACCAATTCCAGTCTGGAGGGGGAAACAACCGCAATGTACATCAGCAAGCTGGTGAAGCCTACCGGAATTAAGGTAACCCGAATCGCAAGCGGAGTTCCCGTGGGAGGAGATCTGGAATATATCGATGAGATCACTTTGCTGCGGGCATTGGATGGACGTGTGGAATTATAGCTGCAGGCAGCGGCTCTTCAATGGAGTCCGGAGGTGTACCGGCAATTATGATAAAAGGTAACTGTGAGGGTACTGAACAGTTACGATAAAAGAAAACTGTGAAGACAGGGAACAGTTAAAGCAAACAGGGAGGTAGTAGTATTATGGGAGTATCCAAAGAATTATTTGGAAAAACAAAGGAAGGACAGGAAATTTACAAGTACTGGCTGACAAACAGTAAAGGCATGAAAGCAGGCATCATTAACTATGGTGCGATTCTTGTGAATTTATTTGTTCCGGACAAAGATGGAAAGGCAGAAGATATTGTATTGGGGTATGATCATCTGGAGGATTATTTTACGAACGGAAGCTTTTTCGGAGCAACCGTAGGACCGAATGCAAACCGTATCGGAAATGCATCCTTTACCTTAAACGGCGTGAAGTATCAGCTTGATGTGAACGATGGAGTGAACAATTTACATAGTGATTACGAAAAGGGATATCATAAGAGAGTGTACGAGGTAACCGAAGGTGCAGACTGTGTAACCTTTGCAATAACTGATGCAGACGATTCCATGGGCTTCCCCGGAAACAAAACCATTCAGGTAACTTATACCCTCACCGAAGAGAATGAACTTAAGATTCACTATGAGGTGGAAAGCGATAAGGATACCATTATCAACATGACCAATCACAGCTACTTCAATCTGGCAGGCCACAAGGCAGGCAACATTGAGGATACGGTTCTGGAGATCAAGGCATCCCGTTATACACCGGTAGTCGCAGGAGCAATTCCGACCGGAGAACTTGCACCGGTAGCAGGAACCGTATTTGACTTTACAACAGCCAAGAAGATCGGACAGGATATTGCAAAAGATGAAGAGCAGCTTACCCTGGTTCACGGCTATGACCACAACTGGGTCATTGATGATGCCGATGGTACAATTCGTCAGATTGCAACAGCAGTAGAAAGCACCGGAAAGCGTACCATGAAGGTGTATACCGATCTGCCGGGTGTACAGTTCTATGCAGGTAACTGCATCAGCCCGTGTGCAGGCAAGGACGGGGCAGAATATGGACCCAGAAGCGGCTTCTGTCTGGAAACCCAGTATTATCCGGATACCGCCAATAAGCCGGAATTCCCGCAGGCCGTATTTGGTCCTTCCAGAAAATATGAAACAACAACCATTTATCAGTTTTGTTAGGTGACAGGTTCGATGGCAAACATCCGTGACTATTTAAAAGAAAGAGAAAAAAGACAGGAAAACACCCAGCCAATCAACTACAAGGAAAAAATCCGTGGGCATAAGCTTACGGTTTTTTACCGTGTGGTACTGGCTGTTGTTGTAGTGGTGGCAGTCATTGCATTTTTAGTTGTATCCTGGAGAGATAAGGTGTTTACCTCCTGCGATACCATCACTACTGTTCCTGTTATGATTGTACAGGGGACAAAAACAGAAAATCTCGATGGCAATATTCTTTTTTACAGTAAGGATGGTGCCAGTTGTATGGATAACAAGGGTAAGGCGGTCTGGAACCAGTCTTACGAAATGCAGTCTCCCATTTTATCCATCTCAGGCGCAGTCTGTGCATTGGGAGATTATAATGGAAGAGAGATTTATGTCTGCGATAAGAATGGGATCAAGGGAACCATTAATACAAACCTCCCGATCCGGAGCTTAAGCGTTGCGGAAAACGGAGTTGTGGCAGCCGTTCTGGATGATTCCAGTGCGACACGTATTAATGTATATAACGGAAACTCCAATACGGATGAAGCAATTGTTCATGCCAAGGTTTCCATGGATAAAAGTGGATATCCCATTTCTGTATGCATGAGCCCGAATGGCAGGATTATGATGGTTTCCTATTTCTTTATGGATAGCGGAAGCATGAAATCTTCGATTGCATTCTATAATTTCGGAGAAGTGGGAGAAAACCAGACCGATAATTACGTCAGCGGCTACGATTATCTGAATACGGTGGTGCCCTATGTGCAGTTTATGAATAACAGTGCAGCCTTTGCTGTTTCCGATGATCGGATTATTTTCTTTTCCGGTTCGGAAAAGCCGACCGTTGTCGCAACGAGCCTCTTTGATGAGGAGGTTATCGGGGTTTATCATAACAGTGATTATGTGGGCGTCGTGTTCCATGATTCCACAGGAGAAGCCTCCTACCGGCTCGACGTATACAGCGCATCCGGAAATAAGATTCATACCCAGCTTCTGGATATGGAATATTCGGATATTCTTTTTCATAAAGAACAGGTCATTATCTATAACAGTGATTCCTGCCAGATTACCAATATCCGTGGTGCCGATAAATTCGTAGGAAACTTTGAAAAACCGGTTTCATTGCTTCTGCCCACATCGTCTGCTTACCGTTATGGACTGGTGACCAGCGATTCCATTGACGTGATGGAGTTAAACTAATATGGATATTTATTTTTATCTTGCAGTCGCAGGAATTGTAGTGATTATGATATGGCGTATGGTTTCCGGCTTCCGGAAGGGAATGGTACAGGAAATTCTGTCCCTGATTGCCATGGCGGTTGCCGGCTTCTGTGCCTATCTGCTTCTCGGAGCAATCGGCAGCTACTTAAACAGGGAGATCGGGCGGCTGATTCAGATTATCATATTGCTTCTGATTGTATGTACAGTCTATAAGCTGGCGAATCTGATCTTTACATCGATCCGTCTGGTGTCGAGGCTTCCGGTGATCCGGAGTGCGGATAAGCTGTTTGGGGCAGTGTTTGGAATTCTGGAAGGAATTATTATTACAGGTTATATTTTATATTGGTTGAAAAACTGGGGACTATCGGTTTTGGGATAGTCCCTTTTCTCTGTAAAAAGGGAGTAAGGAATTTTTTGCTTTTGTTATTGACAGACTACTGAGACTAATGCTATTATGAAAGTCCACCGGACAAGGGTGGTCAACATGTAAGAAAAAGTTGAAAATAGTTTTAAAAAAGTGTTGACAATGCAGAATGCGCATGATATTATATCAGAGTTGCGTC
>CAVERH010000002.1:0-124195 GCA_963618065.1 bacterium | reverse complement strand
TACTGCTGCTGACGGGCATAATAGTATTTCTGATAAAACAGCTCATCTTCATTCAACCGGTAAATATCACTTCTTAATGTATCAATATCCATAGTTCTGTATCCTCATCTCTTCATACAATAGAATCTTAAAATAAATCAATAAAAACAATATAATTATAATATTTTTATATAAAAAAATCAATAAAACATATTAAGAAAAATAATTGGAAAGTAATCATAATGAACTATACTATTAATAACAGCAAACAGTACGGATGGTAATAAAGAACCATGTGAGGGAGGTTATTATGAAAATTCAGAATATTAAAGATGTTAATGCTTTCTTTGAAATGGTTGACAAGTGTAAGGGAAAAATTGAACTGGTTACCGGAGAAGGTGACCGTCTTAATTTAAAATCGAAGCTTTGCCAGTTTGTCGCACTTGCTAACGTCTTTGCCTGTAAAGAAATACCGGAGATGGAGCTGGTAGCATATGAACAGGAGGATATTGAAAAGATTATTGATTTTATGGGAAAACAGTGAATCGGGAAAGGTGGGTTTCAATGAGCAAAGAAACGATAGTTGAAGTAAATCATATGAAAAAGTGCTTTGGACCAACCATCGCACTGAATGATGTCAGTATTACCATCAGAAGGGGAGAGATTCTTGGTCTGATTGGTGAAAATGGTTCCGGAAAATCTACCGTTACCTCAATCATATCAGGTATGCAGAAAGCGAATGAAGGTGAGATGCTGTATAAGGGACAGAAGTGGAGTCCGCATTCCATGATTGATGCACTTGAACAGGGAATCGGAATGATTGTACAGGAAAGCGGAACGGTATCCGGGATTACAGTAGCAGAAAATATCTTTCTGGGTGAGACAGAGCAGTTTAAAGCATTCGGAACAAACAGAAAATGGGGTATTGTTAAAAGAAGGGAAATGATAAAGAAGGCGCAGGAGGCGTTGGATGCAATCGGAGCATCCCATATCCGTGCCGAGATACCGACTGCGATGCTGGATATGCAGGATCGGAAGCTGGTTGAGATTGCCAAGGTTATGATCAAAAATCCGGAGGTGCTTATTGTAGATGAGACAACAACGGCATTGTCTCAAAAGGGAAGAGACATTATATACGGTATCATGAACAGACTGAAGGAAAAGAATAAGGCAGTGGTCTTTATCTCACATGATATGGATGAAATCATGAACGTATGTGATGCCCTGACGGTTTTACGGGACGGAAAGATTATTGTCACCTTTGATAAAAGTGAGTTTGATGAGGATCTGATTAAGGCAAGTATGATCGGAAGAGAAATGGAGGGTGACTATTATCGCGGAGACTTCGATGGAAGCTGTGAGGATGAGGTTGTTATGGAAATCCGGAACGGCAATCTGGAGGATCAGCTCATTGATTTTAATCTGAAGCTGCATAAAGGAGAAATTCTGGGTGTCGGAGGCCTGTCCGACTGTGGTATGCACACCTTGGGAAAGGTGCTTTTCGGAGCCATGAAGCTAAAAAGCGGAGAGGTCACCATTCATGGAGAGTCATTCAGAGACGAGGCTGCTGCCATGAAGCATAAGGTCGGATATGTAGCGAAGGACAGAGATACAGAATCCCTTTGTCTGAATGCGAGCATCAGGGATAACATTTCCATCGCGGGAATGGAGGAATTCGCAGTTGCAGGGCATGTCATTCTTCCATCGAAGGAAAAGACATACGTCAGGGAGCAGATTGATCAGCTCAGCATCAAGTGCAGAGACATGGAACAGTACATAACCGCACTTTCCGGAGGCAATAAGCAGAAGGTTGTATTCGGAAAATGGATAGGAAGAGGCAGTGATATCCTGATTCTGGATTGTCCGACAAGAGGTGTGGATATTGGTGTGAAGCAGTCCATGTACCAGCTCATGTATCAGATGAAGAAGCAGGGAAAATCTATTGTGATTATTTCAGAAGAAATGACAGAGCTGATCGGAATGTCGGATCGTCTGATTGTTATGAAGGACGGTGCAGTAAAGAAGGAATTTGAAAGAAGTCCGGAATTAAGTGAACAGGATGTTATTCAGTACATGATTTAGGAGGCGGTTACATGAAAACAAATAATCTAAAAAAGCATATTATGAATTTCGCACCGCTTTTTGGTCTGATCGTTCTTCTTGCGGGATTTTTGGTGATCGGAACGATAAAGGATATTAATATCTCATATGGAATGAAGGCTATTATCAATCAGTCCGTAGTGGTTGCTGTAGTGGCAACAGGAGCAATTTTTATCTATACACTGGGCTCCTTTGATATCAGCCTTGGAGCATCGGCGGCAGTGAGTGCACTGCTTGGGGGAATGGCATATAACAAAACAGAGAGCATTCTGGTAATGGCGCTTGTATGCATAGGTGTTGCAGTATTGATTTCTCTGTTTAATTCCGTACTGGCAAGTGTGTTTAATTTACCGGTATTTGTTACAACCATTGCCATGCTGAGTGTTCTGAATGCGCTCATACTGGTTCTCATTAAGGTTAACGGAACCGGATCTGAAATTGCAGTGCCGGCTGCGGCAGTAAAGCCGTATAACAATATGACAGTGAAGGTGGTTTCCCTGGCGGTATTCCTTCTCATCTGTGTTTTTGTGTTCAGCTTTACCAAGGTCGGAAGGAGAGAAAAGTTTCTGGGTGGGAATCCGCTTTGTGCCAAATTGAGCGGGATTTCCTTAAAGAAGTATTCCATTATCGCATTTGTAATGGCCGGCTTTGGAGTTGGTTTAGGGTCGCTCCTTACGATTATCTATGCGCCGACATTAACAAGAAATACGGCCTCCAGTGTTGGTATGGATGTCATTATTGCGATTGTGTTCGGCGGAATGCCGGTATCAGGCGGAGCAAGGAGTAAAATCTATGCAGCAGTGATTGGTGCATTCTCGATGACCCTTCTGAGCCAGATCATGACCATGTTTAATCTTGATTCTGGAATCGGACAGATGGTTAAGGCAGCAATTTTTATTCTGGTTGTTTTTGCATCGACAAGTGACCAGCGTGGAAAGCTTCTTCCACGGTAACAAACCGTATAGGTGCAGAATTATCTGCCTTATATATATTTACTCATTAATTACAACTTTTATAAGGAGGAAGAAATGAAAAAGTTATTAGCAATGGCTCTTTGTGTAACGACAGTATTGTCCTTTACACTGACGGGCTGCGGCAGCTCAACAACAGCACAGGATGGGGCTGCAGCAGAAGAAACAACAGAGACAACGGAAACAACAGAAGTGACAGAGACCACAGAGGAAACAGCAGATGCTGCAGTGGAGCCGGAGGAGGCTGTAGAGCTGGATATGAGCAATACCGAAAAAATCGGTATCCTTATATCAGATGGTACAACAGCAGAGGCACTGGCATTCCGTGCATATTATACGGAGTACATTCAGAAGCAGTACAATGTGGAGCTGATTTATTCCGATGAATTAAAGGATGCTGCAGGTGAGGCTTCTGCAATTGAAACCTTTATCACGAATAATTGTAAGGGTATTATCTCGTTCTCATCCTTTGACAGACCGGCTCAGATCGAGCAGTGTGAAGAAGCAGGTGTTTACTATGCCGTAGCTACAGGAACCTTAACGGCAGATGAGTATGAAACCTACAAGGGATATGAGCATTATGTAGGCGCAATCGGCCCCTCTCTGGATATTGAATACCAGACCGGCTATGACATGGCAAAGCACTATCTTGATCAGGACAAAACTAATTTTGCAATTTTTGGTGGTGCAATTCCTTACTTCACGGATATGCATATCTATCGTGCAGCAGGTATGCTGACCGCGATGGTTGAAGCCGGCGGAGATGGAGCCAATTACAAGGGAGCAACCGATAAGGATGGCATTATTGCCCAGATTTATGCAGATGCAGGAATTGATACCGGTGCAATCGGCACAATCAATATTGCAGGCTATGTTGGCGGCTATGACATGGATGATGCATGGTTTGGCAAGTGTGCACAGATGGCACAGACAGCTGACCTTGAGGTGATTCTGGCTGTAGGGAACGGTTCGGATTTCTTTGGCGCTGCCATTTCGGGAACCGATGTCAAGATTGCCAGTGTAGATGCCTATGCAGAGAGCTATAAGGATGCAATGGAAGCTGGAATGCTGGATTACCTTGCCGGTAAATTCTCAGCAAGCATTGGCCCCGTATTTATCGCAACCTACAGAGCAATTTTAGGAGCTCCGATTCGTACAGAGGATGGAAATGCTCTGGCACTTGGACAGGGATACTGGGTTGCAACAAGCGCAGAAGAATTTAATGAATACTATGCAGTAGACAGCTCTACAGAAGCACCTGCATATACGAAGGATATGCTTGATACACTGCTTACATGTGATTATGCAGCATTTGAAGAATTTGTAGGAAAGTATTCCTTTGCAGATATCAAGGCGATGGCACAGTAAGAGTTTATATTTGGGGGAAATCTCCGGATTCGTCCGGAGTCCCCCGGATTAAGGAGAAGGTAGCTGGTTTATGTGGGACGGCTGCAAATACAGAGAGGTGGCAGTATGAAGAACAGCAATCAGAAAATGTGGAAAAGAGTATTGGGAATTATTGCAATTCCCCTGGGAACATTCCTTATTATGCAGCTTTTATGCATATCAAATAACGTAATTATGTTTGAGACACAGGGGGATTGGAAAGTATTCTTTCGGGCTGCAGCCTCGGTAATGTTAACAACCTTTGCATTATCAATTAACCTGAATTCCGGAAGATTTGACTTCTCCATCGGCTCGATTTCATTACTGTCCTCCGTAATTAGTGCAAGTATCTGCACGAAGCTTGGATTAAGCACTCCGGTAATGCTGATGATATCGATTCTGGCAGGACTGCTTTTGGGAGCAGTATCAGGAGCTATCTATGTGCTTGTAAAGCTTCCGCCGATCATTGTGTCTCTTGGAGTGACGCTTTTTTATGAAGGCCTGGCATTTACACTTACAGATGGACGCGGAGTTTCCTTTGTAACGAATACGGAGCTGATCAGCTTTCCGAGCGTGTGGAATTATTCGCTTGTAATTATTGCCGGTCTGGCAGTCATTATTTTTATCTTTGATTATACACAATTTGGATACGATTACAGAGCGCTTTTATCCGGACAGAAGGTATCTGTTAATACCGGAATCCGTGAAGTCCCGAATGCGGTTGGATGCTATCTGATTGCAGGCGGATTAATGGGAGTTGTGGGATTTATGAGCGCTACAAATACAGGAACGATACAGATGTCCTTGAACTTTGGTTCCATAGGCGTTATGTTCACGGCATTTCTTCCTATGTTCATAGGTGGATTTATCGGAAGATTCTGTAACGATAAAATTGGATATTTACTTGGAGCAGTAACAACCGCATTTATTTCACTGATGTATGCAAGATTAAACGTAGACTCTTCTGTCCAGCAGATTGTTACCGCATTAATTTTAGTGATATTCCTGATTTATCTGAACAATGAAAATAAAGTTGTCGAATTAGTGACACTTAAAAAATATATGGAGAAAAAAGGCGAAAAGAATGAAGTATAAAGCAGTTATTTTTGACCTTGATGGAGTGATTTGCTCTACAGATCATTATCACTATCTGGCATGGAAGAAAATGGCAGATGAAATAGGTGTTTATTTTGATGAAAATATCAATAACCGGCTTCGTGGAGTAAGCCGGATGGAAAGCCTTGAAATTATTCTTGAGAATAGCGACAGGGAATATTCCGAAGAAGAAAAGATGAACCTGGTCAATAAAAAGAATGAAACCTATGTATCCCTGATTCAGGGAATGACGGAAAAGGAGCTGCCGGAGGAGGTTCGTGAAACGCTGGATGAATTGCGCAGACGTGGATATTTCCTTGCCATTGGTTCCTCAAGCAAAAACGCAAAGCTGATTCTGGAGAAACTTGGTCTGGGCGATTATTTTGATGCTGTCAGTGACGGCACGAATATCCATAAATCCAAACCGGATCCGGAGGTATTTGTGAAGGCGGCAGATTACCTTTTGGAAAATCCAATGAGATGCCTTGTAGTGGAAGATGCAAGAGCAGGAATTGACGCAGCAGCTGCAGGAGGATTCGACAGCGCCGGTCTTTCGGAGGCCGCGCGATATGGAAAGACGACATATCCATTGAAGCATTTCAGCGATCTGCAAAAAATACTATGACTAATCGTAACTGACATAATAACAAAGGAAATATAACGGCCAGAAAATTCTGGCTGTTTTCATAGAAAGGTAGAAGTTATGAATCTAAAAGCAAAACCATTTCAACTGGGAAGTGGGGATATCGCATGGGTGGACGCCACGCTTTCAAAAATGACACTGGAGGAAAAGATTGGTCAGCTATTTTGTCCGATCGGGTATTCTACAGATCCATCCTATCTGGATATGCTGCTGTCGCATCATATTGGAGGATTGTTTTTCCGGGATGGTGTAGGTGCAGAAATGAGAGCGACCTTTGAGTATGCACAGTCACATTCTGAGATACCGCTTCTGATTCCCTCGAATCTGGAGGCCGGCGGAGATGGTGCCGCAACGGACGGCACTCCGTATGGAAAGCAGATGGCATGTGCAGCAGCTAACGACAAGATATACGCTTACCGGCTTGGAAAGATTGCATGCTCTGAAGCATCTGCTTTAGGTATCAACTGGGCATTTGCTCCGGTTGTGGATATTGATATAAACGACCATAATCCTATTACGAATGTCCGGACTTACGGCAGGGATGTGGATGTGATTATCTCATATGCCAGAGAATATATGAGAGGAGCCAGGGAATGCGGCGTAGCTACTTCCATCAAGCATTTTCCGGGAGATGGAATTGACGAAAGAGACCAGCATCTGCTTACAAGCGTAAATTCTTTATCCATGGAGGAATGGGATAACAGCTACGGAAGAATTTACAGGGAATTGATAGAGGCGGGGACCTTGTCTGTCATGGCAGGACATATCGCACTTCCGTCCTATCAGGTGCATTATAATCCTGCGTCTAAAGGGAAAATCATTCCGGCTACCTTATCGAAGGAGCTTCTGAATCATCTGCTCAGGGAAAAGCTCGGATTTGAAGGTCTGATTATTACAGATGCAACGCCTATGGTGGGCTTTACCTCGGCAATGAAGCGTTCGGTATCCATTCCCTATGCGGTTGAATGCGGCTGTGACATGATCCTGTTTAATAAGGATCTGCATGAGGATTATCAGTTCATGCTGGAAGGATATCAAAATGGCATCCTGTCTGAAAAGAGACTGAATGATGCCAACAGGAGGATTCTGGCCATGAAAGCGGCTCTGCGATTACACGAAAAGAAGCATCATGGACTGCTTGTACCGGATGAGAGAAAATTATCGATTCTGAAGGATAAACAGCACATTGCATGGGCGAGAGAGCTGGCAGATCGATCCATTACCCTTGTTAAGGATACGCAGAAGCTGCTTCCGCTGTCACCGGAAAAATGCCGTCGGATTCTGTTGGAAATACTTGGACCGTTTCCCTCCAATGAGCGTGTTGTCACGAAAGTCAAAGAAGAACTGGAGAAGAAGGGCTTTGAGGTGACTCTTTATGAAAAGGAAAATTTTGATGTCGGAGTAGATAATGTAACGCAGTTTAAGGAGAAGTACGACTGTGTGATTTATATCGGAAATGTGGAAAACGCAAGTAACCAGACCACGAACCGCATCAACTGGTACACCTTCTGGGGTCAGGGGAATAATGTGCCGTGGTTCGCAGACGAGGTTCCGGTTCTGTTTATCAGTCTGGCGAATCCCTATCACTTACTTGATGTACCAATGATTAAAACATATATCAACTGCTATTCCAATAACGATTATGTTCTGGAAGCGGTTGTGAAGAAAATTACGGAAGGAGATACCTTTTATGGTAAAAGTCCGATCGATCCGTTTTGCGGCCGAGAGGAGCTGACTTACTGATTATTGAGGTATCAGGAAGGGGTCCAATGAAGATCAATGAGCTAAAGGTCAACCAGTTAATAAATCCGCTGGGGTATGATTTCTCATTTTTGAATTTTTCCTGGAAGGTAAAGGAAACAACGGCCTGTTTCCTTCAAAAAGTACAGCTCAGAATCTGGAAAGAGCAGAATGTGGAGATTTATAATACCGGAATTCTTAAGGATTATCATCAATGTGAGCTGTCAATTGATGTAGCTCTTGAACCGAGAACGAGATATTACTGGCAGATCCGGGCGATGGATGAGAATTGGAATAGTTGTCTCAGTGAGATCGCATGGTTCGAAACCGCCAAAGGAAACGAGCCATGGTTCGCGAGATGGATTTCGCCTGAACGTGAAACGAAGCAGATGCCGGTATTACATAAAAGCTTTGATATTTTTCCGGGAATCCATAATGCCAGAATTTATTTCTATGGATTAGGACTCTATGAGCTGTATCTGAATGGTCAGAAGGTCGGTGATGAATATTTAAAGCCCGGATATCACTCCTATGACTGCCGCATGGAGTACCAGACCTTTGATGTTGGAGAATTGCTGGTAGAGGGAGAGAACGAAATAGAGGTACTCCTTGGGGAGGGCTGGTACAAGGGACGGTTTGGATTTGACGGTGATTACTATAATTTGTATGGCGACCGTAAGAAATGCATCGGAGAGCTCCGGCTTACCTATGAGGACGGAAGCACAGAGTGCATCGGTACGGATCATACCTGGAGCTGTGATACCAGTACCATTTTGTCGAATGGAATTTATGATGGGGAGATTATCGATGAAACGGTAAGGATAGAAGGGATCGGAGTTGAAGAGCTGGATGATACGACAGAGCTTCTTTGTGAAAGGACGAATCCTCCGGTCCGCAAGGTAACCCAATATGAGCCGGTCGGGATCACTCATCATCCGAACGGATACGATATTGTGGATTTCGGAAGGGTAATTACCGGATGGGTAGAGTTTGAGGGATCCCTGGTCAAGGGACAGACAGTTTTGCTGCAGCATGCGGAGCTTTTGCAGGATGGCGATTTTTACCGGGAAAATCTTCGAACCGCGAAGGCGGAGCTGCAATTCACCTCCAGAGGTGGCTATGAAAAGGCAGCACCTCATTTTACCTATTACGGATTCCGTTATGTTAAGGTGTCCGGATTGGAAGAGGGACAGATGCTTCGATATCGTGCATACCGTCTGATGTCGGACATTGAAAGAACCGGAGAAATTAAGACCTCAAACGAAGAGGTGAATACCCTGTTTATCAATACTCTTCGCTCTCAGAAGTGTAATTTTCTGGATATTCCTACGGATTGTCCGCAAAGAGATGAACGAATGGGATGGACTGGTGATGTGACAGCATTTGCCGGAACAGCATGCTTTCATATGAACAGCAGTGCTTTCTTCCGGCATTATCTGAAATGTGTCAGGGCAGAGCAGAGGCTTTGCGGGGGAGCAGTTCCTTTCTTTGCACCGAGACCCAAGGTCAGGGCAGAGGAGAACACGAACCCGTTTTATCAGGATGCAGGGGCTTGTACCTGGGGGGATGTGGCAACGGTTCTTCCATGGAAATTGTATGAATTTTATGGAAACAAACAGCTTCTTATGGAGAATTATCCTATCATGTGTGACTGGGTGGATTACATGACCGGTCGAGCGAGGGAGAATGAAATTCCTTACCTATGGCAGAATGACAGACAGCTTGGCGACTGGCTGGCTCTGGACAACGGAAACCTGCTCAATCCAATTGGAAAAACGGACATGGGATTAATAGCATCTGCCTGGTATTATCATTCCACGGTGATTTGTGAGAAGGCTGCCAATGAATTGGGGGATGTCAGGGGAGCAGAGTTTCAAAATCAAAGGAAAGCGATTTATAAGAGCTTTCTGGATTATTATTACAACGAGGCTGGCGAGCTTACGGTAGAGCCTACCCAGACGGCCTGTGCAATGTTACTGTTCTTTGGGTTATATGATTCCAGATCCGAGCAGTATTTACTGAGCACGCTGGTAAGGCTTATCGAAGAAAACGGAAATAAGCTGAATACCGGATTTGTCGGGACGCCGATACTCTGTCCGGTCTTATCGGAGCATAACCGCAATGATCTGGCATATACACTGCTTTTGAACCGGGAATATCCGGGATGGCTTCACGAGGTTAAGCTGGGTGCTACAACTGTCTGGGAAAGATGGAATTCCCTTGACGAGGATGGACATATCAGCAGTACGGGAATGAACAGCCTGAACCATTACGCCTATGGAAGCATCAGTGAATGGATGTATCAGTATATATGCGGATTTCATCCTCACATGCAGAAGGCTGTCTGTATGACAATTCGCCCCATGCCGGATAAGCGGTTACAGCATGCTGCAGGGAGGTGGAATTCTCCATACGGTGTATTTGTCAGTGAATGGCTCTATGAGGGGGACAGAGTCAGCTATCATTTTGAAATCCCGTGCAATGCGACAGCAGAAATTGTTCTGCCGTCGGGATACAGTACCTGTCTGCCTGGCGGAAGCTACCGACTTAGTGAGAACGGAACCGTTATATGTGAGCAGACGCAACCAGTTTAGAACGTATAAGGCGGTGAGAGTATGAAAAGAGGAAAAGGTTTATCCTTGAAGGGAAAGATAATTGGACTGATGGTCATGCTGCTGGTGCTTACGACTGTAGGTATGCTGGGGATACAGAGCAGCGTAAGAAATATGAAAAAAGAATCTTACAGGATGAGCACGGTTTATCTGTCCATGGAATCTACCTATGGAGCAATCGGTAAAAAAATGGAAATGATCCAGAAGTACATTAATATCCTGGCAGGAAGCTCAGATGCTGATCTGGAGATAGCCGGAGATATTTACGGACTGGTCGATTCTGAGGTGGAGCAGATGTATGTGCTTCTGGAGGATATGCAACAGATATGTGATAACTCCGGAAATGAAGAGATACGGAAGGCATACACGGAATACCGGACAGGCTGTGAGGCCCTGCTGCAGAGTCTGCTGAAGTGCAGTGATGCAAGAAAACAGGGAGATATGGTGCTTGTTAAGCAATTACTGGGTGGAGAGACGCTGGAATGCATATTGGGACAGGAGCAGCTTTGTATTAATCTTGAAACCGCAATTGACGAGGGTATGACTGCCATCAGACAGAGTGTCATGAAAAGTGCAGAAACAACATCGACACTTACCATAATCGTGATCGTGATCAGTGTGGCAGCATTTGCAGCAATTCTGATTATGATGTATCTGTCAGTTATTCGTCCGATTAATGAGGTGAGCAGGGGACTTGCAAGGATTGCCGATGGTGTAGATGAAGGTAATGCAGATTTAACACAGGAAATTGCAGTTACTTCAAAAGATGAAATCGGCGGAATGGTAGAAAATGCAAATGTTTTAATTCGGAATCTGTGTGAGATTATTGCCAAGCTGAAAACCAGATCCAGGGAAGTAATGAATTCCACTGAGGTTGTGAATGAGAGTGTTACGGAGGCGAATGATGTGATCTGTAATCTGTCGGCAACAATGGAGGAGCTGTCAGCAGGCACGACAGAAATATCAGAAGTAACAGAAAGAATTTCCGGGCGTGTCCGGACAATCAAGGCAGATACCGGCAGTATTGCGCAGGAGGTTTCGAGGGGAAATGCGTTCTCTTCAGATCTGAAGGAAAGGGCTCAGTATATTCAGGGGGTAACCAGAAAGAGCATCGAAAGCAGCAGAGCAATTATTGCAAGTACAGGTGAATCTCTTGGAAGAAGTATAGAAGATAGCAAAAAGATTGAGGAAATCGGAGCTTTGACCGCAGTGATTCTGCAGATCTCATCCCAGACGAATCTTCTGGCACTGAATGCCGCAATTGAGGCAGCAAGAGCGGGGGAAGCCGGAAAGGGCTTTGCGGTTGTGGCGGAGGAAATCCGTAAGCTTGCAGACGACAGCAAAGAAAATGCAAATGCGATCCGGCAATTAAACGATCAGATGACGGAGACGGTTTCGAAGCTGGCAGACGGTTCCGCACGGATGCTTGATTATATGGAAAAAAATATCCGGCAGGATTACGACGGCTTCAGCATGATGGCAGACCGTTACAATACCGATGCAGAAGAAATCCGGCAAATGATGAGCAATATCAACGAGAAGGTTGAGCACGTAGATGGTGAAATGCAGGGAGTTACAGAGAATATGCAGAACATCAGCCTGTCCCTGAAGGAAAGGGCAGAGGCCATTGTATCTGTAACAACCAGTGTGGTGGATCTGAATAATTCCATTCTGGAGATTTCGGAAGAGTCCGAAAATAATCAGAGGTGTGCAAGGGAAATTGAATTAATTGGGAAGGATTTTGTAACGGAATAGCCTTTGGGGGAAAGGAAGAAGTATTGAAGAAACAGATTGCCGTCATGATGTGTGCGATCACATTTGACAATCAGCATAAATTGCTGGATGGAATGATATCCTATGCGCAAAAAAAGGATATAAATGTTTTTGTATTTACAAATCTGGTTACCTATCAGGAAAATACGCTTGTGAAGCAAGGGGCATATCAGATCATGGAGCTTCCTGATTTTTCAAAATTCGATGGTGTGATTCTGGTAAAAAATACCATTCAGCAGGTGGAGGTTGCCAACCGCATTGCCGGGAAGATACTTGAAAGCGGTGTTAAGGCAGTCAGCATCAATGAAAAAATGGAGGGTATGGGATTTGTATATATATCAGAATATCTGGGGCAGCGTCAGACCATTATGCATGTAATCCGCGAGCATAAAAAGCGAGATATTGCTTATGTGACAGGTCTGTTGTCGAATCAGGAGGGGATAGAACGTTTTAAGGCTTACCGGGATTGTCTTGCTGAAGAGGGAATTGAATACAGAGAGGATCGTGTTTTCAGAGGTTATTATGATACAGACAGTGGAAGAAATGCGGTGAAGTATTTTTTGAGGGAGAGAGGGAAGATCCCTGAGGCAATCATATGTGCGAATGATAATATGGCGATCGGAGCTGTGGATCAGCTCAGGGAATTCGGATATTCCGTACCCGGGGATGTACTCGTTACCGGCTATGACGGAGACGATATTGCCAGATTCCATTCACCGTCAATCACGACTATTGCGAGAAGTCAGACGGATGTAGGCTATGAGGCCATGAGACTGCTCTGTACGATGGACAGAGCAGAGCTTATCAAGGTCAAAAAGAAATTTGTGGGAAAGCTCAGAACGGGAACAAGCTGTGGCTGCCAGTCCGTCAAAAGAATTTACCGTAAGGTTCGGGAAAAGTATGTGGAGCAGGTCTTTATTGTTCAACAGGCTTCCAACAGTATCCAGAAAATGCTGTCCGATTTTACAGCCTTTGAACAAGAAGAGGATCTGATAGAGGCATTAAAAAAATATGTCCGGCTTACGGATATGAAGTCCTTTTACCTTTGCAGATGTAATCTGGAGGAAGCAGCCGGTCTTGTAGAGAGGTATTCCAGGTCCAAGGATGTCAATGAACTATATTTAACGGAATACACCAGGAAAATGAACGTTTCGCTGGCATATGAGAACGGCGAATTTGTGCATTACGACAGCATTCAACGTGAGGATATCATCCCGGAGAAGGCAAAGGAGATGTCTGGAAATTTGTATATTGTTTCGCCAATACATTATCTAAATCACTGCTACGGTTATTGTGTATCGGTGGATAGTCTTTTTCCAATGAAAAGTGAGCTGTATTATGCGTGGGTACTGAGTATAGGAATCGGACTTGAAAATATCCGGAAAATAAGAATACTGAATGCAACAATTCATCAACTGAATAATATGTGGGCCTTTGATACGCTCACCAATGTGTATAACCGCGCAGGCTTCTTTCATTATGCAGAAGGATTGCTTGAGAAGCTTCGGAAGAAAAATCAAAAAGTATACATTATTTTTGCAGATATTGACGGACTCAAGCATGTGAATGACACAATGGGACATAAATTTGGTGATGCCCTCATTAAGGCACTCGCAGACTGTATGAAGAGGGCGGCAGCAGCAGATCAGCTTCTTATGAGATACGGAGGAGATGAATTTGTAATTTTCAGTGGCTGTGATACAGCTTCTGAGGCACACCGGATGATTACTGATATCCACCAGAACATTGATGAGAGGAACAGAAGCGGTGAGAATCCCTTTCAGATAGAGGTCAGCATGGGTGCAGCAATCTACAGTTCTTCCAAAATAAGGGATCTGAGTCTGCTTATAGAAGATGCTGACCAGAAGATGTATCAGGAGAAAAAGAAGCGTAAGGCAGGACAAGCAGAGCAGGGGAACGAAAAGCCATGAGAAATCATAAAAAATCAGTATTAGAACGGATTGTAAACCTTATATTGTGTGTATGCCTTCTGGCAAATGTATTCTCAATAAAAGCTGTTTCAATGAGCAGTGAAGCAGAGAACCTGACCATTACATCCGGGCAGACTCCGGAAAGCATGCAAACACAAAGTCCAGAGACTGTGTCGGTTCAGAAATCAGAAGACTCTGTAACACAGACTCCGGAAGCAGCTTCTACTCAGAGCGCAGAGTCGGCTGAGGGAGACAGTACGGATAAAGCTCCGTCACAGAGTCCGGGAGTCTCTCCGGCGCAAACTCCGGAAGCAGCTTCTGCTCAGAGCGCAGAGCCTGCTGAGGTGGACAGCCCGGATTCATCTGCGACACAGACTCCGGAAGAGCTTGAAGCCAAAAGTCCGGATGCATCTTCATCACAGAGCCCGGAAACTACCGGGGAAAAGCTCCAGAAAGCATCTGCAACTCCGAGCCGGAGTCCGGAGCCGGAAGCAGAAGGCAAAGCCGGAGAAGAAGAGAAGCTTCTGGAGTTCCTTCGCGGAATGGATGGATATGCGGATAAATCAGAAGAGGAATTGCAGCAGGTCATTGAGGAACTTTTGACAAAGGGCGAGTTTCAAACGAAGCAGACCTTGTATGAATTTCTGGAAGAGGAAAGCACGACGGAGGAATTCATGCAGGAGCTTACACAGAAAATTTTGGATGGCTGTATTACAGAAAACTTCCGTAAAATTGTGGAGATTGTCAGGATGGTACAGGATTATTCTGCATCCGACATTCTGGAAATCAGAAGCTTCGTAGATGAAATATTACTCCGGTATGAAGTGGAGGATGGTGAAGTATTGCTTATGCTGGAGGAAGAACTCCCGTATATTTATGAGGAGTTAGAGGAATTGGAAGGCTATGAAGATATGACGGGCGAGGAAAAGCAGCTTTATGTTTCAAAAGCCTTGAAAATGCTTCTGGAAAGTCTCTTAAATACAGAAATAGAGCTTCTTAATGTATCCGGAGATATTAGTCTTAGTCAATATAACAATGGCGGAGAGATTGTACTGGATGCAGATACAACAGCTAGCGGTGTGTGCCAGTTATCTTCCGGAACTGTGACAATTGATCTGAACGGACATACCCTGACAATGGCAAACGGCGCCTATTTTATGTTAAGCAGGGAAAATGCCGTGATCAACATAAAAGACAGTGTCGGTGGAGGGATTATTTACGCTTCACGCCAGTTGATTTGGGGATATAATGGCGGAACCATAAACTTATACGGTGGTACTTTGGATGGCTCAAAGGTGACATCTGCAGGACAGCTGGGAGGATGCATATGGCTTTGCAAAAATAATATGGGAAACCATACGTTTAACATGTATGGTGGCTGCATACGGAATTTTAAGGCAACGCAATATGGCGGTGCTGTTTATGTTGGCGCCATGTTTTCGGGAAAGAAAAACATATTTAATATGTATGGCGGAACCATTGAGGATTGTTATGCACCTGCCGGATCGGCAGTATATATTGACGACAGCGGAGATGGTCCCGGTTACTTTTATCTGAAGGGTGGAACAAAACAGAGCGAAGGCGGTGAGCCAAAGGCTACCATTCGCTGTCTGGATGGACCGAATGCCATTTATAATTACGGCTATTTGGGAATGGAGGGTGTCGTAGATATTGATGGTATTGTCTACCTGAATCAGAATAACTGGGCAAGTACAACGAAGCACTTTATTAAGATTACAGGAAGACTTGTGGTCATTGGTGATGGATATATCGATATTGATTCGGCATATCCGAACAGCAATGCAGTCTGTCCGGGTCATACCGTGGTCGAAAATGCAACACAGACAGAAAGCGCCGGCTCGGTAACGATATCGCAGGAGGAATTTTACACCTATAGCAGTTATTTTATTAATACAACCAAAGGGCTTATGGTATCCGCAGGTTTTGACCCGGCGAAAAATTCTCTGGATAGAAGTGAAGCTCCCGCTAACTGGCCAACCTATCAGGGAGATAAATATAGCACAACGTATTCCTATATTGATGTCATGGGGCAGAGCTTATCCATCCAGTCCTCCGATTCGCCGGGAGATAAACGGCAGATGCAGAATTATAACTATCTGATCTATGTGGAGCGTACCGATCCGTCAGAACCATATAAAGAATACTACAGCATCAAGCTATGGAAAACGGATATGGTTTCCGGGAGTGCTTTAAATCATGCACAGTTTCAGCTGGTGCGTACACACGATGCAGATGGGAATCTGCTGGAAACACCCGAGGTAATCGGCAGTAGTGCTCTGACAGGAGACTCGGAGAAGGGACTTGATGATGGCATCACATATCTCTATCTTACGGGCGGAGATGGAAAGCTGATGATTGAGGATGGTATTTATGAGCTGCAGGAAACGAAAACGCCGAATGACAGCTATGTCCTTCGGAGTCAGGTGGTAACCCTGCATATTTATCACAAGATCAGTGAAGAAAGCGGTCAGGAGGTATCGGTTGTAGAGGTTCGTGCGAACGACAGGATTCTGTCCACTACAGAGCAGGAAATTAACAGCTCTTACCATGATATAGGAAAGCTTGTGGAGAGGGAGATTGTCTTAAATATCAAAAATACTGATTCTGTAATTATTGAAAATATCGATTACAGGATCCGTGTGGAGAAGTACGAGGATGCTGAGTACACTTTCCCACTTGGAGGGGCAGCGTTTGAATTACAGACAACGGATGAAAGTGCGGAGAAGAAGGCTTCCTGCAGCACGGATGACTCCGGTAAGGGTGTTCTTCGGGATGAAAACGGTTCGGATTTCACCTTCAGTAATGGGGAAGAGTACCAGCTTGCAGAAACGTCGGCGCCGGAGGGGTATTACCTGATGGACGAAAAGATTCCTCTTAAGGTGGATGCTGATGGCGGTATATTGGTCAACGGGCAGACGCTTACATCTGAAAGCACGGTGACTTCGGGAGAAGAAAGCATAGAGCATGGTTCATGGCAGGCGACTCTGGAAGAAAATACACTGGTATTTCGGGTTTATGATGAAAAGAAGCCGCCTGTCTGGAATTTGCAGGCAACGAAATACGGAACACAGGCAATCGATGCACTGCGGCTTGGCGGAGCAAGGTTTACGTTATACCGGATAGATACGACAGAGGAGGCGGAAACAGAGACAGAGGTTATTTCAGTCATCAGTTCAGATGGAACAGATGGTCAACAGAAGGGTGCGCTTGTCTTTGCGGATGAAAACGGAGAACCGTTAGAGCTCTCCTGTAATACAACATATCTTCTGCGGGAAACCTGTGCACCAATGGGATATACGCAGATGGATGAAATCAAAATAGTAATCGGTGAGGATGGCACCGAAGCGACAGTAACCAGAAACGGAGAAGCGTATACCGGAGCATCCTATGATGCAGCTAACCGGGTATTAACACTCTCCATTGTGGATGAGACAGTATATCAAATGCCGCAGACCGGAAAAGGAGGAATGTATCCGCTGCTTTTCTATAGTGTGCTTTTGTTATATGGAAGTCTGATGATTGGAATTTTCCTTTGGGAAAAGAATCACCACAATGAAAACAGGGAGTGATGATATAAAAGGCAACCCAAAACAAAACCGGTCATGCAAATGACACATGAAAAAGGAGAGAAAACATGAAAAAGTATTTGAAAAGAGTAAAAGCCATTGTGATGGCGTTTGCTGTTACTCTGGGGGCGATGCTGCCGGCTGTCAGTGTAAAGGCAGAGGAAACGACTCCAACCACGACGTTTATTATCAGTGGGATTGAGGAAGGGTCAGAGGTTCATGCATATGCCATTGCGCTGGATGCTGTGGATGAAAACGGAAACCACTACTGGAAATATACTACAGCGGGACAAGCAAAAATTGAAAAAGCCGTAAAATCGGGAAAATTCACCACAGACGATTCCGTATGGATTTATACACATCTGAATTCCTCTTTGGATACGGAAAACCATGATGGAAGAGGGGATGCTGTTGTGGATGAAACCGTATATCGAGCAGTCGCAAATGAAAGTGGAAACTATATCATTAGTGACGTGAAGCCGGGATTGTATGTTATTACTGCTTACAAGGAGGACGCGGCAGTGTCCTATAATTTCAATATTTATCCGGCAAATTATCAATACGATGAAAATGGAAAGGCATATCTTCCGGAGTCTATTTCCTTTGCTGTTAAGAAATCCAGTGAGCCATCTATCGAGAAAACCGTAGTAGAGGATGGAACAGGCTTAAAGCATGGAGATGCCAGCATTGGTGATACGGTTGATTTTAAAATTGAACTGACAGTTCCGAATTATGCAGAGGATTGGAATGTGGATGATACCCGGTTCGTAATCAGTGATACACTTTCCAGTGGGCTGGCTCTTGATGTGAGTTCTATCAAAATTGAAGGTACAGCATTAGACCGTTATACAAAAATATGTGGTGAAACGACATTCACAAAGGATACATCAGGATTTACGCTGGAGCTGCGGGGAGCTGACATCTATCAATATAAGGGTAGTACGATAGCAATTACATATCAGGCAAAGGTAACGGATGCTGCAAAAGTAAATTTTGATTCTGACCTGAATGTGGCAACCATACGCTGGTCAAGTACGCCGGGTTCTGAGGATTTAAGTCAACCGAAGGAAAGTAAAACATATCACTATACCTTTGGTATTGATACATTGGTGAATGGAACCGGTTCAACGGAAACAACTGAAGTAACAAAATATGGCGTGAAAACGACTACGGTTGAGGACAATAAGGTGAAACTGGACGGAGCGGAGTTCCAGCTTCTCGATGAGAATAAAAACGTTCTGTATTTTGACGATGCAGGAAAGCTGGACCCTACCAAAATGAAGAATGACCACATTGCTTCAAAAAATGGAGGTAAGCTTACGGCAACAGGTCTTGATGCAGGTACCTATTATCTGAGAGAATCAAAGGCACCACTTGGTTATGCACTTGATAAGACGGACTATAAGATAGTCATTAATCCTACATACGATGAACTGACAGGTGAATTGAAGAATTACACGGTTCAGATTGGTGATGGAAAAACGAATTCCCTTACCTTTAAGTATGAGAAAGATGATGCCGGAAATATTATTTTGAGTAACGATGGAACTTTTGCAATTAACAATACACCAATGATTAAGCTTCCTGAAACCGGTGGTGTTGGTATTATCGTAATTACGATTGTTGCAGTGGTTATGATGGCAGTATTCGGTTCTGTATTTATTGCATTAGGAAAGAAAAAGAATAAACAGTAATCAATGGATGTCCCTTTCCCTACCTCCCTTGGGAAAGGGGCAATATGGGAGGGTCAAATGAAAAATTCCCTAAGGATTTTTTTAAAGATTATAATGGCAGTCGGATTCCTTATTGGCCTTGCCATATTGTTTTATCCCTGGTTTTCTAATAAGTGGAATCAGTATAACGACAGCTTGAAGTTTCAGGAATATCAGCAGGCCGCAAATGAAAAATTCGTGGATGAAGGACTGGTCGATGAATGGGAGCGGGCGCATGCATATAACGAAGCTCTTTCGCCGATTATCATTCCGGACAGCTTTATCCGGACAGAGGGAATGACGGAAGAGGATAAGGAATATATGTCCTGTCTGAACATCAATGAGGATGGCATGATGGGTTATATTTACATCCCCAAAATCGGAGAGAGAATTCCTATTTATCATACCACCTCTGAGGAGGTTCTTCAAAATGGAGCAGGGCATATTCAGGGTTCCTCCCTTCCTGTCGGAGGAGAGGGAACTCATTCTGCAATTGCGGCGCATCGTGGACTTCCGGGAGCATCGCTATTTACCGATATTGATCAGCTGGAGGAGGGAGATCAGTTTTTTCTTTATATTCTGGATGATGTTCTTGCCTATGAGGTTGATCAGATTCTGACGGTAGAGCCATCCGATACGGAAGCACTGGGGGTAGAGGAAGGAAAGGATTATGTGACACTGGTAACCTGTACACCGTATGGAATTAATTCGCACCGGCTTCTGGTGAGAGGACATCGTGTGCCGTATGAGGAGGAACAGGTGGTTGTTGAGGAAACGCAGGTTGTTCAGAGCGTGCATACCAATTATTTCATGTGGATCTGTCTGGGGCTTGGTATTACGGCTGTCTGCATGGCGGTTACACTGCTGATCGTACGCTTATTGAGGAATAAGAACAGGAAAGCTCAAAAGCCTCTGAGAGCCATACTGCCTGTGGTATTGCTGCTTTCTTTGCTGATGTCACAGTCGATGGATTCTTACGCGGCCGAAAATGTAAATGTCGAGGGCAGTTGTTCGGTTAGTCTGGAGATTCCGTTAGCATACCGGGAGGAGCTGAAAGCGCAGAGCATAGAGGTAAGGCTTTATCGTATTGCAGAAATCACTGAGTACGGAAGATACCGATCCATTCCCGGATATGAGGATTTGTATGCGGAGAGTCTCTCTACAGCGACGACAGCCGAAGCGCTTGAAGCTCTTGCCCACAAGGCGGCTTCCTATCTTCAGGTGAGTGACTGGGAGACGGTTCCGAAGACTGTCCCAAGCTATGAACTGACGATTCTGCATAATGAAGGAAGCTGCTCCGATATGGAGGCAGGCTTATATCTGGTATGTGTCAGACCGGTGAGGGCCGGAAATGCGACCTATCGGGCGATTCCCTATATCATTTCGTTACCGGCACTGATTGAGACTGAAGCAGACGGAGTACGTGATTTAAAATGGATCTATGATTTGACGATTGACCTGAAGCTTGGCTGTGAGCGTGATAGACCAACTCCGGTTCCTTCCTCGCAGCCAACCGAATCTCCGGTTCCTGAATCATCACCGGAGCCATCGGCAGAACCCTCTCAGAGGCCTTCACCGATTCCATCGGTATCTCCTAAGGCTTCGGCATCACCATCGCCAACGATTTATCCGAGTCCATGGATTGAAGAAGAGGACGGAGTGCTTTGGGAATATTTTTATGATGAAAATGGTGTTTTGGGAAGACGCAGGTATCACCGCACGGGAGATGATTCATCATTCCTGTTAACTCTGATTGGTGCAGGAATATCAGGCTTTTTGTTCCTTTTTCTCACCTTGTTGAAGAATACTAAGCGCAAAAATCGTATCATGGAAGACGGCAGCAGGGAGAATAGAGGGGAAAGTCAGGAAACATATCGTATCACAGCAGGGGATCTGCTTCGTTATATTCTGGGATTCCTGTGTATGATATGTCTGGCGGCATTGATTCTTATCTGTGTCCGGTATTATGAAATGAGAAAGCATAATGATACGATTAAAGAGCAGGTTCTTACAGAGTCGGCAGAAAGCTCCGGGGAGTCTTTCGCAGAGGAGTCTGATCCGATAGAGGATTATTGTCAGGAGAAGGGACTTCCGATTGTTGATTTCGCTGCGTTAAAGGAAGTGAATCAGGACTGTGTGGCCTGGATTTATGCGTGTGACGGAAAGATCAGTTATCCGGTGGTTGCTTCAACGGACGAATATTATCTGACACATGCGGTAGATGGTGCAGAGGCTAAGAGCGGAGCGATCTATGTGGATAGTACACAGACAGATCCCTTTGAAAAGGGAAGAGCTGTTGTTTACGGCCACCATATGCGTGACGGAAGTATGTTCCAGCCCTTGATGAAATATTGGCAGGATAAGGATTACCGGGAAAAATGCGGAAATATTTACATCATTACCGAAACGAAGGTCTATGAATATGAAATTTCAGATATCTATGTGAAGGAATACGAGGATCTGGATTTCACCGAGACTCAGGATGATTTACAAAAGCCGGTAATTGATCTGGTTACCTGTGAATATTCCGGTAATGACACAAGACTTGTTATTGAGGCGGTGCAGCAATAGAAGGCTATGCTGACCTGTCGCATGGAAAATTTCCAAGGAAAGAGATGACAAAAAAACAGAATTTATTTATAATTAAGAGAGGATTTTTATCCTCTCTTTTTGTAATTATTCAGAGTCGTGCAATTATGGCGGTATGGACGATGAAAGCTTGCATTCAGAAGGACACACGCCATGATTGCTATAGCGAATGGAGTTCTGAATAGACAATATGTAAATGATTAAATAACGGAAGAGAATGACATAAGGAGGGCATAGCAGTGGGGGCAAACAGGGATTTTCCATTATGGAATAATGTACTTTCCGTAGACGAGCGGATCGAGGCAGTGATTTCGGAGCTGACATTGGAGGAGAAGCTTCATTGTCTGTCAAATGCGATTCCGGATGTGGAACGCATGGGAATTAAGGCTTCCTTCGTTGGGGGAGAAGCAGCACATGGAGTTCAGGCACGCCATGACCAGGCGTTTGATGCAGGAGAACCGGAGCCGACAACATCCTTTACGCAGCCGATCGGAATGAGCGGAAGCTTTGATACGGAGCTGATACGTGAGTGTGGCCGGGCAGTTGGTGAGGAAGCAAGAGCACTGTATAAGAGAAATAACGGAGGGAGCCTCAGCCGCTGGGCACCGACGATTGACATGGAGCGCGATCCGAGATGGGGAAGGACAGAAGAGGCTTATGGTGAGGATCCGTGCCTTACCGGTAAGATGGCATCGGCCTATATTCAGGGAATGAAGGGTAAGGATCCCTTCTATATTCAGTGTGCAGCGACATTGAAGCACTTTTATGCAAATAACATGGAAAAGGATCGTGTTACAGCATCATCCTCCGTTGATGAAAGAAATAAGCACGAGTATTATCTGGAGCCGTTCCGCAGAGCAATCACAGAGGGCGGTGCGGAGGCAGTTATGACCTCCTATAATGAGATTAACGGCGTTCCGGCGATTCTGAATCATGAGGTTTTGGATATCGTGAAGGGTGAATGGGGACTTCCGGGGCATGTGGTCTGCGATGGCGGCGATTTTGAACAGACTGTGGAGCTTCATCATTATTTTTCGACACATGCAGAGTCACTGGCATACAGTCTGAGGGCAGGAATTGATGGATTCTCTGACAATCCGGAGCTGGTTTATCAGGCTGCAAAGGATGCTTATGAGCAGGGGCTGATTAATGATGAGGATCTGAACCGTTCCATCCGTAATTCCCTGCGCACCCGAATTCATCTTGGTCTGTTTGATGGCAGCGGAGACTGCCCTTACAGTGAGATGGGCGAAGAATTTGTGAACAATGCAGATCATCAGGAGCTCTGCCGAAAAATGGCAGAGGAGTCGGTGGTTCTGCTGAAGAATGAGGGGATTCTTCCGTGGAAGCAGGATGCAAAAAAATCAGAATCGCAGGATTCTGTTATGAAGAATAAACCACAGACCGAAGAACAAATACATGACACAATTGCTGTGGTAGGGCCGCTTGCGGATGTCTGGTACAAGGACTGGTATTCGGGAGTTCCGCCCTATGCGGTAACGCCGGCAGAAGGAATCCGCAGAGAATTTCCACAGGCAACGGTGACCTGCCATAACGGATTGTCGAAGCTTCAGTTATCGGTAGATGGGAAATATGTGGCTCTGGATGCGGATAACCGCTTGTATCTGGGAGAAAAGGCACAGGCAGAAACCTTCCTTTTTACCGACTGGGGTTGTGGGAATACCACCTTACAGGCAATGAGCAATGACCGTTTTGTACTTCTGGAAGAGGGATCATATCTCATTACTGCTTCTTCGAAGGAGGCGTTTCGCTGGTTTATCCGGGAACAGTGGGATTTTCAGGAGCAGCCGGATGGCTCTTACCTGTTGAACAGCTGGAATGGACGGCAGGTGACGGTAGATCCGGACGGTTACCTTGCGGTGATTAAAAATGGTGATGTGGCTGTCGGAGAGGGCGATGATGAGAAGCTTGGTCTTATTTCCCATGCCGTATCCGAAGGAGAGCCGGTTCATGTCCGGATGGAGATTGTCGAGGATGGTCTGAAAGAGGTGCTGGAGCTGGTAGAAAAGGCAGAGAAAGCAGTCGTTGTACTTGGCTCGAATCCGGTCATTAACAGTAAGGAGGAGATCGACCGTACCACACTGGCACTGCCGCCTGCACAGCAGCGGCTCGCAGATGAGGTACTGAAAGTCAATCCCGATGCCGTAATTGTACTGGTAACGAATTATCCGTATTCCATTGTGGATCTGGATGCGAAGGCCAGGACGATTCTGTGTACGGCATCCGGTTCGCAGGAGCTTGGAACAGGTATCGGAGCGGTATTGAGCGGACGGATGAATCCGGCAGCACGTCTTCCAATGACCTGGTATCAAAAAGACGAGGATCTTCCGGATATCAACGACTACGATATCATTAAGGGAAAGCGTACCTATCAGTATTTTGACGGAAAGGTGCTCTACCCGTTTGGATATGGCCTGTCCTATACAAAGTTCCGGTATGGGGAAATGGATGTAGAAGAGAAGGATGACGAGATCCGGTTCCGGATTCCGATTACCAATACAGGTGATTATGAAGGAGATGAGGTTGTCCAGCTTTATGTACATAAGGAAGCTTCCAGAGTAGTGCGCCCCATCCGTCAGCTAAGGGATTTTGTCCGGGTAAAGAATCTGAAGCCCGGTGAAACGCAGGCCGTAACGTTATTGGTTAAGAAAGAGGAGCTTCGGTATTACGATGTGATTTCCGGAAGGATGATGCTTGAAGATGGTGGATATCTGTTTGAAGTGGGAGCATCTTCGGTGGATATCCGGCAGAGCAGGAGGCTGGTTCTGAAAGGTGAGAGGGCAGGTGCGCGGAATCCGTTTGCCGTGACCGAAGCCATTCAGTATGACGATTATACGAACTGCTTTATTCATAAGGGAACACTGGGACATGCAGAGCATGGAGAAACATGCCTCATTCCGGGAACACCGGGTGAGGCACCGGATGAGATCCGGAAGCTGCCGGATGGAAAGGTAAAGGCAGAGCTCGTATACCGTGACTTTTCCTTTGAAGAACAGGCATCGAAGTTCAAATTCACCGCCTGTGTTTTAGAGGAAGCAAGAATCCGTGTCCTGTCGGAGGACGAGAATCATAAGAACATACTGGCTGACCGTGTACTGCCTTTGCCGGAAAAGAAGGGCTTCCGTGTCTATGAAGCGGCACTGGAAGAGAGGATCCCGGAGCTTTCTACGGTAAAAACCATTACCATCCAGTTAGAAGGTAAAGTAAAACTCAAAGAATTTGAATTTGGTAACTATTCAGAGCCATGCAAAATCTGAAAAATATGATTGGAATAAAACCAGAATAAAAAACATCAGGAGGATCATTACATGATTGAAAGCAGGAAGGTACAGAAAATGTTATATGGTGGGGATTACAATCCGGAGCAGTGGCCGGAGGAAATCTGGGAAGAGGATATGAGGCTTTTTCATAAAGCACATATCGATGTGGTGACCTTAAATGTATTCAGCTGGGCAGCATTACAGCCGAATGAGGACACCTACGATTTCAGTAAGCTGGATAAGATTATGAAGCTTGTGAAAGAGAATGGCTTAAAGGTCTGCATGGCAACCTCCACCGGTGCACATCCGGCGTGGATGGCAAGAAAGTATCCGGATATTCTCCGGGTAGAGCATAACGGGATGAAGAGAAAGTTCGGTTCACGTCACAATTCCTGTCCGAACAGCCCGAATTACCGTAAGTATGCGGCGGCTCTTGTGGAGAAGCTTGCAGAGCGATACAAGGATTATGATAATATTGTTGCATGGCATGTTTCCAACGAATTTGGCGGCTGGTGCTACTGTGATAATTGTGAAAAGGCATTCCGTGTGTGGCTGCAGAAGAAGTATGGTACTCTTGATGAGCTGAACCGTGTATGGAATACATCATTCTGGAGTCATACCATGTATGACTGGGATGATGTGGTAGCCTGCAATATGCTTTCTGAAGAGTTCCTGTGGGATGGACAGATCCGTACGAACTTCCAGGGAATTTCCATTGACTATAATCGTTTCAACTCCGACAGTATGTTGGAATGCTTCAATATGGAAAAGGACGTTTTAAAGAGAATTACACCGGACATACCGGTTACCACAAACCTTATGGGCGCATACAAGCATCTGGATTATCAGAAGTGGGCGAAGGATATGGATTTCATTTCCTGGGATAACTATCCGGCATATGATGCCGTACCGGGAGATGCTGCCATGAACCACGATCTGATGCGTGGACTTAAGCAGGGTAAGCCTTTTGCACTGATGGAACAGACACCGGGAGTCAGCAACTGGCATATTTACTGCAAGTTAAAACGGCCCGGCGTGATGAGATTATGGAGCTATGAAGCAGTTGCACATGGCGCGGATACCGTAATGTTCTTCCAGATGAGAAGAAGTATGGGGGCCTGCGAGAAGTATCACAGCGGCGTGATCGAGCATGTGGGAACGGATGATACGAGAGTATTCCGTGAGATTACCGCACTTGGAGAAGAACTGGATAAGCTGCAGGGCGTAACGCTTGGTGCAAGAGCAAAGTCTGATGTTGCGATTGTCTTTGACTGGGATAACTGGTGGGCAGCGGAATTAAGTGCAGGCCCGAGTAAGCTAATCAACTATACGAAGGAAGTAAGCTTTTATTATAAGGCATTCTTCCAGCAGAATATTTCCGTGGATTTTGTCAGTGTGGAGGATGATCTTTCCTCCTATAAGCTGGTGGTGGCACCGATGCTTTATATGTGCAAGGATGGATTCGATGAGAAGATCCGAGAATATGTGCAGCAGGGCGGTAGCTTCCTTACGACCTATTTCAGCGGTTATGTAGAGGATCACGATCTGGTTGTCCTTGGAGGCTATCCGGGCAGACTCAAGGATATCCTTGGCATCTGGGTAGAGGAATCCGATGCACTTCCTCCGGAAGAGAACAACTCCTTTGTTTATGAAGGAAAGCGGTATCCGGCAGGTCTTCTCTGTGATCTGATGCATCTTCGCGGTGCAAAGGAAGTGGCTTCCTATGAAAGCGACTTCTACGCAGGAATGCCGGTGCTTACCGAGAATCAGTTTGGTAAGGGCAGGGCTTACTACGTAGGTGCGCGTTCCAACGAAGAGTTTTATAAGAAATACCTTGGTGATATCTGTGAAAGCCTTGGCATCAGACCGGTTGCAAAGACACCGGAGGGAATCGAGGCAACGATCCGTTACAATGACAACGGAGAATTCCTGTTCCTGTTAAATAATACACAGGAGGAAAAGGAAATTGTGATGGAAGAAGCTGGAACCGACCTGTTAACCGATAAGGCCTATGCAAAGGGCGATACGCTTACCCTTGAAAAATATGGTGTGGCGATTGTGAAGAGATAGACGAATGAATTTTGTGTGGTAACTGTGAAGGTATAGAACAAATCAATGAGTTTCATAGGAAAGCTGTGAACTGATGGAACAGTTACAGAGAAAGGATAGGTAGGATGAAAGTACAGAATCCGATTGTGAAGGGATTTTATCCGGATCCCAGTGTGTGTGAAGCAAATGGCAAATATTACCTGGCTTGCAGCTCCTTCCAGTATTTTCCTGGGGTTCCGATCTTTGAAAGTGAGGATCTCGTAAACTGGAAGCAGGTTGGACACTGCCTGACGAAGTTAAGTCAGGTAGAGCTCCATGGCGTGCCAAGCTCGGGTGGTGTGTTTGCACCGACGATCCGTTATAACGATGGTCGTTTTTATATGGTAACGAATAACAATACGTTTAATAAGAACTTTTATGTCTGGACAGAGGACATCGCAGGTGACTGGTCGGAAGCAATTTTCGTAGATCAGGGTGGTATCGATCCTTCCCTTTTGTTCGACGATGGAAAGGTTTATTTTACGAGCAACGGAAATGATGAGGATGGCAATCCTGCGGTTTTCCAGTGTGAAATTAATGTCGAAACCGGAGAGAAGCTGACCGAATCCTTCCCGATCTGGAGCGGAAGCGGTGGACGTTTCTTAGAGTCTCCCCACCTGTATCATATCGGAGACTGGTATTATCTGATGGCAGCAGAGGGTGGTACAGAATATGGCCATATGATTACCTATGCAAGATCTAAAGATCCGTTCGGTCCGTTTGAATCCTATGCCGGCAATCCGGTGGTGACAAACCGGAATCTGGGTGGTAATTTAAGCAGAATTCAGGGAATCGGACATGGTGATCTGATTCAGGACAGGAACGGTAATTATTATATTCTCTGTCTGGGCTTCCGCCAGCTCGGAACCTGGCAGCCATATCATCAGCTTGGACGTGAGGTATATCTGACACCGGCTCATTTTGGCAAGGATGGCTGGTTTACCGCCGGAGAAGAGGCGCATGCACGTGCCGGGATCGTTACGGACTGTATGGAGCTTCCGATCGAGGGAGAACAGAAGGTGGATTACAGCATTTCCTTTGAAAAGGACTTCTGGAATGAGACAGCCGGATACGAAAGTATGCGTTGGATTTACTTAAGGGATTACCATAAGGAAAATTATGAGTGCTCCAAAGAGCAGTTCCGTTTAAAGGGAACCAAAATCACGTTGGAAGAAGCGGATACGCCTACCTTCATCGGTATACGGCAGTCGGAGTTTGACAGCGAGCTCACTGTTTCTGTATCCGGAAAGGCTAAGGAAGCGGGAGTTACCTTCTATATGGATGAGCAGCAGCATTACGATCTCTTCCGGAGTGTTACCGCAGAGGGAATCAAAGCGGTACTCCGGTTTCATGTCGGTGATGCTATTATGACAGCAGGCGAATATGCATTTGAGAAGGCTTCGGATGCAGAACAGCAGGCCTTGCAGCTTAAGGTGGTAACCAAAGAAGAGTACTATGAGTTCTATGTAATCGACGGAGCAAAGGAGGTATCTCTTGGAAAGGCGCAGGCGAAATATCTCTCTTCCGAGGTTGCCGGAGGCTTTACAGGGGTTGTCATGGGCTTATACGCGGTAGATGAGCGTGAAAACTGGGCAGAGTTCCGTGATTTTTACTGGAAGCAGGGACAGGAAGCCGACGGAGCAGAAATATGCAGGAGCTCAGTAGGCTAATCAATTTTGATGGAGAAAAGCAAATGAAAAAAGAATATGTTATGGGAAACGGAGCTATTGCATTAGGAGCGTTGTCAGCAGGAGTAAATCTGGTGACAGGATATCCCGGAACCCCTTCTTCTGAAATTCTCGAAAATATTCAGAAGTATTCCGATGGAAATGTTCATATTGAATGGTCTGTGAATGAAAAATCAGCCATGGAAGTGGCAGCAAGTGCATCCTATTCCGGAGCACGTACATTGGTTACGATGAAACAGGTTGGCTTAAATGTTGCATCGGATCCGCTTATGTCTCTAGCGTATGTGGGCGTGAAAGGGGGAATGGTAATTGTATCTGCAGATGATCCGGGGCCGATTTCCTCACAGACTGAGCAGGATACCAGAATGTTTGCGGAGTTCTGTCGAATTCCTGTTTTTGATCCGGCCTCTCCGGAGGAGGCCTATCAAATGATACAGGATGCGTTTGACTGTTCCGAAAAATATAAGACACCGGTTTTGTTTCGTCCGACCACGCGTGTCTGCCATGCGTATGCGTCCGTGGAGATTCCGGAAAGCTGGAGATACAAGGAATACGAGGGCTTTATCAAGGATTCTGCGAAATGGGTAATTTTCCCGCGTCTTTCCTTTTTAAATCATGCCATGATTGAGGAACGTAATCCGAAGATAGGAGAAGATTTTTCTTCTTATTCCATGAACAGCATGCAGGGCAGCGGCAAAAAAGCCGTGTTTGCATCGGGTGTCAGTTACGCATATGTAAAAGAATGTCTGCAGGATCATCCGGAGGTACGCTTCTGTAAGATAGCAACGCCATATCCTTTCCCGGAGAGCTTTGTTCTTTCTGCATTAGAGGGTGTGGAAGAGGTTATTTGTGTGGAAGAGCTCAGTCCTTACATAGAAAATGCATTGCTCAAGCTGACAGGTAAGTATCAGCTTCCGGTTAAAATATATGGAAAACTTACCGGACATATTGCATCAAGCGGAGAGAACTCTACGGACTCCCTGAGGAAGATTTTAGGAGATTTTCTTGGAATCAATATGCTGACTGAGCAGATGGATTTATCTGACAGTCCGTCTCTTCCGGTAAGACCGCCAGTGCTTTGTGCAGGATGTCCCCACAGGGCTTCCTTTTATGCAGTTAAGAAGGCGATGGAAGGTAAGAAAAGTTACTTCTGCGGTGATATTGGCTGTTATACGCTCGGAAATGCCATGCCGCTTGATATGGTGGATACCTGTCTTTGTATGGGAGCCGGCGTTACCATGGCACAAGGCTTTCACTGGGTAGATCGGGATGCTGCCTGCTTTGCATTTATCGGAGATTCTACTTTTTTTGCATCCGGTATGACGGGAGTTGTGAATGCATTGTATAATGAAGCGGATATGATACTATGTATTCTTGACAATTCCACGACGGCAATGACCGGTCATCAACCACATCCCGGAACAGGAAGAAATATGATGGGTGATGTTGTGGCAAAGGTCAGTATCACGAAGATTCTGGAAGGAATGGGTGTACAAAAGGTTGTAACGGTTGATCCCTTGAAGCTGCAGGAATCTGTAAATGCTGTTCGGGAATGTGCAGCACTTCCTGGAGTTAAGGCGATTATCTTTAAATCTCCCTGTGTGGCAATCACAAAACCGCAGGGGACAGTAAAAATCGAAGAATCCTGTATTGGATGTAAAAAATGTATTCGTGAAATCGGCTGCCCGGCAATTGTAGTAAAGGATGGCAGGGTAACGATTGAAGAAGGGTTATGTACCGGCTGTGGACTGTGCAGTCAGATCTGTCCGGTTCATGCCATAGGAGGTGCATGCCATGAATAAGGATATTTTGTTATGTGGTGTAGGAGGTCAGGGAACGGTGCTGGCTTCGAAGCTGATCGCTTCTGCAGCGATGCGTTGTGGGAATATTGTTCATTCGGCTGAAACGATTGGAATGGCTCAGAGAGGCGGCTCTGTGACAAGTCATATCCGTATTGGTGAGAAAGCATTTTCTCCTTTGATTCCACGTGCCGGTGCGGATATTCTTATTGCTTTTGAGCCGGCAGAAGCAGTACGGAATCTTTCCTTTCTTAAAAAGGATGGTGTTGTGATTGTGAACAGCACGCCTGTAAAGCCGACCACAGAAGCCCTGCATGAAACCGGCTATGATGGGAAAGAGATGATTGCTTATCTGAAAAAGAAAGCAGACTGTGTTGTACTTAATGGTGAAGCTCTTTTAGAGAAAGCAGGATCCGGAAGGTGCTTTAATATTATCGTATTAGGTGCGCTTGCTGCAAGCGGAAGGCTTGAAATTCCTACAGAAATTTTAATAGAAGAAATGGAGCATCAGATTAAACCGCAGTTCCTTGAACTGAATAAAAAAGCATTTCATATTGGCGAGGAGGCAGGAACAGACCATGAAATTAAGTGAAAAACAATTACAACAGGTAGATGCACAGATTAAGCGTCTTTTGAAGTCTGACAGTTTTTACGGAGAGGTATATCGTAAGGCAGGAATTACAGGAGTAAGCAGTCAGGAAGATTTTGAGAAAATTCCTTTTTCCAGTAAGGACGATCTGAGAAACGCATATCCTTTAGGAATTCAGGCAGTTCCGGAAGAGGAGGTTGTGAGAATTCATTCTTCTTCGGGAACAACCGGAAAACCAGTCATTATTCCTTATACTGCCAAGGATGTTGATGATTGGGCAATTATGTTTGCACGCTGTTATGAGACCGCAGGAATAACGAATAAAGACCGTATTCAGATCACTCCGGCTTATGGCTTGTGGACAGCCGGCATCGGTTTCCAGAATGGAGCTGAAAAGCTTGGAGCCATGGCTGTTCCGATGGGACCGGGTAATACGGATAAGCAGATTCAGATGATGATGGATCTGAAAACAACAGTATTGACGGCGACCTCTTCTTACGCACTTCTGCTTGCCGAGGAAATCAACAGGCGTGGTCTTCGGGATAAGATTCATCTGAAAAAGGGTGTTTTCGGGTCTGAGCGCTGGAGTAAGAAGATGCGTGAATACATTCAGCAGGAGCTTGGAATTGAGCTATATGATATCTATGGACTGACCGAGATTTATGGTCCGGGTATCGGCATCAACTGTGAGAAGGAGCATGGTATTCACTATTGGGATGATTATATTTATATTGAAATTATTGATCCGGAGACCGGGATACCTGTACCGGACGGAGAGACCGGCGAGATTGTCATTACAACGCTGGTCAAGGAGGGAGCACCGCTGTTGCGTTTCCGAACCCATGACCTTTCCAGAATTATTCCGGAGAAGTGTACCTGCGGACGTTCTTATCCGCGCCTTGATACCATTGGCGGCAGAAGTGATGACATGTTTAAGGTTCGTGGTGTCAATATGTTCCCTAAGCAGGTAGAGGAACTGTTACAGGATGTGGATGGTGTTTTAAGTGAATATAATATTACCATTGCACACGATGATGACAATAATAAAGATATTATGATTCTGACGGTAGAAGTAGATGGCCGTGTGGACTTTGAAAAGACAGCATTACATATCCGTGAACTCTTTAAGTCCCGTATCGGTATGACACCGAAAGTAACTGCTGTTCCGGTTGGTACCCTGCAGCGGAGTGAGAAGAAGACCAAGCGAGTTATTGATTATCGTTATCAGTAATTGCGGAAGAACAGAGAATTATTAAAATAGAAGCTGATAATATTCATTTGGAATTTGGATATTATCAGCTTTTTATTTATCTATTTGCCTGCTTTTTGAAGGTGAACAGAATGCACACCAGCATACAGATCGGGAAAATAATTCCCATCAGGATGCCATTGCGAAGATTATTATTTAAAAGCCCGGTACAGAAGCCGACGAGAGTAGGACCGCCGGAGCAGCCGACATCACCGGCTAAAGCGAGCAGGGCGAACATTGCGGTTCCGCCGTTACGGATGGTTACGGAAGCCTTACTGAATGTGCCGGGCCACAGGATTCCTACGGATAATCCACACAGTCCGCAGCCAATCAGACTGAAAACGGGATTGGGACTTAAGGAAATACACAGGTAGGAAAGGATGCACAGGATCGTGCTTCCTGCCATAAAGCGGTTTAAATCGATACGGTCGCCGAATTTTCCGTAAAAAGCACGGGAGCTTCCCATCAGGATCGCAAATGCCATAGGACCTGCAAGGTCACCGATTGTCTTTGTTACACCAAGTCCCTGCTCTGCAAAGGTGGAGGCCCACTGGCTGACCGCCTGCTCGCTGGCACCGGCGCAGAGCATCATAAGGAATAAAATCCAGAAAAATTTGTTTTTAACAAGCTGTGAAAGAGAGAGTCCTTCTTCCCCTTCCTCAATTAGTGGTGCAATCGGCACCTTTAAGAAGAGAATACCATTGCATAAAGGAATAATAGCCCACAAAATTGCCATAATTTTCCAGTGTTCAATTCCCACAACCGAGAAGAAGATCGTAGAAAGCAATACGACAGCAACATGTCCCCAGCAGTAAAAGGAATGCAATAGGCTCATTGCCTTTTCCTTGTTATCAGTCGGACAGGATTCCATAATCGGGCTTACCAGCACCTCCAGTAAACCGCCGCCGATTGCATAGATTACGATGGCAATCAGAAGTCCGATAAAAGGATCCGGCAGTACATCAGGAAGAAGGGTTAACAGAATGAAGCCTGCAAAGACACATCCGTGTGCAAGCAGTATACTGGTGCGGTATCCGATTTTATCTACGAATTTCACGGAACAGAGATCAATTATAAGCTGTATGGCAAAGTTGATCGTAATAAATAAGGTAATCTTTGTCAGGGGAATGCCGTAGGTACTCTGAAAGGTCAGAAATAATAAGGGAACAAAATTGTTTACAATAGCCTGTACAATGTAGCCGATGAAACAGGCATTGATGGTTGCTTTAAAATTCTTTTCCATAGGAAATCTCCTTGTCGTATCTATCATATTCAGCTTATCTATTATAGCGTGATTGGAGGGTTAATGAAAGTTCAAATCCTTATCTTATTCAGAATAGAATTAGTTGGCGGTGTATTCGCTCTCTGCAAGAGTTTCACCGTTGTAGAGGTAACGGACAACAACCTTGCTGCTATCAATCTTGAACTCCCGGTTTAGGTCAGAAGCGATCCCTTCAAAGGTAGAAGCTTCTGACTCACTTTCGGAAACAAGCTGCTCCTTTACTGCGTCAAGCATGGAATCATCAAAGGAGCCTTCTTCAAAGTAGTATTCATAAATTAAGGTGTTGCCCTCTGCAAGAATTTCAATAGATATCCCGGAGCCTTCTGCACTGGCCTTAGCTTCCTGAACCATTTCCTGCATTTCATCCGTCTGGAAATATTCTTCCAAAGCAGTATCCTTATTTCCACCACATGCAGTCAAAGTCAGCATCAGTGTCATAACAAGGGTAGTCACAATTGTTCTTAAAGTGATGTTATTCATGATTTTTCTCATAATTCTCCTTATAAGGGAAAGCAGTTGCTCGGCGTTTGTTTTGGCTTTCGGGGTTTATTTGTTATACAGATTACATATCAGTTACCAGATTACAAGCTTATAGGTAAAATGGTCTTCTGTCAAGATAAAGATTCATGGCTACATAATAGCTACATAATAAGCTACATAATAAGTATGAGTAACAAGACCGGTACTTAATTCCCATACATTTATAGTGGTTTTTTCACAAAAATAATTTCAAATTTCATCATTTTATGATAATATATACCAATAAACAATGTGATGAAAGGAAATGTGAAAGAGTATGGCTAACGTACAAAATGAAACAAAAGCAACCGCAAAAGAGAAAGTCGGTATCTTGAATGATAAGATAGGATTTTTTCATTCTATGAAATTCAAGTTTGTTCTGTTTTTAGTTATTGCGCTGACAGCTGTGATCATAGTAAATTTTATGGCACTTGTACCGGGCTTCCGGAAGATTTTAATTTCAAATACAGAGAATTACTTAACAGACAGTGCGGTTTTAACAGGTTATGGACTTGACCGGGAATTGGCACTCAGTACATGGGATGAGGTTATGGATACAGATGCACTTACAAAAGTAGTGGGAAAAGTCAGTGTGAAGGGACTGGATTCCAGTTATTGTTATCTTGTATCAGCAGATGGAACAATGCTTTATCATCCGACAGCAGATAAAATTGGACAGCCGGTAGAGAATGATGCGGTGAAGTCATTAATTGCCGGATTGGAGAAAGGACAGCATCCGGATCCTGCTGTTATTAAATATGTTTTTCATGGTACCATGAAATATGCAGCATATTATATTGGAGAAAATTCGGACTTCATTGTAATTGTATCGGCAGATGAACAGGAGTTTCTTGCAGGGATAAACAGCTTTGCAAAACAGGGCATTGCCTATAGTGTCATTACTTTGTTGATTTTCATGGTAATTGGATTTGTAATGATTACATGGTTTATCAGTCCGATTGTCCGGTTATCCAGGCGTGTATACCGTCTCGCCGATATGGATTTCCGTGCAGATGAGAAGCTGGCACTGCTTGGTAAACGCCGTGATGAGACAGGCTCCATGGCACGGGCTCTGACGCATATGAGACAGGAAATGACAGAGGTTGTGAATGGTATTACTGCACAAAGCAAAGTGTTATTTGAAGCCTCTCATAATATGAGTGAATCCGCATCACATGCGACGGCGTCCGTAAATGATGTGGAAAAAGCAATTTCTGAAATTGCACAGGGAGCTACTTCTCAGGCACAGGAGACCCAGACCGCCACCGAGAATGTTATCCTGATGGGTAACATGATTGAAGAAACCAATACGGAGATCGAGGAATTACGCAGCAGCGCAAATGGAATGCGTTCTTCCGCAGAAAAGGCACTGGATATTTTAAAGCAGCTTAATGAGGTAAACAACCAGACCAAGGATGCAATACGTACTATTTATGAGCAGACAAATACCACAAATGCTTCTGCACTGAAAATTAAGGAAGCAACTGATATTATTACAGATATTGCTGAGGAAACAAATCTCCTGTCCTTAAATGCTTCGATTGAGGCTGCACGTGCCGGAGAACAGGGAAGAGGCTTCGCTGTTGTCGCATCCCAGATTCAGAAGCTGGCAGAACAGTCCAATGAATCCGCAAGGCAGATTGGAGATATTATTAATCAGTTGATGGCAGACTCCGAGAAGTCTGTGGATACCATGAAGGACGTTAAGGTGGTTATTGATAAACAGGATGAATATGTAGCCAATACGGAGGAATCCTTCCATGAAGTAAATGACGGCATTCAGAAATCTATTGAGGGAATCCGTACAATTGCGGATAGGACGGAACAGCTCGATCAGGCGAGAGTGAAGGTTGTCGATGTTGTACAGAATCTGACGGCGATTGCAGAAGAGAATGCGGCAGGTACGGAAGAGACCTCTGCGTCTGTGGTAGAAGTGGGTAATACCATGATGGAAATGGCAGATGAAGCAAAGCACTTAAGTGATATTGCGAATAAGCTGGAAGAGAATGTAAGGGTATTTGTTGTAGATTAAAAAGATCTGTAACTATTCAGAGCCATGCCACCATTCATAGCCCTTACGGGCTATTTCATGGACGGCTGTCGCCGTATCATAAAAAGAAACACAGTCAATTGGTGAGTAAACTCCCCATTGACTGTGTTTCTTTTTATGGCATGGCTTGTAGCTTAACCAAAATATCTCTTGAGCAGACCTTCAAATGCTTTTCCGTGTCTTGCTTCATCACGAGCCATTTCATGAACGGTATCGTGGATGGCGTCGAGGTTAGCAGCCTTGGCACGCTTTGCAAGATCAAACTTACCAGCGGTAGCGCCGTTTTCTGCATCAACTCTCATTTCGAGGTTCTTCCTGGTGGAATCGGTAACAACTTCGCCTAAAAGCTCAGCGAATTTTGCAGCATGTTCAGCTTCCTCCCATGCAGCCTTTTCCCAGTAAAGTCCGATTTCCGGATAACCTTCTCTGTGAGCAACTCTTGCCATAGCAAGGTACATGCCAACTTCGGTACATTCTCCGTTAAAGTTTGCTCTGAGGTCTTCTAAGATATCCTCGCTTACACCCTGTGCAACACCTACAACATGCTCTGCAGCCCATACCTTTTCTTCGGACTGTGCAGTAAACTTCTCTGCGGGAGCTGCGCAAACAGGGCACTTCTCCGGCGCCTCATCTCCTTCATGAACATAACCGCAAACCTGACATACATACTTCATACTCTTAATCTCCTTTTCTTTCTTAAAGTTTACTCTTGTGACAATTCTGTTACATAAAATCAATGGTAACTATTCAGAACCCTATTTGTAAAACTGCTGTTTAACCTGTTGGTTCCGGGTACAGTTCCCACATATTCCATAAAAATAAGTGGTATGTCCCTGTACAATGCCATCAAAATTCTTAGCCGCTGCTTCGTTGATATAATCAATGTTCTCCATTTGAAGATCAATGACACTTCCACATTCCTTACATACAAAATGATTGTGTGGAGAAGTATCGGCATCAAAATGGTCTGTTCCGTCGCCAACCCGCAGCCGGAGAATCTCTCCGAGATCCGATAATAATGTAAGATTACGATACACGGTACCGAGGCTGATATTGGGAAGCTGCTCACGAACATTCATGTAAACAACATCTGCAGTTGGATGGTCTTTTCTTGTAGCAAGGAACTCTAAAATGGAATCCCTTTGCCTGCTGTGTTTTAATTGCATTCGCTGCCTCATTTCTAAAACAGTAATGATTACTGTTTTTATTATAAACAAAATTTCAGAATTGTCAACAGAGTTTATAAAGTTTTTATAGATTTGATGAAATCTTTAGTAACCGTCCTTCTTTTCCTATGGTATACTAGACCTATGAAACTGAAGACACGATTAATTATCACATTTTTAACAATTGTATTATTACCGGCATTCTTAACGATTACTGCATTCATCTTTATCGGAGGATATTTAACCAGAAGCCAGCAGGATCTTGGATTCCGGAACAGTGACTACAGTGTTTTGATTGATCCCGCACAGGCCTCACGACATATTTCGGATGAGGTTTTCTTAGAGGCACAGGAGTTGTTAAGTGAAGATCCGGACGCACTGGAGAATCCGGAAGTATTGGAAGCCCTCAATGCAGAGGTGACGAATCGTTCTTCTTATATTCTGGTGCGTAAGAATGATGAGATTCTTTATGCAGGAAATGAACAGGCGGCCGGCATTATTTTTGACAGTCTCCCGGATTTCAGCGCAGAGAATATTACGCGGGATATGAGCCATAGTGTTTACTATGATAATATGAACAAGCTGGTTCGTCAGATGGATTTTTATTTCCCGGATGGGAGTGAGGGAAGCCTTTTCGTCATTACAAGAAGTAATACCAGTTTTTCGAAAATTCTGTTGATTGATATGGCGGTAGCCATTATGATTATTCTGATTATTACGAGCTGGTTTTTGACTAAATGGATTGAAAGAGGCGTGTTCACGCCGGTGAATCAGCTGAATGTTGCCATGCAGAATATCGCAGAGGGCAATCTGGAATATCATCTGCCGGAAAATATGGAAGGCGAAATCGGAGAATTGTATCGTAACTATGAAGATATGCGGCTTCGTCTGAAGGAGTCCACAGATGAGAAGATTCTTGCAGAAAAGCAGAACCGGGAACTGGTCAGCAACATTTCCCATGATCTCAAAACTCCGATCACCGCAATTAAGGGATATGTAGAAGGAATCATGGATGGTGTTGCGGATACACCCGAGAAGATGGATAAATATATCCGTACCATTTATAATAAAGCGAATGATATGGATCGGCTGATCAATGAGCTTACCGTTTATTCCGGAATTGACAGCAACCGCATTCCTTATCATTTTCACAGGATCAATGTGGCAGAATACTTCGGAGACTGTGTGGAAGAGGTTGGTCTGGATCTTGAATCGAAAAATGTGGAGCTGGATTATTCCAATCTGGTAACGCAGGATACCATGATTATTGCGGATCCGGAGCAGATGAAACGGGTTATCAATAATATCATCAGCAACAGTCTGAAATACATGGACAAGCCGAAGGGCAAAATTGATATCCGGCTTCTGGATGAAGTGGATTCTGTACGGATTGAGATTGAAGATAACGGAAAAGGAATTGCAGCGAAGGATCTTCCACTGATCTTCGAGCGGTTTTACCGGACGGACGCTTCCCGGAATTCGGCACAGGGCGGCAGCGGAATTGGTCTTAGTATCGTGAAGAAGATTATTGAAGATCACGGAGGATATATCTGGGCAACCAGTAAAGAGGGCGAAGGAACCTGCATGCATTTCGTGGTTCGTAAGTATCAGGGATAAGAACAGATAGAATAGATAAAGGAAAGCTGCATTCCGTCTACATAGGCTCATCATGTGTATGGATTCTGGCAGCTGCGATATATCAGGAAGGAGAATGTGCCGGACGGTACAGATTTAGAGACAATGAGTAAGATATTAATTATTGAAGATGAAGAAGCAATTGCAGACCTTGAAAAGGATTACCTCGAGCTTAGCGGCTTCGAGGTGAAGATCTGTAATACCGGGGATGAAGGATTGCAGACCGCACTCCGTGAGGAGTTTGATCTGATTGTGTTGGACCTCATGCTTCCGGGATTGGATGGATTTGAAGTATGTAAGAGGGTTCGTGAAGAGAAGAACATTCCGATTATTATGGTTTCTGCGAAGAAAGAGGACATTGACAAGATCCGCGGATTAGGTATGGGAGCCGATGATTACATGACGAAGCCATTCAGCCCGAGTGAGCTTGTTGCCAGAGTGAAAGCTCATCTGGCACGTTACGACCGTCTCGTCGGTTCTTCCAATAAGAATAATGATATAATTGAAATCCGTGGTATCCGTATCGACAAGACTGCAAGGCGTGTTATGGTCGATGGAGAAGAGAAGGCATTTACCGGTAAGGAATTTGATCTGCTGACCTTCCTTGCTGAGCATCCGAATCATGTATATACCAAGGAAGAGCTTTTCCGCGAGATCTGGGATATGGATTCCATTGGTGATATTGCAACCGTAACCGTTCATATTAAGAAGATCCGTGAGAAAATCGAGTTTGATTCCGCAAAGCCCCAGTATATTGAGACGATTTGGGGTGTAGGGTATCGGTTTAAGGTGTAGAAATATGAAAAACATTTTATATGAAGATAACGACATTCTGGTCGCCTATAAGCCTGCGGGAATTGCAACACAGACTTCCCGGATCGGGCAGCAGGACATGGTCAGTGAACTGAAGAACTATCTGGTGAAAGCACAGAAAGAGGAAATGGCAGGAAAGAATGGACCGGATGCCGTGAAGAAGCAGACTTTTCAGGAACCGTATCTTGGTCTTATTCACCGTCTGGATCAGCCGGTTTCCGGAGTTCTGGTATTTGCCAAGAATAAAAAGGCAGCATCGGATCTGAGCAATCAGATTACGAACGGAACCATGAAGAAATTTTATTATGCATTGATTTATGGGACTCCGATCCGTGAACGGGACACTCTCGAAAATTACTTATATAAAGATGGACGTGAAAACCTGTCCCTTATTGTGAATGCAACCTTTCCGGATGCAAAGAAAGCAATTCTGAATTACCGCCACTGTTCTACCTTAATGGTATTGGAAGAAGGAGAAGAGGTTTCCCTTATGGAGATCGAGCTTCTGACAGGACGTCATCACCAGATCCGTGCCCAGATGTCAAATGCAGGAATGCCTTTGCTTGGCGACAGCAAGTATGGTTCTGACCGGTCGAAGGAGCTGAGCCGCGATATTGGCTGTAAAAATGTTGCATTATGTGCCTATAAGCTTAGCTTTAAGCATCCGGTTACCCATAAGGAAATGGTCTTTGAGAAGGAACCGGAAGAGGAGTTGTTTGATCCCTTTTTAAACGAAGGAATTCTGTAATTATTCAGTACCCTCACAGTTACGGAATTCTGTAAAACTGCATAGAATATAAAGCATTCACCCATACTATCTCTATGATTATAACTCAGTCGATGCACAAAGCCTGCATCGTTTCGGAAAGTATGGGTATTTTTATGCAGCAGTTCTTTCATCAGAAAACGACACAATTCTTCCTTACGGTTTCAGGCACATACCTTTTTATGAAATATCTCAGCCCGTTTGTTACACCATTTTTAGCAGCCTTTCTGATGGTCTGGGCGATGAACCCCTATATTGAACGTGTCCATCAAAAAACCGGGTTTAAAAAATCCTTTGTGGCAGGTCTCCTGCTTACGATCTGGGTTATCCTCTTTATCTGGATTTTATGGATTTTTAGTTTCGTGGTGATGAATGGCGGGGGTGATCTCTTTAGCCGGATTCCGGCTTATTTTTCCAATTGGGAAACAGCACTTTCCTGCTGCTGTGACAATCTGGAAAAGCTGTTCGGCTGCAATGGACAGAAGCTGCAATACTTTGTAGTCCAACAGATTGCGGTTTTTGCAGATAATTTCCAGACCAACATTATGCCGATGGTTATGGGAAAGTCAGTTACCTATATGAAAGGCATTGTTTCCTGCTTTGCATTTCTGGCAGTTGTTTTTATTGCGGTAATGCTTTTGGTTAAAGATTACGGAGAAATAGCCAGGAAGTTTGAGACACCGGAGTTTCGGGGGATCCGTGAAGTGTTCCGGAAGGTAGTGGTTTATCTGAAAACATTTCTCCGGGCGCAATTGATTATTCTGCTGATCATCAGTGTCTTATGTGCTGCTACCTTAAGTCTTATTGGCATGACTGGGGCAGTTTTCTATGGATTCCTGACTGGTTTTATGGACATGTTACCCTTTATCGGGACGGGAATTATGCTGCTTCCTCTCGGAGCCATTTACTTTTTTACCGGAGAATACTGGAAAGCGATTGTCTGTGTTGGACTGTATGCATTGTGTGCACTGATCCGGGAAATGCTTGAACCACGGCTGATTGGCGATAAGGTTGGAATCTGGCCGATTGGGATTTTATTTTCCGTGTTTGCGGGAGTCCATCTGTTTGGTGTTGCAGGAGTGGTTAAAGGACCTCTTTCCCTGGTAATTATTTGTGAAACTCTGAAATTTTTGTGGTATACTGGGGATTATGAAAAAGACAGCTAATTTACTAGTAACTGCATATTTATTACTGCTGTTTGTTGTGTATCCCTTCTATATGAAAGAAGGATATGTGGAGATCGGAAAAGTGAAGTACTCCTTCTGGATCCGCATTTCTTTAAGTGCGGCAGCAGTTTTGCTTTTATTTTTCGTGATCCAACTGATCCGAGAGCTCAAAGAAAAGAGCCTGCATCTTCAGGCAACGGATATCAGCATCCTCGTATTTGTGGGAACGCTGTTTCTTACCTTTCTTCTGGCGGTAGACCGTAAGGAAGCATTGTTCGGGACAGAAGGCTGGAATATGGGATTGGCACTCTATGGCGTATTGTGTCTGCTGTATCTGATGATCCGGCTTTTGTGGAGGCCCGACAAATGGATTCTTTATCTTGCATTATTCGCTTCCGGAGTGATTTTCCTGCTGGGGATTCTGGATCGGTTTTCCATATATCTGATTCCGTTGGAAATCCGTGATCCGGGTTTTCTGTCCACACTTGGCAATATTAACTGGTTTACCGGGTATCTTGTGATTTTCACAGCAGTGAGTGCATCGCTTTTTCTTTTATCAGAAGAAAAAGGAATGACAGCTTTTAGTGCTGTGATTACGTTGCTTGGCTTTGCAGCAGGCTTCGGTCAGGGAGGCAGCAGTGTGTTTTTGTTTTTTGCAGGCGTATTTTCGGCACTTTTCTGGCTGGCTTCTTATGAAAAAAGAAGAATGCCACGGCTCATGATTTTGTGGGGAATATGGTGTTTATCAGCACAGATCATCCGGCTTATGCGGATGCTTATTCCGGACGGATACCGGTATGATACTGAGAATCTGTGTGGGTATTTTACCGGTGGAAGCCTGACGGTTTACTTGTTCGTAATAGGAGGGCTGTTTCTTGGGGCAGTCTGGATTTTGATGAAGTATAAAGAGCAGACCGGCAGGTGGACACGGAGGGCGTTGTTTATTCTTGGTGGAATCCTTGTTGCCGGTGTAGCTATTGTGATGCTTTACAGTTATTTTTGTGTTTCCAAAGGAATGGAACTGTCGGAGCTTTATGACCGGCTGCCGTGGGGAGATGATTCCTGGGGCAATGGACGCGGAATGACGTACCGGGCAGCAATGATGATCCTTACGCAGATGACACCTTTACAAAAGCTGGTGGGCGTCGGGCAGGACAGCTTTTCAGCTTATGCTTATTCCATCCCACAGGTGGCAGACGAATTGCGGCAGTATTTTGGTAATGAACGGCTGACGAATGCCCATAACGAGATTCTGACAATGCTTGTGAATCATGGAATTGTCGGAACAATCAGCTATCTGAGTATTTTTATCACTTATGTTTATAAAACCGGAAAACAAGCCAAAAATCCGTACAGTATCAGTATTGCAGTTGCGGTAATCTGTTATTTGGTACATAATATGGTTAGTTTTGCGAACGTATTGAATCTCCCATTTCTCATTATCCTATTGGCAATGGGCGTAAAATGGTGTAATATAATGATGCCAAAGAAAAACAAGCGGCTGCGGAGCAGACATTTGTTTTTCTTGCATCATTAGCGAACGAATATCCTGCGAAGCAGGATGAGGAGTGCGGAGCACGGATTCGTGAGCCAGACAGCCAAAGAAAAACAAGCGGCTGCGAAGCAGGATGAAGAGTGCGAAGCACGGATTCGTGAGCCTGACAGAGTAAAAATAAACGGCTTAGCAGTGAACAATAGCCGGACAGAGGAGAATAACATGGCAGAGAAAAAGTTAGTAGAAGCAATTACCTCGATGAATGAGGATTTTGCGCAGTGGTACACCGATGTAGTTAAGAAAGCAGAATTAATTGACTATTCCAATGTCAAGGGCTGTATGGTAATCAAGCCGGCAGGATATGCCCTCTGGGAGAACATTCAGAGACAGCTTGATGACCGCTTTAAGGCAGTTGGAGTAGAGAATGTATACATGCCAATGTTTATCCCCGAAAGCTTACTTGAAAAGGAAAAGGATCATGTAGAAGGATTCGCACCGGAAGTAGCCTGGGTAACCCATGGCGGATTGAATCCCCTTCCGGAGAGAATGTGTGTCAGACCTACTTCTGAGACACTGTTCTGTGATTTTTATAAGAATGATATCCAGTCTTATCGTGATCTGCCGAAGGTATATAACCAGTGGTGCAGCGTTGTCCGTTGGGAAAAGGAAACCAGACCTTTCTTACGTTCCAGAGAGTTCTTATGGCAGGAAGGACATACCGCACACGCAACCGCTGAAGAGGCACAGGCACGTACCGAGCAGATGCTGAATGTCTATGCAGATTTCTGTGAAGAAGTACTTGCAATTCCTGTAATTAAAGGACGTAAGACCGAGAAAGAGAAATTCGCAGGTGCAGAAGCAACTTATACCATTGAAGCACTGATGCATGATGGTAAGGCTCTTCAGTCCGGAACCAGCCATAACTTTGGTGACGGCTTTGCGAGAGCATTCGGCATCCAGTTTACAGACAAGGATAACAAATTAAAATATGTTCATCAGACTTCCTGGGGAATGTCCACCAGAATTATCGGTGCGATCATCATGGTTCATGGTGATGATTCCGGACTGGTGCTTCCTCCTAAGATTGCACCTACACAGGTTATGATCATTCCGATTCAGCAGAAGAAGGAAGGCGTTCTTGAAAAGGCAAACGAATTAAAGGAAGTATTAAGTAACTTCCGTGTAAAGGTCGATGATTCCGACAAGAGTCCCGGATGGAAATTCTCCGAACAGGAAATGCGTGGAATTCCGCTTCGTGTGGAAATCGGACCGAAGGATATGGAGGCAGGAAAGTGTGTCATCTGCCGTCGTGATACCAGAGAAAAGATCGAGGTAGAACTGGATCAGCTTGCGGAAACCGTAGATGCACTGTTAAAGCAGATGCAGTCCGATATGTTGGAGAAAGCAAGAAAGCATGTAGAATCCCATACTTATACCGCAGCAACCAGAGAAGAGTTTGAAGAAATCTTCGAAACCAGAACCGGATTCGTAAAGGCAATGTGGTGTGGTGAGACAAGCTGTGAAGAGGCAATTAAGGAAAACATGGCAGTAACCAGCCGCTGCATGCCGTTCCATCAGGAATGTCTGTCCGATAAGTGTGTATACTGCGGCAAACCCGCAAAGAAAATGGTATATTGGGGAAGAGCTTATTAAGCCTTCCCTTTGCAATACAGGTAAGTAAAAGGAATGAGTCCAATCAGACAAATTGAATTACCCGAAGAAGTGAAACAGATCATAAAAACGATTACGGAAGCCGGCTACGAAGCATATGCTGTAGGCGGCTGTATTCGTGATTCGGTTCTTGGAAGAATTCCCGAAGATTATGATATTACGACCTCGGCAAAGCCCCTGCAGATCAAGGAGTTGTTTTCCCATACGATCGATACCGGAATCAAGCATGGTACGGTGACCATTATGCTGCATGGCATTGGCTATGAAGTCACGACCTACCGGATTGACGGGGAATATGAGGACTGCCGTCATCCCAGAGAGGTTATTTTCACCTCGAATTTAATTGAAGATCTGAAGCGGCGGGATTTTACCATCAATGCCATGGCTTACAACGACGAACAGGGACTGGTGGATCCTTTTGACGGAACAGGGGATCTTCAGAAAAGGGTGATCCGCTGCGTAGGGAATCCGATAGAGCGTTTTACGGAAGATGCACTGCGGATGATGCGTGCGGTACGGTTTTCGGCACAGCTCGGGTATGAGATCGAAGAGCAGACGGCGGCTGCCATTCAGGTGCTTGCACCGAATCTGAAAAACATCAGTGCAGAGAGGATCCAGACGGAGCTTGTGAAGCTGGTGACTTCTCCTCATCCGGATTATCTGCGGATTGCGTATGAAACCGGAATTACGAAGGTTATTCTTCCGGAATTTGATGTCTGTATGACAACGGATCAGAATCATCCCCATCATTGTTATACGGTGGGAGAGCATATTCTGCATTCCATGTGTGAGATCCGTCCGGACAAGGTATTGCGTCTTACAATGCTGTTCCATGATATGGGAAAGCCGGATGCGATTACCATTGATGAGCACGGAATCAATCATTTCCATGGTCATCCGGAAATTTCGGCTGCTTATGCACAGAAGATTATGCGGCGCCTGAAATTTGACAATAAATCCATTTATTATGTCACGAATCTGGTCAGATACCATGATGTCCGTATTGAACTGTCACGGAAAAGCGTACGCCGTGCGGTAAATAAGATCGGTGATGATATTTTCCCGCTGCTGTTTGAAGTACGGGAGGCAGATACGCTGGCGCAAAGTATGTATAAGCGTCAGGAAAAGGAACAGGAGATTGTAAAATTAAAGGAAATATATGAAGATATCGTTGCCAACAGGGAGTGCGTTTCCTTGAAGCAGCTTGCAGTGACGGGAAGTGATCTGATCCGGGAGGCCGGTATTCCGGAGGGCCCGCAGGTCGGCGTGAAATTAAAGGAGCTTTTGGCGCTTGTAATTGAAGATCCTTCCAGAAATACAAAAGAATATTTATTGTCTGTGGCAAAACAGTAATACTTTGCCGGAATCGTTCATAGGATAGACCATGACAGTGGTTAGGGGGATTGAATGTGAACGACAGATGCGTTTCGCTGCTTGACAATTATGATGTAGAAGTGCTTCGCACCACGAAGGGGCGGGGCGCTATTCTTTGTGAAACAAATCAGGGAATACTGATTTTTAAAGAATATATGGAAAGAAGAAACAAAATCCTTCTGCAGAATGAGGTTTTAGAGCTTCTTCATGGACAACAGTTTCCGGCAGAGCAGATCCTTAAGAATAAAGAAGGAGAGCTTCTGACCATGGACTTTGACGGGACGGCCTATGTTCTTAAGACATATTTTGCCGGCAGGGAATGTGATCTGAAGGATTCCGGAAACTGTAATCAGGCAGTCCGGGCATTGGCGCAGCTTCATAGGACGCAGCTCTGGCAGGAGGGGAATGCGCCCGTAGAAATACCGGAGAATTCTGCTTTGGAATTTAACCGCCGTACCAGGGAATTGAAGAAGATCCGGCGTTTTTTGAAGACAAGAAGCCAGAAGTCGGATTTTGAAATTCTGCTTATGCAGAACTATACTTACTTTTTTGAACAGGCCCTTCAGATTGAAGAGGAAATGCAGAAGTTTGCGGCATTGTCTGTACCTTCCGGGATCTGTCATGGGGATTTTCAGTATCATAATATCCTGATCGAACAGGAGAAGACCTTTTTGATTAATTTTGAGAAGTGTGCCATTGGGGACATGACGAGGGATCTCGGGCTGTTTCTACGTAAGATTTTAGAGAAAACATCCTGGCAGGAAAAGCTTGCATTTCAACTGATTGGGGAATATGAAAAGGTTCGTCCGCTTACGGATGCGGAGAAGCTTCATCTGTATGGAAGACTTGCCTATCCGGAGAAATTCTGGAAAATAGCTAATTTTTACTATAATTCAGGTAAGGCATGGATACCGATGAAGAATATGGAGAAGCTTTACCGGCTTCTGGATCTGGAAGAGGAAAAAAAGACTTTCCTCGAGCATTATCGTGGAGTATACTTGTAACTAATCAGAGTCATGCAAATTATAAGCAGACTGCATGGTATTAGTTATATAAATGTGGTATTTTCAGATAAGATATGAGGTACTTTATGAAGAAATTTCGAAAGGAACGAAATAAAATTATCACATTGTGTACGGTATTATGTCTTGCCGCAACAGGATGCAGCAGTACCGGACTTGCGCAGGAATCCACATTTGAGAGCTCTTTTGAGAATACGCAGGAGGAGCCGGTGGATATTTACGTATCCAGTGCTTCCGGAGTGGTTAAGCGTGTGGATAAAGAAGCGCAGACGATTACGATCTGTGAGTTGAATCAAAGGGAAGAAAAGACGCTTACCTATGATGGAGCAGCTGTACTTACGGATAAATATGGCGGTCCTCTGACCGTGGATCAGCTTATTCCGGGAAGTATTGTGACGCTTGCTTATAACAGTAATATGGAAAAGATGGGATCCTTGCAGATCAATCCGGATTCATGGAATTATGGAGATATCCGGAAATTCAGCATGAATACCGCAAACCGGACGATTACGGTTGGTCAGGAGGAATACCATTTAAGTGACCGGCTCCTTGTTTTTTCCGGACAGGAGGAGATCCTGCCGGATCAGGTTTTAAATCAGGATGTCATTTCCATGCAGGGGATTGGACAGGAGGTTCTGAGCATCCGTGTGGATCGTGGACATGGTTATCTGGAGCTTAAGAATGAGGAGTATTTTGTTGGTGGCTGGATTGAGATTGGACAGACGGTAATTTCACAGGTTTCGCCGGAAATGCTGTTTTCTGTACCAGAGGGCAGCTATCAGGTACGGTTGACAACAGATCTTCTTAATGAGATCCGTGAGGTGGAGATCCGCCGGGATGAGATCACGATACTGGATCTGGGAGATATCGAAAAGCCGGTTCCGGAAAGCGGACAGGTGACCTTTGACATTACACCGGAGAGCGCCTCGGTGTACATTGATAACAACCTGATTAACCAGTTTTATACCTTGAAGCTGCCGGTAGGAATGCATCAGCTTACCGTCAGTGCCTCCGGCTATGATACGGTGAGCCAGTACTTCGAGATTACGGGTGAAGAGCCATTGAAGCTTCAGATGAATCTGACCCAGAGTAAGAGCTCCGTATCGGATAATGATATTTCATGGGCTTCCGATAAGAAGGAAGGGACGACGATTACCATTCAGACTCCGGACGGAGCAGAGGTATACGAGGACAACCTGTATAAGGGTTATGCGCCGGTTACTTACACGAAGACTGCGGGAACGCATGTCCTTACCTTCCGTAAGTCCGGCTATGTAACGAAGAGCTATTCGATAGAAGTGGCAGACGATGATGAAAATATGGTTTATTCCTTCCCGGATCTGGAACCGGAGAGCAGCTCCACAGTCAGCGGTAACAGTGTATCGGGCAGCACCGCTAAAGCGCAGAGCACGGTCAGCGGCAATTCCGTGAGCAGCAATTCCGTCAGTGCCAACAGTATAAAATAGGAGAGAAGGATATATGATCACCATTGCCATTGTAGAAGATGAAGAAGCTTATGCAAAGCAATTGACTGAGTATATAGAAAAGTATCAGCAGGAATCCGGAAATCGTTTTAAGGTGATTCGTTTTCAGGATGGAGACGAAATTGTAGAAAAATATAGCGGAGAGTATGATATTATTCTCATGGATATCCAGATGCAGTTCATGGACGGAATGACGGCAGCGGAAGAAATCCGGAAGCTGGATACCAAGGTAGTGATTATGTTCATTACGAATATGACCAATTATGCGATCCGAGGCTATGAGGTGGATGCAATGGATTATGTATTGAAGCCGGTATCTTACTTTGCCTTTGCAAGAAAGCTGGAACGGGCAATTGGACGGATCCCGCAGACAACCGGAAGACCGGTCAAGGTCAATACACCGGAGGGGATTGTCCGTCTGGATGCCGGAGGGATCTATTATATCGAAAGTGAAGGGCACAATCTGATTTATCATACGAAAAATGGAGATCTGAAGGAAAGAGCGAAGATGCAGGATGCTGAGGACAAGTTTGTTCCGCTTGGATTTTTCCGCAGTAATAAGGGATATCTGGTTAATCTGGAATATGTGGATGGAGTAAAGGATGGCTGCTGTATGATTCACGGAGAGACTTTACTCATCAGCAGAGCCAGAAAAAATGATTTTATGACTGCGTTGGCACAGTACATGGGAGAACATTATTAAATGGAAGAATTACTGACAAGTGCATATCAGGATATTCCGCGGTATTATACCGCAATAGCAGAATGGCTGTGTTGTATGTTATTCTGCTTTTTTTATCCTAGAAAAATAAAAAATACCGCTTTTGTGGGAGTTGCCGTGCTGGCTCTTATCTTACAGATGGCATGGCTGGTAATGACGGGAGAAGTACCGACGGTTTTATGGATTCCGTGCATGTTGATTGCCATTGGTATCATGCTTTTATTCTTATGGCTGATTCTGGATACTTCTTTCCGGATGGTGCTTTATTGCTGCATGAAAGCTTTTCTTATGGCGGAATTTATGGCCTCCTTAGAGTGGCAGCTGGAATACTTTGCTCATGGAGGCAGGGAGCAGAGAGGAGTTTTAAGCTGGATCACGATAGGAATTGTTTACAGCGTGGTTGGTCTGATTTTCTGGATGATTGAAGCAAGAATGAAGCGTGATGAGGCAGAGCTGGAAATCAGCATCCGTGAATTAGGCAGTACGCTGCTGATTGTCTTTAGTGCGTTTATGCTTAGCAACCTAAGCTTTGTATATCGGAATACGCCCTTTAGCGGAACGATTGCATCCGATATTTTTACAATCCGGACGCTGGTGGATTTCGGAGGTCTTGCCATCCTTTATGCTTATCAGAGTCTTCGCTATGAGGTTGGAGCCGAGAAGGAATTATCCAGAATTCAGAGCATGCTGACGGCACAATATGACAGTTACCGGAATTATCAGGAAATTACGGATCTCATTAATATGAAATATCATGATCTGAAGCATCAGATCGCAGGACTTCGTGCAGAACAGGATCCAGAAAAGAGATCCCAATGGATTGATCAGATGGAGGGAGAGTTATCTGCTTATCAGCCGGAACGGCAGACTGGCAATCAGGTATTGGATGGTGTGCTGGATGGAAAAATGCCGCTCATTCATAATTATCAGATTGAGTTTACCTGTGTTGCAGACGGAGAACTTCTTAATTTCATGCATGTTACAGATATTTGTACCATCTTTGGAAATGCACTTGATAATGCGATCGAGCATGTACTTATGCTTCCGGATCCGGAGAAGCGAATTATTCATATGGAAATCTCTTTAAGAAAGCAATTTCTATATGCAGAAATCCGGAATTATTGCGATGGAGAGATCCAGATCAGGAATGGATTTCCGGTCACAACCAAGCAGGATGCGAAGAATCACGGATTTGGAATTAAGAGTATTGATTACACAGTGAAAAAATATGGAGGAACTATTCAGTTTGAAGCAAAGGATCATTTCTTTTCCATGAGAATATTGATTCCCAGAGATCAGTGATTGAGGTGGTTTTTTGAAATGATGTACCAGCATCCTTACAGTTCATGACAGATTCACGACCATTTATGCCAGAGGAAAATTTCCTCTGGCTTTTTGTATATAATGTAACTATTCTGAATAGTTACGACACATGTTTATAAAGGAGGTGGTGAAAGCGTGCGGCATCAGGAATTGATGAAACAGATGACACTGGAAGAAAAAGCCGCGTTTTTAACAGGAAAGAATGAATGGGCCTCCCGAGGCTATGAACATTTGGGAATAAAGAGCATTACCTTTGCAGACGGACCAAGTGGTGTTCGCAGACAGCATGGGGAAGGAGATCATTTGGGATTGAATCCATCGGTTCCGGCTACCTGCTTCCCGTCTTCTTCTACTTTGGCAAACAGCTGGAATGAAGAGCTGGAAGAAAGAGTCGGACAGGCACTTGGAGAGGAAGCAGCACTGGAAGGAGTCCATGTTTTATTAGCACCGGGACTCAACATCAAACGAAACCCGCTTTGTGGAAGAAATTTTGAATATTTTTCGGAGGATCCTTATCTGACAGGGAAAATGGCAGCAGCGATGATCCGTGGGATTCAAAAAGCAGGAGTAAGTGCCTGTGCAAAGCACTTTGCCGTGAATAGTCAGGAGGAACGCCGCATGGCATTGAATGCGGTTCTGGATGAACGGACCTTGCGGGAAATTTATCTGACCGGCTTTGAAATTGCTGTGAAAGAAGGAAAACCGGGAGCGGTCATGTCAGCCTATAATGCAGTGAATGGTCAGTACGCAAATGAAAATCCTTTTCTGCTTCAACAGGTTCTTCGCAAGGAGTGGGGATTTCAGGGGTTTGTAGTTACAGACTGGGGAGGCGGAAATGATTTTACGGAAGGAATCCGGAATGGCTCTAATCTGCAGATGCCGGGCTGCGGATACGATAGTGCGAGAGAATTATTGCAGGAAGTAAGGGATGGCCGCATTACAGAACAGGAGATCGATGAAAGAGTAGATGAGCTGTTAGAGGCAGCATTTATTTATCCGAAGAGCTCCCAAAAGACAAAAAGAAAACTGGAAGGACAGAAGGATCAGTTATATCAGAAGCATCATGAGCTTGCCAGACTGGCAGCAGAAGAAAGTATGGTTCTGATGAAAAATGATGGGAACCTGCTTCCCTTATCTTCCGGTCAGAAAATCGGTATTATTGGAGATTTTGCTTTTCAGCCAAGATTCCAGGGAGCCGGTTCTTCCAGTGTTAATGCCCTTTATGTAGAGAAATTAGCAGAAAGTATTGGGAAAACAGATTTAACAATTCTTGGTATGGAAAAGGGTTATCTTCGAAATGGAAGAGAAGATAAAAAACTGGAAAATGATGCATTAAAGCTTGCAGAACGGGCCGATGTCATTTTATATTTCCTGGGACTTGGCGAGCAGGAAGAGTCGGAAGGGATAGACAGAACGAGCATCAATATTCCAAAGAACCAGCTTTCCCTCTTACATAAAATTGCAAGGCAGAAGAAAGAGGTAGTCGCAGTACTCAGTACGGGAAGTGTGGTAGGAACCTGGTGGAAGCAGGATTGCAAGGCAATGTTACTGATGGGGCTTTCCGGGGAGGCAGGTGCGGCAGCAGTGGTAAGAGTCCTGACCGGCGAAGTAAATCCAGGCGGAAAACTGACAGAATCCTGGCTTCGCAGTTATGATGATACACCTTCCTTTCCCTTTTATCCATCAAGAAATGGAACATTAGAGTATCATGAAGGAATTTATGTAGGCTATCGCTACTTTGACCGGAATCAGATACCGGTATCCTTTCCTTTTGGCTTCGGACTTTCGTATACGACCTTTGCCTATCAGGATTTAACGGTTGATTCATCCGGCGTATGTTTTAAGGTGAAAAACACGGGAATCGTGGCCGGAAGTGAAATTGCACAGATGTATATTTCTTTACCAAAAAGTGGAGTAGAACGGTCCAAAAAGGAGCTAAAGGGTTTTCGGAAGCTTTATCTGAAGCCGGGAGTGGAAAAAGAGGTTCGGCTTTCCTTTGACGATAAAACCTTCCGGGTATTTGATGAAAGCTCCGGTACATGGCAGAAAGAACAAGGAGTTTATCAGATTCTTATTGGAAGCAGTAGTCAGGACATTTTATTGAAGGATGAAATTTTTATAGAAGGGATGTCCATCAAAAAGGATAAGAATAAAGCTCCGAATTCCTTCAGAGGAATCCCAAACAGGAACTCTGAGATACTGGAAATGAAAAAACGAAAAACTCTGCAGCGGAATGATCCCATATCGGATATGCGTTATGCAAAAAGTTCTTTGGCAAGATTTGTAGCAGGAAGAATGAAAAGAAAAATTGATAAGGCCAGAGAGGAGGGAACCGTACCGGATCTTAACATACTGTTTCAGTATAATATGCCCTTTCGTGCGATTGCCAAAATGACGGCGGGTATGGTATCTATGAAGATGGTTGACGGACTGCTTTTATTTGTTAACGGTCATTCCTTAAAAGGCCTTGGCATGATCCTCTCCGGTTTCCTGAGTAATCAGAAGAAAAACAGGGAATATGAAAAGCTTCTTTGTGAAAACAGATCTTCAGACAGGAAAGAGGGTGAGCAATGAACCATATTAAAAAATGGAAGGAGCAGCATCCCAACCTTTATGAATTTATAAGCTTTAATCTTTTATCAAACTGTGCGACGATCACGAATTTTGTTGTTATGTGGCTGTGTACGGGATTTGTATTCAGGCAATATAAAGAGATTCCATTTCACTTTTTTATATTTGATTACACAGAACCGGAAAGCTTGAAGCTATGCGGATTTTATAGCTTTCTTACAGCAACGGTGGCTGCACAGATCGTAAACTTTTTTGTACAAAAGAATCTGGTGTTTCATTCAAAAGAAGAATTCGGAAGAGCAGCATGGAAATACCTGATACTGGCAATTCTTCTGGTGATCGTATCCACGGCATTACCGGCTTACAGTCAGATATGGCTCACCGAAGCTGGAGTACCGGATACTCTGGCACCTACTCTGGCAAATGTCCTGAATATCATGGTACAGGTGGTGTTCAGTTATCCGATGATGAAATTCTGGATTATGCCGGCCAGAGAGAAACAGAATGAAAGGAGGAAATCAATTTGAAATTATGGAGAGGTTTAACGACGGTGCTGGCATTGCTGTTGATGGTAACAGTAACAGCAACCAGTCTTACATTTCAATACCCTTATATGCTGAATGATCCATTGGGAATTGAAACCGCAGAAATCATCAGCAATGGTGAGGGAGAAATCTACTACGAAAGTGAATTCGGAGAGATTAATGAAGCAAATCAGGAACTGCTGTTCAAGGCAACCAAACAGCATACCATTACCGAAGAAGAGGAAGGTGCGGTATTACTGCGTAATGAAAATCAGGCGCTTCCTTTGAAGCAAAATGAAAGAAGTATTACTATTTTTGGACAGGCAATTGTGAATCCGATCTATAAATGCAGTTCTTCGGGAAATATTCCCAAAGAATCACAGGAGAAAATCACAACGGTAAGAGCTGCCTTTGACATGGCAGGATTTCAGGTAAATCCGACACTGATTACCGCATATGAAAACAGTGAAGTGCAGAGAGTAGTCAGCACCGGTGTGGACGCAGCAGATATTGGAGAGGATTCGATCAGCTTTTATACAAATGATCTGAAAAAGAGCTGGGAGAAAGATTATAACGATGTGGCAGTCATTTTTCTTTCCAGAGAGAGCGGAGAAGGAACCGATTACCAGATGACCGACAAAGAAGGAATCAGCCAGCTTGCTCTGCATAAGAATGAGAAGGATCTGATTGAAATGGTAACCTCTTACCGGGATCAGGGTGTGTTTGGTAAGGTTATTGTCTTACTGAACACAACGGCTCCGATGGATTGTGACTGGCTCGAAACTTATGGAATTGATGCCTGCCTCTGGGTAGGAACTCCAGGACAGTGGGGAGCAGAAGGGATTACCAATCTGCTTACAGGAAAGGCCAATCCGTCCGGACATTTGATTGATACCTATGCATCCAATTCCCTTTCGGCACCTGCAACCGTGAATTCCGGAACACAGACACCGCAGTATGCAAATGCAGATGAAATGGGAGTGGATAATACCTATGTTAATGTGCAGGTAGAAGGAATCTATACCGGATATAAGTATTACGAAACCCGTTACGAGGACTGTATCTTAAATCAGGGCAATGCAGCTTCGTCAGCAGGAGCATCCTATGGGGCAGCAAAATGGGATTATGCGGCAGAAATGGTATATCCGTTTGGATATGGACTGAGCTATACTGAATTTGAACAGAATCTGAAAAAGGTCACCTATGATGCGGAATCGGATACGTTTGAAGTGACGGTATCCGTTAAAAATACCGGTTCGGTAGAAGGGAAGTCGGTGGTACAGGTATATGCCCAGACACCTTATGGAGCATATGAAAAAGAAAATCTCATAGAAAAATCAGCCATTCAGCTGGTCGGATTTGACAAGACAGAGCTTTTGAAACCGGGTCAGACAGAGGAGGTTATCTTAACCGTAGACCGCTATCTGCTTGCCAGCTACGATTATGTCGGTGCAAAAGGTTATATTTTATCACAGGGTGATTACTATCTGGCCATCGGAAGTGACTGCCATGATGCATTGAATAATGTACTGGCTGCCAAGGGAGCAACAGGACTCATCGATCCTGATGGAAATGAAGTAACAGGAGACAGCCGGAAGGTATACCACTTCAATGAGTCACAGATGGATACAGACACCTATAAACTGTCCAGTGAAGGTGTTGAAGTAACGAATCGGTTTGATGATGCAAATATTAATTACTGGGTAGAAAATACCGTTACTTACCTTTCCCGTCGGGACTGGGCAGGAACCTATCCGGTGGAACAGACGATTCCGGAAGCAACAGACGAAATGGTAAGAATCCTGAAGGGCGGACTTTATACGACTCCAGAGGATACCGTAAGTGCAAGGGACATTCCACAGGGAGTGAATGCAGATCTTACACTGCTTGATATGAAGGACGAGCCGTATGATTCGGAAAAATGGGATACTTATTTAAGCCAGTTAACGATTGATGAACTTGTTTCCCAGCTTCCCTGTTCTTTTGAAACAGCAGCGATTACAAGTGTCATCAAAAATGTAACCAAGATGGGTGATGGTATGGATGGTACAGGTGGTACATTACCGTTTGGAGATAAACCGACAAACTGCTGTTATACAGCAACGGTTGTTCTGGGAAGTACCTGGAGTCCGGATGTGATCCGGCGTCGTGGTGAGCTGATGGGTGAAGAAGCATTATATTCAGGTATGTCCATGCTGTACAGTGGTGGCTGTAATCTTCACAGAACACCATTCGGAGCACGTAATTTTGAGTATTATTCAGAAGATGGAACCTTTACCTATTACGCAGCCATGTATGAAGTGGAAGGCACAGCAACCAAGGGCGTCAATATGGCAGTAAAACATCTGGCAGTAAATGACCAGTGTACAGCGCAGAGCCTGTTATCTACCTTCTTTAACGAACAGGCAATGAGAGAGCAGACGTTAAGAGCCTTTGAGGGCGCCATCCGGATAGCAAAGACCAATGCATTAATGCAGTCTTATAACCGGGTTGGTTTATACTGGAGTTCCGCAAACAAAGCACTGTTAACTGATGTAGTAGCAGGCGAATGGGGATTCAAGGGATGTATGATTACCGATGCAGCGTCGACCTTATATAAGAATTATGCGGTAGATTGTGTCATCGCCGGTACAGACGCATTCTGTATTGATGGAAGTCAGGCCAGTGCAGCCGCAGTGAAAAAGGTGATTGAGCAGAATGACGATGGTAATCTTCTGCTTGCACTTCGGCACTCGGTAAAGGATAGTCATTATGCACATGTACACAGCTGTGCAATCAACGGTACAAGCAAGGATGCTTATGTCAGAATGATTACTCCATGGTGGCAGACTGCGGAAATCGCTGTAAACATTGTATTGGCACTGGGAATGCTGGCATGCATATTCCTGTGGATCGTAAACAAATATCATCTGCTTTTTGCAAAAGAAAAGGGGAGGGATGAACAGTGAAAAAAATAACTTCTGAAATTTCCGTATCAGTTATTTTGCGTGGAATTGCCGTTATCTTGATGATCATACCTGTCTTTTATACAGCGGTGCATGCAGCGACGATACCCCAGTATAAAAGAACTCTGGTTTACATTGTACTGGCGATTTTGGCAGAGGTGTTGACGGTGATATTTGCACAAAAGTCATGGAATGATTATATTCATGTGGCAGGATCGGTTCTGATGGCATTTGCATTTGCTTCCTTTGCCAATGGCGGTGTCTTATCGGTTGCCGATTATGTGGCTGGAATTAACCTGTTCGGAGATGCCTCACAGGTTCCGGCAATTATGACATACGGGGTTATGCTTCTGTGTGGTGTGATTCTTTCTATTATTGATTGTTTTATTTGTAAAGATGTTCCGGTGAGTGTGGGAAAATAAAATATAAAAAGAAAAGGAGTAGTGACTATGAAAAACTTAAAAAAATTTGTAGCAATTGGAATGATGGCGGTAATGCTGGTATCTTCCCTGTGCTTAACAGGATGCGGAGGAAGTAAGCAAGAGAAAATTGAGGGCAGTGCCGGACTTGTGTATGAACTCAGTGAAGACGGAACGTATTATATTATGACGGATGGTACATCATGCACTGAGGAAAATGTTGTGGTTGGCAACTGGCATGAGGAAAACGGAAAGGGACTTCCGGTAAAGGCAATTGGAGACTGGCCGTTCTCGATGTATGATGAAGGAGGATCTGTACCTGCCAAGTCAGTAACGGTATCCGATGGTATTACCGAATATGCAGAAGGAACCTTGGGATCAATGTCTTATGTTGAAAAGATTGTTCTTCCGGATGGTGTAGAAAGCCTTGGAACAGCGGCATTTCTGATTGATTTTGAATTAAGAGAACTGGTTATTGGAAAGGGATTAAAGAGAATCGAAGTCGATTCCTTTGAAAAAGTACCCGAAGACATTACCATTTACTTCCGCGGATCCGAAGAAGAGTGGAATAATGTGGAAATTGCCGAAAGAGGAAATTCCGTATTAAATAACTGTAAGATCGTATTTGATTATAAGGATTAAGTTGAAGAAGTTTTAATAAGATTTTATAAGATCACTAAATTAGTGTGAGATCATGAGGCTCTGTGGATATATGTCTGCGGAGCCTTATTGCTCTTATAGTGAGTAAGGGTAACGATAATACGATCATAAAAAATCAAAATAGACTTGACATATATTTTGACTGCTGTTACGATAAAACAGTAACAGAACATATGTGAAAATCTGATCAATCTGTATCTTTGGAATCTGACCCAAGCGGATTAATCTTCTGGCATATCGCCTGCATTTTCACACACACAACAATGGCGGCAGAGACAGAAGCAGCTAGGGGATACCTGTATTTTGTTTGCCTCGGGGAGGGTATAGAATATGGGTAGTACAAAAAAGACACTCGAAGAAATGGATGTAATGGACGATTTCCTTGCAAATGCAATGGTGGAACAGGTAAAAAAGAAACCGGAGGTGAGACTTGCCTATATGAGATTTGATGAAGTTTTATATTGGGAGAAGAAGGAGAGTCATGAACAGGGACAGGAAGAAGCTTACCATTCGATGATTATTTCTTTTCTGCAGGTGCATGGTGCATTGTCCGAAGAACTTCGAGACAAAATTGAGAATATAACCGATGTCTCACTTCTGGAGAAATTGGTGAAGCTTGCAGCAAAGACAGATCAGATTGGTGATTTTGAGTACATATTGGAAACCCAATCGTTTGACCCCGACATCATTCCATATCATAATAGAAAATAAGCAACAAACCGTTCGACAAAATACGATTTTGGGTTTTGAACAGACTGCTCGTTTGGATATGTAAAATTTGCGGAAAACCTTGAAAAATTCGCATTTTGATTTAAATTTGCCTTGACAAACAAAAGTAAAAACGATATATATATTATAGACGTTTGTGAAGGGGCAGATCGTTCCGCCGTCGTCGGATATCGAATATTAGTATTAGATATCGAATAATACACTCAAATATGTAGGAGGAAGTTCAAATGAACAAAACAGAATTAGTTGCAGCTATGGCTGATGCAGCCGGCTTATCCAAGAAAGATGCAGAGAAGGCATTAAAGGCATTTACGGATGTTGTTGCAGAAGAACTTAAGAAGGACGGAAAGGTTCAGTTAGTTGGATTCGGTACATTCGAAGTATCCAAGAGAGCAGCAAGAGAAGGAAGAAATCCTCAGACCGGTAAGACCATGAGCATTCCTGCTTCTAAGGCTCCTAAATTTAAAGCTGGTAAGGCTTTAAAGGATTCCATTAACTAATAGTTATATTGGTTGGAATTAACCGAAGTGTCGCTGCATTGCAACGGCACTTTTTTGATTTCAGGAGGTGTCATGTGAGACTCGACAAATATTTGAAGGTATCCCGTTTGATTAAAAGAAGAACTGTAGCCAATGAAGCCTGTGATGCGGGCAGAGTGCTGGTGAATGACAAGCCGGCCAAGGCATCTGCAAATGTCAAAGAGGGTGATACGATTACGATTGCTTTTGGAAACAGGGATGTGAAGGTTGAAGTCCTTTCCGTTCAGGAAGTGGTTAAGAAGGATGAAGCCAAGGAGTTATTTCGATACGTATAATATAAAGATGCCAGGGTCCCGATATGAGCATCAAAGTCGGGGGCTTTTGACCCCGACATCATATAAACGATGTATCAGTTATATGTTCTGATTTGCAGGGGGCGGGAGAATAGATATGAAAATAATAGATTTACAGCACTGGTGCAGCTTTTATCAGCAAGTGTGTGAGCTTGTACTGAAAAGCTCAGATGAGGCGGAAAACGAGAAGAAGAGGCTTCAGGAGCTGTTTTATGAATATTACAAAGGTGATGCTGTGTATGGTCTGACTCCGATGGAGCTTGCTCTGGTAATGCTTTTGGCAGCAGGAAATCTCGACGGAAAGGTCTGTTCACAGCTGCAGTTGATTTCACAGATGTTTTCCGAGAATAATCTGACATTCCGTGCGGCTTCCTCCATATTATCCGCATTCCTTAACGAAGATGATCTTACATGGGAGCCTTTGTTTGATAAAGAAGGTGCTTTCCAACAGTATTTTGTAACCATTACAGACCAGAAGTCCCGGAACATGAATTCGGTAATCTCGCTGAAGGATCATGTCATTCCAGCTTTGCAGGGCAGGAGAATTTCTGTGAAGAAGGCCTCCTTTTGTCTGGAATATGCAGATAATGACAGGCATACAGCAATGATTGGGAGGCAAAAGGAAACAGACTGGTTAAAGGATATCTTTGTGAAGGTGATTCTGCCCGGTAGGAATGGGGTGATCCAGTTAAAGGGGGATGCCGGAGAAGGCAAAAAGCATGCAGTCTCCTATCTGGCAGGATATTTCTACCAGGAGCTTCTGATTCTGGATGGAAGGTATCTGGTGAACATGAATATGGAGGATATCCGAAGTGTCCTTGATCTGGCAGAGCAGGCGGTATTTTTTAATGATGCTCTCCTGTATCTTGATCTGGATGGCCTTAGGACAGGAGCAGATTCTGAGGACGGTGAAATGTCGAATGCTGCCTATAAGCTATTCGCGGTATTGTCCATGCTTCAGCAGGAGCTCCGGCATTTTATTGTGGGAGGAAGCTGTCAGATCAGCGAATGGATACGAAGCTCCAGTCCTTTGTACATATGTGAATGGGAGCATATGCCGGCAGCCGAACAAAAACAGCTATGGAAACATTTTGCTGAAGAACAATCGGTAGAGCTGAGCGAGGATATTTCTGAGGATGAACTGGTTTCCGTTTATGATCTTACCCCCCGGACGATAGAAGCCGTGATTAAAATGTGTGTACCATTTGCCGCAGAGACGTACAGCCAGAAGATTATTACCAGGCAGCTGCTGACAGAATCCATTAAAAAGATGATTGTGGCGAATTTTGACCGGATGGTTACAAAGCTGGAGAGTCCCTTCGGGTGGGAGGATTTGAAGGTATCGGAGCAGACCAGGAAGAAAATGAAGAGTGCGATTCAGAGGATCCGATATAGAAATGTAGTGAATGACAGCTTTGGGTTTGGAAAGAAGCTGCCCTATGGACAGGGAGTTGTGATTGCGCTATATGGTCCATCCGGAACAGGAAAGACGATGGCAGCTACCGTTATTGCGAATGAGCTGAATCTTGATATATACCGGATTGATCTGTCGCAGGTCAGCAGTAAATATATTGGGGAAAGTGAGAAAAATTTAGCACGGATCTTTGATACAGCCAAAAACAGCAATGCAATTCTATTTTTTGATGAGGCAGATTCCTTATTTGCAAAGCGTACCGATGTTGGAAGCGCCAATGATAAATATGCGAATGCAGAGACCGGCTTCCTGCTTCAAAAGCTGGAAGAATACAGAGGACTTTCCATTCTTGCAACCAATCTTATGCAAAGCTTTGATGCTGCATTTAAGAGAAGAATCACCTATATGATTCCATTGGAGAGGCCAACGGAAGCAGAGCAGCTGGAATTGTGGAAGAGTATTTTTCCAAAGGAGGCACCGCTTGCAGAGGATGTCCGCTTTGAAACCTTTGTAAGATATGCCGGTGAATTGACGGGAAGCGGAATTAAGTCAGCTGCGATCGCTGCAGCATATCAGGCAGCAGCAGGTAACCGCAGGATTACGCAGAAGGATATTGCAGAGGCGGTTAACGATGAATACATGAAAACGGGGCATACCAGTATTATGAACAAATTATGGGTGGAGTAAGAGATGAAGGATGCAAAGCTTAATGTAAAAGAGGTTAAGGATAAGGGAAAAGACCGGAAGAGCTCCATGGATGCAAGGGAGCGTGCGGTTTTTTCTGCATATGAAAGAGAGACAGATGAGAGCGGATATGCAGATCTGGAGATTGATGCGGAAGGAATAGACAGCAGGGAACGTGCAAAGAGTCTGGGGTTTTTTAAGGATCAGGCAAGCTGGATTCATTTTTTGCATGAAAATGTGAATTTTAATATCAACACGACCAGATTTAAGGGCAAGGAATCCTATCAGGTCCGGGGCGGTGTTGTAGAGCTTGGACAGGGGCTTGTACTGGATATGAATTCGGTTACATTGATCGGACTCACAGGTAACAAAGCTTACACTCCGGAGAAGGAAAACGTACAGTTCATTTATGTCAGCAAAACAGACCATTCCATGCATGAGGGTGAAGTATCAACGGAACCCTTGTCTAAGGAGATCGCACTGGCCGCGCCGGAAGAGGCATTTTCCGAGAATCATATCCCGGTGCTTCATGGTTTTATCCGTGATGATATTAAACTTAATAAAAAAGAGAGATTGAAGGCAGGTACCATTACCCTTACCGAGAAGGGGATGGTTTATGATGATGCGATACTTGTCAGTAAAAAAAGAGGTATTGAAACGGAACAGAAGGTTCGGGCGGAAATCGGCCAGAGTGAAGGCAATGACGGACAGATTAAAATCGTGAGAGAAGCTGTACCGGCAACACAGAGTGCGGAAGATCAGGGAACGACGCAAAACAACCCACTGAAAAAGGTTAAGCGAAGACGTAAAAAAAAGGTTTCGGACAAGGTTCAGGTCATAGAGCCGAACAAGGACACGGATACTGGAAATAATCAGAATACGAATATAGGAACTGAACCGGATAAGAATACAGGAGACATTCCTTTACAGGATATAGGAGCCGCACAGGACACGAGTAAGGACGTAATAACTAATCCGGGCGGGAACACAGATCAGGACATAGTAACCGATCCGGGCAGGAATACAGAGGATATTCCTGGAGGCTTAAAGGACATTGATTCAAACGAAGTCTGGGAAACAGAGCAGGAAGAGCAGGAGGGTTCCGATCTGTCACATTCTATATCCCTGCTGGAGAAGTCTGTGAATAACGAGACCCCGACAGAGAAAGCACAGGAAGAACTGAATAAAGATAAAAAGATTGAGGAAATATCCGTCTGGGATTATATTCAGGCGTTTGTTAAGGATGATAAAGACAGTGCGGCAGGACAGCGTCTGCAATGGGTGAAGGCAGCTTTACGGGATCTTATGGCAGGGAAGCTTCCCGGGGAGCTGGAGGATAGTGAAAAAGAACAGATGCATATTCTGGATGCACCCGAGATCAATTATCTTGATGACATGAAGCAGAAATTTCCGATTTTACCATGCCTGGATGGTTTTATCAGACTGACACCGGACTTTGAGGTCGGAGTCAGCCTCGATACGGATTTCAATATATCAAATGCAGACCAGGCAAAGGAAAAGCTGGGTGAGTTTGCTGGTGCTGTAAATGAAAAGCTGGAGCCGGAACAGGCGAAAGAAAAAATGATGAATTTCCTTGCGGTTGTTGCGGTGGATACAGGAGTCAGCCTTGCACTGAAGGGCTCCATATCGGCTAAAGTGGCTCTGGGACTGATTGTAGGGCTGGGAAGCCTGATTTCCGCAAGCTCCAGCTTGTATGCAGATTTAAAGCTTTCCGGGCAGGCAGGAGATGAGGATGAAATACTGAAGGCAACCCTGACGGGTCCGCAGCTGAATCTGCAGGAAATTTATGACAAAGGCATCGGGAAGGAAATATTAAACGACGGCTTCACGGTTAAATTCGAAGGAGGAATCGGAGTTTCGGCGGAAATCGGAGGAGAAATTAATTTAGAATCTGAGGTTTTTCAGTGGGAACAGGGATGGGAAAAGGATTTTGCGTCATGGGATCTTGCGAAGGTTCAATATTCCAAGGAAGCAACACATGAAGCGGGAGCTTCAATCTTTGACCTGCAATTTGTCCAGAGTGCATTCAGTGCGCAGGCATTTAAACATTCCCTGAAGGAAACAAGCAGTACCTATGGTTTTACCTTCTCAAAGGAATCCATTGAATTAAATAAGCTGGTGAAGCAGTCCAGAATGGAAGCGGGCGAGGTTCAGGAGCTTCTGGAAGCATTCTCTGTTCTGGAAAATAAGGACATAACGGATATTACGGAGAATGACCTGGATGAAGTCAAAGGAAAGCTGATCGAAAAGGAACTGATCAGAACGAACAGAAAGAATGAACTGGAGAATAAGAAAAAAACCAAAGTATTGCAGCAGGATGTAGAAGGCAATGTAGCGGAGGTACAGGAAAACATCAAGAAGCATCAGTCACGATTAGATGAGATGAGGATGTGGAAAGAACAGCAGCAGGAGGGTGCAGAAAATAAGGAGAATGAAGCGTATCTTAAATATTTAGGTATTACCTCTGATGCCAAGGGTCTGAAGAAATATATGGAAAATGAGCTGGAGGAGAAAGCGCTGGAGCAGTACGCAACTAAGGAAGCACTGCTGAAGTATGAGCAGGAGCGCAATGGAAAGCTTCGTGCTGTTTATGAAGGTCATATTGCGATGATTAACAATTATATTTCACAGGGGCATGATGAAAAGACGCCGAGTGAGGATTTCGCAAATCAATACCTTAAGGCTGCCGGTGATTCCATCAGTCATTTGATTTCCCAATATGTTACCGCAGATCAGTTAAGGGAGTATGAGGAAGGCCGTGTCGGAACGATTGGGGAGAAGCACCAGACCAGACTGGATCGTCTGAAGGAAAAAGCAAAGGAGCTGAATATAGAAGACAAGCTGTCTGAAAAGAATGGGGAGTTTCTGGACTTCTATAAGAAGGAGCTTAAGGCAGAGCGTATTCTGGAGGATCCGTTTTCTTTTGCAATTGATATAGATGCCCTGATTGATATGGAAACGAATCTGCTGGAGGAAAACACAGGGAAGCATTATGAAATATACGATAAGCTTAATGAGCTTAATCGAGCCTACTCGGCTGCATCAGCGGAAGCGAGGGAAAAGCTGGATGAAAAATCACGGGACATTCTGTTCCGTTCCGGACTGTATACCTTTGAGGACTATCAGAAATATGCTTATAAGAGTCTGACCGTGGATGAGCTGATTGAATATGAACAGCGTAAGACAGATGAAATACAGGCAGAGCTGATCAAAGAGATAGAGGAAAACGGTAAGGAAAAATTATTAAAGAGCGTGGATCGTGACGGCGTTCTGAACTACTTCTTTAAAAATGATAATCGTAGAGAGGTTATCCGGGAAAGTGTGGATATTGAAACGCTGATTCAATATGAGGTTGACCGGTTTACAGAATACCGTGCAAAGGGTAAGAAGCAGGATGCTGCGAATCATAAGAACAGAGTTGATGCTCTGACGAAGCAATATGATATTGCAATGAAATTCGGTGATACTGAAATTGAAAAACGACAGGAAATGTTCAGTAAGATACGGGAGGATTATTTCAGTGGTGCCATTGATGTACAGGGAAGCGGAGAGACTACAAAGGATGGCGCCAAAGAAAATACAAGATTTCTGGACAAAGCTGCCAGTGGAAAAAAGGATACCTTAAAGTATGTTGATCGAAGCATGACGCAGGCTCTGATCGAAAAGGCTTTAACACAGTCACAGAAGGTCGGGCACAGAGCTCATTATAATGATCTGATGAGGTTAAAGGAATTAAAGGCGAAGGCAGAGAGCGGAGAAATCACGGATGCTGAAATCTGGGCGGTCTACCGGGATCGCGGAGGAGGCAAGGGCTTTGCGAGAAATTATCTAAAGGAGCACGAGCAGGATAAAGAGGAGGATATTACCACGCCACAGATGTACCGTTATATGGCCAACCGCCTGGGCAAGAAGTCAAGAGCCGGCTGGTTTAAGCGTCATATGATGTCTTTGATCAATGATTTTAAAACGGAAGCGGCCGGAGAGGAGGGAAGCCTGCAGAGTGCTGCTGTGGGAGCACTTGGAATCAGTGCAGCTTCCCGCGAGGAGCTTGCAGCCCTTTTGGAAAGTGGAGGACTTCAGAGACTTCGAAGCCTTGTAAAGCTGAAGGATCAGGAAGAATTCCAGATGCTTGAGCCTGAGGAAAGAAGAAAACAATTGGCTGCCTTTTATAAAAGTAAGCTTCAGGGTGACAAAATCATAAAGGACTATTATAAAGAGCATGTTGCCAATTATCTGACACCGGATGCAATTATGCAATATGAAGAAGGGCGTCTGTATGAAAAGACCAGGAAGCACCAGGAGCGTTTAAAAATGCTGAATGATACTTCCATAACAGATGAAGAGAAGACACAGCAATACCGCCAGCTAGCAATGGAAGACGGAAATGAGCTGAAGGATAAATTTAATTATGTCTGGAGCCTGATCAGCAAAACCTATGCAACAGGAGCGGACAAAGCAATCGCAGAAAAGATCAACACGGTGCTTACCCCTGAAAGTGCATTGGATTTTGAAAAAAAGAGCATGGAAAAAGCATCTGCCAAGCATCAGGTCAGAATTGATATGCTGAAGGACGATAAACTGACGGATCGTGAGGCCTGGGACAGATACCGGGATCTGGGAGGCGGAGATGGATTCAAAAAGAGCAATGAGCTCCAGATCAATTCCGTGAAAGCAGGTCTTCTGGGGCGAGAGTATCACATGGGCATATATACGTATGACCAGATTCATGATTATGAAACGAAAAGGCTTCAGTATTATAAGAATCGTGAGGCACAGGCACAGGCTCCGATGGAGAAGCTGGACGAACAGATTAAGGTGGTGACAGAACAGATCAGGAAAATCCAGAACGCAATAGAAAAATGTGAAGCCATTAAGAAGCAGATGCACCAATAAGGTATCGTAACCGTCAAGTCGCGCAGAAAGAAGTGTGCGGCTACTCATATCCTCCCCATGACCTGCATATAGTTATTTAAAGATAAGAATAACAATTCAGAACAAAATGCAGGAGTCATGGGGATGGAAGATCAGACATCAATTAATAAAAGAACACATAAGCTGAGCCTTAACAACCGCAGATGCGGAAATCTAACAGGAGTAAGTGATGTTTTGTCATTTGATGAGAACGAGATTATTCTGGAGACAGATCAGGGAATGCTTATGTTGAAAGGGAAAGAGCTTCATGTAAGCCGTCTGATGCTGGATAAAGGCGAGGTCGATATAGATGGACGGATTGACAGCGTAACCTACTCGGAACAGGGAAGCCGCACGGAACGGACGGAATCGCTCCTTGGCAGACTGTTTAAGTAAGGCGTATGAGTCAGGAAATCATGGAGGAGCTGCTCCTTTTTTCCCATTTCTTTCTGACCGGAATTGTCATGGCGGTGTTTTATGACGGTCTGCTGATTATAAGGCGCGTGATTCACCATGGACAGTTCTGGATTTCACTGGAGGATTTTTTCTTCTGGCTGGTCTGTGCCTTTGGAGTTTTTTTCTTTCTGGTAGAAGAAAATAATGGTATTTTACGATGGTTTGCAGTTGGTGGAGCCGTATTGGGAGCATTTCTTTATAAGAAAACAATAAGTGAATGTTACATAAATATTATGTCAACAATTGGAAAGAGCATTCTGCACATACTATATCTTGTGGTTCGGAGAATACAGACACCAATAAATACTGTAAAATTCTGTATTTACAGGAAAAGTAAACGCCTTGAACATCGTAATATGAAAATGCTGCGATCTTTAAAAAAGAGGTTGACGGTTTGCATAAAATTACTTAGAATAACATTATGTAAACACACACGGAAATAGCTTTGTGTACATGGAGAAGTAAAATGGCCAGAAGAGCTGCATATAAAAAACGACGACAAAATAAAACAGGAATATTTCTGGTGACGCTGGTGCTTCTGATGATGCTGGTTGTAGTAGGAATCAAGAGTATTGAGCTTCGTGAGAAGAAAGCCTACTATGCGAAACGGGAAGAGGAGCTTGCCCTTCAGATTGAGCAGGAGGAGCAGCGCGCAGAAGAAATCAAAGAATACGAGACCTATACACAGACCAAGAAGTACATTGAGGAAGTGGCCCGTGATAAGCTTGGACTTGTATATGAAGGAGAGATTCTTTTTAAGGATGAGAATTAGATGACCATTTGTATCCGCTTGGATACGGATGGTCTATTTATGTAGAGCACTTAGTGAATGCGAGCCGAAGGCGAAGCATGAACTTAGTGCGAACGATACCTGTGCACTTAATGAGCACGAGCGAAAGCGAAGAGCGAATTTAGTGCAGCAGGTATATGTAGAATACTTAGTGAATGCGAGCCGGAGGCGAAGCATGAACTTAGTGCGAACGATACCTGTGCACTTAATGAGCACGAGCGAAAGCGAAGAGCGAATTTAGTGCAGCAGGTATATGCAGAATACTTAGTGAAACCAAGCCAAAGGCTTACAGAATTTTTCATCAACACCTAAATGTGACAAAATATCCCGAAGCCCCTGTGTATAATGTTCCTTACGATGCCATGGATCTATGTGTTCAGCATGACATTGCTTAAATAGAAGGGGTGAACGGACATGAAAAGACAACCGGATATGGATAAAGAATCCTTCGCAAGCATTTTGCCGGATTACGGGAAGAGAAAATTGATGACCTACGCAGATTCGATCCGCGAGCTGGCTTTAAATCTGGCAGACAGTGGGAATGAGGAACCGGACGATAAAGAGTGCAGGGAGGCCGTAGACAGACGGGATATTCTCTGGCAGAAGAAGCTCTCGGAGAACAAAAGCCTGATGGTGGATCAGCTTCGGGAAATGTCCAAGATTATGATGGAGCTTGCCAGAGAGAACCGGAGATGTGTACCCATGAGCAGCAGGAGGTTCAGGCAGATTGCCCATGCATTTAAGGAAATGGAACTGCAGTTAAAAAATCTGTATCTGATTGAGAATGAAAACGGACGCACAGAAATATCGGTAACTTTGAAAAGCAAAGGCAAAAATCCGCTTTCCTCGGATGAGATCGGGGATCTGCTTTCAGTTCTGCTTGGAACACACTTAAGCAGCAGGCAGGACAATCAGTTCTTTTTATCCGAAGGCTTTGAAACCTTGTATTATGTAGAAGAATCCCGGTTTCATACCCTGACGGGAGTAGCCAAGGCAGTAAAGGAAACGGAACAGATTTCCGGGGATAATTACAGCTTCTTTGAAATGGAAACAGGAAATCTTACGGCGGTATTGTCGGACGGAATGGGCTCCGGGGACAAGGCCTGTGCTGACAGTACCATGGTGGTGGAGCTGGTACAGCGCTTTTTAGAGGCAGGGTTCCAGATGGAAATGGCAATCCAGATGATTAACAGTACCCTGCTTTCCGGTGGGGAGCAGAGTAATATGTCGACGCTTGATGTATGCAGTCTTGATCTGTATAGAGGGGAATGCCATTTCGTAAAGGTGGGAAGCTCCAGCTCCTATATTAAGAGACAGCATCTGGTGGATCGGATTTCTTCCGGGAATCTGCCGCTTGGTATTTTCCAGAAGCCGGATGTGGAAAGCATTGGGCGAACCCTGATGGATGGGGACTATATTATTATGATTTCGGATGGTGTACTCGATGCCCTGTCACAGGGGATCGGAGAGGATATGCTGTCGGAATTGATAGGAAGTCTTACGGTGGAAAATCCGGGAGAAATGGCGAATACTATTTTGCGATACTGTATTCAGCAGTCCAGAGGCCACATCCGGGATGATATGACCGTTATGGTGATTGGGATCTGGGAACGGAATGCAGATGACCGTGCGTTATAACAGCTGCAGACAAAAGGCTTTCCATTTCCTTCAAAATACATTATATTTAATGTATGGTTGAAGAGGTTTTGCAATACATGACACAATTTCATATGGTGGAGCCGGGCGATGTGGTGATCGCAGGTGTTTCAGGGGGCGCGGATTCCGTCTGCCTCCTTCTTGTGTTGGAAAAGCTTGCAGAAAGGCTTTCCATATCGATAGAAGCAGTGCACATTAATCACGGCATTCGTGCGGAAGCCGGAGAGGATGCGGAATTTGTCAGAAAGCTGTGTGAGGAACGGCAGATTCCCTTTCATCTGATCTGTGCAGATGTGGAGGCACAGGCGAAGCAGGAAAAGCTGTCTGCCGAAGAGATGGGACGAAAGCTCCGGTATGAAGCCTTCCGGCAGATCCTCGGCGGACGAAAGGGAAGGATTGCAGTAGCGCATAACAGCAATGACCGTGCGGAAACGATGCTGTTTCATCTGTTCCGGGGAACAGGACTTGCCGGAGTATGCGGCATCCGTCCGGTACAGGGAGACATCATCCGTCCATTGCTTTTTCTTGAGCGGAAGGAAATCGAGCAGTGGCTGCAGGAGCAGCAGATGCCTTTTTGCACGGATGCAACGAATCTTGGGGATGACTATACCCGGAATCGGATCCGGCATCATATTCTGTCTTATGCAGAGGAGAATATTGTGCACGGAGCCACAGCCAATATGAATCGTGCAGCAAAGCAGCTACAGGAGGCCGATGAGTATGTGATGAGGCAGACGCTGGCGGCTGTGGAGCGGTGCTGTGTCTTTACGGAGCGTCCGAAAGCAGCTTCGGTGAAGCTTTCGCTGTTGCAGAAGGAAGAACCGTTTATCCGGAAGCGGCTGTTGTTTTATACGGTGTGTGAAATTGCGGGACAGAAAAAGGATATCACGGAAGCGCATATCCAGAGCATAGATAAGCTGTTACAGGGTACGGGCAGTAAAGAATGTGTGCTTCCTTATCAGGTTCATGTCTATAAACAGTATGAATGGGTAAAAATAGAAAAGTGTGAAGCGTGCACAGAATTTTTCAGGGGGGAATATCCGGAATTACCGGTTGAGATTCCCTGCGTGCTTCAGGTTCCTTTACTCGGAGATGTGGAATTTCAGACGTTTTCCTATGAAAAATCTCAAATTATTCCTCAAAAAACATATACGAAATGGTTTGACTATGATAAAATAACAACATCTTTATTCCTCAGACCAAGACAGGCTGGGGATTATTTAACGGTTAATCGACAGATGGGACGCAAATCCCTGCAGGACTACTTCGTAGATCAGAAAATCCCGAAGGAAAACAGAGATTCCCTGTATGTTCTTGCCATGGATCACCATGTGGTATGGGTTCCGGGGCTGCGCATCAGCGAGTTTTTTAAGATTACGGAACAGACGGAGCGGGTTTTACAGGTGAGGGTTCTGTCTAAGGAGTAAGACAAATAGAATAGTAAATGGTAACACCATTAGAGAAAGGAGTCATAAATATGGCTGAAAGAGTCAGAGTACTTTTATCAGAAAAGGATGTAGATGCCCGGATTCAGCAGATCGGAGAACAGATCAGTAAGGATTATGCCGGAAAGAGCGTTCATCTGGTATGTGTCTTAAAGGGTGGCAGTTTTTTCATGTGTGAGCTTGCAAAGAGGATTACCGTGCCGGTTTCTCTGGACTTTATGTCGGTTTCCAGCTACGGAAGTGAAACAAAGTCAAGTGGTGTCGTTCGAATTGTGAAGGATCTTGATGAACCTCTGAAGGGAAAGGATGTCCTTGTTATTGAGGATATCGTGGATTCCGGACGTACCTTAAGCTACCTGCTTGAAATGTTAAAGGACAGGGGGCCTGCAAGCCTTCGTCTGTGCACTCTGTTAGACAAGCCGGAGAGAAGGGTCACTGATGTACATGTAGATTATACCGGCTTCGAGATTCCCGATGAATTTGTTGTAGGATACGGTCTTGATTATGATCAGAGATACCGCAACCTGCCTTATATTGGTGTAGTGGAGTTGGACTGATGATACAGAACAGATATTAAGAAGTAAAGCGTTTTTGAAAGGAAAATAGTGTGAAAAAGAGTAGAGGATTAAGTGTATATTTCGTAGTGATGCTGGTTTTACTGGCATTGCTGATTGTTCCAAGCTTTATGGACAATAACCGGATCGAATATACAAGAGGCGAATTAATGGAGGATCTGGAGGCCGGCCGGGTGGTCGGCGCAGATATTATGCCGAGCCGGCAGACACCTACCGGTGAGGTAACGGTTACATTGGAAAGCGGTCTGGAAAAGACCTTATATGTTACGGATGTCAGTGAAATCGAACAGTTCCTGATTTCCTTTAACGTAGATCCCAATGTAGAAAAGGTACAGGAGGAAAACTGGTTTCTGACAAGTATTCTTCCGATGCTGGTGGCAGTCGTCGTGATGATCGTGTTCTTTAGCATGATGAACGGACAGAACGGCGGAAGCAATGCCAAGATGATGAATTTCGGAAAGAGCCGTGCGAAGCTTGCTACAGGTGACGGAACCATAACGCTTAAGGATGTTGCCGGCCTTCAGGAAGAAAAGGAAGAGCTGGAAGAAATTGTAGAATTCTTAAAGGATCCTGCAAAGTTCACCAAGGTGGGGGCGAGAATCCCGAAGGGGGTTCTTTTAGAGGGTGCTCCCGGTACCGGTAAGACCCTGCTTGCAAAAGCAATTGCGGGAGAAGCCGGTGTACCGTTTTTCAGTATTTCCGGTTCGGATTTCGTAGAAATGTTTGTAGGTGTAGGTGCTTCCCGTGTGCGTGATCTGTTTGAAGAAGCCAAGCATCATGCTCCCTGTATTGTATTTATCGATGAAATTGATGCGGTTGCCAGAAGACGTGGTACCGGTATGGGCGGCGGCCACGATGAAAGAGAACAGACACTGAACCAGCTCCTTGTGGAAATGGATGGTTTTGGTGTCAATGAAGGAATTATTGTACTTGCCGCAACGAACCGTGTTGATATTCTGGATCCGGCAATTCTTCGTCCGGGACGTTTTGACCGTAAGATCACCGTGAACCGTCCGGATGTGGCAGGAAGGGAAGAAATTCTCCGTGTTCATGCCAGGAACAAGCCGCTTGCAGAGGATGTGGACTTAAAGAAGGTTGCACAGACCACTGCCGGGTTTACCGGTGCAGATCTGGAAAATCTCCTGAATGAGGCTTCCATTGTTGCAGCTAAGGAAAACCGTACCTATGTAATCCAGAAGGATATTGAGAAAGCCTTTATTAAGGTCGGACTTGGTGTAGAGAAGAAGAGTCGTGTGATTTCAGATAAGGAAAAGAGAATTACAGCATTCCACGAAGCAGGCCATGCGATTCTGTTCTATGTGCTTCCGGATGTGGATCCGGTTCATATGATTTCCATTATTCCGACGGGACTTGGTGCGGCAGGCTACACAATGCCGCTGCCGGAAAAGGATGAAATGTTCCTGACAAAGAGTCATATGCTGCAGGATATTATGGTTTCCCTGGGTGGACGAATTGCAGAAGAAATCGTGTTTAATGATATTACAACCGGCGCTTCCAATGATATCCAGAGGGCAACCAAGACGGCGAGAAATATGGTAACCCGTTACGGTATGTCCGAAAAGCTTGGTGTAATTAACTATGAAAACGATGACGATGAAGTCTTTATCGGTAAGGATCTTGCACATGCCAAGAGCCACAGCGAACTGATTTCCGGAAAGATCGATACCGAAGTCAAGGATATTGTGGATGACTGTTACCACAAGGCGAAGGAAATCATCTTAGAGCACATGGATGTATTGAATAAGTGTGCCGGGCTTCTTCTGGAAAAGGAAAAGATTGGAAGAGAAGAATTCGAAGCATTGTTTGATGACAGAGAAAAGCCGGTTACGGAGTAGGAGCCATTTATCAATGAAATGTATTTGGTGAAAATGCACAAAAAGCCAACATGATTTTTGTAATATTTGTGAATCGTGAGTATTTACGCAAAAATAGGCATATGCTATTATACTACTTGTAACCCCCCCAATACATTATATAGTTTTTGCTATACCCCATAAGAAAGAAATACCTTCTCTAAAAAGGACAGTAAATATTTACTGTCTTTTTTACTGTTCAAACACAGATACTTTTCTTGATTATGAAACATGGTTGGTATAAAATAAATCTGGTTTTGAATTTTTTGATCAGATGAAATTCATTCTATAAAAAATAGATGGAGCATATGGTATATGGATATTAATCGCATTATGAAAACCGAGCAGAATATGATGTATATATCGGAAATGCGGCCTGTTTTTAACCGGAAAGCATTATTCAGTGATACGACAGAGAACTATATCAGTCCTGCAGAACCCAATCCGTATTCAGAAGTGAAAGTGAGATTTCGTACAAAAGCAAAAAACATTGACCGTGTTATTCTGGTACACAATAATGAGCGGATTTTGATGACCGTTACAGAGAGTGATGATAATTTTGATTATTTTACCTGCTCGATCGAAGTAGAGCAGGAACAGTACAGCTATTATTTCGAAGTGCAGGTCGGAAAGATTAACTGTGTCTATGATACGCGCGGAGTTTCCAGGCATCCGGATGAAACCTTTTTCTTCCGGATTATCCCGGGATTTAAGACTCCGAAGTGGGCCAAGGGTGCAGTGATGTACCAGATTTACGTGGATCGCTTCTATAATGGCGATCCGACGAATGATGTGCTGACGAATGAATATCAGTATATCGGGGACAAATCTGTCCGTGTGGAGGACTGGAGCAAATATCCGGCCAGTATGGGCGTGCGTGAGTTTTATGGAGGAGATCTTCAGGGTGTGCTGGATAAGATGGATTATCTGCAGGAGCTTGGCATTGATGTTATTTATTTCAATCCGCTGTTTGTTTCCCCATCCAATCATAAGTATGATATTCAGGACTATGACTATATTGATCCGCATATCGGAAAAATTGTCCATGACGAGGGAGAGCTTTTGCATCCCGATCAGAAGGAAAACCGTGAGGCAACCAGATATATTGACCGTGTGACCAATAAAGAAAATCTGGAAGCCAGCAACGAGCTTTTTGCGCAGGTGACAGCCGAGGCTCATAAACGGGGCATGAGGGTCATTCTGGATGGCGTGTTTAATCACTGTGGATCTTTTAATAAGTGGATGGATAGAGAGCGTATTTATGAGAACGCACCGGGATACGAGAAGGGTGCTTATATCAGTAAGGAAAGTCCGTACCATAATTACTTCCAGTTCTTTAATGACCATGCATGGCCTTATAATGATGCATATGATGGCTGGTGGGGACATGATACGCTGCCGAAGCTTAATTATGAGCAGTCACAGGAGCTGTTTAATTATGTCATGCATATCGCAGCAAAATGGGTATCCTTCCCTTATAATATTGACGGCTGGCGTCTGGATGTGGCAGCGGATCTTGGACACAGTCCGGAATACAATCATTATTTCTGGCAGCAGTTCCGTAAGGCAGTCCGGGATGTGAATCCGGAGGCAATCGTGCTCGCAGAGCATTACGGAAGTCCAAGAGACTGGCTGAATGGCAAGGAATGGGATACGGTTATGAACTATGATGCGTTCATGGAGCCGGTTACCTGGTTCCTGACCGGTATGCAGAAGCACAGTGACGATTTCCGTGGTGATATGCTTGGCAATGCAGACAGCTTCTTACAGGCTATGCGCTATCATATGGCAAGCTTTACGACCCCGTCATTGCAGATTGCCATGAATGAATTATCAAATCATGATCATTCCCGCTTTTTAACAAGAACCAATCATAAGGTGGGAAGAACCAATACATTAGGCTCCCAGGCGGCAAATGAAGGAGTTAATAAAGCCGTGATGCGTGAGGCTGTTGTCATTCAGATGACGTGGCCGGGTGCACCGACCATCTACTATGGCGATGAAGCCGGAGTATGTGGCTTTACCGATCCGGATAACCGGAGAACCTATCCATGGGGACAGGAAGATACGGAACTTATACGCTTCCACAAGGAAATGATCCGTATTCATAAAGAGAGTGAGGAGCTGTTGACCGGATCCCTGAAATTTATGGATGGTGATTATAACATTCTGGGTTACGGACGTTTCAACCGTCATGCATGTACAGCGGTTCTTATTAATAATAACGATCACGAAATTACCAGGGAGCTGGAAGTCTGGTATATTGGTACACCCAAGGAGGGTGTTATGCAATGCGTGATGCTCACCACAGCAGAGGGATTTGATACAGAAGTGCATGAGTATCCCATTGTTTCCGGTAAGGTGATGGTGACTCTTCCCGGAACCTCCGCGATTGTGTTGAGGTATGAGGGAGAGTAGCGAGTAACGGCAGATGGATGAGGTACGAGATAAAATTATCAGAATCACTCAAAATACTGATAAATACAGTGTTTTGGGTGATTTTTATCGCAAAGATCATCCTATTTTAGAATGCTAATTTTCATAATGATATTTGCATGAGTATATAATCAGATTTTGGGTGTTATCCATATTGTAAATTAATCTGTGCTCATCTGTAATGCGTCTGCTACATGCTTTACGGTGCTTTAAAGGTTCCGGCTTACCAATTCCGGTTAGAAGTCCATTACGGTCAATATCCTTAATAAGATCATTGATCCGCTTAACCATTTTCCTATCGACTCTCTGCCATTCGGTGTATTGTTCCCAGGCAGTAGGAGTAAATACTATATTCATTTATTCGTATGCCTCCAATTCTTCAATGGACTTAGTAACAAAACCACCTGCTTCAGCTTCTGCCATAGATTTATCTATCATAGCAAGATAGTCGGCGTTTCTCTTAGCTTTCATTATTTCATTGTATTCATGTTCGGATAGCATAACTACATTTTCATTTTTAGGTCTTGATATAATCAATGTTTCTCCACTAAAAACTTTATCACATAAACTCTTAAAATTATCCCTGACATCCATGCTCTTTACGGCTAACATATAAAACACTCCTTTCCATACATAAAAACGTACGCTTTTTCGTGCTTTAATTATATGCTATTATTATCTCCATGTCAATTCGTTTCATGCATTCACTTTTCTTGCATTACTTCAAGGTTATTTATCTTGTATTCTGCCAGAAATGACGTGGTGTATATCTGGCTTCTCTTTTGAAGACCTGGACTATAATTTCAAAATTATGATCTTGCTTTTTAATAGTTGATATGGTATATTCTATTATTGTCAGGACTTCGTGAGTAACATACTTATGAGACTGTATGGATGGATTCCCGAGTGGCCAAAGGGGACAGACTGTAAATCTGCTGCAAATTGCTTCGGTGGTTCGAATCCACCTCCATCCATTTGAAGTCTGTGTTACAGATTTCAGCATATGCATTGATGAGGTTAATGGAACAGCACTTGTGCGTATGTCCATGCAATGAACCGAGATGCATATTGCAGCGTCCGCAGGTGTGGCGGAATAGGCAGACGCAAGGGACTTAAAATCCCTCGGTGGCAACACCGTGCCGGTTCAAGTCCGGCCACCTGCATGGAATTGGAAATGCTTAGAATGTTGACAAACAATATTCTAAGCATTTTTCTTAATGCTGAAAAGAAAGAGACAATCGTCAGTGATATACGATTGCCTAATGTGGCAATCATGCCTTGAGGGTTTGGCCAAAGGAGTATATGAAGATGGTTATGACACGTGAAGAAGTATTGGAGTATGGCTTATCCTTTCCGATGACCTATCAGGAGGCGCCGTTCCATGATCCGAACTGGCAGTTAGTCCGGGTGAAGGGAAGTAAGAAGGCCTTTTTATGGACCTATGAAAAGGATGGGTATCTGAATATCAATGTGAAAGCGGATCCGCAGTGGAGAGACTTCTGGAGAAGTGCCTATCCGGGAGCGGTGGTTGCCGGATATCATCTGAATAAAGAGCATTGGAATACGTTGATTCTTGACGGAACCATTCCGGAAGAAGATGTGAAGCGCATGATTGCAGAGAGCTATGACCTTATTACGGACAGTCCGACAAAGCGGATCTACGAGGCGGTTAAGAAAATTCCAAAAGGTCACGTAGCTACGTATGGGCAGATTGCGGAGCTTGCCGGGGAGAAAAAGATGGCAAGGGCAGTAGGAAATGCTTTGCATAAAAATCCAGATCCGGAAAATATTCCCTGCTTCCGTGTAGTGAACTCGAAAGGAGAACTATCCGGAGAGTTTGCCTTTGGAGGAGAGGGTGAACAGGCAAGACGGCTGATGGAAGATGGGGTTGCCGTGGAGCATGGCAAAGTGGACCTCAATCAGTTCGGAATCCTGATTGATCCGGTTACATTGGAAATCCGTGACGGAATGCAGTAATGGATCCGGCATCAAAGCTTGATGGAATTAACGTTGGAATGCCGCATAATTTTATTTGGATGGGAATAGATGGAATAAAGGAAGCTGGAAAGAAAATACCAGATAGGAAGAAGGAGAGATACAACAGATGATAGGAATGGGTACTATAATTAATACTGCGGCCATTGTGATTGGCGGTCTTTTAGGATATTTCTTCGGCAGACTGTTAAAAGAAAGAATACAGGATACCCTGAATATGGCATGTGGCATTAGTGTCCTGTTTATTGGAATTGCAGGGGCAATGCAGTATATGCTTCCGGTCAGTGAAAAAAGCCTTTCGGGTGGAGGAACCATGCTGATGATTCTGACACTGACGCTGGGAGGTCTGCTTGGAGAATGGATTGATATAGAGTCAAAATTTGAACGCTTCGGAGAGTGGCTTAAGAAAAAGACCGGCAATCAGAAGGACAACCAGTTTATCCATGGCTTCGTAACTTCTTCCCTGACGGTATGTATTGGCGCGATGGCGATTGTGGGATCGATACAGGATGGTGTATCTGGGGATTATACGATCCTTGCTGCCAAAAGCGTGCTTGACTTTATCATCATCATGGTGATGACCTGTGCCATGGGAAAAGGCTGTATTTTTTCGGCGGTACCGGTATTTCTTTTAGAGGGCTGCATTACGCTGCTAGCTTCTTTGCTGAAACCGGTGTTTACAGATCTGGCGTTAAACTATATTTCTTTTGTCGGATCGGTATTGATTTTCTGCGTAGGATTAAATCTCGTATGGGGGAAGAAGGTGCGTGTTGCCAACCTTCTTCCTGCTATTCTGCTTGCGATAGCAGCCGCATATCTGCCGGTTACGTTCTAAAAGAAAAAGGAACTATTCAGTGAATGGGTTCTGAATAGTTCCTTTTCATTAAAATTCGTAGTCAATGCAGGCGCGGCTTTCACGTAACGGAGTAATGAATGCACCGAAAGCCTTGTGGGTAGGATGAATCTGATAAGCATTCAGTCCTTCGATATCGTCAAAATCGCAGATTAAGGCCAGTTCATAGTTGCTTTCTGCAGCTTTTTCATCATTGATGGCGACAACGAGCTTCTTTAATGTAGGAATCTCGGCTTCAAAAACGGAAAGGCGTTTTTTAGCTTCTTTGATAGTTTCCTGTTTAGTCTTTCCTTCGGCATTTTCTTTCAATTTGAACATTACAATGTGCTTAATCATAGGTATGTTTCCTTTCTTTTCGTGTAAATATTTATCGGGCAGATGAAATGATTCAGAAATACATTCGTTACCGGAACAGTAACCTTCATTCATCATATTGAGTAACAGTTCAGCCTTGCTCATTCATAAGCTGCCGGATTGTAAAGATTGTCTAGCAAATATACATGTTTTCCGGCACCTTATTTCATGTCGGGCGTCTGCCCTATAGAAATGATTGTATGGCGGAACTATTATCATATAGATCTTAGCAAATCATAAACACACTTGCAAGGTTTCCGGTAACAGGATATGATGTAAAAAGTGTTATAGTTCATACGGCAGCCATACACTTGCTGTTAGGCTGCGTAAGAACATGATTTGAGTAGAGCACTTAGTGAGGTTATTTCGAGCTTAGTGCGAACCATACAAGTTCACTTGGCAAACCGGAGGTGAGTCTAGTGAAGCTTGTTCGGGAGTGAGCAGGCTCCTTTTGCGAAGCAAAACTTCAAATGAGCCTGCGAATAGTTGCTGGAACGAGGTACGAGTGAACAGTAACTAAAAAAGATAAGGTGATACATATGGCAAAAACAGAAGCGGAGATTTGTAAAGAATGTAGGGGAAGCTGCTGCAAGTCAACGGGCTGCTCTCTTTCACCGGAGGATATGATCCGGGGAATTCGTGCACAGCAGGAAATGGCTGGTGCAGAGGGAATGCAGCATACGAACATCGAAGAAACGAAAGCAGAAGAAATCACATCAGAAAAAGAGCCTGACATTGAAGAAATTGAAAATTGGCTGATGAACAGCAATTGTGCACTGGATTCCTTTGGCTATCCGGGAGGCAGGCTGCTTTATGTGCGGATGCGGCACAAGTGCTTTACCTTTATCGGAGTCGATGCCATGGGAGAATGTGCGGCATTGACAGATACGGGCTGCCTGTTATCGTATGAAGATCGTCCCAAGGGGGGACGGATGCTGATTGCAAGCGAGGATCACCGCTGCACCCAGAAATACACCAGAGAGATGATGGTGGAGGACTGGATGCCTTACCAGGAACAGCTTGAGCAGATCTGGAAAAAGTGGTATGAGAAATTCACGCAGGACGGTACGTTTGACCGCTGTGAAGAAGAATATATGAAGCTTCAGAGAGCGCGCCGGGAGCAGATGCTGGCTTCCTTGCAGGAATGATAGAGGAAAGAGATGCTTAAGGTTTCGCATATTAAGAAAAAGTATGGAAAAAGAATCATATTGGATGATATTTCACTGGAAGCAGAGTGTGGACAGTGTCTTGCACTTGCCGGGAAAAACGGCTGCGGTAAAACGACACTGATGCAGATTCTGGCAGGAGCCATCCGGCCTGACGCAGGAGAAATTACCTTTTTTGGAAAGAATCCATTACAGAAGCGGAAATACTTCCGGAAGTATGTCGGATATGTTCCGCAGGAGCCACCGCTCATGGAAGAGCTTACCGTGAAGGATAATTTGAAGCTGTGGGGCGTCTGGCAGTCGGAGCACCGGGAATTGCTGCTTTCGTCTTTTGAACTGGAGGATCTGTTGAAAACAGAGGTTCGGAAACTGTCGGGAGGAATGAAACGCAGATTATCGATTGCCTGTGCGCTGGCACAGTGGCCGCCGATTTTGCTGCTGGATGAGCCGACAACGGCACTTGATTTATATTATAAGAACAACATTCAGCAATGGCTGATGCAGTATCGGAAGATGAATGGAATTGTGTTGTTAACTTCACATGATGAAAACGAAATCCTTTCCTGTGACCGCTGCCTGATTATGAAGCAGGGGAAGCTCACTGAGCTTACGGGAGAAGATTTTACGATAGAAGAAATTAAAAAGGAAATCATAACACCGGATAAGTAATGGTGAAGGGAGAAGAAAAATGCCGAAATTTGATCCAATGACGGGAGAACTCATTGCAGAGGAAACGAAAGAAAAAGAAACTGCTTCGATAACAGAAAGCCAGACAGATGTTGCACAGACAACAGAACAAGCCGGCAAACAGTTTGTGCCAAGATTTGATCCGATGACGGGGCAGCCAATTCATACAGCACAACCGCAGCCGCAGGCACCGAAGAAGTCACACAAGACAGCAATCCTCGTTTCGATTATTGCCGGAGTAGTGGTATTGCTTGGGATTCTTGCTTTTGTATTAACTGCAGTACTGTTTTCCAATCCGAGAACAACCGTGGAAAGGGCATATGCCAGGACTTTTTCCGAAGGTGGATATTTATATGATGCATTGAAGGATGTTCGTGGGATTGGAAAAGAGTATACGGTTACCTCCAACATTCAGATTGATATGCAAAGCGAATATTCCGACGGCTCGATTGCATTCTATACGCAGATGGGAGTTGTGGGAAAAGACAAACAGCTTGCGGGAACGATAGAATATAACAATTCCTGGATTACGATTCCGGAAATCGAATATAAGATGCAGATTGACGAGCACGAGGCTCGTCTTCAGATTCCAACGGTAGACAGTCATGTGTTTGCTTACAATTATACAGAAGAGAAGCATGGATATCTGACAGAAATTACTTCGGCAGAAGATTTACAGATGGTGGATGACGCATTGGAAATGATTTATTCCAGTGAAGCATCGGAAGATATCAAAACCACAGAGTTTGGTGTGAAGCTGGTTCATTGGTATCGTTCCCTGAAGGTGGAAAAGTCAGATGCCGGACAGTTTGAAGTGGATGGAAACAGCCGGAAGTGCAAGGGATATGCCATTCAGATAACCCAGGAGGATATGAATCGATTCCGGGAGATTTATCAGGAATATATCGAGACGACGATGGCAGACCGGTTGTATGCGCTTGGAATTTCCGCAGAGGAATATACGGAACAGATCTTTGCAGATATTCAGGACATGGAGGATGCAACGCTCCGGTTTTACATATATCAGAAGGAGCTGGCCTGTGTGGAGCTTGAATCCGCAGGAGACAGTTGTCAGGTGATTTTCCATGGTGGGGATTATCGGACGCAGAATATCGAGGTGATTGTAAATGATGTTACGGTATGTTCGATCGAAGGTGAGATTTCAGGGGATGAGGAAAGGATCACAATGGATTTTGCAGGAGATCGTGCAGAGGTGACATACAACCGGAGTACGGGAGTCTATGGTCTCAAGGTGGAAAATGCTTTTGAAATGAACGGAACACTTTCTCTTGGAAGTAAAGAGATGAAAGTGGTCGTAGATCAGCTTGCCCTGGAAGGAGATTATTCGGATTATTCTTTAAGTGGGGATATTGCCGTAACTAAGGGTGCGGTCATTGATACGATGAAGGGGAAAACCTTTGATATTGGAAATGCCAGTGAAGAAGAATATGACGAGTTATTTGATGATCTGAATCAGATACTTTATGGATTGTTAGGATACTAAAAGGAAACCGGATGAAAACGTGGATTGCTTTTTTCATAGTGGAATCTAAAAGAACATGGAAGACACTGTTAAAGTCCATAGGAAGCTTTTGTGCCTGCCTGCTTTTGACGGCAGCACTGGTAGCAGCATTCAGTGCGCTTATGCAGAATGCGCAGGTGTTTCAGAAGGTGAATATTGGCATTGCGATTCCGGAGGGAGAGGGCATCAGCCGTCTGGCAACGCAGTATATTTCTTCCATGGACAGCGTCCGTTCGGTCTGTGATTTTTACTATCTGGATGAACAGGAAGCTGTGGAACAGCTAAAACAGGGAATCCTTCAGGCGGTAGTCGTGCTGCCTGAGGGTTTTTATCATGATGTGCAGGTGGGGATTAATCCGCCTGCACTGATTTATTTTCCGAAGGATGCTGCACAGAACACGCAGGTATTTGAAGAGCTGGTGACTGCCGGAGTATCCTTTTTGCAGACCGCAGAAGCGGGTGTGTACGCAGCATTGGATACGGCTTCTTATTATGGTATCGAATTACAGGGCGCAGGACTCGGCGATACGATTGCCTATCTGTTTGCTAATCAAATGTTGAAAAGAGACAGTATATATTCTGCCAAAATGCTTTCGCCTCTGGGAAATCTTTCGGTTGTGGAATATTATTACGCAGCAGGCTTTGTGATTCTGCTTATGATGTGTGGAATCCAGTTCGGATTTTTGTATGGAAAACGGAAGAGATCCGTGGAAGATAAACTGAAAATCTGTGGTGTGGGAAGTATCCGGCAGTCCGTCGTTAAGGTATTGGTAATGACGATGTCTCTGTATGCGACAGGACTTCTGTATTATTTTGCTGGAATTGGTATTGCAAGCCGGATCGGAACTTATTTCGTGCTTTATCAGGGGAAAATATGGTATGGCCTGTTGCTCTTATGTCTCGGAATAGCAATCTATTTCCATGTGTTGTATGAACTGGCTGGCAGCAGTTCGCAGGCAGCGGTATTTGTTTTTGCAGTGAATATCATTACGATCATCGGAACCGGTGTCCTCATTCCGGAGGCTTATCTAGGAAGAGAGATTGCCGGAATCAGTCGTTTCCTGCCGATGAAATACTGGAATGCATATGCAGCAGGAATGCTGGAAGGAGAGTTATCCAAGGAAGCGGTAACTGGAACTGTATTGTTCCTGCTTATTGGAATGGCAGCAGGCGCACTTCTTTCCTTGCGAAATGGAAGAAACCGGCAGCAGTCACATAACGATATCCGATTTTGCATGCGTGCCCGCACAGGTATGTGCGAAACCATAAAAAAAGTCCCTATGGGATTCGTTTATTATAAACTCCAACTGAAATTATGGCTGAAGCATAGAATCTGCTGGCTTCAAATTCTGTTTCTGGTACTGCTTCTTTTGGTGATTGGAAGTATTCATATTCCGGATGCAAAAAACAGCAGAATCGGGCTTGCAGGCGTGACATCCGGTATTACACAGACCATTGAAGACCGACTGATGCAAAAGAGCGATATTTATCAATTTACCGCCTATGAGGATCCGGAAGAACTGGAACAGGCGGTAGAGGTAGGAGAGCTGGAATGCGGATTTGTATTTGCAGAAGGTTTTGAAAAACAATACGAAGAAGGCTCATTTACAGACAGCATTACTTATGTCTATACCCCTTTTACAACGAAGGGCTTGGCGGTAAGGGAGACGGTATATGGAGCTGTCTTAGAGCTTTATGGGGAAAAGTTTTTGCAGCAGAATGAAGAAGCAATTGTTGGACAGAGCTCTGAAGAGATTTCGGCAATGCTGGCAGAACGGTATGAATATTATTTGAACAGTGATACGATCTTCCATACAGAAGTGATTTATGTGGAAACAGATGCCGGAGCAGAGAGTGACTTCAGGGGATCAGAGTCCGTCCTAAGAGAACAGGATGAGGATACAGAAAACATAGTTCACAGCATGATTGTTTGTATGATCTTTCTGACAATTTATCTGGCGGGAGCGTCTTATAAAGAAGAGAAGAATCGGCGTTTCTTATCGCAGCTGGAGAAAGGAAAACGCCGCCGCTACGAATGTGCTGGAATGCTGGCAGCCGCAACACCGATGATGTTTGTTGGGGTAGGCTTATCCTGCTTGACTGCATTGCAGTCTGCGCCAGGGAATGCAGTGAGTGGAGCAGGAGCTGCAACCGTAACGGGAATTGGAATGGTAATTGTGACAGAGATTTTGAAGATGCTTCTGCTCATTGTGGTAACCATTTTGTTTACTGCGTGTGCGATGTGCATATGGAAAAAGGATACGGGAATGTTATCGGCACTTCCGGTACTTTTATTGTTGCAGATCATCATCTGTCCGGTATTTTTTGATATGACAGTGTATGTACCGGCCGTGAAATACATCCGGTATTTCTGCCCTATCAGTTACTATTTTTGAGTAGTTAGTCTGTGATGAAGTGTTTCAGTAATGCTATGGTTGAGTCTGTTGAAAAGCAAGAGTATTTCGAAATGCCTGAGGCGTCATATTTTTCACTTTGTGAAATGTATGTACAAAATGACTGAGGGAAGAATAAGCCAATAGACTGCTGATTTCACTTAGAGAAAGAGATGTAGTGAAAAGCAGATTGCAGGCCTGATCAATTTTCAGTTTGTGAACAAACTGAAGAAGAGTCAGGCCTGTTTCTTTTTTGAAAAGGCTGGAGAGATAAGACTGGCTATACCCAACAGAATCACAAAGATCAAGGATACTGATCGGTTCATATAGTCTGGCAGTTATATAATTAATGGCATGGCATACCGGAGAGGAATATCTTGAGGCGAGAGCGGAGCGAATTTTCTCCACATAAAACTTTAATATTTTTAGAAATAGCTCTTCTACTTCACTGCAGGAGCCACAGGAATCGCAGGCCTGAATATAAAGATCGCTGGATACATACATTTCTTCTCTGTTAGCACCGCTGGATATGGCATATCTGGTGATTAATGTAAGTGCGCTGACGAGAAGATATCGCTTGCTCTGGACTGGATTGGAACTGAGTTTACTCTGATTATTACAGAAGTCCTGGTAAAGAGATTCAATGCAGCTTTCATCCCCGTTTTTGAGTTGTACAAATTGAACGGAGGTAATAGAGTTGTGACTGATATTTTCGAACATTTGATGATGGAGTTCTTTTTTTAGCTGTTCATTAAAATGTGTGCTTTTTGTCATATGTTTTCATTCCTCTTCTGAGTTAAATATAGATTACAATAAAAATATAACATAAAAAGTAAAAATGTGATATACAAAAAGTAAGAGACTGTTTAAAATGACTAATACAAAGTACAAAAATCGCGATTAAGTATCAATAATGACTAAAGGAGAAGGGTTATGAATAAGACAAAATTATTTACAAGAAATTATCTGATTTTACTGTTGGCCAATTTCCTGATTTATGGTGGATTTGCGATGGTAACAACAACAATTTCTGTTTATATTGGACAACAGGGAATTTCAACAACGATGGCAGGGACTATAATTGGTGCTTTTGCCACAGCAGCATTGATCAGCAGACCATTTGTTGGCTGGCTGTGTGATAGTACAAACAGAAAAAAGCTGTTTGTTATAGCCGTTCTGGCTTATGCGGTATCAACACTGGGATATACGTTTTCTACCACAGTACCGGTATTTCTGTTGTTCAGAATGACACATGGAGTATCTTTTGGAATCGTAACGACATTGACAATGACTATGCTGGCGCAGTTTGTTCCGAAAGAAAGAAGAGGCGAAGGAATGGCGATTGTGACTATGTCAAACTCTGTTGCTTTTGCAATCGTTCCGTCGCTTGCAATTACCATTGGCAACGCATTTGGTTATAAGTACATTTATACGGTTGCAGCAGGAATTTTGGTAGCGGCAGCGTTGTGTATCTGTGCACTGCCTTATAAGCATGAGGTAGAAAAGAAGAAATTTGAGTTCCACTGGGGTGATTTTATTTCCAAAGAGGCAGCAGTATTTGCAGTAATTATGTTTGCGTTCAGCGCAATTTCCTGTTTATCAAATTCCTTTATTGCAGTATATGGAATGGAATTTAATATCATGAATATTGGATGGTATTTCACAATCGGGTCAGTATGTACATTTATTTCCCAGTATACAGCTGGAAAGATTTTGGATAAATGGGGATTTAAGGCAGCATTTATTCCCTGTGTTATTTTCACAGTATTATCTTTGATTCTGCTTGGGTTTATCAGAGATGCCTATGCAATACCAATGTTTGCTCTTGCAGGTGCGCTGTTAACTCTTGGTAATGGTGGAATGAATCCTGTTTTGCAGGCATGCAGTCTGAATGCTGTAGATGAGAAAAAATGGGGAGCTGCATCCAGTACCTTTTATATTGGAACGGATATTGGACAGGCGGTGGGACCGGTCCTTGGAGGAGCAATTGCACAGAGCGCCGGATACGGAAACATGTATCTCTCTTTTATTATACCTGTAGTAATTGTAACAGTGCTGTTTTTTGTTTCAGTAAAGAAGAAAGCCGGGAGGGAATAATATGGACATTTATGAATATCATGAACCGTTACGAAAAGTAAAGACAGAATCAGGATGGGTAGAGGGAATTAATGGTAATAATCCAATTTATACGGTATTTAAGGGTATCCCCTATGCCAAGCCACCGGTAGGAGAACTTCGGTGGAAAGCACCACAGCCTGTAGAACCATGGGAAGGAGTACGTCAATGCTATAAATATTCGGCAATTCCTTATCAGTTCAGAGGAAAGCATGGCAGAATCCCGAAGACAGATATGTATCAGAAAGAATTCTACAGATATCAGGAACCGATGAGTGAAGATTGTCTGTATCTGAATATCTGGACGCCTGCGGTTGACAGAAATGAAAATTTACCGGTGATGCTGTGGATTCATGGCGGTGCCAATATCTGTGGATCAGGTACAGAACCTCAGGTTGATGGTGAGGAATTGAATAAGAGAGGTGTGATTCTCGTTTCTTTTAATTATAGAGTGGGAATTCTGGGATTTATGGCACATCCTGAACTGACAGAAGAAAGTGAAGAGAAGGTGTCAGGTAATTATGGTATCTTAGATCAGATTGCTGCGCTGAACTGGGTTAGAAATAACATCCGGGAGTTTGGAGGAAATCCGGATAATATCACAATTTTTGGACAGTCATCTGGAGCAGCTAACTGTTATATTCTTTCCTGTTCACCTCTGACAAAAGGAAAAATTACAGGAGCAATTATGGAAAGTGCACCGTCTCTTGGAGATGTCAACGTGCACAGAAGTCCGTCAGAGGATTATCAGACTCTGGAAGAAGCAGAAGAGCTTGGCACACAACTTATGAAAAAAGCAAATTGTAATTCCATACAGGAAATGAGAAACATGGATTATGAATCTCTGTTACAGCTCAGTTGTGTAGATCAGGCAGATATTAAAGTTGGTCAGTTTATTATTTTCCCTGTTGTGCTAGATCACTATGTACTGCATGATACGCCAGCACACATCATTTTCAGGGGAGAAAACCATGATATTAACTACATGGCCGGGTCTACTGCAGATGAATTTGTTGCATGGGATAAACTGGATCGTTCAGAGGTAAAGAAATTTGCAGAGAAATTTTCGGATCCATCTGCATTTGAAAAGTTCTGTGAGGGTCTCACGGATGAGGAGTTTGCACATGGACTGGAAGATACCGGTGAATTGAAAAATGTAATTATGGCAGAAAATAGGATCAAACACGGAAAGAAACCGGCGTATTTATACTACTTTACCCATAATCTGCCTGGTGAAAATGGTGGAACTTTCCATACCTGTGAAATGTGGTTTCATTTTTCAACGTTGAACAGATGCTGGAGACCCTTCACAGGAACAGATTTTGATCTGTCGGTGGATATGGCAGATTATTGGGCCAATTTTGCAACAAGTGGAAATCCCAATGAAGGAAGTGGAAATGTGTCTGTACACAGACCGGAATGGAAGCCTTATACGGCAGAGAACAGGATGTATATGGAAATGGGTGACCAGAGGAAGATGATCCGTAAGCCATTCCGGAAAATGCAGCAGTATTTTCTGGATGAGATTGTATATAAAGGTCCATTGGATTAAAAAATATATGGGGGAAAAGCAGATGAAACAGGAAGGAAAACTGTGGAATAAAAACTACATTTTGTTGATTTTGGCAGAATTTCTGGTATTTTTCAATTTTGCCATGGAGTCAACGACACTATCCCAGTATCTTGTGAATGAAGGATTTTCCATAAGCAGCGCCGGAATAATGGTAGGAGCAATGTCAATAGCAGCACTGCTTGGAAGACCATTTATGGGATGGCTCTGTGACAATTACAATAAAAAAAGAGTATTTCTCATAGGTTCTGCAGTATATGCGGCAACAGTTCTTGGATATACGATATTTGTTTCCTACTATGCATTTATATTGTTGAGAATTCTGCATGGACTGGCATTCGGAATTGTGATCACGCTGATCATGATCCTGCTTGGAGAAAATGTTCCTCAGAACAGATTGGGAGAGGGAATGGGAATTGCCAGTATAGCGTCTTCTCTGGCATTCACAGTTGGACCGAATCTGGCAATCACGATTGGAAACCGTTATCAGTACAGTTATATTTTTTATGTAGCGGCTCTTTGTGCAGTGGGAGCAGGACTGATAGTCTGCTTTATCCCTTATGAATATAAAAAGGAACGCAGAGAAAAACTGGAATTAAAACTAGGGAATCTGATAGAAAAAAAAGCCTTGATTTATGCGGCGATCATATGTGTTTCCAGTGCTGTTTGTGGTGTGTCCAACAGTTTTGTAACCATATACGGAAACAGTTTTGCTATAAAAAATATAGGATGGTATTTTACGGTTGGCTCTGTGTTTGCTGTGATTTCTAAGTATGTAGCAGGAAAAATCGCCGATAAGTATGGTTATCTGATTGCAGTGATACCAGGAATTGTACTGACGATATTGTCACTGATTGTATTGGGGAATATTGCCGGATATGCTGCCATGCTGATGTTTATGATAGCAACCGTCCTTTTAAATCTGGGAACAGCTGGTTTGGATCCTGTCTTACAGGCAAAGGTACTTAGTAGTGTCAGTGAGGAGCGACGGGGAGCAGCGGCCAGTACGTTTTATATTGGTGCGGATCTTGGACAGGCGATAGGACCGATTGCCGGAGGAGCGTTGGTTCAGCTTTCTGGTTATGGAAATATGTACCTTTTCTTTATTATTCCGTTGGCAATAATTCTGGTGTTTCTTTTCCTGACGGAGAGACGGGGAAAGAAGGAGTCTGCTTAAAAAGATAAACAGAAAGAGAAGGAGGGACAGAAAGAAATGCCTCATATATACAGTGGGAGTCTGTCCGAAAAGGTATCAGAAAGAGAAATTGCGGGAAGAGAAATTGCTAGAAAAATAGCAGAAGAAGGAATTGTTCTTTTACATAATAACGGAGTATTACCCATAAAAGAAAATTCACACATTGCATTGTTTGGAGCTGGGGCAAGAAAAACAGTGAAAGGTGGAAGTGGATCTGGCGATGTGAATGAGCGTGAAACAGTCTCTGTATATCAGGGGCTGTTTCAAAAGGGATATTATATTGATTCTGAGGAATGGCTCGATGTCTATGATAAGCTGTATGAGGAAAGTCGGAAAAAGTGGAAAGAAGAAATATTGAGGCTTGGAGCTGGAAATGATGAGAAAACGATTCAGGCTTATGTTCAGAATCCTTTCCGTATTCCGGAAAAGAAAATTACAGGTATTGATAAGATAAAGGAAAGAAAAACTGCAATTTATGTAATCAGTAGAATGGCTGGCGAAGGAGCCGATAGGAAGGATGAGCCAGGGGATTACAGGTTGAGCGAAACAGAACAATATAATATTGACATATTAATAGCTACATTTGAATCTGTCATTATTGTAGTTAATTCCGGGGGATTAATTGATTTGTCTTATATCGATACAGACAAGGTGGCAGCAATTCTTTTACTGACACAACCTGGGATGGAAGGAGGAAATGCACTTGCCAATATAATCTCGGGAGAAATTTCACCCAGCGGTAAACTGACAGATTCTATTCCTTATCAGATAGAAGACTATGTTTCGATGAAGGATTATTGTGATACAGAAAACAGTCTGGAATATTATAAAGAAGGAATATTTGTCGGGTACAAGTATTATGACAGAAAAGGCATAAAGCCGAGGTATCCGATAGGATTCGGAATGTCATACACAGCATTTGATATAAAAGTCAGCAAATGTGAACTGAGAGAGCAAAAAGTTGTTTTGAAAGTCTTGGTTAAAAATGTCGGGAAGCTATACGCCGGGAAGGAGGTAATTCAGGTATATGCTTATTTCCCGGAGGGAAAGCTGCTGAAAGAAAAAAAGAGACTGGTTGGCTTTCGGAAGACTTCCTTGATTCTGCCTGGAAAAGAAGCCACATTGGAATTGAAAATAGATCCAGAGTATTTGAAATCCTATGATGAAGATCTGGCACAGTGGGTAATAGAGAAGGGAAATTACATTCTTGCAGTTGGAAATTCGTCTTCAAATTTAAAAAAAATCATAAGTCTTCATTATGAAAAAGACGTTGTTTTGAAAAAGGTAAGTAATCGATGCATACCGGAAGTGGATGTGAGGGAATTGTTTGCAGAAGGCGATTATGATTGCGAGGAGAACAGTTTACCAATTCTCGATATGCCTTGCAACAAAATAGTGGATGGTGAAGAAAGTAATAAAGAAAAGGTTCAGTCAGAATTGTTTCGTAAAATCTGTCAGCTATCAGATGAAGAGTTGGCATATCTGGTAATAGGCTCTTCTCAGAAATATGCCAGAGGGACTATTGGGGCAGCATCTCATTCGGTACCTGGGGCAGCAGGAGAAACTACTTCTGCATTTGATAGAGCTCCATTATATATCAATAAAATGGTAATGGCAGATGGACCGGCAGGATTAAGACTTCGAAAATGCTATTATGTAAATTCAGATGGAGAAATTTTAAAAACGGGAATGTTAGATTCCATCGAAAACGGGATTTTTTCTTCACAACGGAGAAATGTAGAAGATACGCCATATTATCAATTTTGTACAGCACTACCAGTTGGAACAATGATTGCAATGACCTACAATGAAGAACTTGTAGAAAAGGCTGGAGAATTAATCGGGCATGAAATGGAAGAATTTGGAGTTGATATTTGGCTGGCACCAGGTATGAATATTCACCGAAATCTGCTTTGCGGAAGAAACTTTGAATACTATTCAGAAGACCCGGTTATAACGGGAAAAATTGCTTCGGCGATTGTGAGAGGAGTTCAGAAGAGAAAAAATAAATGTGCATGTATTAAACATTTTGCATGTAATAACACGGAATATAATAGGAAAAAGTCAAACAGTATTATCAATGAAAAGGCATTAAGGGAAGAGTATCTGATGGCTTTTGAAATAGTAGTAAAGGAGGCGTTTCCCAAGCTTGTTATGTCATCATACAATAAAATCAACGGGATATATGCAGCAAATAACCGTGATTTGTGCACAGGAATTTTGAGAAAAGAGTGGAATTTTGATGGTTTAGTGATTTCTGACTGGACAACAACTGGGGCTGGTGGAGCAGATGCAGCACTTTGTATTCAGGCGGGCAATGACCTGATTATGCCTGGATATGAAAGTGATTATCAGGAAATTATACAATCTGTTCATGGAGAGAGAAGAGAGGTGCTTGAAGAGAGAAACTTACAGATTAGTGCATACAGAGTTGTCAAGTTAGCACGAAGCTGTAAGATAAAAGATACTTCCTGCGAATAGTTTTTCGTTTTCCTTCTTGCAATTTAAGGAAAGATCCCGTATGATGAACGTGGACATGCGACTGACGGAAGCAGAGTGATCTGTGTAGGGGCACCTACAGGGAGCATGTTAATAAAGAAGAGCCGACCGTCTGGGCAAACACATTATTGCATGTGCTTGCCCAGGCTTTTTTATGTAGAGCACTTAGCGAAAGCAAGCCGAAGGCGCAGCTAGAGCCTGAAAATCAAAAAAATTAGAAATAAGGAATCAAAAGGAGGAAGCAGAAATGGAAAAACTGTCACTGGCCAGGGAACTTAAGGAGAATGCATATCCGGGTAGAGGAATTGTAATTGGAATTTCACCGGATGGAACGAAAGCGGTAACTGCTTATTTTATCATGGGAAGAAGCAGCAACAGCCGTAACCGCGTATTCGTAGAATACGAACAGGGAATCCGCACGGAAGCATTTGATCCGTCCAAGTTAGAGGATCCGAGCCTGATCATCTATGCACCGGTTCGTGTGCTGGGGGATTATACGATCGTAACAAACGGAGATCAGACAGATACCATCTATGATGGAATGAGAAACGGATTAAACTTTGAGCAGGCTCTGCGCAGCCGTGAGTTCGAACCGGATGCACCGAATTATACCCCCAGGATTTCCGGAAGCATGGAGCTGAAGGATGGTAAATACCGTTATGCCATGTCCATTTTAAAGAGTGATAACGGAAATCCGGAGGCCTGCAACCGTTTTGCTTTCTATTATAATCATCCGGTTGCCGGAGAAGGCCGTTTTATTCATACTTACATGCATGATGGGAATCCACTGCCGAGCTTTGAAGGAGAACCGAAGCTGGTAGAGGTAAAGGATGACATTGATGAATATACGGATCTCATCTGGAGCAGCCTGAATGAAGAGAATAAGGTTTCTTTATTTGTAAGATATATTGATATTGCAACCGGAAAATACGAGACAAGAATTGTTAACAAGCATCAGAAATAAGGAAATGCTGATTAAATCAGTGTTTTCCTAAGAAGGTCAAGCTTGTAAAAATGAGGTAATGACACAATTAACAGATGATGAATCTAACAGGAAAGGACAATAAACATGAATGAAATTCAATTAAAGTATGGATGCAACCCGAACCAGAAGCCTTCCAGAATTTATATGGAAGATGGAAGTGACCTTCCGGTTAAAGTATTGAATGGTAAGCCGGGATATATCAATTTCCTCGATGCATTTAACGGCTGGCAGCTTGTTAAGGAACTAAAGCAGGCAACCGGGCTTCCGGCAGCAACTTCTTTCAAGCATGTATCTCCTGCAGGAGCTGCCGTAGGACTTCCGCTTACCGAGACTCTTGCAAAAATTTACTGGGTGGATGATCTGGGAGAGCTTTCTCCACTGGCATGCGCTTATGCAAGGGCACGTGGCGCAGACAGAATGTCTTCCTTTGGTGATTTTATTGCATTATCGGATGTCTGTGATGCAGATACGGCACGCCTTATTAAACGGGAGGTGTCAGATGGTGTGATTGCACCGGGATATACGGAAGAAGCCATGGAGCTTCTGATGCAGAAGAAAAAAGGAAACTACAACATCATTCAGATCGATCCTTCCTACGTTCCGGCAGAGATTGAGCGTAAGCAGGTATATGGCGTTACCTTCGAGCAGGGAAGAAACGAGCTTGATATTAATGATGAATTGTTCTCAAATATTGTAACAAAGAATAAGGAGCTTCCGAGGGAAGCGGTTATGGATATGAAAATTGCTATGATCACCTTAAAGTATACCCTGTCAAATTCCGTATGCTATGTTAAGGGCGGCCAGGCGATCGGTATCGGAGCAGGACAGCAGTCCAGAGTGCATTGTACCCGCCTTGCAGGACAGAAAGCCGACAACTGGTATCTACGTCAGGCACCTCAGGTACTTGATCTCCAGTTCGTAGATTCTCTGGGACGTGCAGACCGTGACAATGCGATTGATGTTTATATTGGAGAGGAATATGAAGATGTGCTTCGTGAGGGCGAATGGCAGAAGCGCTTCAAGGTAAAGCCTCCGGTATTTACCAGAGAAGAAAAGAGAGCATGGCTTGACGGAAACAGGAACGTAACCATCGGTTCGGATGCGTTCTTCCCGTTCTCGGACAATATTGAGAGAGCTTATAAGAGCGGGGTAAAATACATTGCACAGCCCGGTGGTTCCGTACGTGATGATCTTGTGATCGAGTGCTGCGATCAGTATGATATGGTCATGGCATTTACCGGAATCCGTCTGTTCCATCACTAAAAAGATAAAAGCAGTTATATAGTTATATGCAGGTGGTGCTCGGTTTTCATGCTGAGCATCGCCTGATTTTAATTTGTAATGAGATCATTTGAAGAAAATACAAAAGTTCGTTGTAAAAAGTGTTATTCTGACACAAAAGTTCGTTGTAAAAAATGTTGTTTAGACACAAAAGTTCCTTGCAATTTTTGCGATTAAGGGTCATACTATATTTATTAAAGTAACGGAGGTATATGTATGTACCGAATTGCAATGGAAAAATTATTAAAATGGAAACAGAGTAAATATCGTAAACCTTTAATTATTGAGGGGGCACGTCAGGTTGGCAAGACCTGGTTAATGAAAGAGTTTGGCAGACAGGCCTACTCAGATACGGTATATATCAATTTTGATTCCAACTCGAGGATGGCAGAATTATTTGCTTCTGATCTGGATACGGATCGTCTGATTATAGGATTGGAATTATATGTGGGACATAAGATTGATCCTGACAATTCTTTATTGATTTTTGATGAAGTGCAGGAGGTATCCAGAGCGTTAACGGCACTTAAATATTTTAATGAAAATGCGCCACAGTATCATATCATATGTGCAGGATCCCTGCTCGGGATCGCATTACATCAGGGAACCTCCTTTCCTGTTGGCAAGGTGGACTTCTTAAAGCTTTATCCGCTTTCTTACAGGGAGTTTTTGATGGCATCCGGCAAAGAACAATTTGTCAGACTGCTTGATCAGCAGGATTACCAAATGATTACCAGCTTTAAGCAAACATATATTGATGCTTTAAAACATTATTATTTTGTTGGCGGTATGCCGGAGGCAGTGCAAAGCTTTGTAGAGAATAAAGATTTTAATGAAGTCCGTGAAATTCAAAAGCGAATTCTTACTGCCTATGAACAGGATTTTTCCAAGCATGCTCCCAACGAAATTGTGCCAAGAATTCGCATGCTGTGGAACAGCATACCTTCACAGCTTGCTAAGGAAAATAAAAAGTTCATCTACGGTCTTATCCGTGAAGGTGCCCGTGCAAAGGATTACGAAACTGCGCTCATGTGGCTTAGTGATTGCGGACTTGTTCATAAAATCAGCCGTGTTAATGGCGTGGGACTTCCTTTGCGGGCGTATGAAGATTTGAAAGCATTTAAGCTGTTTGTGGTAGATATTGGACTTCTTGGATGTATGGCTGGATTACGTCAGCGAACACTGCTTGATGGTAACGCTCTTTTTGCTGAATTCAAGGGAGCTCTTACAGAACAGTATGTCTGTCAGCAGTTAAAAACAATTGAGGATCTGGATGTTTATTATTATACAAATGACAGAGGAACCTGTGAAATTGATTTTGTTGTTGATACCGGTGAGCGAATTGTTCCGGTTGAAGTAAAAGCAGAGATAAATCTTAGGGCTAAAAGTCTGAAGGTCTATCAGGCGAAATTTGAACCTGAGATTTCTGTCCGGACTTCCATGGCTGATTACAAAAGGCAGGAGTGGCTTGTTAATCTGCCTTTGTATGCCATAGACCAGATTAACAGGATATAAGATTACGAATATGCAAAAAGATAAAAGGCAGTTACGGCGATTTATATATAGGAAGAGGATTAAGTCGTATTACGAATTAATCGGAAACAGATTCCGAATTTTTTTATCTTCATTTATTTACTACAATGAATTTGAAAATGAGGATAAGGAGATTATTCGGGATATGGCAGAATATGATTTGAGAAGTTCATTGGAATTGTTAAAGAATATGGATCACCAGCTGGTCGAGACGGACATTGAGGTGGATCCAAATGCAGAGCTTGCGGGTGTCTACCGACATGTGGGAGCGGGCGGAACAGTAATGCGCCCGACCAGAGTTGATGGCCCCGCAATGCTTTTTCATAGGGTAAAGGGCCACGAGGATGCCAGTGTGCTGATTGGCCTTTTGGCAAGCAGAGAGCGTGTTGCTGCGCTTCTTGGCTGCAGGAAGGAGGAGCTTGGGAAGCTCTTGTGTGATGCTGCTCTAAACCCTGTGCAGCCGGTTGTAACGAAAGAAAAAGCGCCATGTCAGGAGGTGATCCACCGCGTAACGGACGAGGATTTTGATTTGTTTCAGCTTGTTCCGGCACCGACCAATACTCCGGTGGATGCAGGACCGTATATCACGATGGGCATGTGCTATGCGACACATCCGGATACGGGACTTTCGGATGTGACCATTCACAGAATGTGCATCCAGTCAAAGGACGAGCTGTCTATCTTTTTACAGCCGGGAAGCCGCCATATCGGAGCGATGGCTGAACGGGCAACAGAACTGAACCAGCCGCTCCCCATCTCTGTTTCCATTGGTGTGGATCCGGCAATCGAGGTGGGAGCGTGCTTTGAACCGCCGACTACGCCGCTTGGATACAATGAGCTTGCGATCGCAGGTGCAATCCGAAAGAAGCCGGTTGAACTGACACCATGCGTATCGATCAGGGAGAATGCGATTGCAAATGCGGAATATGTCATCGAGGGAGAGATTCAGCCCGGTGTGAGAGTGATCGAGGATCAGAATACGCATACAGGTTATGCAATGCCGGAATTTCCGGGATACAATGGTTTAGCAAGCCATGAGTGCTGGCTGATCAAGGTAAAAGCGGTTACACATCGCCGAAATCCGATCATGCAGACGGTGATCGGACCGGGTGAGGAGCACGTGAATCTGGCAGGAATTCCGACCGAAGCGAGTATTTATCATATGATCAGCAAGGCATTGCCGGGAAAAGTAACCAATGTATATGCTCATCCATCCGGTGGTGGAAAATACATGGCGATCCTGCAATGCAGAAAGACAGTCCATACCGACGAGGGCAAACAAAGGCAGGCAGCCCTGCTTGCGTTCAGCGCATTTCCGGAGCTGAAGCACGTGATTTTAGTTGATGAGGACGTAGATATCTTTGATAGCAGAGAGGTGCTCTGGGCGATGAATACAAGATTTCAGGGCGACAGGGATATCATCACGATTCCCGGTGTTCGGTGTCATCCGCTTGACCCAAGCTCGAATCCGCGGTACAGCGCGAATATATGGGATAAGGGAATCAGCTGCAAGACGATTTTTGATTGTACGGTTCCGTTCCCATTAAAGGAAGAATTCCAAAGAGCAAAATTTATGGATATTGATATGGAAAAATGGAAGGAGTTCGTACCAGACAGAGCATGAAAAGGATATTAGTCGGAGTAAGCGGTGCTTCAGGGGCACCCATAACAATACGTTTCCTGCAGCGTCTGCAGGAAGAGAAGGACGTGGAAACCCATCTTGTCATGACGCATGGGGCGGAGCTTACCATAGAACAGGAAACCGGATATACGATAGAACAGGTAAAAGCACTCGCAGATGTTGTATATGATATCCACGCGATCGGAGACGGACCGTCATCCGGGAGCTTTCAGCTTGATGCGATGATTGTTGTTCCGTGCTCCATGAAGACTGTAGCAGGAATTGCCTGCGGATATAGTGATAATCTGCTTCTGCGTGCAGCAGATGTGACGTTGAAGGAGGCTCGTCCGTTATTGCTTATTGCGAGGGAGTCGCCTCTAAGTACGATTCATTTACGGAATCTTCAGGAGCTGAGTGCAATGGGAGTGCGCATCATTCCGCCGGTGATAAGCTTTTATCAGGGATTTACAACAGTTGAAGAGTGGACAGAGTATTTTGTGGAGCGTTTGATGGGTGCACTGGGACTGCTCAATCGTCTGCAAGGCTGGGAAGGTATGCGAGCATGACAGAACGAATGGAAGAAAAGCTCATTTTATTGAGAAAACCGGTTTTGATTTCTCTTACCCGGATGGATTGCGGGATCGAGGTTCTTATTACGGGGGGAGATCTGCCTCATATCGGTGCGGTCAGTATTGCTGATCCCGGAGGACACATCCACACCGTGATGTTTGAAGGACATAAGGATCAGCTTATAAGCGAAGAATGGGCGGAAGCGTTGCACAGAGTTTACCGGGTTCCGGCAGTAGTGTCCGTCGGCATTCATTATGATTATATTGACGCTGCCGGAATCGGACTGGTTATGACAGAAATGAAAAAGATGTTAACCCGGATCCTGAATAACTGAGCTGCCGGAAACCCAATCAGATAGAAGCCCGTACAAATTCCACGAATTCCATGGCAATATCGGTATGGGAGTTCCCTTTGGACGCTGCCAGCCAGATATCAGCATGTGCCCGGGGTTCAAGATTTAGTACCTTTACATGCACATTTCCCTCGAAATTTTTGGCAAGTCCGCGCATGCAGGTTGTTACGGTATTCAGATCATTGATGACAGAGTCTTCCCAGTTTCCTTCACTGACAGAGATCCTGGGGGAAAAGCCGGCTTCCTCAAAAAGAGAAGAAATATAATGATACATCAGAGAATTCCTGTTATAACGATGATAAAATACATCGTCTGAAAACTGCTGTAGGGATACGGTTTCATTTGAGGATAAGGGATGGTTGACAGGAACAACCATCATCATATAGTCGCTGGTATACAAAAAAGAATCAAAGACCTCAGCACAGCCTGATATATTACGGATAAAAGCAACATCTACTTTCCCGGTTTCAAGCATTTTAATCAGTTCATCGGTTGAAGCAAGCTGTACCTCCAGCGTTGCATTCGGATGTCCTTTTTTGAATTCTGCAAGACGGGTGGTAATCCCATAGTAAAAAGGGAAATCTACCGTTCCAATCACAAGATGATTGGCTTTTCTGAACTGGAGGCGTTCAATCTCGCGCTTAAAAGAACGCTCTTCGTCCAGGATGCTCCTCGCGTAGGTGACGAGTGCTTCACCATAAGGTGTGAGCTTCATTTTCTGTGTTGTCCGTTCGAATAACGGAACCTCATAGCATTCTTCCAGTTGTCGGATATGTCTGGAAAGAGTAGCCTGACTGGTCTGAAGCTGTATGGCTGCTTTGGAAAAGCTGTTTGTTTCCTCTAATACTAGAAATTCATTCAAAATAGATGTTTCCAACGTTGCCCTCCGGTCCCTGATAAGGGATATCACTGCTGTGTGTATCATGTATTTCTATGGCGTAATCAAGAAAGATAGCTGCAGGCTTTGATAATGGCGGATCCTTCAGATAATAAAGGTTTAAGTAAACAGGTGGTACAGGGGATATTTCAATCATGGAAACAGGATGCTTTTTTATGGCCATAATATCACTTGCTGTGGTTAAGGATACTCCGATTCCTGCGGAAACAAGCTCAGCCAGATTGTTGGTGCCATGTATTGTAAAATCGACCTGAGGTTCAAAGCCGGCATTGCGGCAAAGTGCCAGACTGTAATTATAAAGGAACGATCCTTCCGGAAAAAGGATAAATTTGTCGTTGGATAGCTCAGACAGATTGACACTTCTTCGTCCGGATAAGGGATGATCCTTTGGTAGTATGGCAACCAGCCGGTCGGATGACCATGGAAAAGTATGGTAATCCGGATTTGTTGGCTTAGAATCAACTGAAAAGACCAGTTCATATCCCATGTTAAAGGTCTGCTGTAAGGATACAGTACGGCTGAATTCACCAGAGACAATCGAATACTGAGGGTAGCGGGTCTTAAAATGATCTGAGAGCATATTGACAATATGGTCACAATTCATGGTGCGCGCTATCGCAATTTTTACAATGGAGGAATTTTTGACATCCAGTTCTGTCAGTCTGGTATTAAAATCTCCGCATATGGATCTCAGGTTATAGGCAAAGGATAAATATAAAGCTCCATATTCAGTGAGCTCAACGTGCTTGGAACATTTGGAAAAAAGCTTGCGGGAGATATCTTCCTCTAAGAGATGCATATGCTTTAACAGACTGGATTCCGACAGATATAGTTCATCTGCGGCTTCAAACAGACTGCCGGCTTCACATAGCTTAATAAATTCGGCATAGTAGATTAACGTATCATGCATATTTTCCCTCCGGATATTGTATGGTGCTGGTGAATGACCTTATTTTAGCATGGAAGCATATAAAAGAAAAGTGGAAAAGAAAAAGATTTATGCAATAAATGAATAAAACTAAAAACTGGAATCGTTGAGAAGATTTCAGTTTTATGATACGATATGCGTTAGAGAGAACCAGACATCTGCGTAGCAGAGATTAGAGAGGGATGAGCCGATGGAAAATACAAGATGGAAGAGAATATCCGGAGTATTGATTTTATTACTGATCATAGTGATATATTCGTTTTACAGGATGCATCAAGCAGATACCGAATCAATCACCATAGGGGTTGATGACAGTAAGGTCGGAATCGTGAAAAGCGGAGGAGAAGCGGTTTTTATCGATCTAAACAATATAAACAGGGTTGAACTTGTGGATAGCTATAGTACAGATGAGGGATTGGAATACAGGGTTTATGCAGATGAAAAAACCGGTATATATGTGATGATTTGGACGGAAGATGCCGTGTATGTCGTGAACACAGCGAATAAGGAGACAACAAAGACGGTATATAAGGATATTAAAAAATCGATAGAGAAGCTGCTAGAATAAAATTCAGGTAACTATTCAGAAGCCTCTAATGATCCAGAGATGAGATTTATTCAGAATGTGAATAAGTCTCATCTCTTTTTGATTTGAAAATGCGGATATGGGAATCTATGATTAAGGTATCATCAACGACAATCAATAACAAAGGAGAAGGAAAGCTATGAAGAAAAAGTGGATTTCAGTAATTTTGGCCACATCCATGGCATTGAGCTTAATGGCATGTGGAAGCACAGGGGGAGCAGAATCAGGGACAACAGAATCCGAGGCGGCAGTTTCCGTAGAGGATGAAACGAGTACTGCGGCAGCGGAAAGTTCCGTATCGCTGACAGACAAGGCGAATATTGATAATTCTGTAGAAAGAGACAGCATCACAATCGGATGGCAGGATGCGACAACGCTTGCTCCGTGGGGAACCAATAATGATACTCCGGGCAACTATGAGGTTTATGAAATGCTCTATGAATGTACTTCAACCGGTGAGCGTTATGGAGTACTTGCAGATGAAAGCAAGGGAAGCTTTAATCCGGGGTGTGATCACGAGGACGGCACAGGAATCTATACCGTATATATTTACGATTACATTGTAGATCATGCCGGAAATCCGGTTACGGCATCGGATGTTGCATTCAGCTATAACTACCAGTTCAACAATGAGACAACCTCCGGCTGGGATGATTTCGTGGAAGCCTCTGCAGTGGATGATTATACGGTGCAGTTTGAATTTACAAAGGAACAGTCTAATCTGGGATGGTTTGATAATTTCTTCTGCCGATGCTTTATCGTTAACGAAGATTCTTACAATGCATCTCCGTCAAAGATCTCAACGGATATGTGCGGAACAGGACCGTATAAGTTTGTTACCTATACATCAGGATCAAACCTGGTGCTTGAGAAGAATGAGGATTACTGGCAGAAGGATGAGCTTCGCCATCAGGAACAGCAGGCTAATGTGAAGAAGCTTACTTTTCAGTTTGTTTCCGAGAATGTGCAGCGGGTAAACGGGGTGGCTACCGGCTCACTTGATATGGTTCAGGATATGGCATTTGAAAGCATTACAGATTTTGTTGATGGCGGACAGTATGCAGACAAGGCGAATGTACAGGTGTATTCCCAGAAGTTTATTTATTATCTGGATTCCAACTGCAGTGAGGATTCCCCCATGCACGATGAGAATCTAAGAAAAGCCGTATACTATGCGATTGATCAGGATGGAATCGTCGCAGCACTTGGCGGATCATTTTCCAGATTATATGCATATGCGAATGATTATTACAGTGACTACGATATGGTAGACTGGGAGAACGTTGATACCTATAATTCCAAGAAATCCGTAGATGCAGATACAGTAAAGCAATATCTGGATGCTTCTGATTACAACGGTGAGACCCTTACACTTATGGTGATGAGTAACTATGCAGATACCGCAACGATTATGGCAGCACAGCTTGCTGCATATGGAATCAATGTGGAGCTGCTTCAGGTGGACAATGCAACCGCCAATGCAACACAGGCAGATTCAACGGCATGGGACATGACGTTTGGTATGATGGCCGGAGATTATAACGTTCAGGCATGGCTGCATGACTTTTCGTATAATAATTCGGCAACAGGTGACCGCACGACCACCTTTATTGTGGATGATGAGTGGAATGATCTGCTGAACCTGTGCAACACCGAAGAGGGACATACCGCTGAAAATATGCTGGCATGGTGGAAGATGGCAACTGAGCACGCATATACAATGGGTGTTTATGCAGGAAATAACTATAATATTGTTCCGGAAGACTGTGTTTATGTCTGCCAGGGAGATAAGTTAAGATTCCTCCCGGGAGCATGCTGTTTCAAAGCGCAGTAAGCAGGATAACAATAGGATCGATTCCGGGCTTAAGCATAACCCGGAATCGGCTTGATAAAAGTGAGGATCTTATCATGTGGAAATACATTTTAAAAAGAATTCTGTGGCTTATTGTCATTATACTATGTGTGGCTGTGGTGATCTTTATTATCCTCTGGTTTGTTCCGGGAGATCCGGCGCAGATTATACTTGGAACTGGAGCCACGCAGGCGGATATAGAGCGGCAGAGGGAAATCATGGGATTAAATTCCCCGTTTATTGTACAGCTTGGACGTTATCTGAGAGATGTTTTCTTGCATTTTGACTTTGGAAATTCTTATGTGTACGGAACACCTGTAATCCAGGAATTTGCAGCCAGACTTCCGAGAACACTGGGACTTGGGCTGATTTCCATGGCACTGAATATTGCGATCGGAATTCCGCTTGGTGTTAACGCAGCCATTCATCGGAATAGCTTTCAGGATCAGGGACTTCTGATCATGGCAATGGTATTTATCTCAGTGCCGCAGTTCTGGCTTGCTCTTATGATGGTTGTTCTGTTCTCAGTCAGGCTGGGGTGGCTTCCCCCATATGGTATTGACGGATGGCAGTGCTGGATCATGCCGGTGCTTGCAAACTCATTGTCCGGAATTGCAATGAATGCAAGACAAACGCGCTCGGCAGTCCTTGAAACAATCCGTGCGGATTTTGTTACGACAGCGAGAGCTAAAGGCTTATCAGAAAAGGTTGTTATTTATAAACATATGCTCCCCAATGCATTAATTCCGGTAGTAAATGCGCTGGGAATGCAGCTTGCAATGGTGGTAGGCGGTACCGTTGTTATTGAGCAGGTATTCTCTTTTCCGGGTATCGGACAGTATCTTCTTACCGGTGTAAGCAGCCGTGATTATCCGGTTATTCGTGGATCTGTTCTGATTCTTGCAATGTTTTCGGCTGTGATTACATTGCTTGTGGATCTATTCTATGCATATCTGGATCCCAGAATTAAGGCTCAGTATGTGAATTACGGAGCAAAGACGAAGGGAGGAAAGAAATAATGGCAAAGAACAATGCAGCTTCAAGACCAGCGAAAAGGAAAAAGCAGACGCAGCTCTCCCAGATTATGGGACGGCTCAGAAAAAATAAAGTTGCCATGGGCGGACTGATTGTGCTGATCATCATTATTCTGGCAGCCGTTTTTGCACCACTGATCGCTCCGTATGATCCGAACTATATGGATTATACAGCACTAAACCAGTCACCGAGCATGGCGCATATTATGGGCTGTGATAATCTGGGACGGGATATTTTCAGCCGTATCATCTATGGCGGAAGATATTCTTTGTCACTCGGTCTGATCTGTGCAGTGATCGGAATGCTGTTCGGGGTATTCTTTGGCACGATTGTCGGCTATTACGGCGGACAGGTGGACAATATTGTCATGAGAATCTGCGATGTCTGGATGGCAATTCCGGCAACATTGCTTGCAATTATTATTTCGGCATCATTGGGCTCCGGATTCGGGTATACCATACTGGCACTGACTATTGGCGGAATTCCCGGTTCTATCCGCGGAACGAGAGCAATGGCGCTGAAAGAACGGGAGATGGAATATCTTGAGGCAGCAAAGGCAATGAATTGTTCACAATTTAAAATCATGTTTAAGCATATGATGCCCAATATTATCGCACCTACAATTGTCGGTACAACAGGACAGATCGGGGCGACGATGATGTCAGCAGCGGGGCTTTCCTATATCGGACTGGGAATCCAGCCACCGACAGCAGAGTGGGGAGCAATGTGTTCCGCAGCACGTGATTACATTATTAAATATCCGCATATGATGATCTGGCCGGGAGTTGCAATCCTGATAACAGTTCTTGCAATTAATATGTTAGGTGATGGACTCCGTGATGCTATGGATCCACGACTTAAGGACTAGGAGAAAAGGTATGAGTGAAAGCTATTTGTCCATTCACAATTTAATAGTGGAATATTCCTCAGGTGGAGAGGAGGTTCAGGCGGTTAATGGTATTGATCTGGAACTGAAAAAGGGCGAGACGCTGGGGCTTGTCGGTGAGACAGGAGCCGGTAAAACAACGATTGCCAAGGCGATCCTCAGAATCCTGCCCACACCGCCTGCGAAAATAATCAGCGGTCAGATAAAACTGGACGGAACGGATCTGCTGACTCTGTCGGAGCATGAGATGCAGAAAATCCGCGGAAACAAGATTGCCATGATCTTTCAGGATCCAATGACTGCACTGAATCCGACGATGACGGTTGGAGAACAGATTAACGAGGTTGTGTTAAGACATAATCATATTTCAAGCGAGGCTGCGACCAAAAGAACGATTGAGATGCTGGAAATGGTCGGAATTGCGGCTGTCCGCTTCCATGATTATCCCCATCAGTTTTCCGGTGGCATGAAACAGAGAGTTGTCATTGCTATGGCACTTGCCTGTAATCCGGAGCTGCTTCTAGCCGATGAACCGACGACAGCTCTTGATGTAACCATACAGGCACAGGTTCTGGAGATGATCAAGGCACTGAAAGAGAAATTCAATACCTCTATGATTTTGATTACCCATGATCTTGGAGTCGTTGCAGAAACCTGCGACAAAGTAGCAATTGTCTATGCAGGGGAAATTGTAGAATATGGTTCCAGGGATCAGATTTTCAGAAATCCGGCACATCCATATACCAGGGGTCTTTTTGCTTCCCTTCCGAGGCTGGACGATGATTCAAAGAGATTGAAGCCGATCAGGGGATTGCCGCCGGATCCTACGAATCTGCCTTCGGGATGCAAATTCTGTCCGAGATGTCCTCATCAGGGAAAATGCAATGAGGGAATCAGCCAGCTGCCACAGGCGGTTGAACTGGAAAAGGGACATTTCGTGAGCTGCCACAAAACAGGAAAGAGAGGTGTATAAGATGGCATTGCTTGAGGTAGAGCATTTGAAAAAATACTTTAACGTTGGAGCAGGTGTGAACCATGCTGTCGATGATATTACCTTTTCCATTGAAAAAGGGCGAACGATGGGAGTTGTCGGTGAATCCGGCTGTGGAAAAAGCACACTTGGAAGAACCATTATCCGGCTGCTGGATGCAACGGACGGAAACGTACGTTTAAATGGCGAAGATATTACCTATGCAAAAGGAAAGGAACTCAGAAAGCTTCGGGAAAAAGTAAGTATTGTGTTTCAGGATCCGTATTCAAGCTTAAATCCGAGGTCTTCCGTAGAGTCAACCATCCGGGAACCGCTTCAGGAGGCACATCGTTTTTCTAAGACGCAGATCAACGAGCGTACACAGGAGCTGATGGATCTTGTGGGAATTGAAGAACGTTTAAGACTTGCTTATCCGCATGAGATGGATGGCGGGCGAAGACAGAGAGTTGGAATTGCCAGAGCATTGGCTCTGAATCCGGAATTTATCATGTGTGATGAGCCGGTATCAGCTTTGGATGTGTCTATTCAGGCGCAGGTACTAAATCTGCTGATGGATCTTCAGGAGCAGATGAAGCTTACCTATATGTTTGTAACGCATGATCTGTCGGTAGTGCGTCATATTTCGGATGATATCTGCGTGATGTATCTGGGACAGCTGGTAGAGACCTCTCCCTCCAGGGAGCTGTTTCTAAGACCACTGCATCCATATACTAAGGCATTGCTTTCAGCAATTCCTTCCATAGATCTTGATCATCCGATGCAGCGTGTCCAGCTTAAGGGAGAGATTACGTCGGCTATTAATCCGGAACCCGGATGCCGGTTTGCAGCACGATGCCCTTATGCGTGTGAAAAGTGTAAAGAACCGCAGCAGTTGACAGAAGTGGAGCCGAGACATTTTGTTTCCTGCTGCAGAGTAAAAGAAATCAATGATTAAGTGAGGGTTTCCGGATGGGAAGAGGTCAGACAGGAAATGATATATATGGTGTGAAAAGCGGATGGAAGCTGGAGCAATGGTCAGGCGAAACGGCGGAGACCGGCTTCCGGCATAGTGATTATTATCACAAGTATTTTCACGGATATACAGAGCTTCGGAGGGAAAAGCCGGATGGTAAATACATAATTGAGCGATACTATACAGCGGACTGGTATCGGCAGGATTGTACGGATGCGAGATGGGTTTTGCAGAAAATACTGCTGCTGGGACTTGCCATGCTCTCGGCCCTTGGGTATTTCTGGCTCATGTCAAGACCGGATCTGAAAGGTAATACCTCTCGTGCTGTTGCTGTCCCAGGCTTAGCTTCTGTCGTATTTCTTATCTTACTGGCAGCCTCTGCGGTAGGCTATATGTCTGCAAAGAGAAAGATGACCTGGTGGGAGCATCACATCAGTACGACAAGAATCAGACGCTATACCATTCTTTCGGGCGGGATGATGATGTGTACAGGGATTGTTGCACTTTTGCAGTCTGTTGTGCTTGGAGAATATTCTGAGGCAGAGCTTGGGCTGGCCTTTGGCATTCTGATGATCGGATGCATACCGCTGCTGATGTATTGTCTGGAAAAGAAAATGCATTATACAACAGAACCAAATAAGGTAGAGCTTCCACATGGAGAAAAACACTTAATCAGCTAGGAGATGACAATGGATAAGGATATTGTACATATTACTGCGGTTACCAACGTAAAACCGGATGGAGAAAAGTGTACAGAAGCAGTAATTGAATATAAAGAGAATATCGAAAATTCGATTCTGAAACTGGATACTTATGAAGTGAAGGACAGGACAATTATCAGAATCGAATCTGAGGGCAGTAAGGTCACATTGTATTTGGATGAAAAGGATGAGAAGGCTGCAATGATACGACCGGGAATGCCATGGAAGGGAAGAAATGCTTCCCTGACCGAGGCACAGGTTCTGATCAGACAAAACAGGGAAATACGAACACAGAGTGGCAGGCTCATAGAAAAAACAGATGAATGGATGAAATCGGATCAGGTTTGCAATAAGGAAGAAGAACTGTTTATCCAGATGAAATACCAGAGCCAGAATTATAATCTGTATATTCCCAAGGATTATGATCCGAACCGGAAATATCCTCTGGTACAGTTTATTCATGATGCCGGGGCGTGCGGAAAGGATACCAGACTTGCTCTGGCACAGGGGCTTGGGGCTCTGGTCTGGGCGTCGCCGGAGGTGCAGGCGGAGCATCCGTGCTTCGTATTCGCACCGCAGTTTGATGGTCCGCCTATTGTGGATGATGACTGGAACGTGGATGAGCGGCTGGAGGATGCCAAGGAAGCACTTGACAATGTGCTGGAGCTCTACAGTATTGACCGGAATCGCGTTTATACAACGGGGCAGTCCATGGGATGCATGGCTTCCATAGTGCTCAATGTGCGTTATCCGGACTATTTTGCAGCCTCTTATCTGGTGGCAGGTCAGTGGGATGAAAGAAATATCCGGGGACTGGAAAAACAGAAGCTGTGGATGCTCTGTTCCCAGGGAGATGCAAAGGCATTTCCAATAATGAACCAGATGTGTGTCAATATGGAGCGTGCAGGAGCAAAAGTTTTCAGACATGTAATCAATGCCGGATTATCGCAGGAGAGCTGCGCAGAGATTACGGATGAAATCGCAAAAGAGAAGCCCAATATTATTTTCACACCGTACAGGCTGGAGACCGTGGCAGACGGCTGGCATTCCGATGGCGGGGAACACCATGTAAATACATGGCAGACAGCCTATGACATTAAAATGATCCGTGAGTGGATGTTTGCACAATGCAGGGAGGAATAGGTATGCTGGTCGATTTTTCATCAAAGCACGATATTCTGATCCGGCATAAGGACGGAAGCTATACCCCCATGGATGAGCCCTATTATGAGGTTACCAGGATTGATGAGACAACCTGGCAGATCATGAGCTCCGGGGATTATCATTATCTGCTTGCCGGAGAGGATGAGGGAATTGCCATCGATACCGGATATGGAGCCGGTAATCTGAGAGCATTTCTGGAACAGCTGTGTGGCAGACCTGTCCGGCGTGTGATTAATACACATCACCATTTTGATCATTGTGCCAATAACTGCTATTTCGAAAAGGCGTATATGGCACAAGAGGCTCTTCCGTTCGTTTCCGTTCCGTATGACAGCTTCAAAGGAATGGACTTCTTTAAGGATTCCTATGAAAAAGTGGTGGTAGGGGACGGAGCGGTCATTTCCATCAAAGGACGGGAGCTGCAGATCTTCCGGATCGGAGATCATACGAAGGATGGGATTGTTATTCTGGATCGGAAAAACAGGTATCTTTTTTCAGGCGATGAATTCATGCCTCACGGAAAAAGCCTGATGGGTTCTGCGGAGGAATGGAATCGAAATCTGAAGAAATTAGCGCAGTATCGGGATGCTTTTACGATGATGTATGGCGGACCGGGCATTCTTCCGGCAGAAACCTTTGATATTTTTAAAGAGGCCTCCGATCTGATGCTTCAAGGAATGGAAAGCACACCTTTGCCGGAGAAAATAATATCTCCGCCGTCAGAACAGCCGGAGCATAATGGACACAGGGTATATGATTGTCAGATTCCTCATATCGAGGATATTCCGAAGGGCGGGTTTTTCGGTGGAGCAAAGAAAAAGGTACTGCTGTACAGGAACTATAAGTTCGAATATGAATAACGAATCCGCACGAAAATATAGCGATTCAAGCTTAGAACACCGGAATGGAAAGGAGGAGATGAAGTGAAGGTCGGAGCAGGGAATGCACAAATTGCACTTCAGAAAGACCTGTTCCCTTTGGAAGGCTTTTGCGGGATCCATGACCTGCCGAAGGTCAGTGTGCTTATTATCGATGATGTGCAGAAGGTGGCTGTTGTGTCGGTCGAGATGGTTATGTTGTGGGATGACTTAATTAGTCAGTGTAAGAAGGCCGTGGAGAAGCTCACAAACACGCCGATCGGGAATGTATGGATTCATGTCACTCATGCGATTACAACTCCGCATGCTCCCGGAGGTCCGCAGATCGGATTGGGTGGTGAAGTGACCGAAAATAAGTCCGACTCTCCGGAAACAGAATTGCTGCAAAAAAGAGTATGTTATGAAAATGCAGTCATGCAGGCATTGCAGACAGCGGCGGTCAACGCTTCCATATTAAAAGAAGCAAAGCTGTTTGTCGGTACGGGATGCTGTGATCTGATCCGTGGCAGAGATATTGAGACGCCGAATGGCTGGTGGATAGGAGCTGACGGTGCCGGTGAATCCAACGAGATCATGACGGTATTGGGATTCCGGGATACGAATTCTGATCTGATCGCGGCATTGATCAGTTACGGAATGAAGCCATGCGTCATTGATAATTCAGAAATGGACAAAGGTAAACGTCTTGTTTCTGCGGATGCGCCCGGGCTTTGCTGCAGAGAACTGGAAAATATTCTTGGGGCGACAATTCTCTATTGCACGGCGGCAGCAGGAGACCGAGTGCCGCTTCGGACGGCCTGGTATGATCAGATTGGAGCGGACGGCTGGCCCGAGACAGTAGATCTTGGCGTGGAAAAAGGAATTGCATTTGCCAAGGAGCTTGGACATGAGATGGCACAGGCGGCGATGAGGATTATCAAAGAAGCAGAACCGGATGAGGTGCATGGTGTTTCTCACAAAACGGGTAAGTTTGTGTGGGAGACGAAGGAGCGTATTCCGATGCGGCCGTACAAGGAGCTTACGTTCAAGAAGAATGGATGGAAAGAAGTGCCTGTAGAGGTGATTTCTTTGGGAAATGTTGCATTGGTTGCCGGAAAGCCGGAGATCAATGCCCTTACGGAAAGACAGCTTCAGGAAAGATCGAGATATCCCCATACACTTTATTTATCAATGGTAAACGGGGGTATGAAGTATATGCCGGATCGGGATTCTTATCGCAGAATCTCGTGGGAGGCACAGGCATCCATGTTTCTGCAGGGAGCTGCAGAAATGTTTGTTGATACTGCAATCAAATTAATGGAGGAAAACTAAGATGGCAAAGCCAACACAGATAGAGGAACCCAGGATAACGATTTTGGATATTCGGATAGCGGTTGCTGTTCTGATCTGCTTCCTTGTGAGTACTGCTTTAAGCAATGCGGGATTTCTGTTTACCGTGGGAGAGAAGCATATTGAGATTATTCAGAAGATGACTGCCTGCATCGCATGTCTGTTGTGCTGTCAGGATAATCTCACAATCAGCCGAAAGGCAGGAATGAATCGTATTATAATTACTTTTATCGGAGGATTGACCGGAATCGGTGTGATCTTACTGGATAATCTGATAGGAAACGAATGGATTATGGCTGCGATGGTGTTTATCGGGATTATTGTAACACTACTCCTTTGCAAGGCTGCCAGGGTTCCCTATATTAATGCAAGAATCGGAGGTGTTACCTTTGTTCTGGTTACCTGTACATTACATGCCGGTGAGAGAATTTATTACGGATGCTTCCGTTTTATTTCAACCATCTTTGGGGTTCTGGTTGTTATGCTGGTAACCTGGATTTTTTCTCTTTTTCAGAAGAAAGGAGTTTTATGCGAGTAAAGGAAATTAAAGATATTGACGGATTTTTCAAGGCTCTGGAGAAGTGCCGGGGCAGGGTAGAGCTTATTACAGATGAGAAGGATGTGCTGAATCTTGCGTCCAAGCTGACACAGTTTATCGGTCTGACCAGAGTGTTCAGTAATCCACATATCAAGGAATATGAAATCGTTTGCTATAATATGGAAGATTATGATCTGATTAAAGATTATCTGGTTCCGGTAAAGTAGTGGAATTCAAATTATTGCAATCCTTCCGAACTGAACAGTTTTTGGTTACACAGATCAATGAAAAGCTGCGCATTTTTGGATAATGGTTTATCATTGCGATAGCAGATGGAGATCTGGGATGAAATAACCGGTGTGATTGGAACTGCACGCCAGGGCTCATAGGTTCGCTTTGGACCGTTTTCGGGAAGTGCAAGATGCACATCCATCAGAAGAGCAACACAGTTCTGGTTCGTGACCATATCCAATATGGAATCAATGCGGTGGCTGGTGAACACGATGTTCGGAACGAAGCTGGCATTCTGGCATGCACTCATGGACATCTGGTACATAAGAGAGCCTTCCTTGATCAGACAGAAGCGCTCATTTTTTAACTGCTGAAGTGTAACTGATGTCGAATGAGCCAATGGATGGTGAATCGGCATCAGTGCAATCAGACGATCCTTTAAATAAGGGATTCGTGTGACCCGTGTATCGTTCAGAAAATTCTTTTCAAAGCTTGCTTTGTCTTCGCGCTGGAAAATAATTTCACAGCCTTCGTTTTCAAGGTAATTCATCAGATTAACCGGATCATCCTCTGTGGTACGGATGGTTGCATCCGGATACATGGTCTGGAATTGTGAGAACAACTGCGTAATATGATATTGCGGCATGGAAGGAAATACACCTATGGTCAGAAGACCGTTTTCGATATTTTTCAGTCTCTGCAGGTTAGAAAGCCCCTCATATTCGAAATGTGTGATGGATTTCGCATATGGTAAGAAGGCCTTGCCGTATCCGGTAAGCTCCACGCGGCGTGTTGTCCGCGTGAACAGATCGACACCAAGTTCGTTTTCGAGACATTTGATATGCTTGGATAATGTTGACTGGTTCATATAGAGCCGGTCAGAGGCTTCCCAAAAGTTCTTGGTTTCTGCAAGAACAACAAATTCCCTGAGATTTTCTGTATTCATAACGCGTTGATCCTTTAAGTCAGATTTTGACTTAATTTTAATGGAAGCAGAATTGTTTGTCAATGAAACGCCCTATATAATACAAGTATCGTAACTATTCAGAACTACATTCGCCGTATAAAATTGCTTTTCTGCTTGAATGCAAGCATTCGCAGTAAGCAATTTGCATGGCTCTGAATAGACAGTTACCAAGTATCAAAAGCATACATACGAGGGAGGTTATCAAATGAAAAACAAGCAAAGGGTGCCGCTGATGAACAAAGTGGCATATGGAATCGGAACAGGTGGCGGATGTATTTTCAGTCAGATTGCTGCTGCATTTCTTTTAAACTACTATACCGATACCGCACTGATTGGGGCAGGTGCTATCGCTACCATGTTTCTGATATGCCGTATTTTTGACGGTATAACGGATCTGATTATGGGAGCAATTGTAGATAAGACATCAAGCAGACTTGGAAAGGCAAGACCATGGTTGATTGCATCGGCACCGCTTACTCTGGTGGGGCTCGTTCTGCTTATGAATGTGCCGCTCGGACTGGATATGAATGGCAAGCTGGTATATGCCTACATTACCTATTTTTTCATGAGTTGTATCGTGTATACGATTTACGGTATTTCCAATACTGCCCTTCTGCCGCTTATGACACATGACAAGGATGACTCAACGATGCTGGCGACCTTTTCTGCATTGGGCAACAACATTATCGGTCTGATTGCAGGATCTGCAATTACACCGCTCGTTTTACATTTTGGCTGGAAGCTTTCGAGTATTGTTTTAGGTCTGGCAGCCTGTGTGCTGATCCTGATTTCCGGTTTGCTAAATAAGGAAATGGATAATACCCAGGAGGCAAAAAACAGAGCAAGCATTCCCATGAGCCAGCAGCTTCCGGCAACGATGAAGAATAAGTATTTCTGGCTGCTGATGCTACTTGGAGCATTTTCACTGATTATGAATGCAAATGCAATTGGTGCACAGATTTACTATTGCAATATGGTGCTTCATAATCCGATGTTTATGTCGGTGCTTATGACAGCAGGTCAGCTTCCGGGCATCTTCATATTGTTCCTGATGCCGGCAATTTCGAAAAAATGGGATAAGAAGACATTTCTGCTCATTGGCGCAGTGCTGATCATTGCCGGATTTGCAATTACAGGACTTGCTAATGAAAATACAACGATGATTGTTGTAGGAACGGTTATTCGTTCACTGGGTGTTGGCCCAATTCTTTCGGCAGTCTTTGCATTAGTACCGGATGTCGTAGAATACGGTAACTGGAAATTCGGTATTCGTTCGGAAGGTCTGATTTCTTCCGCACAGTCAATTGGCTCGAAGGTCGGAATTGGTATTGGCAGTGCACTTACAGGATGGATTCTGGCTGCAGCCGGATATGATCCTGCTGCAGAACCGACAGCAGCTATTGTTAACGCAGTAAAATTCGATTATACATGGATGGGTGTGATCCTTGGAGCTGTAATTCTTATTATTGTATTATTGCTCGACGTGGAGAAATATGCAGATCAGTATAATCAGCAATAAAAAGAGGTGATTTATGTACGATTTAACATTTGATCCAAATCATTATGAAGTAAAAACATGCAGAATCGGAGAGCGCAGTGTTACCTATCGGGCGTTTGAACATATTGTGTACTGCGCTAATCCGGCGAGCCATGTGCAGACATTAAATATTTATGCACCGGAGGAATACTATCAGGGAGAGACGATACGCGGTTATTCCTTAAAGACGGCGCCGATCTTTGCGCCGAATACGGTTGGTGGTTATATGGAAGGCCCGGCGATGGAGGTTGGAATTGACCGGTTCAACCACAAGCCCAATACGGCATTTGAGGCTCTGCTTCACGGATATGTTGTGATGTGCGCAGGCATCCGTGGACGCAATACCGGAATGCAGTCCGGAGAATTCTTTGTGGGAGGAGCCGGAGAAAATAGTGGGGTGGTCAAGGAAGCGCGTACCGGACGTGCACCGGCGATCATTGTTGATATGAAGGCAGCCATCCGCTATTTGAGACACAATGCAGAGCTGGTGCCGGGGGATGTGGAGAAGATTATTACCAATGGTACATCCGCAGGAGGTGCTTTGTCTGCATTAGCCGGGGCAACCGGAAATGCGAAAGAGTATGCACCGTATCTTAAGGAGATCGGAGCGGCGGATGAGCGCGATGATATCTTTGCGGCAAGCTGCTACTGTCCGATTCATAATCTAGAGCATGCGGATGCCGCATATGAGTGGCTATTTCAAAAGGAAACAGTCTTCCATATGACAAGGTTTGAGATGAGCCCACAAGGACCCAAGAGGATCCCTGTTGCAGGAGAGCTCAGTGCGGAACAAAAGAAATTATCTGCCGAGCTGAAGGCACAGTTTCCGGCCTATGTCAATTCCCTGTGCCTGAAAGACGATACCGGAAAGGAACTCACTCTGGATCAGGATGGGGAAGGCTCCTTTAAGGATTATGTGCTGGGATTTCTGTTAGCTTCTGCTACCAGGGAGATGGAAACACATGATTCTCAGCATCGTCTGCCGGAGCTGATGGTTCAGGGAAGCACGATTGATGAGCAGGAGTATATCACCTTTGATAACGGTCAGGCAACGTGTTTGGAGGTGAATGCCTATGTGGCAAAAATCACACGTATGAAACCGACACCGGCATTTGATGCTCTGACACTGGACAGTCCGGAAAATGAAGAATTCGGTGACGAAAAAGTCATGGCAAGACATTTTACGGACTTTGCAAAGGAGCATTCCAGAGCAAATGGGGAGAAAGCAGACGAGCAGATGATCCGGCTGCTGAATCCGACAAGCTTCATCGGGGTGTGCGATACGACGAAAAACTGGAGAATCCGGCATGGTGCGTTTGATCGTGATACTTCTATTGCGATTCCGGTTATCCTTGCCACTTTGCTTAAGAATAAAGGTTATCAGGTTGATTTTGCATTACCCTGGGGTCTGCCTCACAGTGGGGATTACGATCTGAAAGAATTGTTTGCGTGGATTGATCAGCTTGCAAAATAAAACAGGAAAAGAACATGAGAAGAAAACAAGCGGTCACACTGCAGTAAATGCTGCAGTGTGACTTTTGGCTTTATAGAAAAGAGCGATTTCAATGTTCTTTCGAATTTGAAAATGTACGTGCAGAGCTGAACTGTTACTTAGTATGTACTATAATCAGTAGGTGTTTTTTTCACCGATATGTGTTATACTAATTGGCGCAAGTAGTGGGAAACAGTAACTATTCAGTACAGGTCGAAGCATTTGCTGCTGAGACCGTAAGAACATGATTCAGTAATGCAAAATCCCATCGGCGAAGCCGATTTGGAATGGATTTTGCAACGTAACTGTGAGGGTACTGAATAGTTACAAGAGCATTAAAGAGAATACGGAGGCAGCTATGCTTGAAGTAAGAAACCTCGTTTTCCATCCGTTGGATAATGGTGTGGAAAAGAGTATTATTGAAGATATCAGTTTTACGGTGCCGGATGGAGAGATGCTGGTAATTACCGGTCCCAATGGTGGAGGAAAATCGACGATGGCGAAGCTTCTTATGGGAATTGAGAAGCCGGACGGCGGACAGATTTTACTGGACGGACAGGATGTAACGGAGCTTCCGATTGCGGAGCGTGCAAAGGTGGGAATCGGATTTGCCTTCCAGCAGCCGCCGCGCTTTAAGGGAATGACAGTGGAGCGGCTCTTAAATCTAGCCGCAGGAGAGAAGCTTTCCGAGGATGCCTGCTGTAATCTGTTAAGCCGTGTGGGACTGTGCGCAAAGGAGTATTTAAAGAGAGAAGTCGATGCGACTCTTTCAGGTGGTGAAATGAAACGTCTTGAAATTGCATCGGTGCTTGCCAAGCCTCATAAGCTCTGTATTTTTGATGAGCCGGAGGCAGGAATTGATCTGTGGAGCTTTTCCATGCTGGTAAAGCAGTTTGAACAGCTTTATCAGGAGAAGAAGGAAACCTTGATTCTGATTTCCCATCAGGAGCGGATTATCCAGATGGCAGACCGTATTATGGTGATCCGGGATGGCAAAATAGCAGCACTCGGTACGAAGGAAGAGGTGTATCCGATGTTAATGGAGAGCAATCTTCCGACTGGATGTGAAAAACTGCGGACGCCCGACATGAAATAAGTTGCCGACAAATACAAGTATTTTTAGCAGATAAGCATAAACCGACAACTTATGGGTGGCATGGTTGAATTTATCAGATAGAAACAGATAACGAAAGGAAGAGAATTGTGGCAGAAATTGATGCAATCACACAAGGAGTCCTTGACAAAATTGATGGTGTTGGATTTAAGCAGGAGGGTGCCTTTAACCTGAGATACAATGGCTATCCGCTTTGTCATGGAGATTCTGAACATATTAAGATTAAGCGTAAAGAGGACAAGCCGGGAATTGATGTTATCATCCGTGGAGATACGAATGGTGAGTTTGTCCATATTCCGGTGGTTGTTAATACATCAGGGATGACCGATGAAGTATACAATGATTTCTATGTGGAAGATGGTGCGAATGTGACGATTGTGGCCGGATGCGGAATCCATAACAGCGGCTGCAACGACAGCCGCCATGACGGCATTCATACCTTTCATATCGGAACCGGCTGCAATGTCCGTTATGAAGAGAAGCATTACGGGGAAGGGGAAGGGACCGGAGCCCGTATCTTAAATCCGATGACGAAGGTATATATGGTAAAGGATTCCATCTTTAATATGGAAACGGTTCAGATTGAAGGTGTGGATTCGACGAAGCGTGACACAGAGATCTTTATTGGTGAGAACTGTAAGCTCTTTGTGACGGAAAAGCTGATGACACACGATCAGCAGACAGCCATTTCCAATATTGATGTGGTCTTAGAAGGCTCCGGCAGCAGCGCGCAGATCGTATCGCGATCGGTAGCCAAGGGAACCTCAAAACAGACCTTCCATCCGAAGGCAATTGGAGAAGCCTTATGCCATGCACATATCCAGTGCGATTCCATTATTATGGATCAGGCACAGGTGTGCTCTATTCCGGAAATTGATGCAAAGCATGTGGATGCAGCAATTATCCACGAGGCAGCAATCGGAAGAATTAATAACGAACAGCTGATTAAGCTCAATACGTTTGGTCTGAACGAGGAAGAAGCAGAAGCAGTTATTGTTGAGAACTTTTTGAGATAAGGCTGAATAGTTACCGTGATTTTAAATGGATGTAAGAACGGGTGGAAGTACAATGCGAAAATTACTCATATATTTAAAGGATTATAAAAAAGAAAGTATTCTGGGGCCTCTGTTTAAACTGCTGGAGGCTTCTTTTGAGCTGATTGTGCCGCTGGTTGTGGCATCGATGATCGACGTTGGTATTCCCAATCAGGATAAGGGCTATATCGTAAAGATGGCACTGGTTTTGGTTGCTTTAGGAGTGATTGGATTAATCAGTTCGGTGACGGCACAGTTCTTTGCGGCAAAGGCAGCCGTCGGATTTGCAACCAGAGTGCGTCAGGCTCTGTTTGACCATATTCAGAAGCTCACCTTTGGGCAGATGGACAGTCAGGGAACGGCAACGCTGATTACCCGTATGACAAGTGACGTCAATCAGGTACAGAATGGGGTGAATCTGGTGCTTCGTCTGTTCCTAAGATCCCCCTTTATCGTATTTGGTGCCATGATCATGGCATTTACCGTAGATGTGAAGGCGGCATTGATTTTCGTAGTAGTGATTCCGCTGCTGCTCATTGTGGTCTTTGCGATTTTGTTAATCAGTATTCCGATGTTCAGTCGGGTGCAGGCAAGCCTTGATCAGGTCATGCGCACTACCCGTGAGAACCTGACCGGATCCAGAGTCATCCGTGCTTTTGCAAAAGAGCCGGAAGAAATTGAGGAATTCCGGAAAGAAAACCGGGTACTGCGTGATGTACAGGTCGTTGCCGGAAGAGTATCTGCACTGATGAATCCGGTTACTTATATTATTATCAATGGTGGTCTGATGGCGCTGATTTATGTAGGTGCACTGCAGATTGAAGGCGGAATTCTTACTCAGGGACAGGTGGTAGCGCTCATCAACTATATGTCCCAGATTCTGGTAGAGCTGATTAAGCTTGCGAACCTGATCATTACGGTAACCAAAGCGATTGCCTGTGGAAACCGTATTGAGTCGGTTATGGAAATTCCGGCAGGCTTCCCGGAAGAGCACGGAGCAGCCGGAAGAAACCCGGTTCGGGATGGTATGAAGCTGGCAGAGCAGGAGAAAGGCAATGGTAAATCAGTTAGTCTGTCATGTGCAGAGCTTCACAGAGAGGAGTGTCCGTACAAGGTGGTATTTGATCAGGTCGGCATGGCCTACAATGAGGGTGGTGACGAAGCTATTTCCGATGTGAACCTGAAGGTGAAAAAGGGTCAGACCATTGGTGTAATCGGAGGAACCGGTTCCGGTAAATCGACACTGGTAAATCTGATCCCCAGATTTTACGATGTGACCCGTGGACGCGTTCTGGTGGATGGTACTGATGTCCGCGACATGGATCCGGGAAAGCTTCGGGCGAAAATCGGCATGGTGTTACAGAAGGCGGTACTGTTCCAAGGTACGATCCGGGAGAACCTGTTCTGGGGTAATGAAGGAGCAACCGATGAAGAAATCTGGCAGGCTCTGGAAACTGCACAGGCGAAGGAATTTGTGGAACAGAAGGAAGCCGGACTTGATACTGTGATTGAACAGGAAGGACGCAACCTTTCCGGTGGACAGCGGCAGCGTCTGTCCATTGCAAGGGCACTGGTACGAAGACCGGAAATCCTGATTCTGGATGACAGCTCTTCCGCACTTGACTATGCAACAGACCTAAAGCTCCGGCAGGCGATTAAAGCTTTGCCCGGAGATATGACCGTGTTCATTGTATCGCAGAGAGCTTCTTCCCTGATGCATGCAGATCAGATCATTGTACTGGACGATGGCGATGTGGTTGGTCTTGGAACCCATGAGGAATTGTTAAAGTCCTGTGCAACCTATCAGGAAATTTATTATACACAGGTAGAAAAGAAACCCGATCAGCAGGAAGGAAAGGAGGCGTAAGCATGGCAAAGGCAGCAAAGCTGGACAAGGGTCAGCAAAAAGAAACGTTGGTTAAGGTGTTAAAATATATGAAGCCTTATCGCTTTTTACTCATTGCAGCAATTGTAATGGCAGCCGTTTCGGTCGTATTTACGTTATATCTTCCGATTCTTACCGGAGATGCGGTGGATGCTCTGCTTCAGTTCCTTCCGTCTGCACTTAAGACAGCAGACACTGGTGCAGCATGGGTGACACTCCGGCAGCTCCTTGTGAAAATGGGTGTTGTGATTCTTCTTACAGCAGCAGCCCAGTGGATCATGAGTCTGTGCAATAATCATATTGTATACAGTATTATTGAAGATATCCGTGAGAAGGCCTTTGACAAGCTCCAGAAGGTACCTCTTAAGTATCTGGACGGTCATTCCCACGGTGATATTATGAGCCGTGTCGTTGCAGATGTCGATACGTTTGCGGATGGTCTGCTTCTTGGATTCACACAGTTGTTTACCGGTGTGCTTACGATTCTCGGAACCCTGCTTTTCATGCTTTCCGAAAATGTGGGAATTACGATCGTAGTAGTGGTAATTACACCGGTATCTTTGTTTGTGGCATCCTTCATTGCGAAGAAGACCTTTAAGATGTTCCAGCTACAGTCTGCAACGAGAGGCGAGCAGACAACACTGATTAATGAAATGATTACCAATCATAAAGAAGTGAAGGCCTTTGGCAGAGAAGCTTCAGTTATGGAAGACTTCGATGAAATCAACGGCAGACTGGAAAAGTGTTCCTTACGTGCAATTTTCTTTTCCTCCCTTACCAACCCCTGTACCCGTTTTGTGAACAGCTTAGTATATATGGGCGTAGGTCTTACCGGTTCACTGGCCGTTATCCGTGGCGGTCTTACCATTGGACAGCTGACCTGCTTCCTGTCTTATGCGAACCAGTATACCAAGCCGTTTAATGAAATTTCGGGAGTTATTACAGAACTTCAGAATGCACTTGCCTGTGCAGCGAGAATTTTCGAACTGATTGAGGAGGAATCTCAGCTTCCGGATGCAGAGGATGCAAGAGTCCTGACCAATGTAGAAGGTGCTGTTTCCCTGAATCATGTTGCCTTTTCTTATAGCAGGGAGCGTAAGCTGATCGAGGATCTGAACCTTGACGTAAAGCCGGGGCAGAGGATTGCGATTGTCGGACCTACCGGATGTGGTAAGACCACTATTATCAATCTGCTCATGCGTTTCTATGATGTGGATGGCGGTTCGATTTCCGTAGAGGGTACGGATATCCGCGATATTACCAGAAAGTCCCTGCGTACCTCCTATGGTATGGTGCTTCAGGAAACCTGGTTAAAGCAGGGAACGATCCGTGATAACATTATTGTTGGAAAACCGGATGCAACCGACGAAGAAGTGATTGCGGCAGCAAAGGCTTCCCATGCACACAGCTTTATCCGAAGACTTCCGGATGGATATGATACCGTGATCAGTGAAGATGGCGGCAGTCTCTCCCAGGGACAGAAGCAGCTCCTTTGTATTACACGAGTGATGCTGTGTCTGCCTCCGATGCTGATTCTGGATGAGGCAACCTCTTCGATTGATACCAGAACCGAGATCCGGATTCAGAAAGCATTTGCAGCCATGATGGAAGGACGTACCAGCTTTATCGTGGCACATCGTCTGTCCACCATTCAGAATGCCGATGTGATTCTGGTTATGAAGGATGGTCATATTATTGAACAGGGAAATCACGAAGAGCTTCTTGCAAGGAAGGGCTTTTATGCAGAGCTATACAACAGTCAGTTTACTGTAGCGTAGACCGGTACTCCGATGGGGTAACGCCGGTCTGCCCCTTGAACTGGCGGATAAAATGGGTATCGCTGTTGTAGCCGCACATCTGGCCAACCTCATGAATGGAGAGATGGGTTGTGGAAAGCAGATATTTGGCATGATCCGTACGGCTCTTTATAATATCTTCCATAGCGGTCACTCCAAAGGTATTCTTGTATAAGTGCTGGAAATAGTATTTACTTAAGGACATGGAGACGCTGATGCCCTCCATAGACCAGTTTTTATAAGGCATGTTATAAATCTGGGAGCGCAGATTGGACAGCTTGTCATAGTAAATGTTGTCCGGGTGATGCGCATCCTTATGCAGTTTTTCACTGATCTTAAGCAGCAGAATCTGCAAATAGAGAAGAATGGTTTCTTCCTTATGGATGTTATCAGAATAGTGTTCATAGGTAATGTCTTTGATGATTAGGGACAGGTCGTGAATATCATGAACCGGCACCGGTGTATCAAAAGGGATTCCCAGCTTTGAAACAAACGCAAGATCGGACTCATCCATATGGAAATGCAGCCAGTCATCAGAATAGAGCGCTTCACAGGCACGATAGAACTGTGGAGTGCCTTTTTTGTATAAAAGAATCGTATTCGGAGAGGTATGATAATCCGTCCCATGAATGCGGAACCAGCCTGCAGTGCGGATGAGCAGGAGCAGATAGTCTCCGGAGCCGTCCGTCCGCTCAATCCTGAAATCCTTATCGTGCTGGTGATAATATCCGCTTTTGTAAAACTGCATAATCGTTACCTCTCCATGTGTTCTTTTATAACTATTCAGAACCGCATTCGCTATCTAAAATTGCTGTTTTGTCTGAATGCATTTTTGCATGGCTCTGAATAGTTGCGTTTTAGTGAAGAACAGTCTGTAAATATTCAATCAGAACCTTTGCAGCCCGTTCGTGGGACTTGACGCCGGGATGGGTATGTGCGCCAACAGTCTCTGATGTGGTGTTGGGCAGATTAATAAATGCGGTGTTATGGTCTCCGGTATCCTTCTGATAACGGTTCATGGCATTCGTAATTAGAAGATTCAGATCATAGCCGAGCATGCCGTAGGTCCATACAATGTGCGCACCGGGGTTGTCCTTGCGAAGCATCTTAAGAAAATTGTATACGGCACCTTCAAAGCGTTCCCGGTCTTCTTCCACAAAGCTTCCGTCCGGATTCTTATGCTGCTTGAAGGTTTCACCGGTTTCCGGAATGGTAAATGGCGGCTGGTTGAAGGCACTTGCATCGTTTGTTCCGAGATTGACCACGATGGCATCCGGTTTCCAGGAGGTAAAATCATAGTCCTTCTGTGCACCAACAGATTCATTGACCTCTCCGAAGCCAAGACCGCAGATCTTTTCATAGCAGGAGGGGATATTATGACGCACATCGTTATCCCATCCACAGTAAACACCCCAGCCGCCCTGGGAAATCAGACGGTAATCGGCATCGAGCGCTTTCGCTGTATAGGTTGCATAATTCTCACTGCTGCTCATATACATTGCAAGCCAGTCGGTATCAGGAAGGGCACCATAGGTACCTTCGCCGGAGGTAATGCTGTCACCGATGAATTCGATTTTGTATTTGTGCTCCTTCACGGGAAGGAATTCGCCGTCAGTTTGGAAGCCGCGGACAAATACATGACAGTCATCATCTTCACTCATGGCCTGCAGTTCGCGGAAGAATTTCATGGTTTTCGGAACACCGAAGGTCATGTTACGGAACAGACAGATGGAATAGCTGCCGGGTAAAAGCATCTGACGGCTCATCAATGCTCCGTTTAATTCGGTTGCTATCCATGGTTCATGGAAGCCGCAGTCTGCTTCAAGGTCGATCCAAAGCTCAGAGCCTGTGACATTTACTTCTATACCGCTTCCGTTCCAGAAAAGAGGAAGCGGATTCTGTGTTTCATCGGTTCTTCCATAAATGTGGAAATGAGGAATTTCCTTTATGGAATAAGTCTTTAAGTTTTCGTTTTTAGTCATCATAGCCAGTAACCCTGCCTTTCAAAAATCGTTCAAAATCCTGATCTGAAATATCAGATCGTAATTATCATAACACAACACAAAAGGGATGGAAAGCACGTATATTGGTTAGCCAATCAGCACAATCCGGCAGCTTATAAATGGGAAAGGCTGAACAGTTACAGAATTTATATTATTTAGAAAAGCATGATATGTAGATAGGATAACATCATTCGATATTTTCATATCTGATCAAATCTGATATGAATAAAGTATAACTGCATGAGGAAAACTCAAGCCATGAAACAGCGGTTTTGCGAATGGAGATCTGAATCGTTGTAATAAAGTATACAAAACATCATATGTTTAACCGTTTGAAAATGGGATGAATAGGTTTATTCTATTTGTAAACGACTATTTTCTAGGAATTAACAGGAAAAGAGAATATATTGAAACTATTCAGAGCCATGCAAATTATGGCAACAAGCTTCACTAGACTCACCTTTGG
>CAVERH010000001.1:0-129328 GCA_963618065.1 bacterium | reverse complement strand
AGAGCCTAAATAAAACCGAATAATACACTGAATCAAAGCGAGATGGAAGCTGTTGATGCGTTAGATGATAACGTGTCAGCGGCTTTTTCTTTTTAGCACGCATTGCGTGTTTTTATGAATGGTGATACAATCAATACGCAACGCGTAGTATAAGCGGAGGAAGACGAATGGATGACAATAGAATGCGGATAATACGAGAAGAAACAGGGATGAATCGCAGGGAATTCTGCGAATGTTTTGATATTCCATATCGAACTGTGACAGATTGGGAACTTGGAAACCGCCATGCACCGGAATATGTATTGCGCCTTCTGGAATATTATATTCGCAGTGAAAAAATCTCTAAGAAGGAGATAAAAAGCCATGAATGAATCGAATATTATTATGTATACAACAGAAGATGGCCTGACAAAGTTAGAAGTTACGCTGGATGAAGATACAGTATGGCTATCTCTTGATCAAATAGCAGAATTATTTCAGCGCAATAAATCTACTATTTCCAGGCATATCAAAAATATATTTTCCGAAGGTGAACTGAATCAAAATTCAGTTGTTGCAAATTTTGCAACAACTGCTGCTGATGGTAAAAAATATAAGGTGGATTATTATAATCTGGACGTTATCATCTCTGTTGGTTATCGTGTGAAATCTCTTAGAGGCACCCAATTCCGCATCTGGGCAAGCAGTGTTTTGAAAGAATATATGAAAAAAGGTTTTGCCCTGGATGATGATCGCTTAAAGCGCCTTGGTGGTGGTAATTATTTTGAAGAATTGCTTGCACGTATCCGTGATATTCGTTCTTCAGAGAAGGTCTTCTGGAGAAAGGTATTGGAAATTTATGCCAGAGATGATTTTATGTTTGAATTGAATGATGAAGAAGTGGAAAATCTTTCAAGGTGCAAAAATTTCACCTTGAATATGGGAAGAGGTTCAAATATAAAATACAAGCCTTACGTGTTTACAGAGCAGGAAGAAAATATCCAAAGGAATGCAGAGAAACGCGGATCGATATTGAGAAACAGGTCAGCAGGGTTATTCATGCCTGGAAAAAATAATCAATGCCGCCTGGGAGGACTTGTGAATAAGAAAATATGGGATTTATATGCACCAATCTATGAGAAGCTATAAAGGGAAAATATTCGGAGGAACTGATAACAGATGAATTATTTGCTGGAAATCGTTGTTTTTAATGCTGTCATTTTTGCAGTCTGTGGTATCAATATGAAGAAAAAGGGTAGGATTGGCATGATACAGGAATATCCAAAGGAAATACAGGATCGCTGCAGGGAACTGGGATTGATACAGGAAGGCTTTGAGGAGCTTACGAAAAAGGCAACAATCGGGAAGCTGGGATTCTTTGTTGCATACATATTTTTGCAGACAGTATTGGCCTATTATATTGGTGGTGCTCGGACATTTTTTGAAGGATGGCTTCATGGCTATATCATGTGGGTGACAGAGATGTGGGTTGATGCATTGATAGTGGATTGTCTTTGGTTTTGTCATAGCAGGAAGATGATCATTCCGGGAACAGAGGATATGGTGGATGCCTATCATGATTATTGGCATCATATAAAATATGCGGTTATTGGAATGTTCACACAGGCTGTAATTGCTTTGCCGGTAGGATTTACTATTTCAATTGTAGTATAGAAGAAATATCATCCTGAATGGTCTTTTCTTCTTCACGGATTTCCGGATGTTCCTCGAGCTCCTGCTTAATGAACATCAACAGGAAGCTGATGAGTAACAGCAGGCAGGACGCCCATATGGTACGCAGTCCCCAAAATGCAATGAAGCGGCTGCCAAGCCCGGCACCGAGGGCGAACAGGAGAATGACCCCGAAATAATGGGAAGCCTTATACAGGGTTTCTCTGTTATGCGTCTTATGATACGCACACAGGGATTCCATGCCGCTGCGGATGTTACCAATACACATGGTGCTGGCAAAAGCAAAGCTGTTAACCTTGCGGAACGCCTGTACCTGCATGGCACAGGAAAAGGAAACCATGGCATTGGCAATCAGATTGAAGTGATCCGGTAAGAATCCAACCAGAAACAGCAGTAAGATCTCTATAATGAGTACCAGCTGCCTCCAGTGAATCCGCTGCGCCTTCTGGAAGCGCTGACGGATCAGTTCTGCTGCGGCAACGCCGAGCGCGAAGAAAATGACCGGCACCAGATAGTGGAGCATGGAATGAAAATCTCCTGTAAAAATATGCTGGCTCAATAAAACAATATTGCCGGTCTGGGCGTTGGCGAAGACCTTTCCGCGGGAAATATAGGTGTAGGCATCCTGAAGCCCGCCGGATATGGATAAAAACGCAGCAGTTACAAATGCTTCGGACATTTGGTTGTGCGATTTGTGTGTTCTGGGGTGTCGGATCATTTGTCATCCATCCTTTCTGTAAATGGATTTTGTCGCACTGATTGTACCACGTTTATTCTGCAGAATAAAGTGTAGAATCTGTTTTCAGAGTGAAGGTATTCTTATGAAAGTCAATCAGCCCTTCCTTACGCATTTTGCCAAGCTCCTTCGAAAGAGCACTCCGGTCGAGATTCAGATAGTCGGCCATCTGCTGGCGGTCAAAGGGTACCTGAAAGGTTTTGCTTCCGTTTTTGACAGAAAGATTCGAAAAGTAGGTGAACAGACGCTCACGGATGGTTTTTGCACTGGTGCAGAAGATCCGGTCTGATAGAACCAGATTTTTCTGCGCAAAAATAAGCAAAAGATTGTGCATAATTTTGGAGTACCAGGTTTTGCCAAGGTGCTGTTCGTTTAAAAGAATATCCGTGTTCACGAACGCAATTTCACTGTCTTTTGAGGTGATGGCGTCCACCATCATCGGCTCGTGGCAGAGCGCATAGGTTTCGGCAAAGGCATGCCCGGTGGGAACATGGGAAAGAATACTTTTGTTTCCCCACAGATCAATGCTTTCGATATTGACGCTGCCGCTTAAGACCATGCCGATTTCATGGACGATGTCGCCGGTTTGGAAAATCAGGGTATTCTTTTCATAAGAAGCAGTTCGGAGAAACTGCAGGGTATTCATATCTTCGATTTCTTCTTTCGTCAATTTTTGAAAAATAAAGGTTTCAAAAAGATTCATAATTCCTCCGTTCGTGGTTATAACCACATATTTATCTCTGTTATTGTACTATAATGCAGGCATAACGACAAGAAAGGAAGGAATCAGAATGATTCGAAAAATTATTCAGATTGATGAAGATCTTTGCAACGGCTGTGGAGCATGTGCCAATGCCTGCCACGAAGGGGCCATTCAGATGATAGATGGAAAGGCAAAGCTGATCAGGGATGATTATTGTGACGGACTGGGAAACTGCCTGCCGGTGTGCCCTGCCGGAGCGATTACCTTTGTGGAACGGGAAGCTGCGGCCTATGACGAAAAGGCGGTAGAGCAGCATCAGAAAAAGATGGCAGCACAAAAGCAGATCGCTTCTGAACGGCCGGTATTTCAGGGCTGTCCGGGATCACGGATGCGTACAATGGCACAGGAGGATATGGCAGATGAAAAGGAAAGTGTTACCGTTTCGATGCCCCGGATGAAATCCCGCCTGGGACAATGGCCGTGCCAGATTAAGCTTGTTCCTGTGAATGCACCTTATTTTAATGGCGCAAAGCTCTTAATTGCAGCAGATTGTACGGCATATGCCTATGCCAACATGCATGAAGAGTTTATGAAGGGAAAGATTACGATCATCGGCTGCCCGAAGCTGGACGATATCGATTACAGTGAGAAATTACAGCAGATCATTGAGCTTAATGAGATCCAAAGTGTTACGGTTGTGCGCATGGAGGTTCCCTGTTGTGGAGGACTGGAGCATGCAGCAGTGACAGCACTGAAAAATAGTGGTAAATTTATTCCATGGCAGGTCGTTACGATTTCCATTGATGGAAAAATTCTTGACTAAAACAGGAAAAGAAACAGACAATGGAATAAAACTCTGTCCACATGGAAAAAGTACAAAGGATACAATCAAATAGAATACAAAAGAAAAGGATAAAGAAGGAGGCTTATCATGGGTGGAATGAAAAACATCAGCAAAGCAGAGGTTATGACCTTAAAGGAGCAGGTTGCTTATCAGGAGGGACAGGTTGTCAGCAAGACCCTGGCGCAGAATGATGCGGTCAGCGTAACCTTATTTGCATTTGACAAGGGAGAAGAAATCAGTACACACGAATCCGGCGGTGACGCATTTGTGACCTGCCTGGATGGTGTTGGTAAGATTACCATTGATGGCGTAGCATATGAGCTGCACGAGGGAGAATCCATTGTAATGCCCGCAAAGCACCCTCATGCGGTATTTGGACAGGAGCAGTTCAAGATGCTGTTGGTTGTTATTTTTTAACTATTCTGAACTCCATTCGCCGTTACAGTTCAGCCCTGCCCATTCATAAGCTGCCCTTAGTGAGCAAGCTCCCACGGTCATCTTGCACAAGCATTTCTGCATGGCTCTGAATAGACAAATTAAGAAGCTGCCTGATACGATCCCATGTAATCAGACAGCTTTATTATTTCCGGAAAGTTTATTTCTTATCATTATTCCGGGTTTCCATAAGGAATTGCAGATTCCTTTCCGGACTTACGTTCAATGATACAGTACGCAATCACACAGATGATGACAGATACGAGGGAGCCGGTTGCGGTAGCAAGTCCCATAGGAAGCAGCGTTGCCGGGAACAGCTTCGAGGTAAAATATACACCGGGCACGCGCATCAGTACAATGGCAATGATGTTGTGCAGGAAGGAAATTCCGGATTTTTCGCAGGCACAGAAGTAACCGCTGAAGCTGAAATGAATGCCGGCAAAAAAGCAGTCCCAGATATAGCCGCGCAGATACTGACCGCCTGCAAGGATCGCATCGCTGTCCGAGGTAAAAAGGGAAACGACCGGTTCTGCAACAAACTGGATTAGAATGGAAATCACAATTCCGAATCCGGCAGCCAGATAAATTGCGTAGCGTAGCGTCTGTCTGGCTCGTTCCGGTTTATCGGCGCCGATATTCTGTGCACCGAGAGCAGAAACGGTAGAAAGCATCGAGGAGGGCACCAGGAACAGAAAGCTGATAATCTTCTCTACGATGCCGACGGCAGCGGCATCGGTAAGTCCGCGCTGGTTGGCAATAATCGTAATGAGGATAAAGGCAATCTGGATCAGCCCGTCCTGCATCGCAATCGGAACGCCGATTTTCAGAATTCGCCCCATGATCGGGGATTGTGGTTTGAAGTCTGTTCTGTGCAGGGAAAGTCCATGCTCCTTTTTCCTAAGGAAAATCAGGGCAGCTGCAACACTGATCAACTGGGAAAGCGTCGTGCCGAGAGCGGCTCCGGCAGGTCCTAAATGAAGAGCTCCCATAAAGATATAATCCAGAATAATATTCATAACGCAGGCAATGGCGATGAAATACATGGGGCTTTTGGAGTCTCCCATGCCACGCAAAATGGAACTGATGATGTTATATGCGGTGATAAAAGGAATTCCGATAAAGCAGATCGTGAGATACGCAATCGTACCATTTACCGCTTCGGAAGGAGTGGACATGATGGATACGATCGGCTTTACCAGTGCAAGCAGCACAACGGTTAATACAAGGGAAAGCAGCAGGAACAGGGTTGTGGTATTTCCTATATCGGAGGCGGCTTCCTTCCGGTTATTGGCGCCGATCGCCTGCCCGATACTGACGGTCGCACCCATGGCAAGACCGACAATCATAACCGTGAGCATATGCATGACCTGAGAGCCTATGGAAACAGCGGTGGTACCTGCCACGCCCTCAAACTGCCCGATGATGAATAAATCGGCCATTCCGTATAAGGTCTGTAAAAAATACGAAAATAAATAAGGCAGAGAGAAAATCAGGATATTTTTGAAAACACTTCCGGTTGTATAATTGCGTTCCATAATTATAATAGTCCTCTCACTGTAATGGTTTATGATAAAAACAAAATTATCATAAACTTTACAACGGTTGTAGAGTCAAGAATAATTGATAGAAATTGTTCATTCTGTGGGAGCTGGTAGAAATTATATAGGAAATTTGCTATAATCTAATGAGCCTCAAAGAAAAACAAGCGGCTGCGAAGCAGACATTTGTTTTTCTGGGCTCATTAACGAACATGCATCTGCCGAAAGGCAGATAGAGAGTGCGTAGCACGGGCATGTGAGTGAAGTCTCAAAGAAAAACAAGCGGCTTTAAAAGGAGTAATACTTATGATGGGGAAAGCACTGTTATTTATACTGATTGGATACTTGTCCGGCAGTGTGTTATATGCGAAGGTCTGGGGAAAACTACTGTGTGGAATCGACATTACACAGGGAAGTACCGATGGAAACCCGGGAACAGCGAATGCCTTTGAGCAGGGCGGTTTCTGGTGTGGCATTCTGACTCTGTTATGTGAATTATTAAAGGGAATTCTCCCGGTTTATTTCTATATGAGAGGAATGGGCCCGGAGGCATTGCTGGATGGCCAGACAGCACTTGTCATCACAGCTCCGGTATTAGGACATACCTTTTCCCTGTTTCAGAAGTTTCATGGAGGAAAGGGCATTGCCGTTTCCTTTGGCTCCCTGATCGGCTTATATCCCTACTGGATGCCGGTATTACTGTTTGCGTTTATTTTCATATTCTTTTCGGTGGTGATCTGCGTGGAATCACATTTTTACCGGACGATTGCCGCATACCTTGTGACGCTGGCCGGATTTTTCGTGACAAACGTTGCACCGGCGGTCCGGATTGGCTTTGCTATCATCACGATTATTGTGTGCATACGAATGAAACTCAGCACAGAAGAACGGGAAAGAATGAGGATTAAATTACTATGGATGCGTTGATTTTAACATGTGGTACAGGCGGAGGACACAATTCCGCAGCGAAAGCCATAAAGGAGGAAATGGAACGCCGGGGGCATCATGTCCATCTGATGAATCCCTATATGCTGCGCAGCATGGCTCTGACCAGAGTGATTGACGGTCTGTATATTTTTATTGCAAAGAGAATGCCGCGTTTTTTTGGAGTGATCTATAATATTGGAGAGGCTTATAGGAGGCTCCCTGGACATTCGCCGGTGTATGGGGTGAATCACAGGGCTGCGCGGTGCCTCAACGATTATCTGAAGGAGAACCATTTTGATGCGGTGATCATGACGCACCTTTATCCGGCAGAAATGATTACCTATCTGAAATCGTCAGGGGAGGAGCTTCCGTTTACGCTGTTTATTGCAACGGACTATGCCTGCATCCCCTTTACTGAGGAAACGGACTGTGATGCGTATGTGATTCCGATGGAGTCCCTGAAAAAAGACTTCCTGCGCTTCCATATTCCGGAAGAAAAGCTGCAGCCTCTTGGAATTCCGGTGTCAAAGCAGTTTTCACAGAAGGAATCCCGTAAGGAAGCAATTGAGAAGCTGGGATTGGAAGCGGATAAGCGCTATATCCTCGTATCGGGGGGAAGCATGGGTGCCGGACGCATTGAGCAGATGGTAGAGTATCTGCTGGAGTGTTACGAAAACGAAGAGAATGTGCGGCTCATCGTTCTTTGCGGAAGCTTCCGGAAGCTCTATAATAAGTTGAAAGCGCATCCCAGCCAAAAGGTGATACCGCTTAACTTTACCGACCGGATGCCGGATTATCTGAAGGCCTGTGATCTTTACCTGACAAAGCCGGGAGGACTTTCCTCCACGGAGGCTGCAGTTGCAGGAGTTCCGCTGATTCATATATCCCCGATTCCGGGATGTGAAAGCAAGAATCTGAAATGCTTTAAGAACCGTGGCATGGCCGTTCCGGCAGTCAGGACGAAGGAGGAGTTGTTCCGGGCACTCGATGCACTTGACAGCGAACAGGCCAGGGAAACAATGATCCGCAATCAGCATAAATGGATTCCTCAGGATGCGGCAGGAGCGATCTGCCGGTTTGTGGAAGAACAGCTACAGAATTGTAGCAGAAAATGACTGAAAATTTGACTTTAACAGGGGAAAATACTATAATAATCAATTGTCACTAAAGTAGGTTTTCAGTAACTATTCAGAACAGATCGAAGCATTTGCTGCTGAGACCGTAAGAACATGATTCATTAATGCAAAATCCTATCGGCGAAGCAGATTTGGAATGGATTTTGCATTGTAACTGTGAAGGTACTGAACAGTTGCTATTTTCAAAGAAAAGAGGTTAGAAACATGACAAAAATAGATATTGTATCAGGCTTTTTAGGAGCCGGTAAAACGACATTAATCAAGAAGCTTTTAAACGAGGCATTAAAGGACAGCAAGGTGGTACTGATCGAGAACGAATTCGGTGAGATCGGTATTGACGGCGGATTTCTTAAGGATGCCGGAATTGAAATCAAAGAGATGAATTCCGGATGTATCTGCTGCTCCCTCGTCGGAGATTTCGGCACTTCCTTAAAAGAGGTTATGAAGACCTATCAGCCGGAAAGGATTCTCATTGAGCCTTCGGGTGTTGGCAAGCTTTCCGATGTGATGAAAGCCGTACAGGACGTTATTGACGAGCATGAAGTTGTATTAAACAGTGCCGTAGCAGTTGTAGATGCTTCCAAGTGCAAGATGTATATCAAGAACTTCGGTGAGTTCTTTATCAATCAGATTGAACATGCCGGAACTATTATCTTAAGCAGAACAGGCAATATTTCTGAGGACAAGCTGAAAAAGGCTGTGGAACTCATCCGTGAACATAACACCAAGGCAACCATCATTACCACTCCCTGGGATGCACTGGATGGCAAGGATATTCTTGCAACCATCGAGGGTGCAACCGATCTGGAAGCAGAACTGATGGCAGAGCTGAAAGAACAAAGAGAGCATGATCACGAGCATGAACATGAGCACCATCATCACGATCACGACGAGTGCTGTCATCACGATCATGACCATCACCATGATGACGACCATGAGGAACACGAGCATCATCACCATGATCACGATGAGCATGACCATGAGGAACATGGGCATCATCACGATCATGAGGAACATGAGCATGGCGAGGACTGCACCTGTGGCTGTCATGACCATGACCACGAGCATCACCACCATCATCACGCAGATGAGGTATTTGGAAGCTGGGGAATGGAAACTCCGGATCAGTACAGCAGGGAAGATCTTGAGAAGATCCTTGCAGCTCTCGAGGATGATGATAAGTATGGCATGGTTCTTCGTGCCAAGGGTATGGTTCCCTGCACCGAAGGCGGATTTATTTACTTTGACTATGTTCCGGGAGAAAGCAATATCCGTCCCGGCAAGCCGGATGTAACCGGTAAGTTCTGTGTCATCGGATCCAAGTTAAAGGAAGACGCCTTAAAAGAACTGTTTACGAAGTAAGGATGACAGAAAACAGATATCTTAATTTTGAATAGAAAAGGATAAACAACATGAAACCGGTATTTATAGTCAATGGTTTTTTAGAAAGTGGTAAAACCGAATTTATCTGCTATACACTGGCACAGCCGTATTTCCAGACCAAAGGGAGTACCCTTTTGATTGTCTGTGAAGAGGGCGAAGAAGAGTATGACGAGGAACTTTTAAGCCAAAGCAGAACCATTATGGAAGTGATTGATGACGAGTCGGCATTTACCCCGGCAAACCTGATGGAGCTGGATAAGAAATACAAGCCGGAGCGTGTCATCATTGAATACAATGGCATGTGGAACTTTAAGGATATGAAGCTGCCGTGGCACTGGTCGGTAGAACAGCAGATTACAACGATTGATGCATCTACCTTCCCGATGTATTACACCAATATGAGATCTCTCCTTGCAGAGATGATCCGGAAGTCCGAAATGATTATTTTTAACCGTTGTGACGGACTGACCGATCAGCTTGCTTCCTACCGCCGGAATGTAAAGGCGGTAAATCCGCAGGCCGAGATTATTTTCGAAGATTCCCAGGGAGAAGTGAACCAGATCTTCGAAGAGGATCTTCCTTATAAACTGGATGAGCCGATTATTGAACTGGACAATGAAGGCTTCGGAATCTGGTATCTGGACTGCATGGACAATCTGAACCGCTATATCGGCAAGACTATCCAGTTTGTCGGCATGGTTCTGATTCCGGAAGAATTCCCGAAGGGGTACTTTATCCCAGGACGTATGGCAATGACCTGTTGTGCGGAAGATATGGCATTTTTAGGCTTTGCCTGTGAATATGATAAGACGGATACCCTGACGAATAAGCAGTGGGTAAAGGTAACCGCAAAGGTTACGAAGGAATACTTTGCTGATTACGGCGGTGAAGGCCCTGTCTTAAAAGCAGTCAGCGTTGAGCAGACGAAGAAACCCAAGGAAGAAGTGATCAGCTTTAACTAAGCACGAAGGAGATTGTACGGATGTATCATTACACCTTTATACAATGGTTGTTTTTCTTTTATTTTTACTGCTTTTTCGGATGGATATTCGAAAGCACCTATGTATCCATTTGTAAACGGAAGTTTGTAAACCGCGGATTTATGCGTGGCCCCTTCCTACCGATTTACGGTTCGGGAGCGATTATGATGCTCGTGGTATCCATGCCGTTTCAGGATAATCTGGTTCTGACTTATCTGGCAGGGTGCGTGGGTGCGACAGTCCTTGAACTGGTAACGGGGCTTACCATGGAAGCGTTGTTTAAAGTAAGATACTGGGATTATTCCAATCAGAAATTCAATTATAAAGGTGTGATCTGCCTGTCCTCCACATTGGCGTGGGGATTCCTGACATTATTTATGACACAGTTTCTGCATAAACTGGTAGAAGCCGTTGTATTCCGGATTCCCACGATGGTAATTAATGTTGTTACCATTATTTTGTCAGCGGGAATTCTGATAGACTTTACCTTATCGTTCAAGGCAGCTCTTGATCTGCGCAGTGTTCTTGTCGGACTCGAGAAGGTGCGGGAAGAAATGGAGCGTATCCAGAAGCGTCTTGATGTGATTGCAGCAGTTACCAGTGATGAACGTGAGACGAGAAGATTAGAACGCAGCGAACGCATGAATGATTTGATGGACAGCATTGAAGGAAAGTTCAATGTAGTTAAGGAACGCCTGAAGGTGAACCCTTATGCTTATCCGGAAGAGGTTAAGGAAAAGATCGCGGAATTGCGCAGCCGCTACTTTGTAGAGAAGGATCACCATTTAGAATTCCGTAAGATAAAGGATGTATTCCAGAGAGGATTAATTAAGGGTAACCCAACCATGACCTCCGGTAAATATGCTGAAGCACTTGAAGCGTTAAAGAAGGCTCTCGAAAGCAAGGGCAGAAATAAAGAAGAACAGAGTGAGGTACAGAATATAAAGGAACCGATGGATAAAGCCAAGTACCCGGAAGAGACATAGACTGGGTGGCGAATGAAAGCAGGAATCGAATTGGATAAACTGTACTGTCCGGAGAAAATTCGAGTGAGAATAGGAGATAATTGAAAACATGAAACTTCACTTCCTCAAAACAAAATGGAGCGATATGATTATCCTTGAAAGCAATGGAGAGGCAGCGTTGATTGATACCGGATTTGAAGAACAGTATGACCAACTGGCAGAATACCTGAAAAAGCTTGGAGTAAGCAGAATAAAATTTATTCTGCTTACTCATTTTCATAGGGATCATTACGGCAATATTACTGCACTTACAGAAAATTTTTCTGTTGAAAAGGTATATATGAAGGAGTATAGCGGTCTGGACTGCACAACAGCCTGGGGATCCGAGGCAGATGATGCATACCGGCAATCTGAAATGGATAAATACAGGAAAATAGTTGACACGATATCTGCCAACAGTAAGCTTGTTCCGGTGGAAGGCTTAGCCTCTGTTCCGTTCGGAAAATACGAGCTGAAGCTGTTTTCTACGGAAAATTCGATTCGTGAGATCTACGAGGATCCATCCTGCCCCGACACCTATCATAAAATTGCGTTCAGCGAGAATCAGAACAGCCTTGGAATATTTATAAAGGCAGATGGAAAGAATGTTTTTCTTGGTGGCGATATTCTGGATCATTCGTCGCCCCATCCGAAGGCAGATCATGTATGCTGTCAGGTTGCGCAGAGCATAGGCGAACAGATTGATATATATAAGGCTCCCCATCATGGAACCATACACACAGCCTGTGAGAAGGCGTTAGCGATCTTCAGGCCGAAAACCGTGATCATTACCAATGAGGATGCCTACCTGAACACAGAAAGCGATGTTTATGACTTGCTGCGCAAGGCGAACCCTGAGGTGAAGATCCTTTTGACGGATCCGGGGGATGTTGTCATTGATACCGAGCAGCCTGCATAGCTGCAATTCTGGTACGAGGCATGATCATGCCGAGGAGACCTTGAACCCTGGGTTCAAGGGACTCCTCGGCATAAATCAAAAAAGACTCAGGTTTTATCCTGAGTCATATGAGAAATTGCGGAAGATGGGGTGAGGAGGAAAGAAAAAAAGGTTCAGGGAACCTTTTTTCCTCCGAACCGACCGACGAGGCATGATCATGCCGAGGAGACCTTGGACCTTGGGTTCAAGGGACTCCTCGGAATAAATCAAAAAAGCTCAGGTTTTATCCTGAGTCTTTTTTGATTTCATGCGGAAGATGGGACTTGAACCCACACGATCGCAATGATCACAAGATCCTTAGTCTTGCTCGTCTGCCAGTTCCGACACTTCCGCTTGACTTACGCCACGAATGATATATTACCATCTTATATGGTTTTAGTCAAGAAATTTTGCAAAAAAAATTCAATTTTGCAAAAAAAATTCAATTTCCTCAAAAACTTTGGAACAGCCCGATGGATGGCGGTAAATACGTGAAGAGAACAAAACACAGGAGCAGCAGGAGGACGGTTATCATAAGCGGAAAGGTAAAGGCACGGAAACTGCACGAGAGCGTGAGCCGGTACACGATTCGGAAAGCACACAGGACACTGGCCAGGAAAGTTGCAATGTCCAATGCCATCACATTTTTTCCAAGAATGCCGCTGTAGGTGTAAAAGAAGACCGGAATAAGAAAGGTTCCGGCAAGAATTCCGCAGCACAGTGCACTGGTGATACAGGGATATTCCTCCTTCAGCCCCTGATTCATATAAAGGGCATACAGAAGCATAGGGAAAAACAAAAGCTTCATATGCTCCCAGGTGGATTCACTCACCGGTACAAGAAAGCCAATCAGCGTGTTTTGTCCACTCCAGTCGTACGCAAAGTGCGAGATCGTTCCAAGCACGAGGACAAAAATAAATCCAATGATCGTGGTTGATTTTAAAATATTGTCTGAGTTCATAATTTTCATGTTTCTAGTATATGTAAAAAAACGGTAATTAGTCCTCAAATACATTATCTTATATCATTAAAAAGTGGAAAAGATATTGACAATCATTAATGGTTAGTTTAAACTAACTGCAGAGGGAGGATAAAATAATGTTTTTGGAAATAAATGGAATAAAAAAGAACTTTGGCGAGGGAGACAGTCTCGTAGAAGTCTTGAAAGGGATTGATTTATCCGTGGAGAAGGGAGAGCTTTGCGTATTGCTAGGCCCATCCGGATCGGGCAAATCAACCCTTTTAAACATTATAGGAGGAATTGACCGGGCAGATGAGGGCAGCATCACCATCAACGGAGAAAAGACCGAGGATATGAATGAAAAGCGTCTGACCATGTACCGGAGAAAGCACCTTGGCTACATCTTCCAGATGTATAACCTGATTCCGAATCTTACCGTACAGGAAAATATTGAGGTGGGCGCTTACTTAAGCGAGCATCCTCTGGATGTAGAAGAACTGATTGAGACACTGGGGCTTACCCAGCATAAGAACAAGCTTCCGAACCAGTTATCCGGAGGACAGCAGCAGCGCTGCGCGATCGGACGCGCAATTGTGAAGAATCCGGATATTCTGCTTTGTGATGAACCCACCGGGGCACTGGATTACAATACATCAAAGGAAATCCTGAAGCTCATTGAGACGGTGAACCGGAAGTATGGGAATACCGTCATTATGGTTACCCACAATGATGCGATCAAGAATATGGCAGACCGCGTGGTGAAGCTTCGTGACGGACAGATCCGTAAAAACTATCTGAACGAAGAAAAAGTGAAAGCCGAAGATCTCGACTGGTAAGGAGGCAGAACATGAAAAATCCATTAAATAAGCGCCTCCCGAGGGAGATCCGGGGCGACTTTGGCAAGTATCTGGTGATCTTTTTGCTGCTTGTACTCAGTATTGGACTTATTTCCGGATTTCTGGTAGCAGACAACAGCATGATTAAGGCCTACAATGACGGATTTGAAAAATACAACATAGAAAACGGACATTTTCTTACGGAACGTAAGATGAACAAGGCACAGAAAAAGGCCGTGGAGGCGAACGGAATTACCCTGTATGATCAGTTTTATGTGGAGCAGGAGGCGGACTTTGGTGCGAAGGTGAGAATGTATACCGATCGGAATGAGGTGAACACGGTTTGTCTGATGAAGGGAACGCTTCCCGTAAGCGAGAATGAAATTGCACTGGACCGTATGTTTGCGGATAATCACGAACTGACAATGGGAGATACGATCCTTCTTGCGGACAAAGAATACACGATTACCGGTCTGGTGGCTCTGCCGGATTACAGCTGTCTGTTTGAAAAGAACAGCGATTCCATGTTTGATGCGATGCTGTTTGGTGTGGCAATCGTTTCGGACGATGCATTCGCGCAATTTGCAGAGGAAGAACTGAATTATGATTATGCGTGGAAATATGATGCGGAACCTCAGAACGAGGCAGAAGAAAAGACCGTTTCTGAGGATCTGATGAATGCGGTCAATGAGGAAGTCACCCTTAAGGATTACATACCGCGGTTCGAAAATCAGGCCATTAATTTTACCGGGGAGGACATGGGCAGTGATCGTGCCATGATGATCGTTCTTCTTTATATGGTCATCGCCATTATGGCATTTGTTTTTGCCATTACTACTTCCAACACCATTGAAAAAGAGGCAAATGTGATCGGAACACTCCGTGCAAGCGGCTATACGCGGGGAGAACTGATCCGTCACTATATGGCCATGCCCTGCATTGTGACCCTGATCAGTGCGGTTCTCGGAAATGTGCTAGGCTATACCGTAATGAAAAACTTTTGTGCAAGTATGTATTATGGAAGCTACAGTCTGCCAACCTATGAAACGGTCTGGAATGCAGAAGCTTTTCTGGAAACAACCATGGTCCCGGTATTGCTTATGGTACTCATTAATTTCTGGATCCTGCATCGGACGCTGAAATTAAGTCCATTGCAGTTCCTGCGCAGGGATCTTTCCCGGAAGAAGAAAAGGAGAGCGGTGCGGCTTAATCCTTCCTTGCGGTTCTTTACCAGATTCCGGATCCGTGTGCTTTTGCAGAATGCGGCAAATTATCTCATTATGTTTATCGGAATCCAGTTTGCCTATATATTATTGATGTTTGGACTGGTCATGCAGCCGATTCTGGAGCACTATCAGGCACTCATCACCGACAATATGATCGCAGATTATCAGTACATTCTGAACATGCCGGTATCGGAGATGAATGAGAAATATAAGCTGAAAATGCTGTTGGCCATGCTGGAGTTTGAGCAGAAGGTTGAGACGGAAAATGAGGATGCGGAGAAATTCGGCGCCTACACCCTGCGGACAACGGATGAAAGCTATATGCTTGAGGATGTGCTGCTTTACGGGATTGAACCGGACAGCCGTTACGTGCACCTTTCCTTAAACGATGACGATGTTTATGTTTCCTCTGCCTATGCGGAGAAATTTGGCCTGCAAAATGGAGATGCCATTACATTAAAGGAAAAGTATGAGGACAAAACCTATACCTTTACGGTAACAGGGACTTACCCCTATGAAGCAAGCCTCACTGTATTTATGACGCGGGATCACTTGAATGAAGTGTTTGATCTGGGTGACGGCATGTTTGGAGGATATTTCAGCAACACGGAAATTACGGATATTGATGAAGAATATATCGGATCGGTCATTGATCTGGATGCATTGACAAAGATCAGCCGCCAGCTGGTTCTTTCCATGGGTGAAATGATGAAGCTGATCTGTGGCTTTGCCGTTCTGATCTTTGTCATTCTGGTTTATCTGCTCAGTAAAATTATTATTGAGAAGAATGCACAGTCCATTTCCATGACCAAGATCCTGGGATATTCCAGAGGAGAAATTGCACGGCTTTATATCCTGCCGACTACGATTATGGTGGTACTTTGTGTACTCGTCAGTATTCCGATTACGTCCTATGAAATCGGAATCATCTGGAAAGTCATGATGTCCAGCATGATGACCGGCTGGCTGCCCTACTGGGTGCCCAAGCAGGCTTATGGACAGATGATCGGCAGCGGACTCCTTTGCTATCTTGTGGTAGCGGTACTGGAATTACGCAGAATCAGCAGGGTGCCGATGGATATGGCACTTAAGAATGTAGAGTAAGGCAGGTGAAAAATATGAAACAGTTAAAGAATAAATTACTTTATTGGGCAGTGATCATTGTGATTGTGGGGATTATTGTTCTGACCGGCTGTCAGGCAAAAGGGACAGATGCGGCAGATGAAAAAGCAGCCGATACCGCATCCACAGAGATTACAGATGAAAAAGAGGATCCCATTGTTTATGAATACCACGAAAGCGGGATGGAAAACGACAAGGAAGAATCCGTTTATGTGCTGGCAGATCCGGAAGGGACACCCAATGAGATTACGGTCAATGTTTCCCTGAAAAATAAAGGGCTGGATCAGAAGCTCACCGATGAGACATTTCTGACCGGTTTGAAGAATAAAGAGGGGGACGAAGAGGTGACAGACCTTGGAGGAGGTCGTTACGAATGGGAAAATCATGGAGAAGACATTCATTACGAAGGAACGGCAGAAGCGTCTGCAACACTTCCGGTTTCGGTGAAAATCACGTATTACCTCAATGATAAAGAGGTTGAACCGGAATCCCTTGCCGGGGCGGACGGAAAGATCACCATGCATTTTGATTATACGAATCAGACCGGAAGCGGGGATGACTTTACCCCATTCTTTGTAGTGAGCGGAATGCTGCTAGACGGAGACTGTGTGCGGAATGTTACCGTGGAAAACGGGGAAGTAAAATATCTGGACGGAGATTATCTGGTCTATGGCATGCTGCTTCCCGGTGTACAGGAGGCGCTTTCTCTTGATACGATGGAGCTGTTAAAGGATGAGGATGTGGATCTGCCGCAGGAGATGGAAGTATCATTTGATGCAACGGATTTTAAGCTTGACTTTACGGCAACGCTGTATTCCAATGGAATTCTGGAAGAGGAAGACTTTACGGACATGACTGATAAGCTGGATGAGCTTGCGGATCAATTCACAGATGCATCCGGAGATACCGCAGATCTCAAAGAAAAGATTGGGAAGCTTAAAAACGGTGGAGCGAAGCTGCGTGACGGAGCGGACTCCTTAAGCACCGGACTTTCCCAGTTGAATGATGCCCTGGTCCAGATGGCGGCAGCAGATCCGGAAGGATATGCCTCACTTTCGGCACAGGTGTCCCAGCTATCCGAAGGAAGTAAAGCGTTGTCCGATGGAATCCGTACCTATACATCCGGTGTGGATCAGGCATGCGACAGCATTGATGAAAGTACCTCTTCCGGTGAGGATGATGCGGATTATGAGACAAAGGCGGAAGAACTCCGTACTTTATCGGATAAGCTCAAAGCTATGAAAACGGCAGATCAGCAGTACAACAATTTCAGTGGTCTGGAAGCAGGAAAAACGGGTGGTGTTTCCTTTATTATTGAAACCGGTGAAATCAGTGCAGATAAGGAAAGCAATTAGACAGGATTGTTCGTATATCGGAAGCTGGCAGAACAGATTTTAAAACAGAATAAATCCGAAATGGAAAGAACCCGCCTGCAGGCGATACACCGAAGTGCATAAAACCTGTAAGCGGGTTTGTTTTAGGAAATTTATGGGTTAACCGGGGATGCGATTAGCAGCCAAGGTTAAAATATCTGCAAAGAGCATTAAATAACTCGGAACAGCTATTAAAAGTAAAACACATAGTTTCGTCCTCCTTATTCTTTTTTTGTTTTTTATCAGCTGACAAACGAATTGTAACAATTTCGTAACATTTAAACAATAGGAGATTATTGGAAGTTTATCTTTATTTTGGGAAAAAACTGCCGATATACATAATAACAGTTCGATACGTTGAAATGGATTTTGACGATCACAAATTCACTCAGGGAGGAGAGAAAAGTATGAATACGGTACAGTCAGACAGCTACGCAGCAAATGCATACGCACAGAACACCACCAAAACACAAAAAGAAGACACCAGTGCCACCAGACAGTCATCCCAGACGAAGAACTATGGAAAGACGATTGGGGAGCCGAAGCTTTCCGATGAAGCTGCGAAATACTATGACCAGTTGAAGAGCAAATTCGACAATATGGACTTCATCCTTGTCAGCAAGGACATGAAGGAACAGGCGAAGGCGATGGCATCAAGCTTTGCCAATCCAAATAAGATGGTTGTCTTAATCGATGAAGAAAAGCTTGAAAGAATGGCAACCGATGAAGCCTTCCGTAATAAATACGAAGGAATCATTGCCAATGCAAAGAGCGGTTTAAGCCAGTTGAAGCAGAGTATCGGAAGCAACCAACAGGTGAAGGGGTACGGAATGCTGCTGAACGATGGCGGTAACGCATCCTTCTTTGCCGTAATTGATAAGTCCCTTGCTGCACAGAAGAAGCGCATTGAGAAGAAGGCTGCGGAGAAGAAGGCAGCAGAAAAGGCCGATGCCAAGAAGCAGGAGAAGAAGACAGCCGAAGAAAAGAGGAAAGAAGCCGCAAGTGAGAAAGCAGACAAGACTTCGGATGAAAACGGCAAAACCTATCGTGATACCTTAAAGGACTACGGTATTGAAGAAGACGATGATACAATTATTATTGCCGCATCGTCGGCAGAGGAACTGGAGCGTCTGGTGAACGATTACTTCTATAACCAGCGCAGTAATCAGGTAATGACACCGCAGGAAAAGATGGTAGGCCAGAACATGGACTTCCGTTTATAAAGCAGGTTACCATATAAGGTAAAACTAAGATACCAAATAAGCCATAAGGATACAGGGAACGGATCAATTGTATGCCCTGTGATTCTTGTGGCTTTTGTTTTTTAGACTGGTTACATAAGGAATCATAAAATATGATTAAATTACCTATTGACATACTGGGTTGATAGGTATATACTCAGATATAAGATCAGACAGAAAACAAAAGATCAGATTAAGATTTAGATAAGAAGGAGGCGGACAAGATGATTGCTTATCAGAATATGACAACAGTTCAGATGTGTTGCTGTCGAATGCTTTTCTCCCGGGCAGATAAAATGGCCAGGCGCGTAAGCATCCATTGTTGTGCGCCAAAAGAGAATACCTGATACAGTAACCAGTCAGGAAGCCATTTGCCCGGGAGTGAAACACCTGGGTTTTTTTGTGTAGAGCACTTAGTGAAACCGAGCTGAAAGCGAAGGTTGAGCTTAGTGCGAACCAGTCCGGAACACTTAACGAAAGCAAGTCGAAGACGCAGCTGGAGTTTAGTGAGAGGGACAAGTAGAGCACTTAGTGAAACCGAGCTGAAAGCGAAGGTTGAGCTTAGTGCGAACCAGTCCGGAACACTTAACGAAAGCAAGTCGAAGACGCAGCTGGAGTTTAGTGAGAGGGACAAGTAGAGTGCATAGTGCTTAATAAAAGTAAAAATAAATTAAAAAATGGAGGACTCACCAATGAGCAATTACAAATTCGAGACATTACAGTTACACGTAGGACAGGAAGAAGCAGACATCGCAACAGGAGCAAGAGCCGTACCGATTTATCAGACGACCTCTTATGTATTCCGTGATTCCGCACACGCAGCAGCACGTTTCGGGCTGACTGATGCCGGTAATATTTACGGACGTTTAACCAACTCCACACAGGATGTTCTGGAAAAGAGAGTTGCAGCCTTAGAGGGCGGTGTTGCAGCACTGGCACTTGCATCCGGCGCAGCAGCAATTTCCTATACGATCGAAGCACTTGCCGCAGACGGCGGACACATTGTTGCACAGAAGACCATCTACGGTGGAAGCTACAATCTCTTAGAGCACACACTTCCTCATTATGGAATTACAACAACTTTCGTAGATGCGCATAACTTAAAAGAAGTAGAAGATGCGATCCAGCCGGACACCAGAGCCATCTACTTAGAGACTCTCGGCAATCCGAACAGTGATATTCCGGATATTGATGCCATTGCAGAGATTGCACACAAGCATGGACTTCCTCTTGTCATTGATAATACCTTCGGTACACCGTACCTGATCCGTCCGATTGAGCATGGCGCAGATATTGTCGTTCATTCCGCAACAAAATTCTTAGGTGGACACGGAACAACATTAGGTGGTATTATCGTAGATGCGGGCACTTTTGACTGGAAGGCAAGCGGTAAATATCCTGCAATCGCAGATCCGAATCCAAGCTATCATGGAGTTTCCTTCGTGGAGGCTGCGGGTCCTGCTGCATTTGTAACCTATATCCGTGCCATTCTTCTTCGTGACACCGGAGCAACCATTTCTCCGTTCAATGCATTCCTGTTATTACAGGGAATCGAGACGCTGTCCTTACGTCTGGAGCGTCATGCAGAGAATACCAGGAAGGTTGTTGAATTTTTAAAGAACCATCCGCAGGTAGAAAAGGTGAACCATCCTTCCCTGCCGGATCATCCGGATCATGCACTTTATGAGAAGTACTTCCCGAACGGCGGAGCTTCGATCTTTACCTTTGAAATCAAGGGTGGCCAGGCAGAAGCTCATAAATTTATCGACAATCTGAAGATTTTCTCTCTTCTTGCTAATGTAGCAGATGTGAAGAGCTTAGTCATTCATCCGGCAACTACCACACATTCTCAGTTGACCGATGAGGAGCTTGCTGATCAGGGAATTAAGCAGAATACCATCCGTCTTTCCATCGGAACAGAGCATATCGATGATATTCTGGCAGATCTGGAGAACGGATTTGTGGCAGTGAAATAAAGAAAACCTGACTACAGGGAGAATTCATAACATGGAAACAACACGTATTACTACGAAAGAGATACAGAAAACGCAGGAGCTCATTGATTTTATTAAACGGAGTCCCAGCTGTTATCATGTGATTCAAAATATTGCAGCAGAGCTTCAGGCAGGAGGCTATGAGCGGCTGAACGAGGCAAAGGACTGGACACTTCGTAAGGGTGGCAGATACTTTGTGACCCGCAACCAGTCATCCCTGATTGCCTTTACGATCCCGGAAGATCCTATGGGAGGCTTTTTAATCTGTGCGTCCCACAGCGATTCTCCAACCTTTAAGCTGAAGAGCAATTACGAAATGACGGTGGATGACCGCTATCTGAAGCTGAATGTGGAAAAGTACGGTGGTATGATCTGCTCCACGTGGCTGGATCGTCCGCTTTCCATTGCAGGACGTGTGGTGGTGAACCGCGAGGACGGTATTGAGAGTGTGCTGGTGAATCTCGATCAGGATCTGTGCCTGATTCCGAACCTTGCTATTCATATGAACCGTCAGATTAACGAAGGCTATGCCTACAATGCACAGAAGGATATGCTGCCTGTGCTTGGAGAAGGAACAGCGAAGGGCAGGCTTAAGGAACTGCTGGCAAAAGCGGCAGGAGCAGAAGAAGAGGCACTTTTGGGATATGATCTTTTCCTTTATTTAAGGGAGGAAGGACGGATCTGGGGCGCAGAACAGGAATTTTATTCCAGTCCCAGGATAGATGACCTGCAATGTGCTTTTACCTCGAAGGAAGCCTTTTTGCAGGCAGAGAATGCCGGAATGAGTAAGGTGCTTGCTGTTTTTGATAATGAAGAGGTCGGGAGCGGCACGAAGCAGGGAGCGAAATCTACCTTCCTTGCAGATGTGCTTGCGAGAATTCAGGAGAGCCTTTCCCTTACGAGAGGAGAAAGCATCCGTCAGCTTGCATCCAGCATGATGCTGTCTGCAGACAATGGACATGCCATGCATCCAAACCATACCGATAAGGCAGACCCGACCAATGCACCGCGCTTAAACGGTGGTGTACTGATCAAATACAATGCGAACCAGAAATATACGACCGACGGCATTGCCGAGGCATTGTTTAAGAGGATTTTACAGAAAGCGGAAATCCCATATCAGGAATATACGAACCGGAGCGACATTGCAGGAGGATCCACGCTGGGAAACCTGTCTAATGAGAAGATTTCCTTAAATACCGTGGATATGGGAGCAGCCCAGCTTGCCATGCATTCGGCTTATGAAACCGGAGGAACGAAGGACACGGTTTCTCTTATGGAAGGAATCCACGCCTTTTATGAAAGCAGGCTCCAAATGGAGAAAGATGGAAAATATTGTTGCTAAAGCTGTTGCAATAACGTATGGTTTTTGTTAGAATAAGACTGGTCAGTGTAATTCTTGACCAGTCTTTTTTTAATTCTTTACTTGGATTAGACAGGAAATGGATCATGCTTAAGAAAAGAGTGAAACAATTGATTACGTTATGTATCGCATTTGCGATGCTCTTTTCCGGGATGTACTTTGAAAAGCTCAAGGTAGATTCCCAGTTCGTTGCATGCAATTTTCCGGATAATCCTGCGGTCATCCGTGCCGCAGAACCGACGGCAGTTGTGGCTTACTATCAGAAGCTGAGTCAGGAATACCGTTCGGTGGCAGATAGCATGGATACAAGCACAGAGCGGAAGAACCGCCTGGAATCTGTAGAGCTCCTGCTTTTTTTACTGGTGGCAGGACTCCTTTCCTTGTGTGTATGGCTGGCATTTTTACGAATATACCAGTGTCATTGTCATGCTACATATAGCAGCTTCTTTATTATTTCCTATATACATAATCGAGATGGCAAGAAACGTGCTCTTGCGTGTTAAGGTACTGCTTTGATCGAATCTGCGGAAAGTAGGGCAGATTTGTGAAGCGTACAGAAAACGCAACTGACTCATAGAAGATCTATGAGTTTATTTTGATACGCCCGTATGGGAAAATGGAGGATGTATTCATGGGTGAAATGATTGCAGCCGTAGTGTTTATTGTCATCGCTGCTGCAGCCGGCGTCTGGGTATGGTGGCTCGAGCGATAAAAATTAAGATATGAATAGGAAAGGAAGTATATAAAATGAATATTGGATTATGGATTATTGTTATTGTTGGTGGTGCAGTTGGAATTCTTTCCACGTTATATTGTGTTGTTTCTTTAATTGCTGTTCTGGCATATAAGGTATACAGAAAGGTGGTACATAAGATTCCCATGTACAATTGAACTTGGGAGAGCAGCGAAGGCTGCGTGATTTGTCATAAAGTGTAAAAGGAATTTCTATAGCTAAAAACTGCCGTTCCAACTCTCTTCCGGGACGGCAGTTTTATTTGATCAGAGTATTTAGCAAAGTCATTACAAGCTTAGCACGAACCATGTAAGTACATTTGCAGAGTTGCAGTTGAGCCTAGTGAAGCTTGTTGTTATACATTAGAAATGCAGCCGGCGTCTTACAGCATCACGAAGCCGCTGCGTGGAAAGCATGGTGATTAAGGCGATTACAATCACGCTGCATACGGTAAGTACGATCGCAGACCAGCCCAAAGAGAGCGTCCGGTTACAGAAGCGATCAATGAGAAGCTCCAGTGCCACGCAGAATAACGCGATTTCAGCAAAGATATAAAGGGCTGCGGACAGAAACGAAAAGCGGAACGTATGAATCAGCAGCGTAAAAATCTCAGCCAGAATCGTAAGAAGTACCGTAATCGGGAGTGCCAGTTGGAAGAACCATTCATTACTTCTCGTGTTGTAAGTAATAAGGTAGAGGTAAATTCCAATGGAGATTCCGTCAAAAAGCAGGGAAACATAAATCGGGAGCTTATTCTGGATAAAGGCCGGCAGCAGAAACACGAACAAAACCAGGCAGATACCGATGATGAATAAGGACCACGGTGATCTGGAATAAACGAACAGATTTAACGCCAGACAGCTTAGTGAGGTCGCAAGCAGCACCACAACGGTAAACAGGAACAGATCCTTGCGTTTTACCGGATCGACCTGTCCTTTCACAGTCGGAAAAGGCGGCTCATAGGTGAGCCCCTCCAGCTCATTTGGATTAATAACAGGTGTATTGCATAAGGGACATTTCTTTAACGAGGGGTCAAGCTCGACCCCGCAGTTCACACAGTATGACAATGTCAGGACTCCTTTCTGAATAGTTACTCTGAAATGAAGTAACCGGTTAATCCCGGTTACTCTGTATGGTTACATGGATGCCGTCCTTTACAAGCTTACGGAAGAAGTAGCGTTCCACGTCGCTTTCGATGATGTTGCTCGCAAAATTAATGGTAAGCGTATCCTCGAAGCTGGCAATGGCACAGTTCGTCCGGCAGGAAAAGGGCTGTCCCATGTAGATATCAAATTTCTCAATATAGGGTTTCATATCGTCCGGAACCTTCAGAACTCCCATATTGGTTAAGCCGGCAGAAGAGTTTTTATCCTGCACGATGCGGTAGAACTGCCGAACCACGAAGTCCTTGATAAACAGCGGAACCACACGGATGACAGGATTGCGCTGGGTACTGGCATTCGTCGTAATATCGCCGCGCAGGAACTTCTCATTAATATAATAACGCATGTAATGGTGTACCTGCGTAATGATTTCTTCAAAGGTATAGTCCCCAAGACGTGGGTCTATGGAGGGATAAACCATCGTAATAAAGTTCCGCAGCGTCTTCGATGGGAAGAATCTCCGCAGGTTGACCGGCATGGCTATTTTCACCGGATGAAGCCGGATATGCCATTCGTTCTGCTGCTTCTGCAGCAGGGCATAAAGCAGAACGGAGTTCAGGTATTCCGTCACGGATGCGTTGTATTTCTTTGCAACGGCAAGCACCTCGGAGGTACTCATCGTCCCCTCAATGACATTAAAGGTATAGAAGGGCTCCTTCGTTCCGCGGACACGGTAGGTCTTTTCACCCGGACGGGGTGGACAGACCTTGGCGTTGGCATAGCGCATATAAGCGTCCTCTAATTCCTCCGGATCCGGTGTCTCGTGAATATCCTTAACGAAATAGCCGTTCGAGATCTCATGTCCCAGGAGACGCAGATAATTCGCGGTAATGGTATTTAAGACAAACATACCGCCTGTACCGTCACCAAGAGAGTGGTGCGCTTCTAAGGAAATCCGGTTCCCATAATAGTAAATCCTCATTAAATAACGGTTGTTTGTACGGAAAGACATCGGCATACAGAAGTTGCGGATGTCTGGCTGCACAAAAGGGCCGGGCCGGTGGTTTGGTGTCAAATAACGCCAGAAAAATCCCTTGTGGATCGCGGTTTTAAAGATCGGAAACCGCGGAAGCGTCATATCGACCGCCTGCTGCAGAACATCCGGCTGAATCGGTTCCTTTAAAACAACCGATAACCGGTATACGGAAGAAAAATCCTTCCGCTGCAGGGTCGGATAAACGATCGCCGACAGATCCAGCTTGTACCAGACCTTCTTATCGGGTTTATGCAATTTGCTGTCGACAGCCTGTGCTGCCTTGGGGGAATTGTTTTTCATACATTCAGTATACCACAATTTATTGGGGATACCACAATGATTTTAATTGTGGTAAGATGATGACTAGAAAAACAAGGAGGACCATATCCATGAGAAGAACCCCGAAAGAGAACCTTAACCAGGGCTTCATCAACCTGATTCGTAAAGCCCATGGATTGATTGAAAATACCGATATTGAAAAGCATCGTCACTCCCAGGATCAGATGGGAGCCTTATTTGGAAATAACCGGGAAGTGGAGGTGACGGAAACCACCCTTGGATCAATGTATGCTGAGTGGATCCGTGTCGATCGTCCCCATTCCGATAAGAAGATTATTCTGTACTGCCACGGCGGCGGCTACAGCACCGGAAGCCCGTTGTATGCCAGAACTCTTACGACAAAGCTGGCAAGCCTGCTTTCCATGGACGTGTTCTGCTTTGATTACCGTCTGGCACCGGAGCATCCCTATCCGGCAGCAGTGGATGATGCACAGGCGGCATGGGATTATCTGATGTTACAGGGCTATGGAGCGAAGGATATCTTCGTGGCAGGCGATTCCGCGGGAGGAAACCTGGCACTGGCACTGGGACTGCGCCTGAAGGAGCAGGGGCGCATGCTTCCGGCAGGCTTTGTGCTCATGTCACCCTGGACGGATCTCACCGTGTCCGGCAAGACGCATGAGACCAAAGCGGATGCGGATCCGGTCCTGAACCAGAACTACTTAAATGAAATGATCGAAAATTATGTGCCACAGGCGAAGAAAAATCCAGAAGAAGCAACAGCAGCTTTGCAGGCGGCAGGAACGGAAGACGGAAAGTCGGGGGCTAAACCGGTTAGCAGTAATTTTGAAGAATTATTTGATGTAGAATATTTGCAGAATCCGGAAATTTCCCCGCTGTTTGGAGACTTCACCGGATTTCCGCCTACCTACATTCAGGTGGGAGAGCTGGAGGTGCTGATGTCCGATTCGATCATGCTGCAGAAGAAGATGAGTAAGGATGGGGTATCGGTTACTTTGGATACCTATAAGAATATGTGGCATGTGTTCCAGATGGGACCGTTTAAGACCGCAGTGGAAGCCATCCAGAAGTGCGGCGAGTTTATCTACGCTGTGCAGTAAAATAAAAATAACCTGCAAAAAGAAAAAGGAAAATAAAGCCGGAGGCAGAATATTAGAAGTAGAGACTTGTGAACGGTTGGTTTATTGGGAGATAAAGGATTTAACCATTGAACATACGAGAAAATCTGGAACAGCTGGAAATTGAATATTTAAGTCCCTATGCGGCACACAGCCGTGATTCAAAGGGGAGGCTTCGGGAGGAAGAGCAGTGTGACATCCGCCCGGTTTATCAGCGTGACCGTGACAGAATTCTGCATTCAAAGTCTTTCCGGAGATTAAAGGATAAGACGCAGGTATTTTTGACACCGGAGGGAGATCACTATCGTACCCGTATGACGCATACCCTCGAGGTATCCCAGAATGCGCGGACGATTGCAAAGGCACTTCGGATGAATGAGGATCTGGTGGAAGCCATTGCATTGGGGCATGACCTTGGGCATACGCCGTTTGGACATGCCGGGGAGCGTGCATTGAATGCGGTCTGTCCATATGGCTTTATCCATAGTGAGCAGAGTGTGCGTCTCGTGGATATTCTGGAAAAGGGCGGTCAGGGTCTGAATTTAACCATGGAAGTACGGGATGGCATTAAGAACCACCAGACGAAGGGCATGCCCTTTACCTTAGAAGGACAGATTGTGCGCCTGTCGGATAAGATCGCCTATATTCATCATGACATGGATGATGCGATCCGCGCAGGGATTTTGAAAGAAAGTGATGTCCCGAAGGAGATCGGAGATGTCATTGGATATACGACAGGAGAGAGACTGGATCATTTTATTCATGATATTGTAAGCAACAGCTATGGCAAGAACGCTATTGTGATGTCGGAGCCGGTGGCAGAGTCCATGAAGAAGCTCCGTGCATTTATGTTTGAAAGAGTTTACCACAATCCGGAGGCAAAGAGTCAGGAGGGCAAGGCAGAAATGCTGATCCAGACGCTTTATAGCTATTACAGGCATCATTTAGAGCTATTGCCTGTGGATCTGATCAGGCTTCTTGATAAGGACGAGCCGGAGGAGCGGATTGTGTGTGATTATATCAGCTCGATGACTGATCGTTTTGCGATTGCCAAGTATGAGGAAATCTATATTCCCAAATCCTGGCCGAATACATAGGAAGGTGTTTATGTATTACCCTGATGAATTAGTGGAAGAGGTCCGGATGAAAAATGACATTGTGGATGTCGTTTCCGGCTATGTAAAGATACAAAAAAAGGGGAGCAGTTATTTCGGACTGTGTCCCTTTCATAATGAAAAATCACCGTCCTTTTCGGTATCGCCCGGCAAGCAGATGTATTACTGCTTTGGCTGCGGGGCAGGGGGAAATGTGTTCAGCTTCGTGATGCAGTATGAGAATTTTACCTTCCCGGAGGCGGTTAAGATGCTCGCAGAGCGGGCAGGCGTGAATCTGCCGGAGGTCGAATATACCGAGGAGATGCGCCGGAAGGAAGACCGGAGAAGTAAGCTTTTGGAGATCAATAAGCTTGCGGCAACGTACTTCTTTTATCAGCTTCGCAGTGAACGCGGAAAGGCCGGACTGGAATATTTAAAGAAGCGCCAGCTTTCCGATGAGACGATTCACCATTGGGGCTTAGGATTTTCCAATGTGACGAGCAACGATCTTGTGAAGTATTTAAAGAGTAAAGGTTATGATGACCAGATCCTTCAGGAGGCGGGACTTGCAAGCTTTGATGAACGATACGGTCTGCATGATAAATTCTGGAACCGTGTGATATTTCCGATTCAGGACATCAATCACCGTGTGATCGGTTTCGGAGGACGGGTAATGGGAGATGGAAAGCCCAAGTATTTAAACTCTCCCGAAACACCGATTTTTGATAAGAGCCGTAATCTGTACGGACTCAATTTTGCAAGAACCGCACGGACGAATAATATCATTCTCTGTGAAGGCTATATGGATGTCATTTCCATGCATCAGGCGGGCTTTACCCAGGCGGTGGCTTCCCTTGGAACCGCATTTACGGCAGGACAGGCGAATATTTTAAGAAGGTATGCCAAGGAAGTGATCCTCGCATACGACAGTGACGGCGCCGGAGTGAATGCAGCATTGCGGGCAATCGGAATTCTTAAGGAAGTGGAGCTTACCGGTAAGGTTCTGAATCTTGAACCATATAAGGATCCGGACGAATTCATTAAGAACGAGGGAGCCGAGAAGTTCCAGCAGCGGATTAACGAGGCGGAGAACAGCTTTTTCTTCGAACTGCGTATCCTGCAAAGAGACTATAATCTGAAGGATCCGGAATCCAAAACGCAGTTCCACCGTGAAATTGCGAAGAAGCTCTGTGAGTTTTCGGAGGACGTGGAACGGGATAACTACATTCAGGCAGTTGCGGACAAGTACCTGATCGGGTATGAAAATCTGCGCAAGCTGGTGATGAGTTACGCACTGAAGACAGGAAATGTACAGCCGGCAGTACGGCCAAAGTCCGGTATCCAGCCGAAGAACACACCGGATGAAAACCGGAAGAAGCCGCAGAAGCTGTTTCTGACATGGCTTGTGGAGGAGCCGCAGCTATACCGGAAGGTAAAGCAGTATATCTCCGTGGAGGACTTTACCGAGGAGCTGTACCGGAAGGTGGCAGAGAGGTTGTTTGCGGATCTTGATAAAGGAGAAATCAATCCGGCGGCGATCGTCAGTCTGTTTAACGATATGGAGGAGCAGCGCGAGGTCGCAGGCGTATTTAATACGAAGCTGCAGGAAATTACAACAAAGCAGGATCGTGAAAAAGCCTTTCACGATATTCTCGTAGCACTTAAGCGAAACAGCTATGAATACTTTTCCGGTCAGCTCGGTGCCGATGTCAATGCACTCAAAAAGGCAATCGAGGGCAAAAAAGCGCTGGAAGAACTTGAGAAAACGCATATTTCACTGGATTAAAGCTAATAATGGTAATATTTAGGTAACTATTCAGTGCAGGTCGAAGCATTTGCTGCTGAGACCGTAAGAATATGATTCAGCAATGCAAAATCCCATCGGCGAAGCCGATTTGGAATGGATTTTGCGTCGTAACTGTGAGGGTACTGAACAGTTACATATTTAGTAACAAGGAAGGATGGAAACACCAATGGATGAAAATGTACAGGCAAAGTTTGAGGAAAAAATAAAGCAGCTTCTTGCTATGGCCAAGAAGAAAAAGAATGTCTTGGAATATCAGGAAATTGTGGATTTTCTGGCTGATCTTGCATTGAATGAGGAACAAATCGAGAAAGTAACCGAGCATCTGGAAAAATCCGGTGTCGATGTACTTCGCATTACGAATGATGATGAAGACGATGTGATTGACGACGAAGAGATCATCCTGTCCGAGGAAGACGAGGTGGATATGGAGAATATCGACCTGTCGATACCGGACGGAGTCAGTGTGGAAGACCCGGTTCGTATGTATTTAAAAGAGATCGGCAAGGTTCCTCTTTTAAGTGCAGAGGAAGAGATAGAGCTGGCACAGCGCATGGAAGAAGGCGATGAGGAAGCCAAGAAGCGTCTGGCTGAGGCAAACCTACGTCTGGTTGTCAGCATTGCAAAGCGTTATGTCGGAAGAGGAATGCTGTTCCTTGATCTGATTCAGGAAGGGAATTTAGGTCTGATTAAGGCCGTTGAAAAGTTTGATTACCGTAAGGGCTACAAATTCTCCACCTATGCAACCTGGTGGATCCGTCAGGCGATCACCCGTGCGATTGCCGATCAGGCAAGAACCATCCGTATTCCGGTGCATATGGTAGAGACGATCAATAAGCTGATCCGTGTGAGCCGTCAGCTGTTACAGGAGCTTGGAAGAGAGCCGCTTCCGGAGGAAATCGCAGAAGAAATGAACCTTCCGGTGGAACGTGTCCGTGAGATCTTAAAGATTTCCCAGGAGCCGGTTTCTCTGGAAACCCCGATCGGTGAAGAGGAGGACTCCCATTTAGGAGACTTTATTCAGGATGACAACGTACCGGTTCCTGCCGATGCGGCTGCATTTACCCTGTTAAAGGAGCAGCTCGTTGAGGTTTTGGGAACCCTGACCGAAAGAGAACAGAAGGTACTCCGTCTCCGATTCGGTCTGGATGATGGACGTGCCAGAACCCTTGAGGAGGTTGGTAAGGAATTTAATGTGACCAGAGAGCGTATCCGTCAGATTGAGGCGAAAGCACTCCGCAAGCTCCGTCATCCGAGCAGAAGCCGGAAGCTGAAGGACTATCTGGACTAATTTGTTCTGAGCATATTTAACTATATGTGGCGAGGCGGTCACATGAGCAAAAGGAAAGCTGGAGAAGGAACATGTCAGGAAAAACAACAGGAAGTGTCCGGCTGTCGGAGAGAATGCTGGCGATTGCACAGATGGTAAGTCCCGGAATGCGGGTATGCGATATGGGATGCGATCATGGCTTTGTATCGATTTATCTTATAGAGGAAGGGATTGCGCCCTCGGTGCTTGCCATGGACATCGGGAAAGGACCGCTGCAGCAGGCACAGCTTCATATTGAAGAAGCAGGTTTACAGGATCGGATCACCACACGGTTATCCGATGGCTTAAAACAGTACCGGGAAGGGGAGGCAGACTGCCTCATTATTGCCGGAATGGGAGGACCTCTCATGCAGGAGATCCTTTCCAATAAAAAGATAGAAGACTTTAAAGAGATGATTCTCGCACCGCAGTCCGAAATCTGCGAATTCCGCAAATTTCTGGCGGATCATGGATTTGAAATAATAGAAGAGAATATGGTTTTTGAGGACGGAAAATACTATCCGATGATGAAGGTTCATCTGGAGTCTGAGGGAGAGGTGAGCAGGAACGTATCCTCCATACCGGGAACACGGGATGAGGAAGTGGCGTATCGCTTCGGACCGCTCCTGCTTTCACAGAAGCATCCCGTTTTAAGGCAGTATATACATAAGGAGGAGCGAAAGAATATTGCAATTCTGAACGTCTTGAAGGATTACGAGGGAGAACGGATCAGCGCAAGACGGAATATACTGGAGCAGGAGCTTCTTTTTATCCGGGCTGCATTACAGGAAATGGAAGGAGAAGGAAGGTATGGCAAATATTACCATTGACGGGGTGACGAAGGAATACCCGGAAGGGCTGAAATATGAAGAAATTGCATCGGAATATCAGAAGCAGTATGATAACATGATTGCGCTGGTGCTTGAAAATGGAAAAATCCGGGAGCTGATCAAGCCGGTACATAAGGATTGTACACTGTCCTTTTTGACCTTAAAGGATGTGATCGGGCATAAAACCTATGTCCGTACCGCCATTATGACACTGATCAAATCGGTGTATGATGTGCTCGGGGATAAGAAAATAAAGAAAGTAAAGGTAGAATTTGCCATTGGTCAGGGCTATTACATCAATATTAAGATGGAAGAGAAGCTGACCTCTGAAATGGCAGAGAAGATCCGTTTGCGGATGAAGGAGCTGGTGGATGCCGACCGTCCGATTACCAAACGTGCCTACCCGATTGATGATGCAGTAGAATTATTCCGTAAGTACAAAATGTATGATAAGGTAAATCTGTTCCGTTACCGCCGGGGATCTTCAGTTAACATCTATTGTCTGGACGGTTACTACGATTATTATTACGGTTATATGCTGCCAGGCACCGGATATCTTAAATATTACGATGTGATGCAGTATGAGGAAGGTCTGTTACTGCTGATTCCGGGCGTAACCGAGCCGGATAAGATCGATTTCTTTGAACCGAGGGAAAAGCTGTTCCATGAGCTGAAAACCACGACACAGTGGGGAGAAAGCATTGGAATTGAAACGGTCGGAGACTTAAACAATGCGATCTGCAGTGGGAACATGAATGAAATGATTCTCATGCAGGAGGCACAGCAGGAGCACAGAATCGGTGAGATCGCAGAGGAAATTGTGAAGCGAGGCGATGTAAAGTTTGTCCTGATTGCAGGACCGTCCTCTTCCGGAAAAACGACGTTTTCCCATCGCCTATCCATACAGCTTCGTACCTATGGACTGGTGCCGCATCCGATTGGACTGGATGATTATTTTGTAAACCGGGATAAGACTCCGAGAGATGAAAACGGAGATTATAATTTCGAATGTCTCGAAGCCATTGATGTGGAGCAGTTTAACGAGGATATGCAGCGTCTGTTAAAGGGAGAAAGAGTCGAAATCCCTTCCTTTAATTTCAAGACAGGACTTCGTGAATATAAGGGAAATTTCAAGCAGTTAGGGCCGGAGGATGTGCTGGTCATTGAAGGAATCCACGGATTGAATCCCAGGATCACGGCAGGGCTTCCCGATGACAGTAAGTTTAAAATTTACATTAGTGCCTTGACAAGTCTTAATATTGACGAGCATAATAGAATACCGACGACTGATGGCAGACTGATCCGCCGTATGGTAAGAGATGCCAGAACAAGAGGCGCAAGTGCGAAGCGGACGATTGAGATGTGGCCTTCCGTACGCCGCGGAGAGGAAGCGTATATTTTCCCTTATCAGGAAAGTGCGGATGTGATGTTTAACTCCGTGCTGATCTATGAGCTTGCGGTACTGAAACAGTACGCAGAGCCGCTGTTATTCAGCATTCAGAAGGGAGAACCGGAATATTACGAGGCAAAGCGTCTTTTAAAATTCCTCGAATACTTCCTTGGCATTGACAGTGAAAATGTTCCCAATAACTCCATCTGCCGTGAGTTTATCGGGGGAAGTCTTTTTAACGTCTGAGAACGAATAAGCCATGCAGCTGCCATTGACACACTTTCTTGGAAGCTTGCTTACAAAGTAGTGGTGTCGGTGGCTGATAATTAAATAAAGACATAAGTAGGACAGGTGATCGCGGCCGTATTTATACGGGTGAGGAAAGTCCGGGCTTCACAGGGCAGAATGCCGGATAACGTCCGGTGGAGGTGACTCCAAGGCCAGTGCAACAGAAATATACCGCCTCTTAAGGAGGTAAGGGTGGAAAGGCAGTGTAAGAGACTACCGCCTGCCTGGTAACAGGCGGGGCACATGTAAACCCCATTCGAAGCAAGACCAAAACGAAGGCGTTAAGGTTTGCCCGACCAGCCTTCAGGTGGGTCGCTTGAGGCTATTGGCAACAGTAGTCCTAGATAGATGATCACTCAACGACATAACCCGGCTTATCGTCCTGCTTATTTTTTATAGTAACGATTCAGAACCCAAAAAACCTCAACTCACATGACGGTATGAGTTGAGGTTTTAAAATTCATTTCAAAATTAAATTTCTTCCGATGATTAAGCCATCTTGTTAACAGCCTGAGCTAAACGAGATACTTTTCTGGAAGCTGTGTTCTTATGGTAAACGCCCTTGCTGGCAGCCTTATCGATTACTGTAGTAGCAGCAACTAAAGCTTCCTGTGCAGCAGCCTTGTCATTTGCTTCGATAGCAGCAACAACCTTCTTAACAGCTGTCTTAACGCCGGACTTGATTGCCTTATTTCTTTCAGCTCTTGTTTGATTAACTAAGATTCTCTTCTTTGCAGATTTAATATTAGCCACGATGTACACCTCCTATTAAAATCGTAAGTTACTGAGATGTTTCATTAAAGCCGGACACGGACGTCTTAATGTAAACACACGCATATTATTGTAGCCGTATCCTGCAAATATGTCAATAACAAAACGAATAAAATATGACAATTCTGGAAAAATATTTATGAAAATAATTTCGGAGGGGCAGAAAAATGGAGCAGGTGCAGATTCGGACGGACTTGGCTTTAGAAGCACGGGAAAGTGTCTCAGAGAAGGAGGAACACCTTCATGGGGTGCAGGTGGAAGAAGAGTATAAGGAAGAAAGTGAAATCAAGATCACACGGGTAACGATCGAGAGTAAGAACGGAGCGCGGCTCCTTGGAAAAGCGATGGGAACCTATGTGACGCTGGAAGCTCCCAATATGGCACATCCGGACGAAGATTACCATGAGGAGATTGCCAGAGAGCTGGCGTATCAGATCAAATCCCTGCTTCCGAAGGAAAAGGAGCAGTTGAGTATTCTCATCGTCGGTCTTGGAAACCGGGAGGTGACGGCAGATTCCTTGGGACCGCGTGTGGTGGATAACCTGACGATTACAAGGCATATGGTGATGGAATTCGGCAATGCAGCCTATGAGGGGCGTAAGCTTCCCCTTACGAGCAGTCTGGTTCCGGGGGTCATGGCGAAGACCGGAATGGAATCACAGGAAATCATCAGCGGTGTGGTGGCACAGACGCATCCGGATCTGGTACTTGTGATTGATGCCTTAGCTGCCCGCTCGATCAAAAGACTGAACCGTACCATTCAGATTTCCAATGCGGGAATTAATCCCGGTTCCGGAGTCGGAAACTACCGGAATGCCATTCGGGAGGAGAATCTTGGTGTACCGGTCATTGCCCTGGGTGTTCCCACGGTCGTGGACGCCGCAACGATTGTGCAGGATGCAGTTTTTAAGGGCAGTACCATGGAAGATCAGGATTTCCTTGACCGGAAAGAAAAGATAACATGTGCTATGGATGAACTTTACAACATGTATGTGACCGGAAAAGACGTCGATTATGAGATCCAGCAGATCAGCCATATCATCTGCAATGCCATTCATCTGGCACTGGAGTTATAAAAAGCATGAAATTGAATGATTAAGACAAAGCAAGCATAAAATACCCTAGTGGGGTGTGGAAACTTGTATAGATTATGGAACAGTCATCTGGCCCGGAAGGGCATCATACAATTTGCAGCACTGGTGTTGATTAGTCAGGTAGAAATGGCGTATCTGCCTGTGGCAGGATATCTGCGGCAGATGGATAGCAGGGTTGCGGAGCTGTCACTGACAGAGCGTGCTATTGCCATGGAATCTTCCTATTATTATTATGGCGCATATATAACAGCAGACTCGGGAGCGGTGGCAGTGGATGCAGAAGGTGCAGGAACGGGAACCACGGAGGCAGGCATAGAAGCAAAAGCGGAAGGTGCAGGAACGGGAGGCATGGAGGCTGGCACAGAAGCGGAAGCCACAGGAGTGAATGAGGCGGGGGCAGAAGCAAGCGAAGGGGCAGAGATAGAAGGTGTCGGGGCAACAGAAATGACAGCATTGGAAGGATTGCAGATTCAGATTATGGATTCGGATGAAGAGGAAACTCCAACAGGAATACAGATTCAGCCGGAAGTTCAGGAAGAAATGTTGAGGGAACAGGAAGCGGCTCTGGAAGCACAGGGACAGGAGAAGCAAAAGGAACAGGATAGTTTATGGAATGAAAGTACAGAAATTCCACAGGAGGAATATTTCAAGCAGATGCTGAGAGAGAATGGAATCGAAGATTTTGACAATAATTCAGCAGAAAATCAATCCGGACAGAATGCGCAGACGGATCAAGGCATGACAGAAAACGGAAGTTTTTCTCATGGAGCCGCCTCTTCCGGATTTGAGCTGGCGGCAGTGCCTGCCTATACATATGACTGGACGAAGCAGTGGACCGGGGACGATTTACGGTCGGAGTTCTTTGCGGTGGATGGCTCCACCAGCATGAAGGAAGAATATTTAGATGCAGAACGGTTGTTAAATGAAGATTTAATATTGAATAATGAAGAGGAGACACAGGGACCACAGATCCTGATTTATCATACGCATGCGAGTGAGGACTTTGTAGATTCCATTCCGGGAGATCCATCGACAACGATTGTGGGAGCGGGTGACCGTCTGGCAGAGCTTCTGGAGGGGTACGGCTTCCGTGTGCTGCATGATACGGGAGTCTATGACCAGGAACGGGACAATGCCTATGAAAAGGCACTTCCGGCAGTTGAGCAGATTTTGAAGGGGAATCCGAGTATCGAAGTAGTGATTGACCTGCATCGGGATGAAATGGCAAATGACCGGAGGCTGGTCATGGATTTGCAGGGAAGACCTACGGCACGTTTCATGTTTTTTAACGGGTTAAGCTATCTGCGCAAGCAGGGAGAGATTTCTTATCTGGAAAACCCGTATATTCTGGATAATCTGGCTTTTTCCTTCCAGGCACAGGTGCTTGCCAATGAATATTATCCGGGACTGACCCGAAAAATATATTTGAAAGCGTATCGCTATAACATGCATTTATGCCCGAAAAGCATGCTGATTGAACTGGGTGCGCAGAACAATACCGTCGAAGAAATCATGAATGCCTGCGATCCGTTAGCACATGTTCTTGCCATGGTGCTCAAAAAGGGGTAAAATGATAACTATTCAGAGCCATGCAACAGCGGTTTTACGAATGCGGTTCTGAATAGTTATCAGCATGTTATGAGAAAATTACCATATCAGGAAAGGTTTAGAATTTATGTCACATATTGATCAGAGTAAAATCCGGAATTTCTGCATTGTAGCGCATATTGACCACGGTAAGTCTACCCTTGCAGACCGTATTATAGAAAAGACAGGACTGTTGACCAGCCGTGAAATGCAGGCACAGGTACTTGACAACATGGATCTGGAGCGGGAACGTGGAATTACGATTAAGGCACAGTCTGTCCGGACGATTTATAAAGCACAGGATGGTGAAGAATACATTTTTAACCTGATTGACACACCGGGGCATGTCGACTTCAATTATGAGGTCAGCAGAAGCCTTGCTGCATGCGACGGAGCCATTCTTGTTGTGGATGCGGCACAGGGAATCGAAGCACAGACCCTTGCTAACGTTTATCTGGCACTGGATCATGACCTTGAGGTGTTCCCGGTCATTAATAAAATCGACCTGCCGAGTGCAGAGCCGGAGCGTGTAAAGAATGAAATTGAAGATGTCATCGGTATTGAAGCACAGGATGCACCGCTTATTTCAGCCAAGAACGGAATTGGCATTGATGAAGTACTGGAAGCGATTGTACATAAGATTCCGGCACCCAAGGGAGATCCTGATCAGCCGCTGAAGGCACTGATTTTTGACTCCTTATATGATTCCTATAAGGGGGTTATTATTTTCTGCCGTCTGATGGACGGAAGGGTTTCCAAAGGGACGGGCATTAAGATGATGGCAACCGGCGCAACCGCGGAAGTTGTGGAGGTTGGTTATTTCGGAGCCGGTCAGTTTATCCCCTGTGAGGAGCTGGAGGCCGGTATGGTAGGTTATATTACCGCTTCCATTAAGAATGTAAAGGATACGGCGGTCGGCGATACCGTGACGGATTTAAGCAATCCCTGTGCTGAGCCGCTTCCCGGCTATAAGAAGGTAAATTCCATGGTATATTGCGGAATGTACCCGGCAGATGGCGCAAAGTACCCGGATCTGCGGGATGCGTTAGAGAAGCTGCAGTTAAACGATGCGTCCTTAAGCTATGAGCCGGAAACCTCGATTGCACTGGGCTTTGGCTTCCGATGCGGATTCCTGGGACTGCTCCATCTGGAAATTATTCAGGAGCGTTTAGAGCGGGAGTACAATCTGGATCTCGTGACAACCGCACCGGGTGTTATTTATCATGTACACAAGCTGAACGGGGAAGTGATTGAGCTGACGAATCCGTCCAATCTGCCGGATCCGACAGAAATTGATTATATGGAAGAGCCGGTGGTTTCCGCAGAAATCATGGTAACGACGGAGTTTATCGGCTCGATTATGGAGCTTTGCCAGGAGCGTCGTGGAAGATACCTTGGCATGGAGTATATTGAATCCACCAGAGCATTGCTGAAATACGAACTGCCGTTAAATGAGATTATTTACGATTTCTTTGATGCGCTGAAATCCCGTTCCAGAGGCTATGCCTCCTTTGACTATGAGTTAAAGGGCTATGAACGGTCTGAGCTTGTAAAGCTGGATATTCTGATTAATAAGGAAGAGGTCGATGCACTTTCCTTTATCGTGCACGCAGACAGTGCCTATGAGCGTGGCCGTAAGATGTGCGAGAAGTTAAAGGATGAAATTCCGCGTCATATGTTTGAAATCCCGATTCAGGCAGCGATCGGTGGTAAGGTCATTGCCAGAGAAACCGTCAAGGCTTACCGGAAGGATGTGCTTGCGAAGTGTTACGGTGGTGATATTACCCGTAAGAAGAAGCTTCTGGAAAAGCAGAAGGAAGGAAAGAAACGTATGCGCCAGATTGGTAACGTGGAAATTCCGCAGAAAGCATTTATGAGCGTATTGAAGCTGGATGATAAATAGATGAAACAAAATTTGAGTTTGTATCTTCATATACCATTTTGTGTACGAAAATGTCTCTACTGTGATTTCCTGTCCGGCCCGCAGAGTGCGGACGTGCAGGAGCAGTATGTAGAGGCACTGTGCCGTGAAATACAGGAGACATCGCCTGAATACCGGGAGTTTCAGGTGGTGTCTGTTTTTATTGGTGGTGGAACGCCGTCGGTGCTGCAGCCGGAACAGACGGTACGCATTATGGAAACGGTGAAGCATTGCTTTGCCCTTACGGATACCTGTGAGATCAGTATGGAGATGAACCCGGGGACGGTGACACCGGAAAAGATGCGGGTCTATCATGCTTGTGGAATCAACCGGATCAGCATTGGCTTACAGTCTGCCAATGACAGGGAGCTGAAAGCCCTTGGCAGGATCCATACCTATGCAGACTTTTTGAAAGCCTATGAAATGGCAGTAGAAGCAGGCTTTACCAATATTAATGTGGATCTGATGTCTGCCATTCCGGAGCAGACTCTTGACTCCTATCAGGAAACTCTGCGGAAGGTATTGGCGCTGCAGCCACAGCCCACACATATTTCTGCGTACAGTCTGATTGTGGAGGAGGGGACGCCCTTTTATGAACAGGAGCTGAACCTGCCGGATGAAGACACAGAACGCAGAATGTATGAAATAACAGATGATATTTTAAGAAAAGCAGGCTACCACCGCTATGAAATCTCCAATTATGCCAAAGAAGGAAAGGAATGCTTTCACAATAAGGTATACTGGCAGAGAGGAAACTATCTCGGCCTTGGAATTGGCAGCGCATCCCTGATACGGAATGTCCGGTTCCATAATGTGATGGATATTTCGAGTTATGTAAACTTGCTGCTAGGGGAAAACGAGATTGAAAATGCAAATAAAGAGCATGGAGAAAAGTTTCATGCTGAAAAAGACTATCTGAAAAAGGGAAATGCTGAAAAAGAGCAGGTGAAAAAATTAAGAGAGGACGTGCAGGAGCTGCTGATTGAGGAACAGATGGAAGAATTCATGTTTCTGGGGCTGCGGATGATGGAAGGAGTTTCGGAGCGGAAGTTCTATGAAAATTTTGGCAGACGGTTTGAAGAGGTATTTCCGGGTGTGATCGAAAAGCATGAGAAGCTGGGATTGCTTGAAGTGACAGGAGAAGAGTTCGTGCATCTGAAACTGACATCACATGGAATTGATGTCAGCAATCAGGTTTTTGTGGATTTTATGCTGTGACGTACAGGAATGATACCGGATTTTTAGTTGCCAAGTATCTCTTATATCAGTATAATCAAAGGTAGTGGAAAGCTGTCCATACCGTCCGGCAGATAATTAAATTAGTGGGAAAGGCACTTGGAGCCACCGCGAGTCATAGAATAATAGAAAAGACTTTGGTGGTGCCCTTTGAAAACTTTTCAACAACCTTTATCTACGGAACAAGAGGCACAATATATACAGCTTTTGCATGCGGATGATCCGGTACAGGCAGCCAGGGCGCGTGAGATTCTGATTGAGAAAAACTTACGTCTGGTGGCACATATTGCGAAGAAATATCAGAACGTGGATGAAAATATGGAGGATCTGATTTCCATAGGAACCATCGGATTGATTAAAGCGATAGAGTCCTTTGATGCAGGAAAAGGAAAGCTGAGTACCTATGCATCGCGATGTATTGATAATGAATTTCTGATGCTGCTGCGCAGCAAAAAGAAAAATTCCCGTGAAGTTTCTCTTTTTGAACCGATTGGGACAGACAAAGAGGGAAACGAAATCAGTCTCCTGGATGTGATTGAGCAGGTGCAGGAAGACGTTGTGGAACAGATGTATGAAAGGGAGAATATCCGGCGTCTGAAAATATTGATGCAGCAGGTGCTTACGCAGCGGGAACGTGAAATTATTGAATTGAGATATGGGTTACAAACGGGAACAGAAGTGACGCAGCGGGAAGTGGGAGAACGTTTTCAGATCTCGCGGAGCTATGTTTCCAGAATAGAAAAACGAGCGTTATTAAAATTGAGAGAAGGCTTAAAAGCTTATGGATAGGAGGAACTAATCAATGTCAAATATCCCTACAATAGAGGAACTGCTCCGGGAGGCGAAGCGGGCGGGGGCTTCCGACGTACATATCACAGTTGGTATTCCACCGAAAATGCGTGTAAACGGGCAGCTGATTACAATGAACTATGACCGGCTTTTGCCACCGGATACCCTGCAGATGCTGGATCAGTTTATGGATGAGCGGCAGAGAGCCATGTTTGACCGGGATGGCGAACATGATATGTCCTTTTCCATTCCGAACTTAGGAAGATACCGTGTAAATGCGTACCGTCAGAGAGGCTCTGTGGCAATCGCATTGCGACTTGTAGGAACCCAGGTGCCATCGCCGGAAGTGCTTGGCGTGCCGGATTCAGTCATTGATCTGTATCAGCGTAAGAAGGGGCTGATTCTGGTTACAGGACCTACCGGAAGTGGTAAATCTACCACGCTGGCGGCGATTATTGATAAGATTAATAACAACAGGGAGTGCCATGTAATTACGTTGGAGGATCCGATTGAATATCTGCATCAGCATAAGAAATCCATGGTAAACCAGAGAGAAATCGGTCTGGACTCCCAGTCTTATGCCAATGCGCTCCGTGCGGCTCTCCGTGAAGACCCGGATGTCATTCTTGTCGGAGAGATGCGTGACTTTGAAACCATCAGTGTTGCGATTACCGCAGCCGAAACCGGACACCTTGTGCTGTCTACCCTGCATACCATCGGAGCAGCAAGTACCGTAGACCGTGTGATTGACGTGTTTCCGCCGCATCAGCAGCAGCAGATCCGTGTACAGCTTGCAAATGTTTTGGAGGCGGTTATTTCCCAGCAGCTGATCCCTAAAGCAGATGGAACCGGACGTGTGGCAGCCTTTGAGGTACTGCATTCCAATCATGCTGTCCGCAACCTGATCCGTGAAGGCAAGGCCTACCAGCTTATGAGCGTGATGCAGACGAACCGTAAGCAGGGTATGATGATTATGGATGAAGCTATCATGCAGCTTTATTACAGCGGAATGATCGATCGTGAAATGGCGATCCAGTTTGCTACCGATCCGGATGGAATGGAGCATAAAATCATCTGATGAATAAAAATAAAACCGGAAACACATGGAATGAATTGTTCTGCGTGTTTCCTTTTTTTGAGGGTGGAATCTATGCATTGCAGCTTCTTCTTTTATGTGGAACTTATGTGTTTTCCGGATACTTTTGTTTTTTATGGCTCAATTTATGTATTCCCGGAGGTGGATTGGACATAAAGAGAACTTCTGGTTGTAATATATCCAAATTTGATAATAATGGGAAGCTGAATGGTTGAAGAACAGTGGAAAATTAAAGCTTAAAAATAAGTTCGGTAATATTCTGTACAATGTGAGTCGACATGGTGAAAATTAACAAATATAATATTGCAATCAAGAATAAAATTGTGTATAATCACAATAAATAAGAATTTATTGCAACCTTATCAAGCAGGAACCTTCTGAAGTTCCTGCGATATGGTTTTGAAAAAGTATGGAATCATGCGGTTCATTTTTCTTAGGCCGTATATCACGGCATCATTCCAATAATCTAAGTGGCAATTGGAACAGGAAGAGGGAGAGAAGGAGAAGGGAGGGACTGTGTTCAGTTCAATATGTTCGGGGACAATTTATGGTCTCCAAAGCCATCTGATACAGGTCGAGGTGGATGTATCCCGAGGGTTACCATGCCTTGTTATGGTAGGAAGTCTGGGGAGTGAAGTGAGAGAATCACAGGAGAGAGTGAAGGTTGCACTTAAGAATTCGGGAATGGATATTCCACCATCCCATATTTCCGTGAATCTGTCACCGGCAGATATCCATAAGGCCGGAACCGGCTTTGATCTTGCGATCGCATTAGGAATTCTGACAGCGACAGAAATTCTGGATGCAGAAGTACTTTCGGATGTATTTGTAATTGGGGAGCTTGGGCTTAGTGGAGAGGTTAAGGGAGTAAAGGGTGCACTTCCGCTTGTGTGGGAGGCTTTTCAACAAGGGAAAAGAAAGTGTCTTGTGCCGAGAGACAATTATTCGGAAGCGGCGGTTATTGAAGGAATCCGTGTAGCAGGAGTCGGAAGCGTCCGGGAAGCCTGTGATTATCTCAAATTACCTGAGGAAGAGCAGATAGAAATGGAAAAAGAACAAAGACGACAGGAAGCGGAAACTCAAAGGGAATGGAAGGAAAAGAACCCTGAACAGGAAGAGAAATCACTGGACTTTGCAGAGGTTCACGGGCAGGAGAATCTGAAAAGGGGAGCAATGATTGCAGCCGCAGGCTTTCACCATATGCTGATTATTGGGCCGCCGGGGGCAGGAAAAACCATGATTGCCAAGAGGATTCCGGGTATTTTGCCGGAATTGAGTTTTGAAGAAAGTATGGAAGTAACCTCGATCTACAGCATTGCCGGACGACTTTCCAAGGGACAGAATTTAATTAAAAAACGACCGTTTTTAAATCCGCATCATTCCGTTACGATTCATGCACTGGCAGGTGGAGGGAGGATACCACAGCCTGGCCTTGTCAGTCTGGCGCATCGTGGTGTGCTGTTTTTGGATGAACTTCCGGAGTTCCAGAGGCAGACCATTGATCTGCTGCGGCAGCCCTTGGAGGATAAGGAAATACATATTGCAAGAAGTATGGGAGCATTTACTTATCCGGCGGATTTTATGCTGGTCGGGGCTATGAATCCCTGTCCGTGCGGCTATTATCCGGATCGCAACCGCTGCAAATGTACACCCTTTGAACGGCATATGTACCGGAGTCATTTATCGGGGCCGATTCTGGACCGGATGGATCTGTGTCTGGAAGCAGAACGGGTAGAAATCGGACAGCTTCAGAAGAAAAAGACCGGATTATCCAGTGCGGAAATGCGGGAGAAGGTAAATTGTGCCCGTGAAATGCAGGAGAGGCGTTATAAGGGAACAAACATAAAGTTTAATTCTGATTTAACTATGAAAGACTGTGAGAAATATTGTTGTTTGGGAAAGCAGGAGCAGAGCTATACGGAGCAGCTTTCGAACAAAATGCAGTTAAGTGCAAGAGGATATCATCACCTGCTGAAGGTGGCACGAACCATTGCAGATCTGGAAGAAAGTGAAGAAATCCGCCTGCCTCATCTGGCTGAGGCAATGAGCTATCGCAATATGGAGCCTGAGCATTGAGAGATATACAGGTACCATGAAGAGAAGAATATAGAGAGAAAAGTTTAAATGAAAGACAAGAACGGAAAGTAAGAATAAGTAAAAAGCAAGAATGAAAAGGAATCAGACATGGAAAATAAAAAATATGAATACTGGCTTCACCGGATGCCGGGAGCAGGAAACGGAACGATCCGGGAGCTTTTAAGGAGGTATCATACTCCGTTTGAGGTCTATGGAGCAGTGAAGAGAAGAAGCAAGGGAGTTCTTGAAGTATTTACGGAGACAAGGATGGACGAGGCGGCAGAGTATACAAGAATCTATGATTTAAACAGGGAATATGAGGAGCTTCTGCAAAAAGGTATCTGTTTCCTTACGGCAGAGGATAAGAGCTACCCCAGACGACTTCGTGAAATTCCGTCGGCACCCTATGCATTGTATGTAATGGGACAGCTGCCGCCGGAGAATCTGCCGGCAGTAGCGATGATCGGTGCACGCGAATGCTCGGGATATGGAATTTATGTAGCAAAGAATTTTGCAAAGGAATTAGGAGCACATGGCATACCGGTAATCAGCGGTATGGCAAGAGGAATTGACAGCATCTCACAGGAAGCTGCACTGCAGGGGGGCGGCAGAACCTATGCGGTTCTTGGGTGCGGCGTGGACATCTGCTATCCGAAATCTTCACGTAGGCTGTATGAGCAGATTTTGGAACAGGGAGGAATTATATCGACCTTCCCACCGGGAACAGAACCGATGAAACGGCTTTTTCCGGAACGAAACCGGATTGTTTCAGGACTTGCCGATGTGATTCTGGTCGTGGAAGCACGGCAGAAAAGCGGCACCTTTATTACCGTGGATATGGCACTGGAGCAGGGACGGGAGGTCTATGCCATTCCGGGGAGGCTGACGGACCGGCTGAGTGATGGCTGTAATCTCCTGTTACAGCAGGGGGCACTCATTGCTGTGTCTCCGCAGGATTTGCTGCAGCACCTTTCCCCCGGACAGATGGAGTTTACGTTGGAAAATTCCCGGCAGGAAACGGAAGAGCTTAGGAATAAAGACGATGTCAGAAATATGGAAGCTGCACGAAATATGGAAACTGCCGGGAATACGGATCAGAGACTGCAGATCCTCCTTGAAATACTGGATTTTCTTCCGAAGAGTGTGGAAGAGATCCGTTCAACGTATGAAAAGAAGAGAAAAATGACGGTTACTACGCCGGAGATTTTGTGCATGTTAATGGAGCTTTGCCTGGAAGGAAGTGCAATACAGGTGAGCGGAAATTATTTTGCAGCTAAGGGGAGGACTTCTTCAAAGCAATTTTGCAAATGATTTTTTGGGATAGAACAGAGAAAAGCGTGAGGAGACGAATTATATCATATAAACGGTGCACCATAAAACAAAATATGATTGCACGAACACCACGACGTGGAGTATAATATAATCAATCCTCAGCTTTCTCTGATACCACAGAGAAAGGATTATGAATGAGCAAAAGATATGAGGAGCTTGATTTTACGGACGATTTCATATTCTGTAAAATTTTATATAATAACGAACCGCTTTGCAGGGAACTGCTGGAAGTAATTCTGGGGAAGAAGATCAGGAAAATTGTATATCACGATTGGCAGAAGCAGATCGAAATGACCGCGGAAGGAAAAGGAGTGCGGCTGGATGTTTATTTGGAAGATGGGCACACCGTATATGATCTGGAAATGCAGGCGGCTCGTAAGAAAAATCTTCCGAAAAGATCAAGATATTATCAGGGAATGATCGATCTGAATCTGATTGAACGGGGAGCGGATTATGAGGAACTGAAGGAATCCTATGTGATTTTTATCTGTACCTATGATCTCTTTGGAAGGAATGCCTGCGTGTATACCTTCGAGAACCGGTGCCGTGAAGTGGAAGGCTTATGCCTTGAGGATGGAACGGTGAAGGTATTTTTAAATGCCGAGGGAGATACATCAAAGCTGACCCCGGAATTAAGGGATTTTCTGGATTATATTGCAGGACGCAGGATACAGGGAAAACTCGCTGCCCAAATTGATGAGGAAGTCCGAAAAGCCAGAAAGCATGAGAAATGGAGGACAGAATATATGACATTTGAAATGCTGCAGAGGGAGAAGTACAAAGAGGGAGTGGAATATGGTAAGAGATTAGGTGAAAAGACAGGTATAGGGCTTGGCAAACTTGACGCGATTCAGCGCATGCAGAGAAAAGGACTGAGCATGGAAGAGATTATGGATATGGGGTATACTAAGGCTGAATATATGAAAGCACTTCAAGCAGAAAAAATCAATTAATTGGAAAGTGATACCAATTTCCTATTTTTCTTTAGATATCTTCCCGTTTTGGGTTGCAATCTCATGTCGGAAAGTGTAAAATATTGTGCGTGGACATCGTGCATTTGTCACACATTCTTAAATGAAACAGATCTCTGAAGGCTGGTATATGCCGCCGGATGGAATATGAAAATCATAAATTACTCTGGGAACGAATACGCTATGGATTTTAACAGAAAAAAGCTTCGTCTGGGTGATGTACTGGTGAACAGTGGTGTTATTACTGCTGAACAGTTACAGAAGGGTCTTGAGTTACAGAAGGGCTCCGGACGTAAGCTGGGAGAAACTCTCGTTGATGAGGGAATTACCACAGAAGAGAATATTGCGAAGGCTTTGAGCAGCCAGCTGGGTTACGAAATGGTTGACCTGCAGGATGTCTCCATTGATGAAGAAATCCTCAAGCTGGTACCTCCGAACATTTTAAAGAAGCATAAGATGATCCCGTTTGAATACTCGAGGTCGGGAATGAATGTACTGCGCGTGGCAATGTCAGACCCTATGAATATGGCTGCCATGGATGATATCAATATCATCACGAATCTGCAGGTGGAGCCGGTCGTGGCGACATCGCGGGATGTTATGCTGGCACTGGATCGCTATTACGGACAGGCCGAGGTCAATTCTGCACTCGAAGAGTACGTGAAAGAAAAGACCAGCCAGATGGCAGAGCAGGAGGATATCTACAGCGACGATATCAACAATTCCCCGATCGTTCAGCTGGTAAAAACGATGATCGAGCAGGCCGTGCGCCAGCGTGCATCCGATATTCATATTGAGCCGATGGAAAAGCAGGTTCGGGTGCGTTACCGTATCGACGGAGCCCTGTATGAGAAAGCAACCTACAACATCAGTCTTTTGCCGGCATTGGTTGCACGTATCAAGATCATCGGAGGCATGGACATTTCCGAGAAGCGCAAACCGCAGGACGGTCGAATCACGCAGGTGGTGGATCGGCGCGAATTCGATATTCGTGTATCTATCCTGCCTACGGTATATGGCGAGAAGATTGTTATGCGACTTACCTCTAAGAATGCACTGACCAGGGAAAAGAGCCAGCTTGGCTTAAAACAGTATGATCTGCAGAAGTTTGATCATATTTTGAAAAATCCGCATGGTATTCTGCTTGTTACTGGACCTACCGGTAGTGGTAAGTCCACAACGCTTTATACTGCGCTTAGTGAGTTAAATAAAGAGGACGTAAACATCATCACCGTAGAAGATCCGGTAGAAGCCAATATTGACGGAATCAACCAGGTGCAGGTCAATAATAAAGCAGATCTGACCTTTGCATCGGCACTGCGTTCCATTCTGCGACAGGATCCGGACATCATTATGATCGGAGAAATCCGAGACCAGGAGACAGCCTCCATCGCCGTACAGGCATCCATCACCGGACACCTTGTAGTATCTACACTGCATACGAACTCTGCAGCCAGCACGATTACCCGTCTGGTGGATATGGGGATTGAGCCATACCTGATTGCAGACTCTACGGTCGGCGTTATTGCGCAGCGTCTGGTGCGACGCCTTTGTCCCGATTGTAAGAGAGCAAAGAAAGCCGACGCCGAAGACCTTGAAATGCTGATGCGTAGACCGGGCGAAGAGCTGACTGTCTATGAGCCGTGCGGCTGTCCGAAATGTGACGGCACAGGCTTTCGTGGACGAATCGGTGTATATGAAATTATGGAAGTGACTCCGCAGCTGAAGCACATCATCAGTAAAGGCGGAGAAGTGGAGGATATCAAAGAACAGGCGCTGAAGGACGGCATGCATACCCTGCGTATGAGCGCTACCGAGCTTGTCTTGGAAGGCACAACATCCGTACAGGAAATGATGAGAGTATCTTTTGATTTGTAGAATGGGAGGAACGACAATGGCCAACTGGGGCTATGTGGCGATAGACAAAACAGGAAAAGAAATCAAAGGCAGCAAGGATGCCGACACACAGGAAGCCTTGACGAGAGAACTGAAACAGCAGGGACTTATCGTTCTGGAGGTCAAGCAGCAGAATACCCTGACACGGGACATCAGCTTCAGCTTTGACAAGAAGCCGGCAGCCAGAGATCTTGCCGTATTCTGCCGACAGTTTGCAAGTATCGTACGTGCCGGTGTCAGCATCATCGAAGCCTTGAATATGTTGGCAGAGCAGACAGAAAATAAGCTTTTGCAGAAGTCTCTCATGGCAGTACGTGCCGATGTGGAAAAGGGTGAAAGCTTTGCAGATTCCATGGCAAAGCATCCGAAGGCGTTTCCGGAGCTTTTGATCCAGATGGCAAGAGCCGGTGAGGCATCCGGCAGTCTGGAAATTTCCATGGAACGTATGGCAATCCAGTTCGAAAAATCAGCAAAGACACAGGCATTGATAAAGAAAGCCATGATCTACCCGATTGTGGTTGCCTGCGTAGCCGTAGGGGTTGTTGTAGTCATGCTGGTATTTGTTATTCCGCGATATACAGACATGTTTGAAGAACTGGATGCAGAGCTTCCTGCAATCACCCTTGCCGTTGTAGGACTCAGCAACTTTATTAAAAATTACTGGTTTATCATTGTCCCGGTGGTGATTGCGATTGCTGTGGCATTCAGTATGTGGAAAAAGACCTTATCCGGCAAGCACATTTTAGGCAGACTGGCACTTAAGCTCCCGATGACGAAAAATCTGGTAATGAAGAATGCGTCTTCCCAGATGGCACGTACCTTAAGCACCCTGCTTACCGCAGGTGTTCCACTCACGGAAGCAGTAGATATTGTAGCTGATACCATGGGGAATATCTGGTATAAAGAAGCCTTAAAGGACGCACTCGAACAGTTGATGGTCGGTGTTCCTTTATCCCAGCCGTTACAGACCTGCGGACTCTTCCCACCGATGGTATATCATATGGTACGAATCGGTGAAGAAGCCGGCTCCACAGAAGAAATGCTGAACAAGCTGGCAGACTATTACGAGGAAGAAGTAGAAATGGCTGTCCAGTCCTTAATGGCTGCCATGGAACCGATGATCATTATCATCCTCGCCGGCATCGTCGGCATCCTTCTTGCCGCCGTCATGCTTCCCATGGTTAATATGTATGCGGCATTGGATAACCTCTGATACCAGCTTAGCCATGGCATTTTTCAATACCGGATTGGGTGCTTGCACACAAATTCCGGTGTTGGGAAAATGCCATGCGCGAAGCGCCCACAAGATGAAATAAGGCTGAGCCGTGAAACGGCGGGAGGCTGCGAAGCAGCCGTGCCTTATGAATGTTGTGGGAAGCTGGTATCAGAGTATTCACAGACACTCTATGATGGCATTATAAGTCAAAAATATGTGAAAAATATGTAAACAATTCCGTAAACGTGCCGATAATATATACAACTTGAATAAAAAGTGACTGCATCGTAGGGACAATCACTTTTTAGATAAACATTAACGTAACGCTTTGAATAGTTACAAATTAACAAACAAAGGAGAATTCTTATGAAAAAGGAAAAAATGAATGACAAAGGTTTTTCACTTGTTGAGTTAATCATCGTTATTGCCATTATGGCGGTACTCGTTGTAGTTCTTGCTCCTCAGTACTTAAAGTATGTTGAGAGATCCAGAAATTCAACAGATGTATCCAATGCAACAGCTATTGTAACTGCATGTCAGGTTTGGGCAGCTGATCCGAATGCTGGTGAGGATGAAACTACAGCGTTTAAGAGTGGAGATTCATTCAAAATTAAAGTTGACGCCACAAATGGAACGGTTTCAAAAGGATCAAATAGTCAGGATGGATCTAACGCAGTGAATAGTGCCTTGAGCGAAGCAGCTATAGATATTGCTAAAACAAAGTGTAAGAGTAAAAATGCATGGACTTATTATGAAATTAATGGTGTTGTTGAAACTAACGGATCTATTACAATTACTTACACTAGTGATCAATCGGATGCATTTGCAACCGCAATGACCAAATAACACCCCAGCGATTGCCCGTCCACATCTCATGTGGCTCAACCCTACATCCGATATGGACACCCAAAACAAAAAACTCCTTCCCCCTCCTCTCGTCACAGCAGAGCCTTAAGGTCGTCGGTTTCGACGATCCCTTGATCGCTCGTGTTCCCTACGACCTTTATGAAGCGAGAGCGTGCGATTCTGTGATCAGAATGGATGGAAGTGCCACAAGGACTCCTGCGGTATATGCCGCAGGAGAATTGTGGGTTTGAGAAGAATAAAAAAGATCGAAAATTATGCAATAACAGCTTCCATACAAACATCATTTATGGACAAGGATATCCCCTATGCTCGTAGAACTCTTATTTTATATCCTCATATTTCTTTTCGGAATCGTGATTGGCAGCTTCTTAAATGTCTGCATTTACCGCATTCCGAACCATGAAGATATCGTGAAGACACGGTCACACTGCATGTCCTGCGGTTATCAGCTCAAGTGGTATGATATGTTTCCGGTATTCAGTTACTTATTTCTGCGGGGCAGATGCCGGAAGTGCCATGCGAAGCTTTCCATGCAGTATCCGCTCATCGAAGCGGCAAACGGGATTCTTTATGTCATGATTATGTGGATTCATGGAATGACAATTACTTCTGTATTGTATTGTCTGTTGGTTTCTGCGCTTCTGGTAATCAGCGTGATTGATTTCAGAACCTTTGAGATTCCCCTTGGAATCAATATTTTTATTCTTATTCTCGGAATTGTCCGCGTAGCAACAGACTTTAGCCACGTGCCGGATTATGTGATTGGATTTTTAAGTGTGAGCGTTGTACTCGCTATTCTGTATTATGCCTCCAAAGGAAGAGCAATCGGTGGAGGCGATGTGAAGCTGATGGCAGTCTGCGGACTGTTACTTGGCTGGAAGCTGATCCTGCTGGCATTTTTCCTTGGATGCATTTTGGGATCTGTGATTCATGTTATCCGGATGAAAGCGTTCGGTGCAGACCGGGTTCTGGCGATGGGACCGTACCTTTCCTTAGGAGTTCTCCTCGCAGTTTTGTGGGGAAATACCATGATCCGGTGGTATCTTGGACTACTGGGATTTTAATTTGAAGATAGAATATTTTGCCTGCTTGGTAATCCCGGCAGGTTTCTTACATATAGAAGGACAACATTTGTAACTATTCAGAGCCATGCAAATTATGGCAATATGGACGATGAATGCTTGCATTCAAGCGGACATACGCCATGATTTATATGACGAAGTAACCACATGAGTAAAACTCGAGTTGCGTCAGCAACGGTTTTACGAATGGGGTTCTGAATAGTTACCAACATTTTAAATAAAGGAGGAAACGATTCGTGGCTGGTAAAGTAATCAGTATAGAAATCGGTTATTCACTGACAAGAGTATGTGAGGTTGATTATAAATCAAAAAACCATAAGGTGTACGGGTATTTTTCCCTGCCGACACCGGAGGGAATGATCAATGATGGTATTCTAAACTTAAATGAAAGCTTTGTGACAGCTTTGAGAGAAGCTCTTGCCGAACACAGTATGAAATCGAAGCAGGTGGTATTTACCCTGACTTCTACAAAGATTGCCAGTCGCGAGGTTACGATTCCCTTTGTCAAGGAAAACAGGATCATGGATGTTGTTAATGCGAATGCATCCGATTATTTCCCGGTAGACCTAAGCCAGTATCAGCTTGCATACAGTATGCTTGGTGTTGTGGGAGAGTCGAAATCCGGACAGCAGTATAAGCTTCTTGTTCTGGCAGCGCCGCAGGCTCTTCTGGATGGCTATTATGCTCTGGCAAAAGCGCTGAAATTAGAGCTTGCAGCCCTTGATTATGCCGGAAACAGTATTTATCAGGTGGTAAAGGAGGAATGTGCACAGAAAGCACAGATGATCGTGAAGATTGAAGAAGGCGCAACCATGGTACTGGTTGTGAATCAGTCGGCCATTTCCTTTATCCGGAGTGTTTCCTATGGTGTGCAGGAGGCGTTGGAGCTTACTTATGATCTTCCCTTGAAGAACCGGATCGAGACGCCGGAACAGGCGATGGAGCTTTTATCCAAGAAGTCCTTCGTAGTACTGAATGATGGATTCGAAGTACCCGAGGGAAGTGAAGAAGAAGGCTCCAGGGAACAGGAATTCTGTGAATCCATGACGGATGTACTGGCTCCGCTGATTGGCGCAGTTTCGCGGGTTGTGGATTATTACGTTTCCCATAATGCTAATACACCGATTGAAAAGATCCTGTTAACCGGTCTTGGTGCGAATATGAAAGGCATTCATAAGCTTTTAGCCCAGCAGCTTGACTATCCGATCGAAATTTTACGTCAGGCAGAAGGCTGGAATCTGGACAAGAGCTTTGAGGGAAAATTCTTCGGTGAATATGTTGCCTGTGTGGGTGCGGCAGCTGCACCACTTGGCTTTAAAGCCGATAATGAAAAGAGCAAAGGCGGTACAGCAGGAACTGCAAAGAGTAAGGGCAAGGTGAACGGAATTCTGATTGCCGTTGGTGTCTTTGCTGTCGGCGTACTGGCTGCCGTGATTCTGAGCGTGGTCTCGGTTGTGTCCTATGTCGCGGCAAAGGCAGAGAACCGTACTAAACAGGAGCAGCTGGCACAGCTTCAGGAAATCAAGCCGATTTATGATAATTATGTGAGTGCCAAAGCCGCTTACGACCGGCTGACGGCGATGTATGATGCGACCCGCAACCGGAATGATGACTTATATGAGTTTATGGAAGAGCTTGAACGCAAGATGCCGAGCAATGCCGTGATCACTTCCTTTACCAGTGATGCGGAGACGGTAACGATCAACATGTCGGTATCCTCGAAGACTGAGGCAGCGTTGATGATTGAGCAGTTCCGTACCTTTGATTCCCTCCTTCCCGATACGGTGTCGGTATCCTCGATTACTGCAGAGGTAGACGGAGAAGACACGGTGCTTTCCTATAACTTTACGATTGTCGGATCCTACCGGGCGTTGGATGAAGTGCCGGAGGATGGGATGGCCGATGAAGAAGCGATGCAGCAAAATCTGGAAGATACAGAAAACCACGAAGTGGCAAAGGCAGAGTAAAGGAGAAGAACGATGAAAGTATCAAAGAGAGATATTTATTTAATCATTGGATTTTTAGGAGTCCTCGCTTTCCTCTGTGCATTCCTGTGGGTTTATCAGCCGACTATGGAAAAGGTGGATACCTTAAAGGCAGAGAGCCGCTCTCTGGAAATGGAAATCGCAGATCTGCAAGGAAAGATGGATAACAAGGACACTTATGTGGCAAAGACACAGGAAATGGCAGCCGAGATGGACGGCATTTTGCAGATGTTTCCCGTGGAGTTAAAGGAAGAGGATGCCATTGTGCTGACATTGACGGAGGAATTACTGTCCCCGATGACCGTGGCTACGCTTACCATGGATGAAACAGAGCCGGTGGACTTCGAGCTTTATACACAGGAATCCGAAGAGGCTGAGCCGGTAGATACCGGAGAGACGGTACAGCTTGGGCTTTACCGGAATCCGGTCAGCATGCAGTTTGTTTCAAGCTATGAGGCATTGAAGCGTTATGTGAAGACTGTGGCACTTCAGACGAACCGTACAAAGATCGTCGGAGTTACGGCTTCATATGATGAAACCACAGGCTTACTTACCTGTGTGGCAAACTTAAATATGTATTTCATTACCGGACAGGAGGACAAGACCTATGTACAGCCTGACTTCTCGTCTGTAATTACCGGAACCGATAATCCGTTCGGATCCATTACGATGCCATATGAAGCGGATGTCGCAGGACTTGCAGAGGATGTAACCGGTATTCATGTGGAAGAGGAAGAAACGGAAGAAGATGACGGCGAAGGCATGTAAGCATCGTCTGGATCGGAAGATCCGGCAGGAGGAAACTACCGGCAAAGGGATAGCCGGTAGTGGATAACAGGAGTGAAAGATAAGCATGAAACAGAAGGGAAAGGTTCAACAACTGAATAAGAATGCGGGCTTTTCCTTACTGGAGCTTCTGATTGCCGTTACGATACTGGCAATTATTACGATCCCCATGCTTCATATGTTTGTGACCTCTGCCAGAATCAACGGAAAATCCCGGATCACTTTACGTGCAACGGTACTGGCGCAGGATATTGTCGAAGGACTGAAGGCATACCATATCGAAGAAATTCAGGATCAGTTTAACGGCGTGGAAGACTTCGAGATGCTGAATAGTTCTGTTATTGCAGGAGACTGTACTTATTCAGAGGATGTGCAGAGAGAAAAGGACGAGAATGGAGAGGATCCATCTGATCCGTCAAAGGCCAAACCCGGCAGGTATTACTTTGTTCTAAGAAATGCCAGGCTGGAAAACAGTAAGTTTGACGTGCTGATTTCCGTGGATGCAACCGGATATGTGGAGGGAGCTGCACCGACGAAGCACGATTCCTTTTTAAATACCAGAGATGTGGCAAAGATTGCCGGTATGAATAAGAGCACGGATGCTTTCTATGAGCAGTCGGCGCTTATGAATGAGGCGGCACTTTCCAAAGCACAGCATGAACTTCAAATTCCCGGAGATGATGTGACCTATAAGACAGTGGGACTTACCTGCGAAAGAACATTTACCGTTACCTTTAAAGATGCAGGAACGGTAACCGATAAAGAGGGCGTCACAAAGCAGAAGATCGAAGCATTTGTGACCTGTAAATATGAATTTTTCTATGGAGGAGAGACCTACACCTATATTCCGGATGGAATGGCAGGAGTGGATGATGCAGGAAATACCGGACTTCCGTGCGGAAGCTTTACCGGAAGAAACTTTTATTTCTTCTATTATCCGTTATATGATGCCGCTACGGACAGGCTGATCTTTGATGGCACGGCGGCAGGCTGGATCAAGTCTGAACCGATGAATCTTTACATTGCCAAACAGACAGATACCTCGTTATCAGACACGGATCTGAACAAGGCAGAGACAAACTACAAACCGGTGGTCAATATTCTTACCGCAGGTGCGGATACCTTCCGGATCTTTACCAATCTGGGAGTGAACCTTGTAAATGAGGCGTTTCTTACCGGACTGGGAGTAACACCGTCCGATCCGAAAAAGCCGGAGAGCATCAGGGAATTAAAGGATCTGGCCATCTTCCAGCACAATGGGGCGGTGACAGCCAAAACACTGGATATTTATTATTTGTCCGGAATCCGTGATACCAATTATGGTAAAGAAGGAACGGACGATGCAATAACCGAATTTATCTATGATATTGTTGTTGAGATATATGAACAGGGCGCGGCAGAGGCTGGCTTTCCGTCCAATATGCGGAAGGTAACCTTTGACGGAACGAAGAACTATTAATAGCAAATGCTCTATGGAAGAATTATCAGCCAAAGAGCCTTGAAACCAATTTAGTTATAAGAGAGAAAACAATGATGAGACAACCACTACAACAATTGCAGAAGAAATTGTGGAATCAAAAGAGGCGCAACAGCGGTTCTTCGATTGTCATTGTCATTATTGCGATGGCGATGATTGGAATTCTGGCAACAACGCTGCTGTGGATGTCTTATATCAACTATAAAATTAAAGTGAATGACATACGGAACAAGAACAGCTTTTATTCCGCAGAAACGGTTGTGGAGCAGATCGTGGCAGGTTTGCAGAAGGAAACCTCGGATGCGGTGGCAGTTGCTTATCAGGAGGTTTTATCCAACTGGGAGGAGCTTTACAGTGAATCCAACCGTTATAGTTCTTTTGCTACGATGTATCTGGATACGCTGGTGAAGCATCTGCGCGATTCGGAAAAGGGCGATGGTTATTATAACAGGGATATTCTGGAGGGCTATGTCGATACGACAATCTGGAAAAATGTGAACCAGACCGCCTGGAAGAATGGCACGGATGAAACGGACGCATCGAAAGCCAGGGCTCCGGTTATGGAGCTTGTGAACGGAAGCAGTCTCATTCTCCGGAATGTATTTGTTTCTTATATGGATGGTGACCGGTTATCCATCGTGAGCACCGATCTGTGTCTGGATGTACCGGAGATCGTGTTTACCCGATCCGGTTCCATCGATGATCTGTATGACTATCTGCTGATCGGTAATCAGGGAATCAGCCTGACACAGGGAAGCGGGCAGGTGACCGGGGACGGAAGCATTTATGCAGGAACAGATGACAAGGGCAAAGGCGGTATTACCATTAATCCGGCGAGCAGCCTTGCAATTAATAACGGTCGATATGTGATTTCGAAGGGCGAAATTGATGTGGTTGGACCGGGTGCGGGTTTTATCGTACGTGATGCGAAAGAGACCGGAAGCAGCGTATATGCGAAGAGTCTTGATTTGCAGAGTGGAGTGGTCAGCCTCGATAGTAAGACTTATATTGCAAATGACCTGACACTTTCCGGAAACGGAAGTAAGGCAACGCTGACCAAGGAATATTACGGATACGGAACATCCACAGAAACCGGTCTTGAAGACAGTGAAACCGATCAGGAGAACAGCAGTGCTATTATCATCAACGGACAGAATGCTACCGTGGATATGAGCGGTGTAAATACACTGATGCTGGCAGGGCGTGCCTATATCGGAACAAATACCACAAAGGAAGAGCTGGATCAGAATGCAGCAGCGGCAGTAGAGGATGCAAGTAAGAAGAATAAAAAGGCGGTTCTGATGGGCGAGTCCATCACTGTGAAAGGCGGACAGATCGCATACCTTGTTCCGGCCGAATGCTTAGGGGTCTATAACGGAGAAACCGTTATCGGACAGAATCCGCTGACACAGGATCAGGCAACGAAGATGCAGGCCTATAAGGATCAATATGGCGATAACTTTAAGGAAGTGGATTTCACATGTCCGGTAAGTAAGCTCGGTGGACAGAGTCTTTCCTCCTTTGGCGTTGCAGACATGGATCATATCCGGAAGGTCAGCACGCAGTATGTGAGCGGTGGCGCAGAAAGCAAATCTCTGACCTATTATTATCTGGTGATGGATGCGGAAAATGCCGCAAAGTACTATCAGACCTATTATCTGGATGGGACGAATAAAGAATCCATTGATCATTATTTTAATAAATATGCAACAGGAGGAATCCTGTTAGGAGATTATACTTCTGCACAGAACTCCTACACGATTCTCGGTAATGCACTGGTATCGGATGCGTTGAGCCAGAGCGGGGTAAGTCTTCTTGCAAGTACGAATACAACGACCAATACAATGACAACTGCCGAGGTTTTCCAGAAGTCCGGAGAGATTGCCAATGTTTATAAGGGTCTGACAACGAACCTAAGTGAGGATGGAGCTTCAGCAAGTAAGTTCCAGAATGTCTTTGACAGTGTGATTAAGAAGGAAATTACAACGAAGCAGGCAGACGGAACAGACCGTAAGGAAAACATTACAGAATACTTGCTGAATAATGGAAACGGTACATTGGAGTTTACGACAGAGGATGGGTTAAAGGGCATTATTACTACAGGAAATTATACGCTTTCTTCTGCTGCAGGCGGTGCGTCCAATGTCCGTCTGATCATTTCTCTGGGAGATATTATGATTGACCGGAACTTTACGGGGCTTGCCATTGCCAAGGGAACGATTACGATTAATGGTGCAGTCACGAATGGCGCCTCTTCCCTCAAACGGAATAAGATGGAGCTGTATAAGGTATTAAATGCCACAACCGGAGAAGAGGGAAATACCATAACCCCGATGGCATTTTTCGTAAATGGAGAAACCGGTCTTGCGGATGGCGTGCAGGAAGCATCGACTGATGATGCTGGTAATCTCAGCATTGACTATACGGAAATCGTCCGTTACATGAACTGGGAGAAGCGATAAAGAAACGATAAAGAAACGATAAAAAGGCGATCCTGTCAGATAGAAGAGAGTAATGTATTCCCTGTGCAGGATGAGAAGAAATAGTGGAATTAGTGGAATTGTCAGAAGCAAAATGACGGACACTCAGAGAAAAGTCATAGACTCGATACAGAGAGCAGAGTAGACAGTGATAAAAAACAGGAACAGGCAGAAATGACAGAAGATAAGAAGAAATCAGTAAAAAATAACAGTGGATTTTCTTTAGTAGAGCTGATTATTGTCATTGCAATTATTGCGGCATTGATCAGTACGGTCGTTCTGTCCGTTTCCATGGTGTTCAGTGCCAACGCCAAGGCGTGCTCCAACGATCTGCAGCGATCGATCGCAGACTGCAAGGTAACGACAATGGGAAAGGCGCAGGCCTGGCTGATTGTTTATCGTGGTGAGAATGACCGTATTTACAGTCAACTTCATATCATGGAGCAGAAGGAAGGCGGCGAAGCGGGTGAGCTTGTGGAGGTTACCGAGGAACCGCAGAAGATTGGCGGCAATCGTGTGACAGTAACTTACACGGATGCTTCCGGAATTCCGAATTTAGAACTTCCAAAAGGAGCAGATGCCGGAATTCGTATCGAATTTGACCGTTCCTCCGGTTCTTTCAAGGATGCACCACAGATGATTGAAATTCAGGGAGGACACCGTGATTATAAGCTGGATTTCATCAGGCTTACCGGAAAGATTGCAGTGAACCGGACAACGAGCTGATCAGAGAGTGAACAGAGTGGAAGATCATAAAAGCTTATAATCCGGATAAAAGTGAAGCGGAGAGACATATGAGGAAAAAGTTACGGATTCAGAAACAGAATAGTGGATTTTCCTTAGTGGAACTGATTATTGCAATTGCCATACTGGTTATTGTGACCGGTGCAGTGTGTAGTTTTATTATCATTACGTCCAGAAATTATGCGAACGGCAATAACGATATCAGTGTGCAGCAGGAGGCACAGCTTGCACTGAATCAGATGTCGGATGTGATTATTGATGCAACAGAAAGCATTAATTATGTAGGATATGATGAGTCAGATCAGCCGGTTAAAGCACTGAAGGATTCCGAATTTGCTTTTACACCTGAGAAAAAGGCTCTGATTGTCTATAATACGGAGCCCGATCACTATATGTTCTATTGGCAGAAGTCTGATGAAAGCCTGTATTTTTCTGTGGCGGATGCAGATGGAAATTTCCCGATGCCGGGAGAAAATTCAACGGACTGCGTGCTTCTGGCTGAAAACGTAACGGATTTTCAGGTGGATTTAAGTCAGGTGGAGGAACGCCGTGTTGTAAAACTCACACTGAACTTTCAGACCGGAACCCGTAAATTTAAAATGGCAAACAACATTACTGTCCGGAATAAGGTAGTGATTAATAATGCAGATATTAAACCATTAGATAAGCGTGTCCGTGTGAGCATCAGTGTGAAGGAGCCGACTGTCGTGCTGGAACCGGGAGAAACCTTTCATTTCTCCACACCGAAGGTAACCGGTACGAATCTTTTGAATAAGACGGTTACCTGGTCGATTGATGGTACAGTGGGTGAAGGAACAGTGATGGCAGATGCCGCAAACGGTATTCTGAAAATCGGTGAAAAGGAAACCCACCAGAGCTTTCAGGTAAAGGTTACCACAACTGCGAAGAACGATGAAGATAACAGCCCGGCAGAAGCAACGGTTACGGTCTATGTGAAGCGTGTAACCAGAGTGACCTTAAATAAGAAGAAAGAGGAACTGCCTAATTCTGATGACACTGCTCCGGGAGCACTGGAGGTTATGCAGGGAAGTACCGTAGTTCTCGGTGGAACAGTAGATGGCGTGAAGCTTGGAAGCAAGTGTAATTCCTGTGGAGAGGATTCCACAGGAGATAGATATCTGACGGACTGGAAGGTAGTGTCCGGTTCTGATCTGCTGCAGGGTGCAATACAGGAGCCTGATGATTCCACTCATACAACTGCAGTCATCCAGATCAAGACCGATGCAGCAGTGGGTTCTACAATTACCATTCAGGCGGCATCATACCTTTCAAAAAGCCGTCCATATGGACCGGTACAGGGCGAGATTACGCTGAAGGTTGTGGAGAAGAAGAATTCCATTAATCCCTTTGATGGAGTCTTAAAACATGGTGACCAGACACGTGTGGATAATATTGTGTTCAAGGGATTTGACACCAGAGTGGATGCGCATGCGCTGGTAGTGCATATTGTAGATAACAGTACAGGTCAGGTAGCTGCTTATGCAGTTTGTATGACACAGGGATGGAATATCTGGTTATCACCTGATTATTTCAATCTGGATTTAAAAAAGAGTTATACGTTCTATTTACAGGGCCTTGAGAGCGTATCCAAAGAGGAACATGAGAGATATGATAAAGAGCATGGAACCATGAATAAATCCTCGATTGCAGCCATCGGAGCAGAATATGATGCGCATAGCAATCCGACAGCTCCTTTTGCCTATACAGGCGATATGTTTAAAGCCAGTCAGGTATTTAGTACGGTATTGGAACCGGTACAGTTGACCTACGGTTATAATAGTAAAAAATACTGTGCACAGGAAATTACCTTTAACACAACGAATGTTCTTTCCATAAGCAATTATCCCTCGGATGGACTGAATATATTGGATAAGCTGGAATTCTATAAGGCAGAAGCATCCAATATCGATAACAATGCCTTTACGGTAGATGATGTGAAGTACAGTATTTATAAAGGAAGCGGAAACGATTCTGCAAACTGGTCTGCATTGCGTGTTTATCAGCAGGGCAGCTATCAGGGAGAAGACAGCTTATATAATGGCAATGTCCAGTTTGGCACAGCGAGTGGATTACCGACAATTAAAGTAAAGCGTAACAATTTATCAGAGGTTGTGGGAACCTATCATGTTGTACCGGGTATTTGGTATAATCCGAAGGCAAAAATCGGCAATATCCCGAAAGAAGTTTATCCGATAGGATATGAGTTTCCAGTTTGTTCCGCATCCATGGAGTATGTAGAATTCCCGGAAAATACATTTCATGTAACGGTAACCGCAGAAGGCACAATGGATATTACTTCGGATCGTTTCAACGGAAGTGTATGCTTTCCGTTACCTGCAGAAATGAAGAATAATACAATCTTCACGAATTTAACAAACACAGAATGGCAGGATGCCAACATTCAGGATCAAGATAAAGGTGTTACCTATAATGCGATAGATTCCAATGGAAACCTGTCTTCTATCCGGTTTAACCGGATCCGATATCGTTATATTCAGAGTGAGAATGCCTACGAAGTGGAACCGATGTGGGAAACCTCCAAGGATGGTGGATTGAAGCTGAGTTATTCCTATGGCATTTACAAGTGTCCTGCAAATGGTAGTAAGTGGGAGTGCAGGCAGGGAGCACAGGAAACGAATAATGTTACCCTTGAATTCAAGAAGGATGGTGCAACCTGGTCAGCCCATGTACCGCTTCCGACAGATGATGATTTCATGTTTACAAAGGGAAGCACAGAACAGCAGTCAAAAACGAATTATACGATTAAAGGATATAAACGAGATAGTTACAATGAGAGCAAAGATCTGAATAGTAAGGTAATTTATTGTGATTATGATGCAACAACTGGTGAATATAAATTAACCTTAGTAACAGATGAACAGACGCAGGATGTTGTCAAGACACTTAAAGTTGCAGGCATTTATGCTTGGAAACCCGGTAATACCATGTGGGATCAAAAACAGGGTGAGGGGACTTTGACAGAGAGTCTGGCTAATATTGAACTTACGCTGGATAACAAGGTGTATGTCGCACATATTGATCCACCCTCCAATCAGATATCAGAAGATACTTCCGGGTTTAAGCTATATGAAAAGGACAATCTGAATTCTAGCAGAGATACAAACTGCAAGAGAGTTTATACTTATGATGCAGCTTCAAATTGTACAATGACGTTGGTTTATAAAGAAGAAACAAATGGTATTTATAAAACAACAGAAACGCTTGGAGTGTATGAGTGGGACAAGAGCAAAGAAAGATGGATTTTAAAACAGAAAGGAAAGATTGATAAGGTAGATATTTCCAATATAAGAATGACACTTGATGGAGAGTTATGTGGAGCATATTTCCCATTACCATCGGATAATGATTTCTGGTTTAAAGGTATGGGAGAAAGCAGTACAGTTAGCTATGGAAATTTAACATTCTATAGAGTGGATGATAATTCTGGAATATGGAGATCGTTTGAGAAGACAACATGTGAGTATGATACTGTAACTGATCTTTATACGGTTACCTTTATGGATATTATTCATGACTGGTCGGCTGGAACCCAGCAAGAAGTCATTGTTGGAAAGTATACCTGTTCCTCAACCGGAACCGCCTGGACGCAAGTGAATTAATTAAAAAGAAATACTAGTAAACCTTTTCTGGTATAACCAAAAACATTACTAGTATTTCTCTTTAATAGCAAAGAACATTTAATATTGTATGTTCTCTCTTTACAATATGTCGCATGAAGTGTTTTGTACACTTTATTCCCGACGATTTGATAATACAATTAATAAGTATGTATGTCAATAAAATATTTACTACTATTCGTATAAATAAAATTACTTTAAAGTATAAAGATAGTGCATGGGATAACGAACCAGCATTAGAATAAGTGAAGTGGAAGTTATACATGAGTATGAAAAGGCATAACAAGCAGAAGAGAAAACAGAATAAAAGAATTGCGACTGTCATTACGGCATCGGTTCTGGTGGCTGCACTTGGTACAGTAGGAATCTTCCATCATATGGAACCGATGGAAACGTATGCGAAGGAGTCCTTCACCGGGACGAAGCAGGTTGTGGAAAGTCATACAGGGGACAGTAATCCGTTCGTGATTCTGGATGTTGTACCCAGCTATGCGACCTACGCATGGGATGAAAATACATCCTATGAGATCAGCACCGGCACGCTGGGGTATCTGGTGAATGGACAATCTCCTATGGCATCGGATTATATGCGGATTTATAAGGATCTTTCGGAAAATCGTTTAGTAGATCTTTCCACGTATGAGAAGCGTGCTGCTTTGGTAAATGACATCTGGAAATATCGAAACAGTAATGGAGATGCACTTTTTCAGTATGAAGAAGCCTATGGAAGTGGAAATACACGTAAGGAGCTGAATACACCGAACGCCAATGGCTGGCAGTTATTGATCGATACCACGACACTTCCGGATGATGATCAGGAGGGAAATACTGCACACAGCGGATGGATGAAGGGCTATTTTAAGAAGTATGCAGAGCCTGATCCGGATGCTACACCAACTGCAGCGCCGGATAAAACCGGATATGATTATATCAAGGTTGGTGATTGGAACGAGGACGAGGGTTCCGGAGAAGCATCACAGTCTGTTTATCAGTTTGATTCAACAAATGGAACGTATCAGGTTCGATTTAAGGTATCTTCCGATACGGGACTCACAGAAGGGTATGTGATTCGAAATAGTGAACAGATTACGGATGATAACAAAACCGATTATTATTCGTCTACAAATTTGTACAGTATGAACAGTAACGGAGAATTTGTCTATGCCGGAACAATAGCATCGCTGTTTCAGACAAGCAGCAATGTTTCCTTAGATGATTATTATAACAATCAGAATTCATCCACAGATACGGATTCCGATGACACAGCTTCCGATGGCACAGATTCGGACAATACAAATTCGGACAATACAAATTCGGGTAATGCGGATTCCACAGCTGCTCCGGCAGCTACAGCTACAACGGGAACAGGAGCTGTCTATTATGTTGTTACCTTTAATTATGTAACGGATCTTACAGAAGATGCCTCGAGAACAGTTTATGAAGTAATTCAAGGAAGTGAACAGGAATTTCCTTTGGACAGCAGCAATCGCCCCTATGATGTATATGTGAAGAATGAAAGCTCTGCTGTGGCAAGTGCAAGTCCTTCTGCATCAGCAGATGCATCTGCAAGTGCCTCGGCCTCGGCAAGTGCTTCTTCTTCCCCCACGGTTTCGCCCTCCGGCACACCTTCGAAGACCGATAAAGTATTCCTTTATGTAGGATCTGGAGCAGGAGATTATAAGCTGACGGATGAAGCAGACTTAAGTGATGCAGATAAGAAGAAGCAGGCGCCGGTATGGATGGAGGTGCGGAATGCACCGACCTATTTCCGGTTCAATGGCGGCTGTGACTGGCTGAAACAATATGTTTTCCATGCACTTTCGGGTGGGGATAATGCAAATGAAAGCTTTAAGATTGAGGTTCGGACGATCCGCGCCGATCTTCTGACGCAGGATATGATCAAGCAGGCGAATCTGGTATACCTGGAGAGTGGAACCGCTCCCTTTATCAATCAGGACAGTACGAAGGTGACGCTTCAATATCTCACTTCGGATACGCAGAGCGTTACGGAGAACGGAAATACGGTGACCAAAGGTCTTACCAGACGGAATGCGTATGCACTGGTGTACCGGGCAGCCGTAGAATTGCTTCCGGTGATTGTGGATTATGATGCAGTTACAAATAGCAATTATAGCAATCTGGATTATCAGAAGCTGGCGAAGATGTTCCTGAAGGAGGATCTGGAAACCTATGTGAATGATGCCCAGACAGCGCCGGACTGGCTGTTTGAACATCTGGATGATTCCAGTTATCCGAATCGTTCCTATAACGGCAATCACTATGTGAACCGGAATGTGTATGTGGTAAACAGCAGCACACCACTTGTTAACCGGGATTTCCCGGAGAACTTTGACGGGGGAAGTGCGGAAAGCGGATTTTCAGAGGTGCTGAATCTGATCCGGTCTGAAAATGCCCTGCTTTCGGAAGAGAACCGGATTCCGGAGAATGTAAGCAAAGCAAAAGCAATCGAATATATTATCAATTACTCCGTTGGATTTATTGCAGATTTTACCAATTTACGGATTCTGGAATTGCAGCCGACCAATAATGACAAAGCAGACTTGCAGGCAGAGAACCCGACCGATAGCAGTACGACTCTTTACTGGCAGCGTAATGCAACCGGTGCAATAAAGAAACAGGTGTTACGCAGCTCGCGCAAGATCGATGTGAAGGTGACAACCAAAGCAACCTCGGCGTTTAACAGTGAGTGGGAGGACATCAATGAGAATTATAATTTGGTGTTCATCGGGCTGGACGGGCAGAAGCTGAATTATGCGGAAAGCTTGTGGAGCGCTACGGTTTATAACAATACGGATCTCAATAATAAGCTTTATCATACGGGAGATCAGGCGGCGAACGGCAGCGGGCAGTATGATCCGTCCGATATTACAGAGCGTAAGAAGAATGAGCTTCTGGACTTTATGAGGGCAGGCTATCCGATTCTGGTAGAAAATGACTTTTTTACCGGAAAGTCAGCGAAGAACGGAGCCGGCAGAATTAACACGAAATATGTGGCAGAAGATACGCAGATGTATGACTTCTTAAAGCAGGCGGCGACCGATTTCGCCGACCGGATTTATACGATTGATGATGTGCACAGCAATATTCTGTTCATGGCGCAGCTGAATATCGACCATCCGGTGATTTCAGTATCGGATACCACCGACCTGACGCTTACGGAAGCGGCAAACGGAGAATTATCCGTAAACTTTACCTATGCGGTTACTAATCAGAACGGGGATGGCTACGGTGGAGAGTGTCATACTGAATTTTATCTTGACATGAATGATGATGGCAGCTATACGGATGAGGAGCGTATGGATGGTCTTACTTCCGATGGCAAGGTGCTCCGCGTGACCGCAGATAACGGACAGGCAACGGTGCTCTTTACGGAGTCTCCGGGATCGAGAGCCATACCATTCCGGATCCGGGTTGCCGATAACAACAATTCCTACCGCAGATCCTCGGTACAGGGAATCCTGCGTGTGACGGATGGAACGAAAGAGAAGATTAAGGTATTGCAGATCGGAGCAAAGGATGGCTCCTCCCTTGCAACGTTATATCAGCAGGAAAATTCGACCCTTGGCTATTATCTGAAAGCAGCAGAGAATACGATGAACGTGAAGTTCGAGATTGAAACCATTGATTCTTCTGCATTGAATGAACGATTTGCCAAGAATCCGGACTGCCTGAAGCAGTGGGATCTTCTGATTATTGGTTTTGGAAACGGATCGGAGAATTTTGTGCCGAATGTCATTGCCAATTATATCAATGAGGGACATAGTGTACTGGTGACCGGAAAGGAAGCAATCGAGGGAATAAGATTGCTTGATCAGACGCTTCTGGGACAGCTGGATCGTAAGACCTACGGCAGCCTTGGACGGATAAGCGGAAACCCCTATTTCCGGTATACGGGCTTAGATGCAGGAATGTTTAGCGAACAGAGTAATCTGGGAGCGTCCGGCCTGAATGAGGGAAGTGTATTCAGCTATCCTTATGCCATTGGAAAAAGCGTGTCACTGGACGGAGGCAGGAGCCATAAGGCGTATGATTACCTGCTTGATTTAAGTAATTTACAGACACCGTTTGTCACGCCGTGGTTTGTATTTACCGGCAATGGACAGAATGCCTACGATGTTTCGCCGAATGATGGTGCGAACAACTATTATCTTTACAGCAGAAGCAATGTGGTCTTTATCGGAAATGACGATTATTCCGCTTATACCTATGATGTGGGGAATGCGCAGAATCCGACAGGAAGGGGACTACAGGAGAGCCAGATGTTCGTAAATGCCATGATGCTTGCCTATGATGCCGGTGTGCATAACATAAAGGTCGATATTGTGGCAGGCTTTGATTCGAATGAGGCGAAGGTATCGAGCATCAGCATTCCGTTCGATCAGGAAATGAAAGCACAGAACGGTCTGCTCGATGAAACGGTGGATGTTTATTTTGAGTTCAAAAACAGCAACCTTACACTTTCCAATGCATATGCCGTGAACTTCTACTACGAGGATGCGGCAGGAGAACGCTCCCTTGATGTGGGAGATGAGAAGGTACAGGTGACACCGTTTACAAGCAGTCTGTGGACGGCACAGGACAATACCCTTACGGAAGTGTCAGCTTCCCAGCTCCGTCAGGGAAAGGTTTACCGGTTTAAGGCTCCGGTGATTGCGTTACAGAATAACACGGCAGCTACGAATGCCAGAATTTATGTAGAGGTAATTTCAACCCTGGATCGTCCGGGATGTGTGGGAAGCAGGAATGCCACAGTGCGTGGCTGCGCTTCTGTGATACTGAACCGTACGCAGCTTTTCCTTCTTGAGTAGCATAGGAAAACAGACGTAAGATACCGGAAGAAATTGCAGATTAAGCGGTATATAATAAGAAGAAATTCATCAGGCAGAAATTTCCGGTTTGACTATAAATCGGAAATTTCTGCTTGAAACTTTTTAGGAAGTATTGTATAGTTGGTATTCGTATGAACGTATAGGAATCCGGATCCGCTTATCAAAAGCCGGATCTGACAGGAAAAAGGGGTTTGAAATGGCGAAATATCTGGTAATCGTGGAATCACCTGCCAAGGTGAAAACTATTAAGAAGTTTCTGGGAAGCAGTTATGAGGTTGTGGCAAGCAATGGTCATGTACGGGATTTCCCGAAGAGTCAGCTTGGAATTGATGTGGAGCACGGTTATGAACCGAAATATATTACCATCCGCGGTAAGGGCGATATTTTAGCGAATCTGCGCAAGGAAGTCAAGAAGGCAGACAAGATCTATCTCGCAACCGACCCGGACCGTGAGGGAGAGGCAATTTCGTGGCATTTGTACTGCGCATTGAAGCTGGAGGATAAGAAGGTGTATCGTATCACCTTTAATGAAATCACGAAGAATGCCGTGAAGGAATCCCTGAAGAACGCGCGTGAAATCGATATGAATCTGGTGGATGCCCAGCAGGCAAGACGTATGCTGGACCGTATGGTGGGTTACCGGATTTCACCGTTACTGTGGGCGAAGGTGAAACGGGGCTTAAGTGCAGGACGGGTACAGTCCGTGGCACTCAGGATCATCTGTGACAGGGAAGAGGAAATCAACAGCTTTATCCCGGAGGAATACTGGACGCTGGATGCGTCCTTACAGGTCGACTCCGAGAAGAAGCCTCTCGTTGCCAAGTATTACGGAACGAAAGATGGTAAGGTCAACATTAAGAGTAAGGAACAGGTCGAGGAGATCATGAGGGAGTGTAAGGAAGTCTCCTATGAGATCGCCGAAATCAGGAAGGGAGAGCGTACCAAGAAGTCTCCGCTTCCGTTTACAACCTCAACCTTACAGCAGGAAGCCAGCAAGGTACTGAACTTTTCTACCCAGAAAACGATGCGTCTTGCACAGCAGCTTTATGAAGGCGTGGAGATTAAGGGCTCCGGAACCGTCGGCGTTATCACTTATCTGCGTACCGATTCCACGAGAATTTCCGATGAAGCGCAGGCTGCTGCAGAAAACTTTATCAAAGAAAATTACGGAGACCGTTATGCCGCAGGAAGGGCAGAAGAGAATCGTAAAGGCGACAAGAAGATTCAGGATGCGCATGAAGCCATCCGTCCGACTTCCCTTGCCTTTGGCCCGGTGGTATTAAAGGAATCCTTATCCAGAGACCAGTTACGGTTATACCAGTTAATTTATAAGCGTTTCCTTGCCAGCCAGATGACTCCGGCTGTTTATGAAACGACTTCCGTAAAGATTGATGCCGGAAAGCACCGTTTTACCGTTGCTGCATCGAAGCTTGCCTTCGACGGCTTTATGAGCGTTTACATTCAGGAGGATGATAAGGAGGAGACGAATACCTTAACGAAGGGACTTGATGAACATTCGAGCCTGCAGCTCCTTAAATTTGATGAAAAACAGCATTTCACACAGCCTGCTCCGCATTATACCGAGGCTTCCCTGGTTCGTGCCCTGGAGGAGCTTGGAATTGGTCGTCCGAGTACCTATGCGCCGACCATCACCACAATTCTTGCCAGAAGATATATTGTGAAGGAAAATAAGAACCTCTATGTGACAGAGCTTGGCGAGGTGGTAAATAATATTATGAAGGAAGCGTTTCCGAGTATTGTGGATGTCAACTTTACCGCCAACATGGAAATTCTTCTGGACAGCGTGGAGGAAGGAAAGGCAAACTGGAAAACCATTATTTCCAATTTTTATCCGGATCTGGATGAAGCGGTAAAGATTGCTGAGAAAGAGCTTGCAGAGGTTGAGATCAAGGATGAGGTATCCGATCAGATCTGCGAGCTTTGCGGCAGACAGATGGTGATTAAATACGGCCCGCACGGCAAATTCCTTGCCTGCCCGGGCTTCCCGGAATGCCGTAACACCATGCCGTACTATGAGAAGATTGGCGTGACGTGCCCGAAATGCGGCAGGGATCTGGTACAGAAGATGACCCGTAAGGGCAGAAAGTATTACGGCTGTCTTGGAGCACCGGATTGTGATTTCATGGTATGGCAGCGTCCGTCCGGAGACAAATGCCCGAAGTGCGGTTCCTTAATGCTTTATAAGGGAAATAAGCTGGCCTGCATGAACGAGAACTGCGGTTATGTGACGAAGCCTGAGAAAAAGGAAGATTAGTTCGGCATTGAACATAATTTCTGAAAATTTTGGCAGTAATATAGAATTATTCAAAAATTCACGCATTATCATTGTAAATAAAGATCAATTGTGTTATACTGTGTTCATTAGGTGTCAAATAGCAAATACTTGTATCTGTTTACAGGGGGGAAGGCGTGAACCATGAGTAGTGTACAGTTATTAGATAAGACAAGAAAGATCGGGAAGCTTCTTCACAACAACAATTCGAGCAAGGTGGTATTCAATGATATCTGCTCGGTATTATGTGAGATTCTCGATTCCAACGTACTGGTGATCAGTAAGAAGGGCAAGGTATTAGGCGTTGGTGACTGTAAGGGGGTAGAGTCCATTACAGAACTGATTGTTGATCAGGTAGGGGGCTTTATCGATGGCATGCTGAATGAACGTCTCCTGGCGGTTCTTTCCACGAAGGAGAATGTGAACCTTGAGACCCTGGGCTTTGAGGATGAGAATGTCCGTAAATTCCAGGCAATTATTACACCGATTGAGATTGCAGGTGAACGGCTCGGCACCCTGTTTATTTATAAGTGCGAAAAGCAGTATGATATTGACGATATTATTCTGTGTGAATATGGAACGACGGTGGTCGGACTTGAGATGCTGCGTGCCGTGAATGAAGAGAGCGCAGAAGAAACAAGGAAGCTTGCCGTGATTAAATCCGCGATCAATACGCTGTCCTACTCCGAGATGGAAGCAGTGGTGCATATTTTTGAAGAGCTGGACGGTATGGAAGGAATCCTCGTTGCCAGCAAGATTGCAGACCGCGTGGGAATTACGAGATCCGTGATCGTGAATGCACTCCGGAAGTTTGAAAGTGCAGGCGTTATTGAATCGAGATCGTCCGGAATGAAGGGAACCTATATCAAGGTATTGAACGATATGGTTTTTGATGAGGTTGAGAAATTAAAGCGTGAGAGCATGCGCTAGTACGCTGAATAAATTGTATACAGACAGAATACAGGAACTAAAGGATTAGTTTTAAGAAGGATTAAAGGGATTTAGGAAGACCGGCTTCGTAGATCCCTTTTTCATTTAATTGGTAGATAGGTACTAGGCGCATGGCTTAAAAAAATCTTGTGTTTTTTGATAAAAATTCCTATAATGTAACAAGGGAGGGAATGCCTGATGATCAATTCGAATGTTTTTGATTATATTAATGTGATGGGGAAAGCAGCAGATGCATCCTGGCAGCGGAATGAAATTATTTCCAATAACATTGCCAATGTAGATACCCCGCGATATAAGAGACAGGATATTAATTTTGAAGCCCAGCTCAGGCAGGCACTTGGAAACAGCCGTTATGAGACGATGGATGACAAGGTATCTTCTTTACATACCGAAGAGCTACAGGCGCAAGTCTATACCGATGCGGCGAATTTTTCGTATCGTCTGGATGGCAACAACGTGGATATTGATACCGAGAATGTGGAACTGGCATCCAACCAGATTAAATATAATGGATTAGTGAACAGTATCAATCAGGAATTTGCTAATCTGAAGATGGTTATGAAATAGGAGGGCTACATAGATGAGTATCTTTACTTCCTTTAATGTCAATGCGTCCGGAATGACCGCACAGCGTTACCGTATGGACATCATTTCCGAAAATGTGGCGAATATGAATACCACCCGTACCGAGGATGGGACACCTTACCGCCGTAAGGTAGTAACATTCGAGGAGAAGGGAGCGAAGGCCGGAACCTTCAGCAGCATCTTCGGAACTGCGAGCGACCGCTATAAGAATCAGGGGGTTAAGGTATCTTCTGTTACGGAAGACACCTGGACACAGATGAACATGGTGTATGATCCGTCCCATCCGGATGCGGATGAAAATGGATATGTGACTTACCCGAATGTCAATGTAGTGACTGAAATGACGAACCTCATTGATGCAAGCCGTTCTTATGAGGCAAATGCGACAGCCTTTACCGCAAGCAAGGCAATGGCTGTGAAGGGACTTGAGATTGCACAGTCTTAATCTGAAATCCGAAAGAAATACAGGGGGATAACAACATCATGGTAGATATATCCGGTTTTTATAATATATCTTCGAATGCCATCCGTAAGGCAGCAGAAAGTACATCCATTCAGAATGCCAGTCACTCCACGGGGGAGTTTGGAGGACTTCTTGATAAGGCAATTGAAAATCTCTCCACAACAAATGCTTATTTATCTGACGCTGAGAATGAACAGATCAAATGGGCTCTTGGTGAATCTGAAAACACACATGACCTTAGTATTGCACTTGGCAAGGCATCAACTGCGCTGAGCTATACGGTGGCGGTGCGTGATAAGTTTTTAGAGGCATACAGGGAAATTATGCAGATTCAGATTTAAGGAGTTAGATCATGGCTGACAAGATAAAAGAGCTTTTAAGTAAGGTTCTGGAATGGTGGAATCACTTTTCCACCAAACAAAAAACGTTCATTATATCAGCTGGGGCCGGAGTAATTCTCGCCTTGGCTATTTTGATTACCGTTCTGACAAGACCACAGTACACCCTGCTGCGAAGCTGCGATACCACGAAGGAAGCTTCCCAGATTGCAGAGCTTCTGGAGGGTGAGGGACTGGATTATAAGGTTTCCGATGATGCCTATCAGATTTCCATCAATAAAAAGCAGCTTTCTCAGGCAAATCTGCTGCTTGCTTCCAATAATATTCAGGCAAACTCCTATACAATTGATAACGTGACAAGCGGTGGCTTCAGCACGACCGAGTCGGATAAGCAGAAGCGTTATGAGCTTTACATGGAAACGAGACTGGCACAGGATCTTCTGGCAACCTTCTCTTTTGTGAAAACTGCGGTTGTAGATCTGTATATTCCGGAAAATAACGGAACGCTGATTTCCCAGCAGGAGGATGCTTCCGCATGGGTGGTTCTGGAGCTGAGCGAGGAGATCACACCGGAAACTGCTGCAGGTATTGCCAAGGCAATTGCAGTTTCTGTCGGCAACAAGACCGAGGAAAATATTGTAATTATGGATACACAGGGAAATACCCTGTATTCCGGCTCGGACAACTACAGTGTTTCGGGAACCGCAAGCTCCCAGCTCAGTGTGAAGTCGCAGTGGGAAAATAAGGTGAAGAATGATGTCCGCCAGGTTGTGATGGGAACGAACCAGTTTGATAAGGTGGAAGTAGCCGTCAATCTGGATGTGGATTTTTCGACGAGCAGCCAGACTGACCATGAATTTTATGTGGCAGACGGACAGACACAGGGGTATTTGTCATCCGAACGGATTTACAGCTCTGAAGCAACGAACGGCAATTCTGATGTGCCCGGAACCGATTCCAACGGCAATCAGGAGTATGTATATCAGGATAATTCCGAAAGCTCTTCCACAACCTCCGAGGAGGAACGGAAATATACACCGAGCGAGCGGATTACGGACAAGCAGATCCCGGCAGGAACGGTAAATTATACGAATTCATCCATTTCCTGTGCATTTACCAGGATTGTGATGGTACGGGAGGACGATGTGAAGGCGCAGGGGCTCTTAGACGGGGTTACCTGGGAAGAATATAAGCTTGCAAACGAAGGACAGACCGTAGTTGATGTGGATCAGAGCTTTTATGATATGGTTTCCAAGGCAACCGGCTTCCCGACGGATAATATTTCTATTGTGGCATACTCCGAGAATATGTTCATTGATTCGGAAGGTCTTGGAATCTCAGCCACAGATATCATGACGATTGTTCTTATCGTGGGTATTCTGGCACTGCTTGTATTTGTTGTACTGCGCAGCATGCGTGGAGAAAAGGGCTCCGAGGAACCGGAAGAGCTTGCCGTAGAAACCTTACTGCAGTCACAGCCGGAGGTAGAGCTTGAGAATATTAATACGGAACAGATATCCGAAACCAGAAAGATGATCGAGAAGTTTGTGGATGAGAATCCGGAAGCGGCAGCCAGCCTCTTACGTAACTGGCTGAATGAGGACTGGGGTTAAGTCTGCATTTTAGGAAGGTTAGAAATGGCAATGATGAGCGATGAACATATGAATGGACTTCAGAAGGCGGCAATTTTACTGATTGCATTGGGGCCTGAAAAGTCAGCATTGATATTCAAGCATTTAAAAGAAGATGAAATTGAAGAACTGACACTGGAAATAGCCAATACCAGGAGCGTGACGCCACAGGTCAAGGAAGAGATCATAGAGGAATTCTATCAGGTCTGTCTGGCGCAGCAGTACATAGCAGAAGGCGGTATCGGATATGCCAAGGAGCTGCTGGAAAAGGCTCTTGGTACAGAGAAAGCTCTGGATGTTATTGGCAAGCTGACCGCATCCTTACAGGTAAAGCCGTTCGAGTTTGTGCGAAAGACCGATGCGTCCCAGCTGTTGAACTTTATCCAGGATGAGCATCCGCAGACAATTGCTCTTATCTTATCCTATCTGCCGCCGTCCCAGTCTGCGCTGATTATTTCTGCATTGCCTCCGGATCGTCAGGCAGATGTTGCAAAACGTATTGCAGTTATGGACCGGACAAGTCCGGATATTGTAAAGGAAGTGGAGAAGGTGCTTGAATCCAAGCTGGCATCTTTGGTAAATCAGGATTACACCATCATTGGCGGTGTCGATGCTGTCGTAGATATTTTGAACACGGTAGACCGTGGAACCGAAAAACACATTATGGAGAGCCTGGAAATCGAAGAGCCGGAGCTGGCAGACGAAATCCGCAAAAAGATGTTCGTATTCGAAGATATTCTTCTTCTGGACGACCGGGCAATCCAGCGCGTGCTGCGTGATGTGGACAATAATGATCTGGCACTTGCGCTTAAGGGTGCAAATGAGCAGGTACAGAATGCAATCTTCAACAACCTTTCCAAGCGTCTTGCCGTTATGATTAAGGAGGATATGGAATTTATGGGACCTGTGCGTATGAAGGATGTAGAAGAGGCACAGCAGAAGATTGTAAATATTATCCGTAAGCTCGAGGACTCCGGAGAGATCGTAATTTCCAGAGGCGGAGGTGACGAGATCATTGTCTAGTAATTTATATAAAGCGGGCTTTGTTCATCTGGGTGAGAATGCCCGTGTCATTGACATGAATGAGATACTGGAGCAGTGCCTTAAGGAAGAAGCGGAACGCAGAAGCCGTGAGCCGGAGCTTGTTGCAGCACAGGACGGCTTTACGGAAGGTCTGGATGCGGACAAGGTTGATGTCCTTTTGGAACCGGATGCAGAGGCAGCTTCCCGGCAGAATGCCTCCATTCAGGAGCAGGAGCACTTAAACCGGGAGCTTGAGGCAGCGAGGAATGAGCTTGCCAGCCTGCAGGCCCGGATTGAACAGGAAAAAGAACAGGCACAGCTTGAAATTGAACAGATGAAGGCCAAAGCCTTTGAAGAGGCCAATGAGCAGGGCTATCAGGAAGGGTATCAGAAGGGACTTGATTCGGTGCAGGAGCTGCAGAAGCAGTGCGAAGCAGAGCGGCTGCAGCAGGAACAGGAATACCAGAAGAAGCTCGAGGAAATGGAGCCTGTGATGGTTGATACCCTGTGTGATGTATACAGTCATATTTTTAAGGTGGAAGCGAGGGAACACAAGGAACTGGTTTTGAAGCTCTTACAGGATACACTGCTGAAGGTGGACGGTACAGGCTCCATCATCATTCATGTGGCAAAAGAAGATTATGCTTATGTGCAGGAGCAGAAGGCAGCTTTACTCGAAGAAGCCGGTATGCAGAGCGGTTCTGTCGAAATTGTCTCGGATGCAACGCTTGCCCGTGCACAGTGTATGATCGAAACAGAAGGCGGCGTGTATGACTGCTCACTCGATACCGAGCTTGCAGAATTGAAACGCCGGTTGATACTGCTTGCTTATCAGAAGTCCTGAGAAAGAAGCAGAAAGGAAATACCGGGATGGATCTTTCAGATATTCAGTTTGATAAATATAGATCGGTATCCACGGACAGTTTGTTTAAGGTACGTGGAAAGGTAGTAAATGTCGTTGGTCTTACGATTGAGTCGGCTGGACCTTCAGCCAGGCTGGGTGATATCTGCATGATTTACCCCAGTGCGGCAAATGTGGGAAGTAAGCCGGCACTTGCCGAAGTGGTTGGTTTCCGTAATGGAAGAAACCTGCTGATGCCCTATGAGAATGTCGAAGGAATCGGACCGGGAAGCAGTGTGGAAAATACCGGTGCACCGTTAAAGGTGCGTGTGGATGATTCCCTGCTGTCCCATACGTTGGATGGATTGGGACGCCCCAATGAAGAGATGGTCTTATCGGGAGAGGAATATTCGGTAGAGGCAAAGCCCCCGGATCCCATGTCGCGAAAGATTATTTCTGAGGTACTTCCTCTGGGAGTAAAGGCGGTAGACGGGCTGATTACGGTTGGCAAGGGACAGCGAATCGGAATTTTCGCAGGCTCCGGAGTAGGAAAGTCTACCTTAATGGGTATGTTTGCCCGGAATACCAAAGCAGATATTAACGTCATCGCACTGATCGGCGAACGAGGCAGAGAGGTGCGTGAATTTATTGAGCGGGACTTGGGACCGGAGGGCATGAAGCGTTCGGTCGTTGTGGTCGCAACCTCAGATAAGCCGGCACTGGAGCGTAAGAAGGCAGCGCAGACAGCAACGGCGATCGCAGAATATTTCCGTGATCAGGGGAAGGATGTCCTTCTGATGATGGACTCCATGACCCGTTTTTCCATGGCACAAAGAGAGATCGGACTTGCAAGTGGGGAGCCTCCGGTATCCCGTGGTTATCCGCCAAGCGTTTACTCGGAGATGCCAAAGCTCTTAGAGCGTGCCGGATGCTCAGATAAGGGTTCGATTACCGGACTTTATACTGTGCTTGTGGATGGTGATGATTTTAATGAACCGATTACCGATACGGCGCGAAGCATTCTGGACGGGCATATTATGCTGAACCGTAAGCTGGCGCATAAGAATCATTATCCGGCGATTGATGTGCTGCAGAGTATTTCCCGTTGCATGAGCCAGATTGCGACAAGGGAGCACAAGTCCTATGCCGGTAAGCTTAAGAATGTCATGGCAACTTATGCAGAGGCAGAGGATCTGATTAATATCGGCGCATATAAGGCAGGCAGCAACCCTGATATTGATTATGCGGTTTCCAGGATCGGAGCGGTCAATGAGTTTCTGATGCAGGATGTGTCCGATAAGTTTACCTTTGAACAGACCGTATCCATGTTGAAGGAAATTTTCGATGGCTAAGTTTAAATACCGGATGCAGAGCATTCTGGAAGTAAAAAAGAAACTGGAAGAGCAGGCAAAGAATGAGTTCGCGGCAGCAAGGGCAGCCCTGAACGAGGAAGAGGAAGAGCTTGAACAGTTAAACAAACGGAAAGAGGCTTATGAAGAGGAAGGGCGTGCTTTACGGGAAGACACCCTGAATATCATGGATATTATTGAGAATAAGGAAGCACTGCTCCGTATGGATGAGTTTATTGCCGAGCAGCAGCTTAACGTGAAGCGTGCAGAAGACCACATGGAGGAAGCAAGGCTTGCACTGCAGACTGCCATGCAGGAGAGCAAAACGCAGGAAAAGCTGCGTGAGAAGGCGTTTGAACAGTTTATGAAGGAAGAAAACGCCAGGGAATCCAGAGAAATTGATGAGCTTGTCAGTTATACATACGGCACGAAAGCATAGGAGAGGGTATTTTGAGTTCGGATTTAGAAGATGTAATGACTCCGGAAGAGGCGAAAGCGGAAAAGCTGCGCCTGAAGGAAGAAAAGAAACAACTGAAAAAGGAGCAGAGGGAGCAGAAGAAGGCAGCCAGGGCAAGGGCAAAGGAAATTGCCAGTCAGGAAGCGGACCTTGCGGAGGAGGAAGAGACAGGAAGCGGCTCGGTATTCTTAGTCACCTTTATCATTGTGCTGATCTGGATTGCCATTCTGTGCCTGGTGGTAAAGCTTGATCTGGGTGGATTCGGAAGCAATGTACTGACACCGGTATTAAAGGATGTTCCGGTAGTGAACCTGATTCTCCCGAAGAACAGCGATACGGAGGTCTCTATTGATGATTCACAGTCATACGGCGGCTACAGCAGCCTGCAGGAGGCTGTGGACTATATTAAGGAGCTGGAACTGGAGCTGGAGCGGGCGAAGTCTGCTAATACCGAGAATACCGATGAGGTTTCCCAGTTAAAGGCAGAGATTGAACGGCTGAAGACCTTTGAAGACAGCCAGCTGGAATTTGAGAAGATTAAGACCCGGTTTTATGAGGAAGTTGTCTATGCGGATAAGGGACCGGGAATCGAGGAATACAAGAAGTATTACGAGTCCATGGATCCCGCTACGGCAGAGTATTTGTATAAACAGGTGGCAGCACAGACAGAAGAAACGGATGAGGTCAAGGATTATGCACAGGCCTATTCTGAGATGAAACCCAAACAGGCAGCTGCTATTTTTGAAAGCATGACGGACAACCTGGATCTGGCAGCACGGATTTTAGGAGTGATGGATGCTTCCGACCGGGGTAAAATTTTAGGAGAAATGGATTCGACGATAGCCGCCCAGCTCACTAAAATTATGGATCCGGAGTCTTAAGGAGAGTGCTCCTTTGACCGATATATTAATTGTACCTTGAAAATAAGATAGGAGGAAAGAAAATGACGAGTGCACCTGTAAAGAATGCGGGTTCGCTGCTGAATTACATCAACACCGGAAATAACGTTCCCGTCCAGAAGAGTGGAACAGATAATGATTTCGGAAGTGCGATGAACAAGGCAATGACAGGAAACCGCAATATGTATGAGGTACGTCCGTCAGCTGCAGTAAAGAGTCCCGGGACAGCGGATGCTGTGGAAATGTCAAAGAGCACAGCGGACAGCCGTAAGGTTACCGGTGTGAACAACACCGAACAACCGCAAAAGACCGGCTCTTTCGAAGAACAGGCCGATGAAATCACCAAAGCTGCCGACAAAATGAAGACTTCCATTATGGAAGTTCTCGATGTGGCGGAAGAAGATTTACAGGAGGCGATGGAGATTTTGGGACTTGATATGGTATCTTTATTAGATCCCGCAAATTTATCCCAGCTTGTTTTAACCTTAAGCGACGAAACGGAACCCTCATCACTACTAACCAATGAAGCACTTTTTCAGGATCTCCAGTCATTGCAGCAGATGGCAGGTGAGCTGACACAGGATCTGCAGCAGACCCTTTCCCTGACACCGGAGGAATTGACCGGCGTAATGGAGGATGTGCGGGAAGGGATGCAGAATACCGGAAATATTTCGGCAGATGAGATGACCGGTGAAGAATCTGTGAATGACAATGGCGTCGGGTCAGAAGAAAAAGAGCAGAGAATCAACGTGGACATTCGTGTGAACGGACAGGAGGTTTCTTTGGAAACTGATGGCAGCGGAAAAGTCACAAGAACCGTCGGAATGACGAAAACCGGCTCCGAAGATTCGGAAAACACCCCGAAGCAGGAGAGCGGCAGACAGAGTTCTGAGGGAAAGGACACCGGAGCTGATTTATCGTCCGGCAATGTAATGTTTAACAATCCGTTACAGAATCGTGTGACGGTAAACGAAACCGGTTTTACACAAAGCACAACCGCTTATACCTCGAACACACAGGAGATTATGGATCAGATTTTGAGCAACATTAAGATCCGGATTACTCCGAATGTGGATTCCCTTGAAATGCAGCTTCATCCGCAGAGTCTTGGAACCGTTCATGTACAGCTTACGAACCATGCAGGAGAGATTACAGCAATGTTCCATGTGCAGAATGAAGCAGTGAAGGCCGCTGTGGAGACACAGATGCTACAGCTTAAGGAAGCACTGAACGATCAGGGAGTGAAGGTAGAGGCCATTGAAGTATCCGTGGACACCAGAGGCTTTGAGAGCAGCTTATGGCAGGGACAGGAGAATTCCGGACAGGAAGCGTATGATCAGCAGCGCAGAACGCCGAGAAGAATCAACCTTACTTCCTTAGATGCATCCTTTGAAGAGGAGGCAACCGAAGAAGAGGTGCTTGCCGCAAAGATCATGGAAGCAAACGGAAATACCGTAGACTTTACCGCGTAGGAAAGTCGGAAAGGAGAGAACATGGCAGTAAATGCAGTAGTTAAGGATGGCGAGATTCAGCAGACCGAAGCGGAAAGCTCTGTGAAGAAAGCAACGACAAGCAGCAGCGGCATGGATAAGGATGCCTTTTTACAGCTGCTGGTAGCACAGATGAAGTATCAGGATCCGTTAGAGCCGACGGCCAACACTGAATACATATCCCAGTATGCAACCTTTTCCCAGGTAGAGCAGATGCAGAATATGGCATCCTCTATGGAATTGTCCAGAGCATCCTCTATGGTAGGAAAGCTTGTAGAAGTAACCACAACCGATTCGGGTGGAGAATCCAAAACCCTTCAGGGAACCGTGGAATATGTTACCTACGAAAACAACAAAGCGTATGTATCGATTGACGGAACGAAGTATTCCGCAGAAGATGTCACCGCAGTCATCAGTGAAGAATACCAGTCCTCTTATGAGCTTGCTGTAGCATTCTGTACTTCAATGAACAAGCTTCCGAGTCTGGATGAGCTGGCATATGAGGATAAAGAAACCGTAGAAACTCTGAAAGCCGGCTATGAAGCAATGACAACCTATCAGAAGAGCTTTATTTCGAACGATTATGTGACAAAGCTTCAGAAGTACGTGGAGCGTATGGAAGAACTGGTAAAGGAACATGACCGGGCACAGGAAAGCACAGGAGAAGCCGAAGAGGCTGTCGATGAGAGTCAGGAAGCATAAGGATCTCAGGGAGGAGAACTGGTATGATCGTGAAGAATAATGGATTCCTTACGATTGAGCAGCTGCAGGATCAATACCTGAACGGAGTGAAGGGTAATACTCCTGTGAAGACCACGGATGGGAAAAGCTTTCAGGAAATTCTGGAAAGCACGCAGAGCAGCAGCCTGGAAGTGAGATTTTCCAAGCATGCCGCACAACGGCTTTCGGACAGAGACATTGAACTGACGCAGAACCAGAAGGAACGCTTACAGGCAGGAGCTGCCAAAGCTTCTCAAAAGGGAATCAGAGAATCCCTGGTGCTTGTGGATCAGCTGGCATTTATTGTGAACATTCCCAATAATACCGTTGTAACCGCAATGCAGCAGAACGAAACAGATGAAAATGTTTTTACAAATATTGACGGAGCCGTTATCATATAGCCGGACCTTACGGAGGCTTACATTCCCGACTGACAGACGGAATGGAGAGACGGCTCGAAACAAGGAGGTCATTTCTTATGATGAGATCATTATATTCTGGTGTGGCAGGTCTTAAAACGCACCAGACAAGAATGGACGTTATTGGTAACAATATCGCCAACGTAAATACAACCGCATACAAGTCACAGTCCATGACATTCAGTGACCTGATGTATCAGACCACACAGGCAGCATCCGGTGCGAATGCAACAACCGGTGTCGGTGGTACGAATGCACGTCAGATCGGTCTTGGCTCCAAGACCAGTGCGATTAAAACCGCAATTACCCAGCAGGGTGCAACGCAGACAACAAATGATCCGTTTGACATTATGATTACAGGAGAATCTTTCTTCATCGTTAATAACGGAAACGAGAACTTCTTTACCAGAGATGGTTCCTTTTATGTAGATGGTGCCGGTAACCTTGCCATGACCAGTACCGGCTACAATGTTATGGGATGGCTCCCGGATAGCGAAGATCCTACCACAATCAAGCAGGATACCGTAACGGCACTCCGCGTCATGACCGAAGCCAACATGACCTACCCGGCGCAGGCAACCAGCCAGGCAACCTTCGCCGGTATTATTGATACGAATGATACCAACGTAACCAGTACAGAAGGAAGAGTGGTAAATCTTGAGGTTTATGATAACAAGGGCTTTAAGTACACGATACGGTGCACACTGCATGATGAAGATACAACGGCTGATGATGGTATGTTCTATCTGCAGGTGGAGGATATCATCGACAGCAATGGGAAGAGCGTTGTGGCGAGCGGAAGCACGATTTCCGATTATGTGAAAATTGATAATGTCACCGGACATGCCGGTGATGCAAGCGGTGCAACGGTACTTCTTCAGTACAGCACCAAGGACGGCTCGTTTGTGAATGTTGGCAAGGCAAAGGGAGATACAGCTGCCCAGACATCAATTACCTTTACCTTTGATGCAACAAAGCTTCCGAGCTTTGAGAATATTACCGCAGACTTTTCCGCAACCTCAAACCAGAATAATAACGGAAGCTCTACCTTCGTAGGTTCGAAGGGCGACACCAAGGGTAACGGCTCCGGACGTAAGGTGGGTGAAATGAGTGGTATCGCCGTTCAGAAGGATGGTATGATTTATGCTTCCTATGACAATGGCCAGAAGAGACTGTTGGGGCAGATCGCAGTTGCAAACTTCGCAAATGCATCCGGTCTTTCCAAGGAAGGAGATAACCTTTATTCCGCAACGCAGAACTCCGGTGACTTTAACGGAGTTGGTGAAGATATTACTGCAGGAGGCGGATATATGAATTCCGGCGTGCTGGAAATGAGTAACGTGGATCTTTCTGCAGAGTTTACCGAAATGATTACCACCCAGCGTGGTTTTCAGGCAAACAGCCGAATTATTACCGTATCGGATACCCTGCTTGAAGAATTGACGAATCTGAAACGTTAATCGGATAATTAAAAGAGAAGCAGAAGAAGCTTCAAAATGCATAAAGGTGTAAGGGGAACGTGCAAATTCTGCACGTTCCCTTAAGCAATTTCCCGGAGGTGAAGCCGTATGATTGAACTGACGAAAATGAGTGGTAGAAAAGTACTGGTAAATCCGGAACTTATTGAACTTGTTGAAGAGACACCGGATACAGTTATTTTGTTTACCACAGGCAGGAAAATAATTGTAAAAGAAAGTAGACAAGAGATCAAAAATCTTGTAAAATCATATAGAAAGGAAATTTTTGCAGATTAGTGCAAAAGGTGATACAAAGTGGATTTGGCATCGGTTTTAGGCTTGCTGCTGTGCTTTGCAATGTGCGCATATGGTATTGTTGTTAGTGCAGGTGTTGAAAATATTAACAGATATTTGGATCTCCCATCGGCAATTATCACATTTGGCGGTGCTTTTTTTGCACTTCTTACCACAACATCCATTAAAGATTATATAGCTTCACTTAAGAGCTTTACACTGGTTTTAAAAGCCTCTCCGAACGATGTGAAGACAATGATTGGACAGATTATTGAATTGTCCAATGTGGCTCGTAAGGAGGGTCTTCTTTCGTTAGAAGAGGCTGCGGGAAATCTGGAAGATGAGTTTATGAAGAAAGGAATCCTCCTGATTGTAGATGGTACGGATCCGGATCTGGTACGCGGCATTCTGGAAACAGAGCTTGTCAGCACGGAGGACAGGCATAAGAGTAAGATTACCTTCTGGGAGGATCTTGGAGCGATGGGACCTGCCTGGGGTATGATTGGTACCTTGATTGGTCTGGTTAATATGCTGTACGAAATGGATGACCCGAGCAGTATCGGTCCTTCCATGGCAGTTGCATTGATTACAACACTGTATGGTTCGCTTCTGGCAAACTGGATCTGTGCACCTGTAGCATCGAAGCTGAAGGTTAATAATGCAAACGAAATCATGATGAGGGAGATCGCAATCGAAGGACTATTGTCGATTCAGGCCGGTGAGAATCCACGTGTCATTGAGGAAAAACTGAAATCCTTCCTGGCTCCGGCAGACCGTGTAAGTGATTCTGCCGAGGGAGGTGAAGAGGTTGGCTAAGAGAAAGCCTGATGAACCACCCAAGGGTGCGCCGGCGTGGCAATCAACCTTCGCTGATCTTATGAATCTTCTGCTCTGCTTCTTTGTTATGCTTTTTTCTATGTCCAATACAGATACACAGAAGTTTGAACTGATGGCCGCATCCTTTAATCAAACCTTCAGTATCTTTAGCGGAGGCGCTTCAGCAATTGGTGATGGTATGCTGATCAGTAATGGTGTGAGCCAGCTGAATGAGCTGGATGATTACCTTAACAGCACCGGCAAGAATCCTGAGGGAGAAGAAATGCCCAAGGAATTTGAAGAAGCCAGGGAAATGGTAGACGAGGAACAGCTCAAGCAGTCCGAAGAACTGGCCGGAAAGGTGGAAGAAGCTCTTAAAGAAAAGAATCTGGACAAAGAGGTGGATATCGAATTTACTTCACAATATGTACAGCTTACCGTGAACGGCGCCTTGCTTTTTGATTCGGGAAGCGTGGAATTGAAAAAGGAATCTCTGTCCATGATGAATCAGCTCGGAATTATTTTACAGCGGTTTGCAGAAGGAACAATTGAAATAGAAGGACATACGGACAATGTTCCCATGTCCGGAGCGAAGTATTCCAACAATGATGAACTGAGTGCGGGACGTGCGCTTTCCGTGTTCTATTACCTGAGGGATAATACTACGCTTGACATGAGCAAAGTAAAGCATTCAGGACGAGGTGAATATATTCCCATTGCGGACAACTCCACGCCGGAGGGGAGAGCTATGAACCGTCGCGTGGAAATCCGGATTTATAATGCATTAAGCTCTTACAACTAAGAAAGGTGTTGACATCATGAAGAAAAATCTCATTTCAGTCGCAATTCTGGTATTGCTGATCGTAAATATTGTCCTGACCTCGATTATGATGTTCAGTGTGCTGAATACCAACAAAAAGACTGCGGCCTTTGTTACTCAGGTGGCATCTGCCATTCAGTTAGAGCTTGGAACGGAGGGGGAAGCTCAGGAAGAGGAAGCAATTACGATTGATGACATTGACACCTATACCATTGCCGATCTGGTTATCCAGCTAAAGCCCTCTGTTGTTACGGACAGCAATGGAGAGACGACGAGCAAGGCTCATTATGTCAGTACCTCCGTGGTGCTTTCCATGAACAAGAAAAACAATGACTATAAAATCTATTCTGCGGATCTTGAGAACAAGGTAGATCTTATTAAGGGTGAGATCACAGAGGCGTTCAGCCAGTATACCATGGAAGAAGCTTCTGAGAATCCGCAGACGGTAAAAGATGATATCCTGAACAGAATTCGTGCATTATATGGTTCTGATTTCGTTTTCGATGTGACCTTAAGCAATCCTCTTTATCAATAATACGCATATAGCTGCGTAAAGAAAGAAGGAGGTGAGATGCCGTGAGCGAGGTACTATCGCAGGATGAAATTGATAAGCTGCTTAATCAGCTGAGCACTGGCGAGCTTGATATGGAGCAGATGCAGGAACCGAAGGAAAAACAGATCAAAGACTACGACTTTAAACGTCCTGCCAAATTCTCAAAGGAGCACCTGAGAACATTAGAAATCATATATGAACATTATGGGAGGTTACTGTCAACGAATTTGCCGGTTTATCTGCGCAAGAATGTGCAGGCTACGGTAGCAAGCTCAGAAACGGTAACGTTCTCTGAATTTACAAATGCACTTTCCAATCCTGTTATTTTGGGAATTGTGGATTTTAAGCCCTTGACAGGTAATGTTATTATAGAATTAGCACCTAATCTCGGATTTGCCATGATTGACCGTATGCTCGGAGGACAGGGAATGCCTCTGGAAAGAAATCGTGATTTCTCTGAAATTGAAATGACCATTATTCAGAAAATGATGATTGTGTGTATGCAGCTGATGCGGGAACCGTGGAGAAATGTACTGGATATCTCTCCGATGCTTGACCGGATTGAAACAAATGTACAGTTCGCACAGGTCATTGCACCGAGTGACATGATTGCAATTGTGACCATGAATGTGAAGATTGGTGATATTGAAGGATTTATGAATATCTGCCTTCCTTATTTTACGTTGGAAGACATCATTGATAAATTGAATACGAAATACTGGTTTTCTACTATGCAGAAGGATGATACCACAGATTATGAGGAGCACATCGAGACTCTGATTAAACGAGTGGATGTCCCTGTAAGGGCAGTGCTTGGAAGAAGCCAGGTATCCGTGAATGATTTCCTTGGTCTTCAGTGCGGTGATATTATAAGACTGGATACCAACGTGAATTCTGAAATGTCAGTCTATGTAGGAAATATCCGTAAATTTACGGCTTTGCCCGGTTCGAGTCAGGACAAATATGCTGTCCGGGTAACATCAGTAATCAGAGAGGGGGAGTAAGGCATGGACGGAATGTTAACGCAGGATGAAATAAATGCACTACTCAACGGAATGGACTTGTCTGGTAACGGCAATGATGCTTCCAATGACGAGCCGGCTGCGGCTCAGGCAGCAGCAAATCAGCCGACTGCATCGGCGGTCATGACTTCTCCGGCAGAAACGAGTGAGGATGAACTGACTGAGGTAGAGCGTGATGCGATTGGAGAGATTGCCAATATCAGCATGGGATCCTCTGCTACAACGTTATATTCGCTGGTCAATCATAAGGTTAATATTACGACACCGGTAGTTACTATGGCGACATGGGGCACTGTCGTTGAGGATTATCAGAGACCGTGTGTTTTTATTAAAATCAGATATACAGCAGGTCTGGACGGCGCCAACATTATGGTGCTTAAGGAACATGATGTAAAGGTTATCGCAGATCTGATGATGGGCGGTGACGGCACCAATACCGATGGGGAGCTTGGAGAGCTTCACCTAAGCGCTATTTCAGAAGCGATGAATCAGATGATGGGTTCAGCGGCAACCTCGCTTTCCACCATGCTTGGGAAAGTGATTGATATCAGTCCTCCGGAAGCAAGTCTCTTAAATCTGGAAGAATTTGAAAACGGGGAATCAATAGAAGGGTTTCTGGCAGGAAATTTTGTGAAAATTTCTTTCCGCATGCAAATTGATGATCTGGTAGACAGTACGATTATGCAGCTCTATCCGGTATCCTTTGCAAGAAGCCTGTATGAAACCTTTGTGGCATCGAGCGCCGGAGACTCAGCACCTGCTCCGGAACCTGTAAGCGAACCTGCACCTGCACCGTCATCCGACCCGGAACCGTATGTTCCACCGACAGTGAACATGGATTCTGTTCAGAATATGACTCCGTCCGGTATGGATATGAATCAGATGAACATGGGCATGAATCCGATGGGTATGGGAATGCCCCAGATGAATATGGGAATGCCCCAGATGGGTATGGGAATGTCTCAGATGAATATGGGAATGCCCCAGATGAATGCACAGCCCATGAATGTACAGCCGGCACAGTTCCAAAGCTTCAATGACACTGCTTCTTCAATTCCGGGTCAGGAAAATATCGGTCTGATCAGGGATGTTCCGCTTGAGGTTACCGTGGAACTGGGCAGAACGAAGAAGTCTATTGCAGAAATTCTGGATTTTGCACCGGGAACAATCATCGAGCTTGACAAAATTGCCGGAGAGCCGATAGATGTACTTGTAAATGGCAAGTATGTGGCGAAGGGCGAGGTTGTTGTAATCGAAGAGAGTTTTGGTGTTCGGGTAACCGAAATAATTAACTAGAAATAGGAGAAAAAACTATGGCAAAGAATATTTTAATCGTTGATGATGCAGCATTTATGAGAATGATGATTAAGGACATTCTCACCAAGAACGGATACAATGTTGCTGGGGAAGCTGAAAACGGATTAAAGGCGGTTGAAAGGTATAATGAATTAAAACCGGATTTAGTTCTGATGGATATCACCATGCCGGAGCTTGATGGTATTGGAGCTTTAAAGAAGATTAAAGAAGCTGATTCCAATGCACTTGTTATTATGTGTTCTGCTATGGGACAGCAGGCGATGGTTATTGAATCTATTCAGGCAGGTGCAAAGGACTTCATTGTAAAGCCATTCCAAGCTGACCGTGTATTGGAAGCCGTTAAGAAGGTAGTGGGTTAGTATGCTCCTTGCAATTGCTTCAAGGACAGACAGTTATCTCCAGTTTCTGACCGTCCTGCTCTTGTTTGTATTTGTTCTGGTGATTACCTGGTTTACAACACGCTGGATTGCGAGATACCAGAAGGTGAAGAGCAATGCGAACAATCTGGAGGTGATCGAAACCTGCAGAATTACCTCCAATAAGTATCTGCAGATTGTGCGTGCCGGGACGAAGTATGTCCTGATTGCCATTGGCAAGGATGAAGTACACATGCTGACCGAATTGTCGGAAGAAGAGCTGATGCTTACAACGGATGACGAACAACAGCAGATGGATTTTTCCAAAGTGTTTGCCAGTGTAAAGAATCTGGGGAAAAAAGAGAAAGAATAAATGATGCACTTTATGAAAAAAATCATAAACATCGTATGCCTGCTGATGACGGTAGGCATATTGTGTATTATCCCACAGTTTTCCGTACAGGCCTCTGATACATCGACGGGACTTACCGGAGAGACTACGGAGAGTACCACAAGAGAGGATCCCGGAACGGCTGAGGATCAGAATGATTTATCGCAACTGAATATCGGTAATACCTTTACCATTACCAGCAATGATGGCAATGGACAGATTAACGGGACTTTAAGGATTCTGATTACACTGACGCTGATCGCACTGGCACCGACACTGCTGATCATGCTCACTTCTTTTACCAGAATCCTCATTGTATTACATTTTACCAGGGCAGCACTTAACACCCAAACAGCGCCTCCGAACCAGGTACTGATTGGGTTAGCTTTGTTTTTAACCTTTTTCGTGATGCGTCCGACAATCACAACGATTTATACGGAGGCACTGGTTCCGTTTGAAAACGGGGAGATCACGCAGGAGGAATTTTTTGATGAAGGATTACAGCCTCTAAGAGAGTTTATGTATGGGCAGACACAGACAAAGGATGTCTCACTTTTCTTTGAAATCAGTGGTGAAGAATGGGACGGAACACTCGATGGAATTCCTACGGAAATTCTTATCCCAAGCTTTATTATCAGTGAACTCAGAACAGCATTTATTATCGGCTTTTATGTGTATATCCCGTTCATTGTAATTGATATGGTTGTGGCGTCCGCCCTGATGGGAATGGGAATGATGATGCTGCCTCCTACGACAATTTCCATGCCGTTTAAAATACTTTTATTTATTCTGGCGGATGGATGGAGTCTGATTATCGGCAATCTGATTAGAACCTTCTATTAGGTAGGGATGTCAGGGATATGGTCTGGAGGATGTTTAACATACGGGAAGGAGTAAATAAATGGGAATTGAAGAGGTAACCGCCGTTTCAAGTGAGGCTCTTTATCTGGTAATTAAGGTCTCGGCACCGGTATTACTTGTTTCGCTGATTGTCGGTCTGATTATCAGCATTTTTCAGACAGTTACATCCATTCAGGAGCAGACGCTGACCTTTGTTCCCAAAATTATAGCAGTTTTCCTTACTCTGATTGTACTTGGTCACTGGATGCTGAATGAAATGACACAGTTTATGATCCGATTGTGGTCTGATTTTCCTTTATTTATCAGGTAGCTTATGATCAACTATGATTTTACTTACAATGAATTACTGTATTTTCTGCTGATTTTCGTGCGGGTGGCGAGCTTTATTTTTATTGCACCGTTTTTCAGTATGGGAAATACGCCGGTGAGAATCCGCACCGGCTTAAGCTTTTTTATTACCCTGCTTTTGTATCACAGCCTGCCGGAAACCGAGATTGTCTATCATGGGCTTTTAGAATACACGGTCATTGTGATGAAAGAGGTTGTTACGGGACTTCTGCTGGGCTTCGGAACAAATTTCTGCACCTCGATCATGGCCTTTGCCGGACAGATCGTGGATATGGATATCGGGTTGTCCATGGCGAATATGTTTGATCCGACAACGAAACAGCAGACATCTATATCGGGTGTTATTTATAATTACATGATTATGTTAATGCTGATTATTTCAGGAATGTACCGTTATCTTCTATCGGCGTTTGCAGAAGCTTATACGCTGATTCCGATTAACGGAACTGTATTCCGTTTTAATAAAATGCTGACCGGTTTTGTCAGTTTTATGACAGATTTTGTAGTCATTGGATTCCGGATCTGTCTGCCGGTTTTCGTCGTGATGATTCTGCTGAATGCCATTCTCGGTGTACTGGCGAAGGTATCTCCGCAGCTTAATATGTTTGCGGTCGGTATCCAGTTGAAGATCCTGATCGGTATAGGAGTGTTATTTTTAACCATGACGATGCTGCCGGATGCGGCAGGCTTTGTTTTTGACCAGATGAAGAAGGTTATGGTGAGCTTCGTAGAGGCAATGAGTTAGGAGGATTGATCCCGGTGTTGGAATATCAGCTTCAGTTCTTTGCCAAGGATGGTCCTGGTGGAGAGAAAACCGAACAGCCCACTTCCAAAAAGCTGGACGATGCCCGGAAGGAAGGGCAGGTTGCCAAGAGCAGGGAGGTTGCGAATGCAGCCGGGATTCTGGCACTGTTTCTGATTGTCCGGTTCTATGCGGGGACGCTCGGAGAAAGCTTCGTGAATTATTTCCGGGGAATCTATAATGAGATTCCGGATGCCATTCAGATGTTTGACAGTGCAGTTCCGTTTGCCACACTTTCTGTGATCCTGCGACAGATGCTTCTGCAGATGCTCCTTATGACAGGACCTGTTTTACTGATTGCCGTTGTCATTGCATTTGTCTGTGATGTGGTGCAGGTCAAATGGAAGATTACCGGAAAACCGCTGCAGCCCAAGTTCAGCAAATTAAATCCGGTAAAGGGATTTGGAAGAATTTTTTCCGGGAATTCACTGGTAGAACTACTCAAATCCATTGCTAAGATTGGTGTGGTCGGTTATATTGCGTTTTCCGAGGTTAAGAAATATGCCTCAGAGCTGTATCTTCTGTATGATATTGGTCTGTATCAGGCGATCGGGCTTGCAGGCGATATTCTGTATGCTGTGGGAATCAAGGTGGCGGCTGCCTATATGGTAATTGCGTTACTTGACTTTGCTTACCAGAAATGGAAGTTCAAACAGGATATGATGATGACCAAGCAGGAGGTCAAGGAAGAATATAGGAACCAGGAAGGGGATCCGCAGATCAAGGGAAAACAGAGGCAGCGTATGCGTGAGGCTTCCCAGAGGAGAATGATGCAGCAGCTTCCCGAGGCGGATGTTGTTATCACAAACCCTACACATTTTGCGGTAGCGATTAAGTATGATCCGGACAAGTACGATGCTCCCTATGTACTGGCAAAGGGCGAGGATTATCTGGCACAGAAGATCAAGGAGATTGCCAGGGAGCACGATGTTGAAATCGTAGAAAATAAGCCATTGGCACGTATGCTTTATGCCAATGTGGATATTGGAGGACTGGTTCCTCCGGAGCTTTATCAGGCCGTAGCGGAGGTTCTTGCCTTCGTATATCACCTGAAGGGTAAAGCATAAAAGATGACAGGAAAGGAGAGCAGACATGAAAAAGGCAGATGTTGGTGTGGCAGCATATATCGTAGCAGCCTTTGTAATGCTCATTGTGCCCGTTCCAAGCTGGCTTCTGGATGTTCTGCTTGCAGGTAATATTGCGATTGCATTTACCATTCTGTTTACCACGATGTTTTCCAAGGAAATACTGGATATGTCGTTCTTTCCAACGATTCTGTTATTTACCACGATTTTCCGTATTGCACTGAATGTATCCTCCACCCGTCTGATTCTGACAACCGGTGATCCCGGACAGGTAGTAGCAACCTTCGGAAGCTTCGTTGGTGGCGGGGATCTGATTGTAGGTGCAATTGTCTTTCTGATTTTGCTGATTGTACAGTTCATGGTTATCAATAAAGGCTCCGAGCGTGTGGCAGAGGTAACGGCGCGGTTTACCTTGGACGCAATGCCCGGTAAACAGATGGCAATTGATGCCGACCTGAATACCGGAGCAATTAATGATGCTGAAGCGAAGAGGCGGAGGGATAAGATTCAGGAAGAGGCAAGCTTCTTCGGTTCCATGGATGGTGCGGTAAAGTATGTCAAGGGAGATGCGGTAGCAGGTCTTATTATTACTGCAATCAATATCATCGGCGGTATTGCCATGGGTGTGCTGCGGCAGAATATGGATATGACCGCAGCACTTAATAAGTATGTTATTCTGACAATCGGTGATGGTCTGGTAAGTCAGATTCCTTCCCTTCTCATTTCTCTTTCCACAGGTATTCTGGTTACGAAGGGATCAAAGGATGCCGATTTTGGATCGGTACTGATCAGACAGCTGTTTGGTGTGCCGAGAGCCTTGTATCTGGTAGGCGCAATTATTGCAGGGCTTGGTATTGTTACGCCGCTTCCTACCGTGGTTTTTCTGGCACTGGGACTTATTTTCGTTGTAACAGGTCGTGTGATTGCAGGAACGATTGAGACGGCACAGATTGAAAATGAAGTCGATATGGAGGAAGCAGCGGCAGAAGAGATCCGACAGCCGGAGAATGTGAACAGTCTTCTGCAGGTGGATCCGATTGAGCTGGAGTTTGGTTACGGAATTATTCCGTTGGCGGATGTGAATCAGGGTGGCGACCTGCTTGACCGTGTGGTTATGATCCGAAGACAGATTGCCCTGGAATTAGGTACAGTAGTTCCGATCATCCGGCTGCGTGATAACATCCAGTTAAATCCGAACCAGTATATTATTAAGATTAAAGGCATACAGGTGAGCGAGGGCGAAATCCTGTTTGATCATTATATGGCAATGAATCCGGGCTATGTGGAGGAAGAGATTACAGGTATTCCCACATTTGAACCGTCCTTTCATCTGCCGGCAATCTGGATTACGGAAGGACAACGGGAACGTGCCGAGAGCCTTGGCTATACCGTAGTGGATCCGCCGTCCATCATTGCAACCCATTTGACAGAAATTATCCGTCAGTATATTGCAGAGCTTTTAACCAGACAGGATGTACAGAATCTGGTGAACAATCTGAAGGAAAGCAATCCTTCCCTGGTTGATGAGCTGATTCCAAAGCTTCTTGGAATCGGCGAGGTACAGAAGGTATTGCAGAATCTGCTTAAGGAAGGAATTTCCATCCGTGATCTGCTGACGATTTTTGAAACACTGGCAGATTACGCATCATCGACGAGAGACACGGATATTTTAACGGAATATGTGCGTCAGAGCCTGAAACGGGCAATTTCCAATAAGTTCTTCCCGCCAAATGAGACAACGAGCGTTGTAACCCTCGATCCGAAGATTGAACAGGAAATCATGGCAAGTGTAAAACAGACCGAAAACGGCGCTTATCTGACACTGGATCCGGAACGTACGAAAGCCATTATCAAATCAGTGGAAACAGAGATTGCAAAGCTGGAAAACCTGGGAAAGAATCCCATTATTATTACGTCTCCGATTGTCCGTATGTACTTTAAACGACTGACGGAGGACTACGTAAAGGATTTAATTGTAGTATCCTATAATGAAGTGGAAAATAATGTAGAATTACAGTCGGTAGGAATGGTGACAGCATGATAATCAAGAAATTTCAAGGAAAAACAGAAGCAGAAGCAGTAGAAAGTGCGAAAAAGGAATTAGGGAACGGCATTGTTATCATGAATGTCCGGAATGTGAAGAAGAAGGGACTGTTCAGTTTTTTAAAGCCCCAGATGGTTGAGGTGACGGTGGCACATGAGGAAGAACCGGTAAGACCGACAGCAGTGCCGGAAGTGAACCGGAATCTGACGGATGCCATTGCCAATATCCGTTCCGTAAGTGAAAAAGCCCTGCAGCAGGAAGCTGCAGAGAAAAAGGAACAGGGCAGTCCGGATGAGAAGCGCACGGACAGTGCAGCCATTGAAGAAAAGCTCGACAGCCTTCATTTTCTCTTAGAGCAGCAGATACAGAAGCCCGAGGAGAAGACAGAGGATAAGGCGGAAGACACGCAAGAGGAGTCTCCGGGTGAAATGGAGCAGTTTATGAAGCTGCTTTATAATACGATGCTGGAAAATGAAGTCAATGAAAAGTATGCCAACCAGATCATTGATGAAATTGAGAAATCCAACAAGCCCAACATGCCGTTTGATTATGCACTTTCGAATATTTATCAGAAGATGATCCTGAAATTCGGAAAGCCGGCAGGCGTTACACCGGCGGCACAGGGACCGAAGCTGATATTCTTCATTGGTCCTACCGGTGTCGGAAAGACCACGACAATTGCCAAGCTTGCTTCGCAATTCTGCGTAGATGGAGGTAAGAAGGTGGCATTGCTTACCGCGGATACTTACCGTATTGCTGCAGCCGAACAGTTACGGACTTATGCGAATATCCTGGAGGTTCCGTTCCGGATTATTTATTCGGTTGAAGAAATCAGTCAGGCAATGAGGGATTTTAAGGCTTATGATTATATTTTAGTAGATACCGCAGGACATTCCCATCAGAATACCGAGCAGAAGGAAGTGATGAAGGAATTGATACATTCTGTGGATGGAATTATTGAAAAAGAAGTATTTCTGGTATTGAGTGCAACGACAAAGTACCGGGATCTGTTAAGTATTGCGGATACTTATTCGAATATGACAGATTACAAGTTGATTTTCACGAAGCTCGATGAAACGACAACATTGGGAAATCTGTTGAATCTGAAGCTTTATACAGGTGCACCGTTGTCGTATGTGACCTGTGGACAGAATGTACCGGATGACATCGAGGATTTTAATCCACAGAAGACAGTGAAAAGATTGCTTGGAGGAAAGCAGAAATAGTACGGCAATACGATTCAATACAAAAGATCAAAAGATCGGGGATGGAAGATGGATCAGGCAGAACAGTTAAGAAATATTATAAAGGCGAGTAATGTAAAACGCAGTAAGCCGGCGGCGAGGGTTATTACCGTAACCAGTGGAAAAGGCGGCGTCGGAAAATCGAATACGGCAATTAATCTGGCAATCCAGTTTCGCAAAATGGGAAAGAAGGTTATCATACTGGATGCGGATTTCGGGCTTGCCAATATTGAAATTATGTTTGGGACTGTGCCGAAGCATAATATGAGTGACCTGATTTATCAGGGAAAGAACATTAAGGATATTATTACCTGGGGTCCTATGGATGTCGGTTTTATTTCCGGAGGCTCCGGAATAGCAGGTTTGTCAAATTTAAACCGGGATTATCTTACTTACATTATCCGGAATCTCTCTGAATTAGATGAAATAGCAGATGTTATTATTGTGGATACCGGAGCCGGAATTTCCGATGCAGTACTGGAATTTCTGGTGGCAAGCGGCGAAATCATTCTTGTTACAACACCGGAGCCGACCTCGATAACAGATTCCTATTCCCTGCTTAAAGCATTGAACAGGCATCCCAGATTTCAAAGAGAAAATACCACGATCCAGATGGTGGCCAACCGCGTGGAATCGGTGAGCGAAGGAGAGAGTCTGTTTCAGAAACTGGATGTGGTGGTCAGCCGTTATCTGAAACTGCCTATTTCCTATCTTGGAGCAGTACCGCAGGATCCGCATCTGGCAAAAGCGGTTATGCAGCAGCTTCCGGTATCCATTAAGGATCCACAGTCTAGGTCTGCACAGGCCTATGCAGAGATTGCTGCCAAGCTGATGAAGCAGGGGGAAGGACAGAATACCCCAAAGCGTGGTGTGGCTGCATTTTTTTCACATATTATCGGAAAGAGAAGTATATAGACTGGATATTTAGAGGGGGAGCAGGATGCTGTCAAAATATGTGAAGCCTGGAAATAAAGTAGAAATCCAGGCTGTGGAACGTATCAAATATGTGGATGAGGGAGAACGGAAAAAGGTATATACCAGCATGGTCAGCGATATTTTGTCTGATGATCAGCTGGAAATTCTGATGCCTATGGAAAAATCAAAGGTGATTCTGCTTCCTGTAAATGCGGAGTATGATGTGTATTTTTACACGGAAGCAGGACTGTATCAGTGCTTTGTGAAGGTTATTGACCGTTATAAACAGAATAATCAGTTCATTCTGTGTTTAGAGCTTACCAGTAACTTACGGAAATTCCAGCGAAGAGAATATTATCGTCTGGGATGTGCTCTTGAAATGAATGCAAGACCGCTTGAAAAAGAAGAAATCAGGTCCATAGAAAATAATGATAAATATCTGGTGCCGGGACTTCCTCTCAAAAGAAGTGTGATTGTGGATATCAGCGGAGGGGGAATCCGGTTTGTCGGGGATTATTGCTATGAACCGGACAGTCTGATCTGTTGTAAATATAGTCTGGCTACGGACGGAAGAAGCAAGGAGTATACATTAGTTTCAAAAATAATAACAGTACGGGAACTGCCGGATCGTCCGGGACTTTATGAGCATCGTGCACAATACATTCATATTGATACGGCAGAGAGGGAAGAGATTATCCGTTTTATTTTTGAAGAAGAAAGAAAACACAGAAAAAGGGAAAAAGGAATATAAGCGATCACTTTGCACTCATGTGAAGAACAGAATGTGGTATACTAAGGTTATGCAAATATCAGCATCGGCAAGATGCTGCATGCACATATGTTTGACAACATGTGAAAGGAAAATAAATATGATGAAAACGGATTCCGCAGGCAGGGTGGTTGCTATTGCCAGTTCTACCGGAGGCCCCAAGGCATTGCAGAAGCTGATTCCGTTGCTGCCGAAGGAGCTGAATGCACCGGTGCTGCTTGTACAGCATATGCCCGCGGGCTTTACGGAAGCATTGGCATCCAGATTGAATGATCTGAGTAAAGTAACCGTGAAGGAAGCTGAGGAAGGAGATATTCTTCAGAAGGGTTATGTTTATCTGGCCAGAGGCGGCAGACACATGAACGTAGTCCGGTGTTTGCGCGGACACACGATTCATTATACGGATGAACCGCCCAGAGAAGGTGTAAGACCTTGTGCCAACTATATGTATGAATCACTGGAGAACAGTTCCTATGATCTGGTGGTGTGTGCGGTACTGACAGGGATGGGCGCCGATGGTACGGCAGGTATCGCAGCATTGAAGCAAAAGAAAAAGGTGATTGTTTATGCGCAGGACGAAGACAGCTGCACCGTATATGGTATGCCAAAGAGTGTTGTAAATAGCAGATTGGCAGTAACGGGAATTCCACTCGAACGTATTGCGCAGGAAATTATTAAGAACGTGGGGGTATGTTAAAATGGATGTAAGTCAATATTTGGAAATTTTTCTGGATGAAACCAAGGAACATCTTGAAAATCTGAACACACAGATTTTAAAGCTGGAACAGGAGCCGGAAGACACGGATACCATTAATGAGATTTTCCGTGCAGCACATTCCTTAAAGGGCATGGCAGGAACCATGGGCTATAAGAGAATGCAGACCCTGACCCATGATATGGAAAATGTATTTTCCGAAATCCGCAACGGCACATTGAAGGTATCTGCCAATATGATCGATGCATTATTTCAATGTCTGGATGCTCTGGAGGAATATACGAACAACATTCAGGAGTCTGCAGACGAAGGAACCAATGACAATCAGCCCCTGATTGAAATACTGAACAGCTTTTTAAAGGGAAACAACGGACAGGAAGGCCATGCACAAAGGGAAGCGCAGGCGGCTCCGAAAGCAGAAAAGCAGGCTGCAGCAGATGGTGAGGAGAAGTGGAAGGACGTTGTTCTTACCGATGAACAGAAGCATGTATTCCGTGCAGCAAAAGAACAGGGCAAAAATGCATTCGGTATGACGGTTTATGTCCATGAGAACTGTCTGCTTAAGGCAGCAAGGGCATTCCTTGTATATAAAGCAGTGGAAGAAAAGGCGGAAATTATTGTCTGCAATCCTTCTGCGCAGGATATTGAGGATGAAAGGTTTGATCTGGATTTCAGCATGATTGTTGTAACGGATGCTTCTCTGGAGGAAATTCTTCATGCAGCAAGAAATGTTTCGGAAATTGAAAAAGTGGCAGGCTCCGAGCTGAAGCTTAATGAAGAGCAGACTTCCGCAGGCGAAAATGCACCGGCGGTATCCGATAAGGCGGAACGAAGACCGGCGCCTGCACAGGCTGCTTCCCAGGCACCTGTAAAGAATGACAAGAAACCGGCAGGAAAACCGGTTGTGAACCGGACGGTTCGTGTAGATATTGAAAAGCTGGATGTTTTAATGAATCTGGTAAGTGAGCTGATTATTGCAAAGAATTCCCTGGTATCGGCATCAGGAGCAGAAGGTGTGAACAGCACCACCTTTAATGAGCAGATTGAGTATCTGGAGAGTGTCACAACAAATCTTCATGAATCCGTCATGAAGGTGCGGATGGTTCCTATTGAGAGCGTTGTAAGTAAGTTCCCGAGGATGATCCGTGATCTTTCCAAGAAGCTGGATAAGAAGATGGAATTATATATGTCCGGTGAAGAGACCGAGCTGGATCGTACGGTAGTAGATGAAATCGGTGATCCCCTGATGCACTTGCTTCGTAATTCTGCCGATCATGGTCTGGAATCCGCAGAAGTGCGTGCACGACGCGGCAAACCGGAGACCGGTTCAATTTTCCTGGATGCATATCAGGATGGCAATAATGTTGTCATTGAGGTTCGCGATGATGGTAATGGTATTGATGTAGAGAGTGTTAAAAAGACAGCGATTGAGCGTGGCGTGATTACTTCGGAGCAGGGAGATAACATGAGTGAGAAGGATATCATTAATCTGCTGTTCCATGCCGGATTTTCCACTTCAAAGAAGATTACCGATGTATCCGGAAGAGGTGTTGGTCTTGATGTTGTAAAATCCAAGATTGAGTCCCTGAGCGGTGAGGTGGAAGTCAAGAGTACACTTGGTGAGGGAAGCACATGGATTATCCGGCTGCCTCTGACCCTTGCCATTATTCAGGCACTCATGGTGACTGTTGGCGGCGAAAAGTATGCTGTTTCTCTTGGAAGCATCCAGACCATTGAAGATATTAAGCCGGAAGAAATCAAGCTGGTACAGAATCGAGAGGTAATTAATTTGAGAGGAACCGTCATTCCGATTATCCGTCTGAGCAATGTCCTCGAGAGCGCAAGCTTAAAGAAGCCGGACGAGAACATGGTTGTTGTCATCGTCAAGAAGGGAGAGAGACTGGCAGGTCTTGTGGTTGACGAATTGATGGGACAGCAGGAAATTGTTATTAAGTCACTCGGAAAATACATCAACAAGTGTAAGTTCATCAGCGGTGCAACCATTTTAGGTGATGGCGAGATCGCATTGATTCTTGATGCAAATGCACTGTTTTAGGAATGGGGGAGAGAATCATGGACGAATTAAGAATAAACAATGGAGTAAATACAGAGGACGGCAGTATTCAGTATATTGTAATTAAGCTGGGAACTGAGCAATACGGAATTGATATCAAATATGTGGACAATATTGTAAGAATGCAGCATATTACCAGAGTCCCCAAGGTGGCAGCCTATCTGAAGGGGGTAATCAATCTCCGGGGCGAGGTGATTCCGGTCATGAATCTTCGTCTGAAAATGGGGCTTCCGGAGCAGGAGGCAACGAAAGCCTCCAGAATTATTATTTTAAAGCTGGAGCAGCACGGAACGATTGGCTTTATTGTGGATGAAGTGCGTGAGGTTGTTACCCTGTCCCCGGATCAGATTGACAAGGTTACTTATGATGCCAAGGATGATAAAACAAATTTTGTTTTCAGTATTGGCAAGTATGAGAATGAACTGATATCTTTGCTTGATATGAATGTGGTTGCAGCAGAACGATAAGCACAGATGTGAAATAATAAAAGGATGGTAACTGTAAAAGTACGTAGTAGTTATCAATGAGACATAATAGGAGGGACCATGAAGGACCTTAGCATGGAGCAAATAACACAACAGTATTATGATGTGTTAAAGGAAATAGGTAATATTGGTGCCGGAAATGCAACAACTGCACTGGCACAGCTGATTAACTGTAAGATAGATATGAAGGTTCCGCAGGTGCGTCTTCTGAACTTTAATGAGCTTGGTGCGCTGCTTGGTGGTGAAGAGACGATTCTGGTGAGCATTTATCTTCAGGTAGAAGGTGATGTGGAAGGAAGCATGATGTTCATTCTTTCGGAGAAATCGGCACTGCATCTTGTAAATAAGCTGATGAGCGGAATGCTCGGAGTTCCGGAGAAGCCAATAGAGGAATGCCATTTTGGTGAGATGGAATGCTCTGCAATGAAAGAAGTAGGAAATATTATTACAGGTGCTTATCTGAATGCATTATCTTCATTGACCAATATGAAAATCTTCCCTTCGGTACCACAGCTTGGAATTGATATGGCGGGAGCCATAATGAGTGTTCCGGCAACAGAATTCGGAGTAATGGGAGAACATATTCTGCTGATTCAGACACAATTTTCAGATGATATTGATCTGGATGGTTATTTTATACTGATTCCGGATGTGGAATCATATGATCGAATTCTTTCTGCATTGGGAGTTGTGTAAAATGAGTGAAATAATTAAGGTTGGTATGGCTGACTGGAAGGTCTGTTCCGGTCAGGATGGGGTAACCACCCTGGGGCTTGGATCCTGTGTGGGAATTGCAATCCGCGATCCGGGAACAGGAATTGGAGGACTTGCCCATATCATGCTTCCGGACAGTACGGAGATTCGGAACAATGATAACAGATTCAAGTTTGCAGATACCGGAATTGCCGATATGGTAGAAAACATGGTGAAACAGGGAGCCATCCGGAGCCGTATGGTTGCCAAGATCGCAGGCGGTGCGCAGATGTTTGCATACGGAAATGCCAAAAGTGACATGATCCGTGTAGGTGAAAGAAATGTCATTGCCAGTAAAAAGACTCTTGAGAAGATGAAGATACCACTCCTTGCCGAGGATACGGGGGATACCTATGGACGAACTGTTATTTTTTATCCGGCAACAGGTGTATTCACCATTCGGGCAGTAGGTAAACCGGAGAAGGATATATGAGAAAATTAAAACTTCTGCCTCCCTTTCTTATGCTGCTTTCCGGACTGATAGCCAGCACGATGATGTTTTATTACCACTATGAGAAAAAGCAGCTCCTGCTGATCCTGATACTTGTGATGCTGTTCTTTTATCTGACAGGAGCCTTTATCCAGAAAAAGATCAATCGGTTTATCCGGAAACAGGAAGAGGAAGAAGCTGCAAGAAAAGCACAAGAGGGAGAAGTGATTGAGAAGGAAGCTGTGAAAGAAGACGGCACAGTGGAAAGGGATGAAGCACATTCTGATTCCAAACAGGATACAGAATAAAATAAAATGCATTGGAGGAGGCTATGGACGAAGCATATAAGAATAAGCTTTGGGGCGAATATGCAACAACGAAATCGTCGGAAGTCAGGGAAAAACTGATTCTTGAGTATGCACCTCTTGTAAAGCTGGTTGCAGGCCGCTTAAGTATGTATCTTGGCTATAATGTTGAGTATGATGATCTGGTAAGCTATGGTGTTTTTGGTCTGATTGATGCCATTGATAAGTTTGACAGCATGAAGGAAGTAAAGTTTGAAACCTATGCAAGTCTTCGGATCCGTGGTTCCATTTTGGATCAGATCCGCAAGATGGACTGGATCCCGAGAACGATCCGGCAGAAACAAAAGAAGATTGAAGCAGCAATGAAGGAAATCGAAACGGCAACCGGAAGAGCTGCTACAGATGAGGAGATTGCACAGAAGCTGGACATCAGTACAGAGGATTTTGCAGACTGGCAGTCACAAATGAAGATTACAGGAATTGTATCTTTAAATGAATTCATGGAGTCCGGAAGTGAAATTCCGGCAGAGCAGCATAAGCAGAACCGGTTTGATGAACCGGAGAAGGTGATTGAAAAGGGCGAGCTCAGGGAGATGTTGGGGCAGGCGCTGGAGCTGCTGACAGAAAAAGAGAAAAAGGTTATCCTTTTGTATTATTATGAAGATCTGACACTGAAAGAAATCAGTAACGTTCTGGAGGTTTCTGAGTCCAGAGTTTCCCAGCTGCATACGCGTGCATTGCAGAAAATGAAAGCGAAAATGGGAAGTTATATGGGGGTATTTAAAGCGTGAAAAACGGGTATTTTCAGATTGGGTGTACAGGGAGTGGTACAGTTATTAAGCTCGTTAAGCCCACAGAGGGCGGAAGCAGGGTGACGGCAAAGGAAATTGCAGATTATCTGTCCGGGCATGGCGTTTTGTACGATGCCGGACTTTTGACCAAAGGAATTCAGGATGCGGCACTTGCTGCAAAGAATGAATTCCTGTTTTTGGTAAATAAGGATTTGATTCCGGAAATCCGTGAGAGCTATAGACTTACTGTCGGACAGGACAGGATGACAGCGAGTGTCCGGTTCTATCCGCCTTCCATGAAGGGGGAGCGTATGACGGCACAGGAGTTCCTTGGTGATTTAAAGGTAAAAGGAATCACGTTTGGAATCAGGGAAAAGGAAATCGCTGCGTTTTTTGAGAATCCGGCGTATTGTACAGATTTTATTGCCGCAATGGGAACTCCCGCAAGAAACGGAAGCGATGCACAGATTAAATATTTCTTTAATACCGATCTTCATGCGAAGCCGACCTTAAGCGAGGATGGAAGTGTGGATTTCTTTCATCTGAATACGATCAGCCATTGTAAGAAGGGTGAGGTGCTTGCCAGACTTTATCCGGAGGATCCGGGAGATAACGGCACCACCATTTATGGAGATCCCACGAAGCCCAGAGAAGTAAAGCGCAGGCGTCTGGAATTCGGACGTAACATCACGTTGTCTCCGGATCGGCTGCAGATTACTTCTGATGTAGATGGACATGTCACGCTGATAGAAAACAAGGTATTTGTGTCCAATGTCTTGGAAGTGGAAAATGTGGATACTTCTACCGGAGATATTGAATATGAAGGCAGTGTTCAGGTAAACGGAAATGTCTTAACCAACTTTTCCGTTAAAGCCAAGGGGAACATAGAGGTTCGTGGTGTTGTGGAAGGTGCGGTTGTTGAGGCAGGAGGGGATATCATCATTGCCCGTGGCATGAATGGCATGGGAAGAGGTACGCTTGCTGCGAATGGCAATGTGGTGGCGAAGTTTATAGAGAATGCAACGGTAAGTGCGAAGGGATATGTTTCGACCGAATCCATTCTGCACAGCCGGGTTCTGGCAGGAACGGAAATTAATGTTACAGGACGCAGGGGATTTATTACCGGAGGAAGAGTGAGTGCTACCAATGTCATCCGTGTGAAAACGTTAGGATCCACGATGGGAGCAGACACCATTGTAGAGGTTGGAGCGGATCCGTCCGTGAAATTAAGAATACAGGAATTACAGAAATTAGTGGTTGAACATAAAAAAGCAATCGAAATCAGTCATCCGGTGCTGACCGCAAATATGCAGAAGCTCCAGCAGGGCATGAAATTAACACCGGATCAAATGAAATATTTTCAGGAAATGCTGAAGGAGGAAAATCGCAGAAAACAGGAAATGGAGGACTGTATTCAGGAGATAGAGAGTCTTCAGGTGATTCTGGATGAAAGCTCCAATGCAAAAGTGGAAGTGAGCGGTGAGGTTTTTGCGGGAACGAAGATCTGTATCGGAGAGGTTTCCATGGTCGTTAAGAATCCCATGAAGTTCTGCAGGTTTGTGAAGCAGCAGGGGGATGTGAAGATGACAGCTTTATAGCAAATGGATTTGAATTATCGAGGTGACAGGAATGACGATCAGTCGTGTGGAACTCCAGGGGCAGGTGACAAGAGCCCAGGATTTTACCAATATCAAACAGAATGAAGATCACAAGGGAATGATTGACCAGTCAAACTTTCAAAGTCAGACCCAGCAGAAGGTCGAGAACAGGATGCATCAGGTAAACAAAAGTGATCAGGCCGAAAACCGACAAAAGAAATTTGATGCCAAAGAGCAGGGAAACGGAACTTATGCCGGGGACGGCGGACAACACCGGAGGCATCCTGAGGAGGAGAAAGACGGCAAAGTTTTTGTGAAAGGACAGGGCAGCTTTGATGTACGGGTATAGCAGCTGTGAGGAAAAGAAATGTCAGTATTGGAAATTGTATTACTTATCATGGGAATTGTGATTTTTATCGGAAGCTTTCTGATTCCCGAAAGAAAAAACCGCTCCGGAAAAGAAGAGGCGGTTATTGATGAAAAGAAAATTCATGATCTTGTAGAAAAAGAAGTAGAGGAAGCACAGGGTAAGATTACGGACATTGTGGACGAAACCATCACGTATGCCATGGAAAAGACGGAACGCAGCATGGATCGGCTGACCAATGAAAAGATGATGGCGGTCAATGAGTATTCAGACACGGTGCTTAGCGAGATTAATAAGAGTCATCAGGAAGTGGTATTTTTATATGATATGCTGAATGATAAACATGAGAATCTGAAAAATACCGTGACTGAGGTGGAGAGGACGGCAAAGGAAGTCCGTCAGACGGTGAAGGATGCAGAAATCAATGTCAAAGAGCTGACAGCACAGCAGGAAGTACCACAGCAGGAAGTACCACAGCAGCCGGAGTTTGAACCGTTTGGTGTATCCGGAGCATTTGTACCGGCAAAGGTTACGACGGTAGAAACGAAAAAAGCGCCAAAGAAGAGTGCAGGAGCTGCGAAAGCAAGAACCCGGGCAGTATTGGAAACAGACAGGGAAAGCACTTCAAAGGGGCAGGAAACCGCAGCTAAGAGGCGTGCCACAAAGCCAAAGCCAGAGGCTGAAGTGCCTGATATTGCCGTTTCCCTGGATAAGACAGGAAAGAGCGGTGCCAGAAACAGCAATGAGAAGATTCTCGAGCTTCATAAGTCCGGGAAATCCAATATGGCAATTGCCAGGGAATTAGGACTGGGTATTGGAGAAGTAAAGCTCGTAATTGATTTGTTTGAAGGGATGTAACAGAGCACCATGAACTTGAAATATTATTTAAGAGGATTGGGAGTCGGCATTGTTGTCACGTCCCTGATTCTCGGAATCGGACTTGGCAGTCGGAAAGAAACATTAAGTAATGAAGAAATTAAAGAACGGGCAAGAGCACTTGGAATGGTGGAGGAACCTGTTACCGTAGCGGAAGCTGCCGCGCAGCAGGAGGCAGAAGCCACGGACGATCCGCAGCTTAAGGATGATGCCGATCCGGAACTTAAGGATGATACAGCGGATAAAGCAGATGCAGAACCGGAAGTAAGCAGTGAAACGACACCGGGGGCTGAACCAACAGCCAGTGCAATACCAGAAGTCGGTGCATCACCGGAAACAAGTGCAGAACCGGCTGTGGATGCGGCAGAACCGACACCGGATGTAGAACCAACAGCCAGTGCGGCGCCGGAAGCCAGTGCATTACCGGAGGCAAGCGCAGTGCCGGAAGCCGGAAGCGAAACGGCAGCGGAAACGAAGGAGATCGTGGACATTACGATAAATCCCGGCGAAGGCTCTTACACTATCAGCAGTAAGTTAGAACAGTCGGGTCTCATTGATGATGCGGCGGAATATGATGCCTATCTTTGTGACAACGGGTATCACACGAAGCTCCGTGCCGGAGTCCATAAGATCCCGATGGGATCCACCAGGGAAGAAATTGCAAAGCTGTTGTGCCAGTAGAAAATCTATCTTGCAATCTGGTATGTGATATGATAGAATATCAGCGTTGCGATTGTGAGAAGCTTCGCAGCAGAAACTATTAATCACGTATATTTTGGCTGAATGGTGCCTCATGCTCGGAGGTTTGCAGCGTACGAAAGTATGAAAATATACGGAAGTCTAACCAAATGGAGGAAAGAAACATGAGCGTTATTTCAATGAAGCAGTTACTCGAAGCCGGTGTTCATTTCGGACATCAGACAAGAAGATGGAACCCTAAGATGGCTCCTTACATCTTCACCGAAAGAAATGGTATTCACATTATCGACTTACAGAAGTCTGTAGGCAAAGTAGATGAAGCTTACAGAGCAGTATTTGAAATTGCTGCACAGGGCGGAACCATTCTTTTCGTTGGTACCAAGAAGCAGGCACAGGACGCTGTTAAGACAGAAGCTGAGCGTTGCGGAATGTACTATGTAAATGAGAGATGGTTAGGTGGTATGCTTACCAACTTCAAGACCATCCAGAGCAGAATCGAGAGATTAAGAGCAATTGAAACCATGTCCGAGGATGGAACCTTTGATGTTCTTCCCAAGAAGGAAGTTATTGCATTAAAGAAGGAATGGGAAAAGCTTGAGAAGAACCTTGGCGGTATCAAGAATATGACCAGAATTCCGGATGCAATCTTCGTAGTAGATCCTAAGAAGGAAAGAATCTGTGTACAGGAAGCTCATTCCCTTGGAATTACCTTAATCGGTATCGGCGATACCAACTGTGATCCGGAAGAACTGGATTACATCATTCCTGGTAATGATGATGCAATCAGAGCCGTTAAGCTGATCGTTTCCAAGATGGCTGATGCAGTTATCGAAGCAAACCAGGGTGAGGAATCTCTTACCGCAGCAGATGCAAACGCTGATGCAGAAGTAGAAGCTACCGATGTAGAAGAAGTGGCAGCAGATGCTGAATAATTTATTTCAGGGAAAGGACAGGTATATACACATGGCAAATATTACAGCAGCAATGGTTAAGGACTTAAGAGAACTTACCGGAGCAGGTATGATGGATTGTAAGAAAGCACTTGGCGAAACCGATGGAGATATGGATGCAGCAGTAGAGTATCTTCGTAAGAATGGTCAGGCTAAGGCTGAGAAGAAGGCCGGAAGAATTGCAGCAGAAGGTCTTTGCAAGGTTGTACTTAAGGATGACAGGACAGCAGCAGTTGTAGAAGTAAACTCCGAAACAGACTTCGTTGCTAAGAACGAAGTATTCCAGAGCTTTGTTGCAGCAGTTGCAGATCAGGCAGTAGAATCTTCCGCAGCAGACATGGATGCATTCATGGCTGAAAAGTGGAATCAGGATAATTCCATTACCGTTAAGGAAGCATTAGTTGCACAGATCGCTAAGATCGGCGAGAACCTCAACATCAGAAGATTTGAGAAGGTTGTTGCTGACAACGGATGTGTTGTTTCCTATACTCATGGCGGCGGACGTATCGGTGTTATCGTAGAGGCTGAGACTGACGCTGTAAACGATGCAGTTAAGGAAGCTATGACCAATGTTGCAATGCAGATCGCAGCACTTTCTCCGAAGTATGTATCTACCGATGATGTATCGGAAGAATACAAGGCTCATGAGAAAGAAATCCTTATGGCTCAGATCGCAAACGATCCTAAGATGGCCGGTAAGCCGGAGAAGGTAATCGAAGGTGCTGTTGTTGGACGTCTTAATAAGGAATTAAAGGAGGTATGTCTTCTTGAGCAGCCTTATGTTAAGGCAGAAGATGGCAAGCAGACCGTAGCACAGTACCTTGCACAGGTTGCAAAGGAAAATGGTGCAAAGCTTTCCGTTAAGAAGTTTGTACGTTTTGAAACCGGTGAAGGCCTTGAGAAGAAGGTTGATGACTTCGCAGCAGAGGTTGCAGCACAGGCCGGTTTATAAGAGATATAAAATAATATCAGGCAGTTATATCTGCATTTGTGCATAAGATAAAAGACTAAAGGACCGATTTCGCAGAAATGACAAATCGGTCCTTGTTGTTGTCATGCATATGAGAAAATGATCCAGTGGATCGTTTTTGAGTTTTTGGAGAGGAGAAAGAAAGAATGTATCATGTATCAACCCTGACCATTCTGGCGATTGTTTTTACCATGTTTGTTTCGATCGGAGGACCGGTTTTCCTGTGCTTTCTGGCAGTGAAGAAATTTCATGCAAAGCTCTATCCGGCCGTGATCGGTGCAGCGGCTTTTGCGTTTTTTGTATTAGTATTGGAATCTCTGATGCATAAGGCGGTTCTTGGCGCAACCGGAGCTGTGATTACCGGAAATATCTGGCTGTATGGCCTGTATGGCGGACTTGCAGCAGGACTTTTTGAGGAAACCGGACGTTATCTTGCCATGCGGTTTTATATGAAGAAGTCCCTTACGAAAGAAAACTCTCTGATGTATGGTGTCGGACATGGAGGAATGGAAGCGGTCATGCTCGTAGGAATGTCCTACATCAGCAATCTGATGGTGGCATTGATGATTAACCGGAATGGTCTTGACAGTCTTTTTGCCGGACTGGATGATGCCACAACCGCAGCCGCCATCGAACAGTTGTCTGCACTCTGGACACTTCCGTCGTATCAGTTTTTCTTTGCCGGTGTGGAACGGATTTCTGCCATGCTGCTGCAGGTTGCACTTTCTTATCTGGTATACCGTGCAGTGAAGGAAAAGCAGATGAGGTTTTACGGAATTGCCGTTGGAATTCACTTTGCGGTAGATGCGGTTACCGTGATTTTATCCGGATATCTGGGAAGCAGCTTTGCAGGACTCCTTGTTCTGGAGGGAGTACTGCTTGCTGCGGTAATCCTGATCTGCATTAAGGTAAGTAAGCTGTACCGTGCAGAGCCGGAACCATTTTAGTATTTTAGTATTGTGTGGATTTTCTTAACAGGCAGTTCCCTTTTGGGCTGAGATTTTGTATAATTGTAACTATTCAGAACAGGTCGAAGCATTTGCTGCTGAGACCGTAAGAACATGATTCAGTAATGCAAAATCCCATCGGCGAAGCCGATTTGGAATGGATTTTGCAACGTAACTGTGAAGGCACTGAACGGTTACGTATAATGATAGCAAGGCTCTTAAGGCAATTATTTTCTTTGGGAGGCATAATGTATGGACAAAGGGAAAGAGAGAATTACAATCGGGGTTCTTGTTGGTGGCATCATGGATTACTTCACAATCGGGATCTGCCGTGGTGTGGCGCAGATGGCGAGAACCTTTGACGTGGATGTTGTGGTACTTCCCGGAAAATACGTGAACCGTGATATGAGCGGGGACAAGGAGCTGACCTATGAATACCAGTTCAATACGATTTTTCAGTATGCGAAGATTCCGCAGATTCAGGGAATTATCGTGGCAGAAGGCAGTATCGGCTGCTTTGCCAATGAAGAGGTTATGCGGGAGATGCTAAGCCGATATGAGGGAATTCCGAGCGTCCTTATTGCTTCCCGTCAGGAAGGTTATACGACGGTGAACTATGATAACCGGATCGGAATCCGTGAGGGACTCCGTTATCTGATTGAACAGGTAAACTGTAAGAAGATCGGAATGATAGGTGGTCCTTTAAGTAATTCGGATGCCAGGGAGCGAAAGGAAGTATTTGAAGAGACTCTGGCGGAATATGGACTTCCTTTTGAAAAAAAGCAGTATGTAAATGGAAATTATGAACGCAGATGTTATCAGCAGGCAGGAAAGCTTTTGGATGACAATCCGGATCTGGATGGAATCTTCTGTGTCAATGATGATACGGCGTTAGGATTATATGAAGAGATGAAACGAAGAGGTCTCGTACCGGGACGTGATATTTCGGTACTTGGCTTTGATGATACAAGACTTGCGGCACGTGCAACGCCTCCGCTGTCTTCGGTGAAGGCAGATCCCATGGAGCTTGGAAATGTGGCATTAAAGATGCTGCTTAACAAAATTGAAGGGCGCAGTGTCTGCAATATGGAGCTTCCGACACACTTTGTACGGAGAGGTTCCATTGCCCAGGCCAGGCAGGAAATTGTGACGGAAGAAGCAGGAAAGGCCAGTGAGCTGGTCGATGCTTATTTCGGTGACATCTATTACCGTTACCGCGATGGGGAACAGGCGGATGTCATTTACCGGTTAAAGGACAGCTTTACCCGTCTTGTGGATCTTTTGGAGGAAGCTGCAGAGGGAGAGGAGCTGTTAAGCAATCAGGTGTTCCGCATTGAAATGGCTGTGGATGAGTACATTGCATCCGGAGCAATTACTTATGCAGATATGGGAGTGCTGATCCCGAACTTTCAGAAGATTTTCCGTGATGTGGAAAGCAGTGTTTCGAAGATTGAGAAGCGATGTGAATTAAAACAGCTTTTTGCGGATATTTACTGTAAGATGCTTCAGGCAATGGATAACCGCTGGGGCGCAGATATGGAATATAAGATTAAGGAAGACCATCAGACGAAGCTCTTTGTGAGGGAGACCCTTCTTTTTGAAAAGGGAAATGACTTAAGCTATACGATGATGATCGGACGTCTGCAGTGGCTCGGTGTCCGGAATGCAATGGTGTATATTTTCCCGGAGATTATTTCCCATCTGGCAAGGGAGAGCTTTGAGATCCCGGAGCATCTTTATCTGAAGGCCTATCTGAAGGACGGAGTGGTGATTTCCATTCCGAAGCTCCGTCAGAGGGTGAGCGGAAATATGCTGTTCCGGAACAGTGTGGTGGATCCGGACCGGCGTTTCTTTGAAGTCATGCTGCCCCTTTACAGCAATGAGAACCTGTATGGAGTGGTCATCATGGACCTGACAGACAAGGTGTTTGAAAATGGAGAGTTCCTGGTAAATCAGATGAGTTCTGCGGCAAAGATGATTGATCTTCTTAAGACGAATGAGAAGGTACAGCAGAAGCTGGAGGAAAGTCTTGCGGTTCTCAAAGAGAACAACATTGAACTCGATAACCTGTCAAGGATTGATTCCATGACCGGAATTCTGAACCGGAGAGGCTTCATGGATGCGGCGCAGAAGATGATTAACGAGAAAAAGGGAACGGTCTATGTGATTTATGTGGATATGAATAACCTGAAGATCATCAATGACCGTTATGGGCATGAGGAAGGTGATTATTCCTTAAAGCTGATCGCAGATGTCTTAAGGAAAACCGTAGAGGGAAGGGGAGCTGCCGGACGAATTGGCGGTGACGAGTTTTCCTGTGCCCTCATTTATGAAAAAGAGGACGAGGGAGAAGCTGTCTTACAGGAAATTTATCATCAGTTTTATCTGCATAACCAAAGCAGTGACAAGCCGTATAATGTAACGGTATCGGCAGGAGCCTGCAAGGTTGATGAGGACAGCGGATTGACACTGCAGCATGCACTGACACAGGCAGATGAACGTCTGTACCGTGTGAAGATGCTGCGTTCCAAAGATGTTGCCAAAGAGTAACGACATGTGATACAATCAAACAGAACTATCGAAATAAAACATGATATAATGATCTTATATTCAGATGGAAAGGTCATGACAATATGAAGAAGGAAATCAATCGTTTGCAGCGTGTGAAACGGTTGAAAAAAATGATTTTGGGAGTCGTTGCCCTTGCAATTCTGATTCCGCTCATTTCCTGTATTGTACTTTCTGTACGGGTATTTCAGTTAAAAAAACAGGTTTCGGCATTAAGGGAACAGATCCCTGTGGAAACCCTGGAGAAAGAGGACTCCGGTATCTATGAGATGACAAAGGTCGAAGAGTCTGTGCGGAATACGGAAACAGATGCAGAGGAAGCAGAGCCTGCGAAAACGGATCCGGAAAAGGGCAGTGAGAGGCAGGTATATCTTACCTTTGATGATGGACCGAGCAGTAATACGGATCAGATTCTGGACATTTTAAAAGAATATGACGTGAAGGCCACGTTCTTTGTTGTGGGAAAGACGGATGAACGGTCTGTGAAGGCTTATCAGCGGATCGTAGACGAAGGGCATACTCTGGCGATGCACTCCTACAGTCATCAGTACGATGAAATTTATGAATCGAAGGAAGCTTTTGCAAAGGATCTGAATTCTTTGCAGGAATACCTGTACGAAATAACGGGTGTATGGCCACGTATCTACCGTTTCCCGGGCGGCAGCTCGAATACGGTGAGCAAGGTCGATATGCAGGAGCTGATTAAATATCTCACTGATATCGGAATCACTTATTTTGACTGGAATGTGGCATCGGGGGATGCTGTGTCACGTACCCTTCCGGCGGAAACGATTGTAAGTAATTGTCTTTCCGGAATCGAGAAGCAGAAGGAGAGTGTGATCCTGATGCATGATGCATCCAATAAGGGAACAACTGTAGAGGCGCTTCCGCAGATTATTGAAGCTGTTCAGGAACGGGGAGATACCGGGATTTTACCAATTACGGATGAAACTGTGCCCGTACAGCATATTGCGGCGCCTGAGAAGTAATAACAAAAGCGAATGGAGGGTTTGAAAATGGGTTTTTTCTCAGATTTAAAGGAAGATTTATCACAGGCAGTAAATGAACTGATTCCGGAGGACGGAGCTGATGTAAAAGAGGCAGAAGCAGAGTCCGGAGTGGAAGTACAGGAGGAAGAAAAGGAACCTCAGACCGTCAATAACTTCCATGCAGATTTAAGTGCAATGCTGGAGCATGTGGATGACACAGAGCCGGAAGAGGAGGAAGAGGAGGAAGAGGAGGAAGAAGGGGTTTATGTAGCGCCTGTTGTTCCTGAAAAACCCTGTTTTGAACAGCGTACTTCCAACAAAGTAGCGAATGATGAAGTTTCTGTTATTATGGATAGCATGATTATCAATGGTAATATTGCAACAGAGGGAGCCCTTGATATCCGCGGTAGCATTGTAGGAGATGTGGAAGCGTTAGGAAAGCTGAACATTACAGGAACGATTCAGGGAAATTCCCGTGCGGTCGAAGTGTTTGCGGAAGGGGCGAGGATTACCGGTGAGATCCACAGTAACGGTACCATCAAGGTAGGACAGAGCTCCGTCATCATTGGCAATCTTTATGCAACAAGTGCCGTGATTGCAGGAGCCGTCAAGGGTGACATCGATGTCAAAGGACCGGTTATCCTGGATGCATCCGCAATCGTTATGGGTAACATCAAGTCTAAATCCGTACAGATCAATAACGGTGCGGTCATCGAAGGTATGTGTTCCCAGTGCTATGCTGAGGTGAACCCGACCTCCTTCTTTGAAGAGCTTAAAAAAATGTAATACAGCGGTTTTACGAATGGGGTTCTGAATAGTTACAAATATAAAAATATAGAAATAGAAATCGAGGGCATGGTATGCAGCGTATTTTATTGAAATTAAGTGGAGAAGCGCTTGCCGGAGACAAGAAGACCGGCTTTGATGAAGCTACCGTAAGAGAAGTTGCCTTACAGGTAAAGCAGCTGACAGATCAGGGAATCCAGGTTGGAATCGTTACAGGAGGCGGTAACTTCTGGCGCGGAAGAACCAGTGAGAACATTGACCGTACCAAGGCGGATCAGATTGGAATGCTGGCAACGGTAATGAATTGTATTTATGTATCAGAGATTTTCCGCAGCGTTGGTATGAAGACCGCCGTTTTAACACCGTTTGAGTGCGGCTCCTTCACGAAGCTGTTCTCCAAGGACAGAGCCAACAAGTATTTTGAGCATGGCATGGTGGTTTTCTTTGCAGGTGGAACGGGACATCCGTACTTCTCAACTGATACCGGAGTTGTCCTTCGTGCCATTGAAGTGGATGCGGAGGTGATCCTGCTTGCAAAATCCATCGACGGAGTTTATGACAGCGACCCGAAGCAGAATCCGGATGCGAAGAAGTATGATGAGGTCACAATCGATGAAGTCATTGAGAAGAATCTGCAGGTTGTCGATATGACGGCATCCATTCTGGCAAGAGACAATAAAATGCCGATGTGGGTATTCGGCTTAAATGAGGAAAACAGCATTGTAAATACCATGAGTGGTAAATTTAATGGAACGAAGGTTCTGGTATAAGGGAGGCTATTATGGACGAGAGAATACAGGTATATGATGATAAGATGAAGAAGACACTGGAGCATTTGGCAGCAGACTATCAGGGAATCCGTGCAGGACGTGCCAATCCCCATGTATTAGATAAGCTTCGTGTGGATTATTATGGAACACCGACCCCGATCCAGCAGGTTGGTAATATCACGGTTCCGGAAGCAAGAATGATTCAGATTGCTCCGTGGGAGAAGTCATTAATTAAGGATATCGAGAAAGCAATCCTTTCTTCTGATATTGGAATTACACCCTCTAATGATGGTGTTGTAATCCGTCTGGTATTCCCGGAGCTTACCGAGGAGCGTCGTAAGGATCTGGTTAAGGATATAAAAAGGAAAGCTGAAGAATGCAAGGTTGCAGTCCGCAACATCCGCCGTGATGGCAACGATGCATTCAAGAAGCTTGCAAAAACGGAAATTTCCGAGGACGAGATCAAGGAGCTGGAAGAGAATCTCCAGAAGATTACCGATAAGTACATCAAGGAAGTGGATGCAATGACGGAAGAGAAGTCAAAGGAAATTTTAACGGTTTAGTACAACCGTTCAAAATAAAGGGGGCAGGCGATTCATCGTGTCGCTCCCTTTTTTGACTACACAGCTTATTTTATAAGGAGTGAGGATATGTCAGATTTACAGGATTTGAAGATACCGCAGCATGTTGCGATCATACTGGATGGAAACGGACGCTGGGCGAAGAAAAAGGGAATGCCCCGTAATTACGGCCATGTGCAGGGAGCCAAGAATGTGGAAATCATCTGTGAGGCAGCTTACAAAATGGGAATCCAGTATCTGACGGTGTATGCATTCAGTACCGAAAACTGGAATCGTCCGAAGGATGAGGTGGAAGCGCTGATGAAGCTTCTGCGTAATTATATGAAGACCTGCCTGACAACCGCGAAAAAGAACCGGATGTGTGTCCGTGTAATTGGAGATAAAACCGGACTTGATGACGATATCCGTAACCGGATTGCAGAGCTGGAAGAGGCAACGAAGGACAATGACGGACTTCATTTTCAGATTGCACTCAACTATGGCGGCAGGGATGAAATTGTGCGTGCCGTAAAGAAGACCTGTGAAAAGGTGCAGGCAGGAGAGCTTAAAATCGATGACATTACCCAGGAGGTCTTTGGAGAAATGCTCGATACGCATGGACTGCCGGAGCCGGATCTGCTGATCCGTACCTGCAATGAGCAGCGGATTTCCAATTTCCTGTTGTGGCAGCTTGCTTATACGGAATTTTATTTTACCGAAGTACCATGGCCTGATTTTTCAAAGGAAGAACTCATTAAGGCAGTGGAAGCATACAATCACAGAGACCGCAGATTCGGGCTCGTAAAGGAGGCGTAGGCATGTTTCGAACCAGAGTGATCAGTTCCGTTGTATTGGTAATTCTCGCACTGGTAACCATACTGGGTGGAGGATACCTTCTGGCGGCAACGTTATTATTCCTGGCTCTTGTTGCTTACCGGGAGCTGATGAAGGCCTGTAAGTTAAGTGGGGAAGGAAAGAAGCTTTCGGCACTCGAAATCAATGGTTACATAGGAATCCTTGCGTATTATCTGGTGATGGTGTTCGTACCGGATCGGATTTACCTGTTTCTGACCGTTGTACTTATCCTCATTGGATTTATGTTCATTTATGTATTTTCTTTCCCGAAATACCATTCCGACCAGATTATGAGTGCATTTTTCTGCGTGGCTTATGCGCCGGTGATGCTGTCCTTTATTTATCTTGTGAGAGCGCTTCCCTATGGCGTCTACACAGTGTGGATGATTTTCATCAGCTCCTGGATCTGTGATACCTGTGCGTATCTTACCGGAATCTGTATCGGTAAGCACAAGCTGGCACCGGTATTGAGTCCGAAGAAATCCATTGAAGGAGCGGTCGGAGGAATCCTCGGTTCCGCCATTGTGGGTGCCTTATATGGCTATTTCGTTGTGGAAAGCGTAGTTGTGGAACAGGATATTACATGGGTATTTGTAGTAATCAGTGCAGTCGGAGCAGTGATCTCCCAGGTGGGCGATCTGGCAGCTTCTGCTATTAAGCGGAATCAGGAGATCAAGGATTACGGAAAGCTGATCCCCGGACATGGCGGTGTCATGGACCGGTTTGACAGTGTGATTTTTACCGCACCGATGATTTATTTCCTTACTCTGCTTTTAATCAGAGCATAGGACAGGAGGCATGAAATGAAGAAAATAGGTATTCTCGGGTCTACCGGTTCCATAGGAACCCAGACACTTGAGATTGTACGCAGTAATCCTGATCTGCAGGTCGTTGCACTGGCAGCGGGAAGCAATGTAAGCCTGATGGAGCAGCAGGTACGTGAATTTCATCCAATGCTTGCCGTGATGGGCTCTGAGAAAGCTTCTGCAGATTTAAGGAGCCGGATTGCAGATACCGATACGAAGGTAGTGGCCGGAATGGAAGGGATGTTAGAGCTGGCGACGCTTCCGAAGCTGGAGGTTTTAGTTACGGCGATTGTCGGCATGATCGGAATCCGTCCGACGATTGCAGCCATCGAAGCCGGAAAGACCATTGCACTTGCAAATAAGGAAACACTGGTAACTGCAGGACATATCATTATGCCGCTTGCCAGAGAAAAGGGCGTATCCATTCTTCCGGTAGACAGCGAGCACAGTGCAATTTTTCAGTCGATGCATGGGGAAAACCGTGAACGGGTCAGCAAGATCTTACTGACGGCATCCGGTGGACCGTTCCGTGGAAAGAAGACGGAGGAATTACAGGATATTACGGTGGAGGATGCGTTAAAGCATCCGAACTGGTCGATGGGGCGGAAGATTACCGTGGACTCTGCAACCCTTGTTAATAAAGGTCTGGAGGTCATGGAGGCAAAATGGCTGTTTGATGTGGAGCCGGAGCAGATTCAGGTTGTGGTTCATCCGCAGAGCATCATTCATTCCATGGTAGAATACGTGGATGGCGGGATTATGGCACAGCTTGGTATGCCGGATATGAAGCTTCCAATCCAGTATGCGCTCTTTTATCCGGATCGCAGGCCGATGGATGGAAAACGGGTAGATTTCTTTGCCTTAAAGAGTATTTCTTTTGAAGAGCCGGATGTTAAGACGTTCCGGGGGCTGCAGCTTGCGTACGATGCCATTGCGGCAGGAGGCAGCATGCCGACCGTATTTAATGCGGCAAATGAAAAGGCAGTCGGGCTGTTTCTTGATAAAAAGATCCGCTTCCTTGCGATCTATGATCTGATTCAGGGATCGATGGAGCAGCATAAGGTTATTGCCAATCCTGGGGTGGATGAGATTCTGGAAGCTGAAGCACAGGCGCATGCGTATATTTCCGGGAAATTGTCATAAAATAAGATAGGATCAGTATTTGGAGGAATTTCATTGATTGTTTCAATTATTTTGTTTATCATTATTTTCTGTGTGATTGTTGTTTCACATGAATTTGGTCATTTTATTGTAGCCAAAAGCAATGGAATTCATGTCGTGGAATTCTTTGTGGGAGTGGGGCCGAGCTTAGTATCCTTTACAAAAGGAGATACGAAATATTCCATTAAGTTACTGCCGCTTGGAGGTGCATGTGTTTTCGAGGGCGATGATGGACTGGATAAGAAGGAAGGGGAGGTGTCCGAGGGGGCATTTCCGTCAGCTCCCGTATGGGCGCGGTTTGCGACTATTCTGGCAGGCCCAGTATTTAATTTCCTGTTAGCGTACCTTCTGGCACTGATTCTGGTTTCTAATACCGGGGTTCTGCTTCCAACAGTTACGACTGTTCAGGAAGGGAGCAATGCCGAAGCAGCAGGGCTTGAGGTGGGAGACCGGATTGTAAAGATGAATGGGAAAAGGATTCATCTCTATCAGCAGGTGCTTTTGAATTCCCAGCTCAATGTGAAGGGGGAACCCTTCGAAATCGTGTATGAACGTGACGGTGAGCAGCATACGGTGACAGTTACACCGACATTTAGTGAAGAGGCGAACCGTTATCTGATGGGGATTTCCACCGGAGAATATCTGAAGTGCAATGCCCTGCAGAATTTCCAATATGCCTTTTATATGATGAATTTTGAAGCAGAGATGACATTTAAGAGCCTTGGCATGCTGGTTACCGGACAGCTCTCTATCAATGAGCTGACGGGTCCTGTGGGAATTGTGAAGGTGGTAGATGACACGTACACAGAAGCAAAGGTATATGGAGCTTCTACAGTGATTCTGTCCATGGTTGAGCTTGCACTGCTTCTTGCCGTAAATCTGGGCATAATGAATCTGCTTCCCATTCCGGCACTGGATGGAGGACGCCTTGTCTTTTTGCTGGTTGAGGCAGTTCGCGGGAAACCAATTCCGCCGGAGAAGGAAGGAATTGTACATCTGGCAGGTATGGCGATACTGGTAATCCTGACGGTTGTTGTGATGTTTAACGATATTTCCAAGTTTTTTGCATAAATGCAGAGATGTGATGCAGCTGTGGCACTGCATGTTACAAAATCATCCACAAAAATACAGGGAATTCATTGTATAGAACTGCCAAAGATTCACTTTTGGTAATTTTGTACAATGGATTCTTTTTCATTTGTCGATTATAATGGCACTACATTTCAATTCTGAAAGAAATCATGGGTTCATTTTAGCAGTTCGCTATGATCTCCCAAGAAATTATTGGTTTATGCGTAAAAGAATACAGGTAATGAGCTCCTATTATTAGGAAGATGAGGATACACAGGAGGCAGGAACAGAGATTTATGAAATTTTTAACAGGTGCATATTGGGACTGCGGTCAGCAGCTTTGTAATCAGGATTCGATTACGATTCAACAGGTGATGACAAGCAGAGGAAGGGTACTGATGGCGGTTGTCTGCGACGGCATTGGCGGTCTTTGGAAGGGAGAAGTGGCAAGCGGCTATATGATTGAGCGCATGGTTGCCTGCTTTTACCGGCAGATTGTGGAGCTGATCGGAAAAGGGAGAAGAATCTCCTTCCTGGAAAAGAGCCTGATGAGATGCCTATACAGCATCAATGAAGAATTTTGCCGGTATGGGAAGGGGAAGGAAGAGCAGCTTGGTACGACGATGTCGCTGCTGTTGATCTGGGGACGTCGGTATTTAATCTGTCATATCGGGGACAGCCGGATTTATCTTTGCCGTAAGAAAGGGATGGAGCTTCTGACAACAGATCACAGCGGAGGAGGACACCGGTTGTTGAAATGTATGGGAAGCTTTCCCTTCCAGAAGCCGGACTTTCAAACCGGCCGGGTAAAGAAGAAACAGGGATTTTTGCTGTGTACGGATGGATTCTATCATAAGCAGCGTTGGGGAGAGATGTTCGAGCCGTCTTCCATTTTAGAAGAGGAGCAGATCGAAAGAAGGCTTCAGGAAAATGCGGCCTATGTGAAGAAGCAGGGCGAAAGGGACAATCTTTCTGCAATCTATATCAGAACCTGCTGAAAGGGGAAGAGATGTCAATGAGAAAAATCTGGAACAATCAGTATGAGCAGATCCGGAAGATCGGAGAGGGTGCTTCAGGGCGTGTGATGCTTGCAAGGGATCTGCATTTAAACCGTTTAGCTGCAATAAAGGAAATGGAACAGATCCGGGAGCTCCGCAGGGAAATGGAGCTGTTAAAGGCTCTGAAGCATCCGGGGCTGCCGGACATTTATGATTATTTTGAGGAAGATGAGCATGGCTTTCTGGTGATGGAATATGTGGAGGGAGTCACATTAAAGGAGTATCTGGAACGGTTTGGAAAGCCGGAGCTTATACAGGCGATTGTCTGGATGAAGGAGCTGCTGGATATCTTTGTTTATCTTCATGAACAGCATCCGGCAGTAGTATACCGGGATCTGAAGCCAGAAAACCTCATCATTCAGGAGGACGGACATTTAAAGCTCATTGATCTGGGTGGTGCCTTTTTCCGCTGTCATAATCAGAGTGAGGAACGGGTGAGCATCGGAACACCCGGTTACAGTGCGCCGGAACAGTGGAATGGCATGCAGGCCGATGTGACATGTGATATTTTCAGCTTTGGAGCAGTTGCCCATGAACTCTTAACCGGAGTCAATCCATTAAAGCCGCCCTATGAGAGGCGGCCGGTGCGGCAGTATGACCGGAGGATCCCTGTTTCTTATGAGCAGATGATTGAGAAATGTGTAAGGGAGCATCCGAAGGACCGCTATGCCTCGATGCAGGAGGTACAAAGGGCATTGGAGGATTGCCAGACCACGAATGGAACATGGAAGTGGAAGGCGATACATCTCTGCCGGTGTCTTGTGGCAGCAGTTCCTTTTCTTGCGGGAGCTTTGCTTGTGACTCTGCCACTCTTAAAGGGAATTCCAAGCTCCAGTTTCCCGGATCCGTTCTTGCGAAAGCCACTTTTATGTCTGATGGTCGGAGTGCTTCTTTATCTTCTGTTGTTCCGGCCTGGCAAACGGAAGGGAAGCCTGATTCGGCAGGAAAAGGAGGTATGGCTTACCGCCAAAAAGGGAATCGGTCTGTGGAGTCTGGGATTCGGACTTCTGCTGGGAGGGCTGGTCTTTACCTTGCAGGAGCAGGCGGAGGTATACAACGGTTTTGCCGCCGGTAAAGAGACTTTTTGGGTGGATATGAAGGATGAAAATGACCGACTGCTTTTGGTGAAGGAAGGAACGGTGCTTCCGGTTGGTGATAAGGTCCGGCTCGAAATCCCCATGGAAAGGATGCCGCGGCAGCAGATGTCCCTGCAGATCATAGCCATCGATGAGGCCGGCGAGGTTTTCGGAAGCCGCATCATCCGCATTAAAGCAGAGGATTAAATTTGCGTTTTTGCTGTATGTGGGGTAAGATATAATCAGCACAAAAGAAAAACAAGCGGCTGCTGAAATATAAGATTCAGGAGGATTCAAAATGATTAATCGTGAACATACAAGAGTAATTCATATCGGTGATCGTGTGATCGGAGGGGGGAATCCCATTCTGATCCAGTCCATGACCAATACCAGAACAGAGGATGTGGAAGCTACCGTGGCACAGATCCTGCGCCTTGAGAGGGCAGGCTGTGAAATCATCCGCTGCACGGTGCCGACTATAGAGGCAGCGCAGGCAATCAAAGAGATCAGGAAGCAGATCCATATTCCGCTTGTTGCAGATATTCATTTTGATTACAGGATGGCGATTGCGGCGATTGAAAACGGAGCAGATAAGATCCGGATCAATCCCGGAAACATTGGAGGACGTGAGAAGCTAAGTGCCGTTGTAGCGGTTGCGAAGGAGCACAACATTCCGATCCGTGTTGGTGTAAATTCCGGTTCCTTAGAGCGTGAGCTTGTGGAAAAATATCATGGTGTTACCGCGGAGGGAATCGTGGAGAGTGCCCTTGACAAGGTACATATGATTGAAGCGGAAGGCTATGAAAATATGGTCATCAGTATTAAATCCTCGGATGTGCTGATGTGTGTCAAGGCACATGAAATTCTTTCACAGAAGACGGATTATCCGCTTCATGTAGGTATTACCGAGGCGGGAACGATCACCAGCGGAAACATTAAGTCCGCGATTGGACTGGGGCTCATTTTGCATCAGGGAATCGGAGATACGATCCGGGTATCCCTTACCGGAGATCCGGTGGAAGAGATCAAGTCAGCGAAGATTATCTTAAGAACCCTGGGACTTCGGAAAGGCGGTATCGAAGTCGTTTCCTGTCCGACCTGCGGAAGAACGAAGATTGACCTCATCGGTCTTGCCAACCAGGTAGAAACGATGGTGGCAGAATTCCCCCTGGATATTAAGGTAGCCGTTATGGGTTGTGCCGTAAACGGACCGGGAGAAGCGAAGGAAGCAGACCTTGGCATAGCAGGCGGTATTAATGAAGGACTTCTGATTAAAAAGGGCGAAATCATCCGTAAGGTTCCGGAGGATCAGCTTTTGGCAGTACTTCGCGAAGAGCTGGAGCATTGGGAATCGTAGTTTAGAAAGAAGAACGTGTATGGAAAAGTCATTTTTTGATGTGTTTCCCAAACTAAATCTGGATAAAAAGAGCAGTGAGCTGTTTGAACAGGTCACCGTATGTAAAGTCTCTGCAACCAAAAGCAGGGACTTTGTTCGCGTGAGCATTGTAAGTGATTACCTGATTCCGAAGGAGACGATTTATAAGGTCGAAAAGGAAATCAAACGGCAGTTTTTTGATAAGCACCCGGTGACGGTTAAGTTATATGAGAACTTTCATCTGTCGGAGCAGTATACGCCGGAAAATCTGATGCGGGAGTATGAGTCCAGCATTTTGCTCGAGCTTCGGGAATACAGCCCGGTGGAATACAACATTTTCAAGTCGGCAGATATTTCCTATCCGAAGGAGAATAAGATCCTGATTACGGCAGAGGATACGGTTTTAGCAAGAAGCAAATCACAGGAGCTTCTGCGGATCTTAGAGAAGATCATTGTGGAGCGGTGCGGCCTTAAGGCAGAGTGCCTGATGGAATATAAAGAGAAGAAAACCGGACGCTATAAGGAAGAGGATGACATCATGATTTCCCGGCAGATCCGGGAGATCACTTTGCGGGCTTTTGGCAAGGATGGAGCAGCCGCAGAGGGATCCGCGGGAGAACCGGAAGCAGGAGGTGCAGGACATGCGGAAGGAGCCGGAGAAGGCTCATCCACAAATGCAGCGGCTTCCGGAAGCGCACCGAAGAATCCGGCAGAACAGGGAAAGGGTACGGTCAGCAAAGGAACCGGAGAGAAGCGTCCGTTCGAGAAGCGCAGCTTTGGAAAGAGGGAGGACCGCGGCGACTTCCGCAGAGCCATTAAGAAATCGGATAATCCGGATGTCATTTACGGACGTGACTTCGAGGATGAAGTGATGCCCATGGAGGACATCATGGGAGAGATGGAGGTCACGGTAAAGGGAAAAATCATCCGTGAGGATTCCCGTGAAATCAAGAATGAACGGACTATTCTCATGTTTGATATTACCGATTATACGGATACGATGACCTTTAAGATGTTCGTGCATAACGATCAGGTAGCAGAGGTAAAGGCAGACCTTAAGATGGGAGCATTCGTGAAGCTTAAGGGAATTGCCGCAATCGATGCCTTTGACAAGGAGCTGACGATTGGCTCGGTAATCGGAATCAAGAAGATTGCGGACTTTACCACCTCCAGAAAGGATTTAAGCGTCCGGAAGAGAGTAGAGCTTCACTGCCATACGAAGATGAGCGATATGGATGGTGTTTCGGAAGCGAAGGATATTGTAAAACGGGCATATCAATGGGGACATCCGGCAATTGCCATTACGGATCATGGAGTGGTACAGGCCTTTCCGGATGCGAATCATGTCTGGGAGGATCTGTGGAAAGCCGAGAAGGCAAAACGTAAGGAAGCCGGAGATCCGAATCCGGATAAGCAGGATTTTTTCAAGATTATTTACGGCATGGAGGCCTATCTGGTCGATGATCTTCAGGATCTTGTCGTGAATGAGCAGGGGCAGGATTTTACGCATGATTTCGTTGTATTTGATATTGAAACCACGGGATTTTCGCCGGTAAGCAACCGGATTATTGAAATCGGAGCCGTGAAGGTGGTCAATGGGGAGATCGCAGACAAATTTTCGACCTTCGTAAATCCGCAGGTGCCGATTCCGTTTCATATTGAAAAGCTCACCAGCATCAATGACAGCATGGTAATGGATGCGCCGGTGATTGAAGAGATTCTTCCCCAATTCATGGAGTTTTGCAAGGATGCGGTGATGGTGGCGCACAATGCGTCCTTTGATATGAGCTTTATCAAGGAAAATGTGATGCGGCAGCAGTTAAACAAGACCTTTACGTATGCGGATACACTGGGAATTGCGCGAGTTCTTTTCCCGAATCAGGCGAAGCATACACTGGATGCGGTCTGCAAGACGATGGGTGTTTCCCTTGAAAATCATCATCGGGCCGTGGATGATGCCGGTGCAACGGCAGAGATTTTTGTAAAGATGATCCCGCTTTTAAAGGAGCAGGGAGTGGAAAATTTAAAGCAGATTAATGAATGGGGAGCTTCCAGTAAGGAGATTGTGAAGCGGCTTCCTTCTTATCATGCGATTATTTTAGCAGAGAACAATGTCGGAAGAGAGAATCTGTACCGGCTCGTTTCGGCATCGCACCTGGATTATTACAGTAAACGTCCCCGTGTACCGAAAAGCTTCCTGATGAAGCACCGGGAAGGTTTAATTCTGGGAAGTGCCTGTGAAGCAGGAGAGCTTTACAGGGCATTGCTGGAAGACAAGCCGGAAGCAGAGATTGCAAGGCTTGTAAATTTCTATGATTATCTGGAAATCCAGCCGCTTGGGAACAACGCGTTCATGATTGAGTCCGAAAGGGTTCCTTCTATTAACAGCATGGAAGATATTATGAACATCAACCGCCGGATTGTAGAGCTGGGGGAAGAATACGGAAAGCCGGTTGTGGCAACGTGTGATGTACATTTCTTAGATCCCGAGGATGAAGTTTACCGCCGGATCATCATGGCGGGTAAGGGCTTTGAGGATGCCGACAATCAGGCGCCGCTTTATCTGCGGACGACTGAGGAGATGCTTGCGGAGTTTGAATATCTTGGCAGTGACAAGGCCGAAGAGGTTGTCATTACCAATACCAATAAAATTGCCGATCGCATTGATGTCATGGCACCGGTTCGTCCGGATAAATGTCCGCCGGTTATTCCGGACAGTGACAAGACGCTGACGGAGATCTGTTACCGCCGTGCCCATGAGCTGTATGGGGATGAACTGCCCAAAATCGTAGAGGAACGTCTGGAAAAGGAGCTTCATTCCATTATCAGTAACGGATTTGCCGTTATGTATATCATTGCGCAGAAGCTGGTGTGGAAGTCAGTGGAGGACGGTTATCTGGTAGGCTCGCGAGGATCGGTAGGCTCTTCTCTTGTGGCATTTATGGCGGGAATTACGGAAGTAAATTCCCTGGCGGCGCATTACCGTTGTCCCAAGTGCCGGTACTACGATTTTGATGCACCGGAAATTAAGGAAAATGCCGGTATTTCCGGATGTGACCTCCCGGATAAGATCTGTCCGAGGTGCGGAGAGCCGCTGATGAAGGATGGATTTGATATCCCGTTTGAAACCTTCCTTGGATTTAAGGGAGATAAGGAGCCGGATATTGACCTGAATTTCTCCGGGGAATATCAGAGTAAGGCCCATAAGTACACGGAGGTTATTTTTGGTGCCGGTCAGACGTACCGTGCCGGAACAATTGCAACACTTGCCGATAAGACTGCATTTGGTTATGTGAAGAATTATTACGAGGAACGTGGCAAGAAGAAGCGGACCTGTGAAATCAACCGTATCGTTTTAGGATGTACCGGAATCCGGCGTAGTACCGGACAGCATCCCGGCGGTATCATCGTACTGCCGATGGGTGAGGACATCAATTCCTTTACACCGGTGCAGCATCCGGCCAATGATATGACAACCGATATTGTTACCACGCATTTTGATTACCATTCCATTGACCACAACCTGTTGAAGCTTGATATTCTCGGACACGATGATCCGACGATGATTCGTATGCTGCAGGATTTAACCGGAATCGACCCGACAAAGATTCCGCTCGATGATAAGCAGGTCATGTCCCTGTTCCAGAATACCTCGGCACTGGGCATTACGCCGGATCAGATTGGCGGCTGTCCTGTGGGCTCCCTGGGAATCCCGGAATTTGGTACGGACTTCGTTATTCAGATGCTTCTGGATACAAAGCCGCAGAGCTTATCGGATCTGATCCGTATTTCCGGGCTTGGTCATGGAACGGACGTATGGCTTGGAAATGCGCAGACCCTGATTCTCGATGGAGTTGCAGATATTTCACACTGTATTTGTTGTCGTGATGATATTATGATTTATCTGATCAGTATGGGTGTGGACAGCGCGTTATCCTTTACCATTATGGAAAGTGTCCGTAAGGGAAAGGGACTGAAGCCGGAGTGGGAAAAGGCCATGACGGCGCAGGGCGTACCGGACTGGTACATTGCGTCCTGTAAGAAGATCAAGTACATGTTCCCGAAGGCTCATGCAGCTGCGTACGTTATGATGGCATGGCGTATAGCCTATTGTAAGATTAACTATCCGCAGGCCTATTATGCGTCGTATTTTTCCATCCGTGCATCGGCGTTTTCCTATGAAATCATGTGTCAGGGGCAAAAGCACCTGGAGGATGTGATGAAGGATTATAAGAGCCGGAGTGATTCCTTAAGTAAGAAGGAACAGGATACCATGAAGGATATGAAGATCGTGCAGGAAATGTATGCCAGAGGCTTTGAATTTGAGCCAATCGATATTTTCCGTGCACATTCCCGGAACTTCCAGATTTTCGACGGAAAGATCATGCCGTCCTTAAGCAGTATAGACGGACTTGGTGAAAAAGCTGCCGATGCAATCGTTGAAGCAGCCAAGGACGGACCGTTCCTTTCGAAGGATGATTTCCGGATGCGTACGAAGGCTTCGAAGACCATCATTGATCTGATGAGTGATCTGGGGATTCTCGGGGATCTGCCGGAATCGAACCAGATCAGTCTGTTTGATTTTGCGTTATAACTTCTCCTTGCCTTTTCTGACAGGAGAAAATATAATGATATAGGTGCTGAATTGCGGGAACTGCTTTGGCAGGGAGGCAATTTGTATATCGAACGATATAAGCAATAAAAAAGAATGGGAGTGGTTATAACATGAAAGAACTGAAAGATTATGTTCGTAGTATTCCGGATTTCCCGGAACCGGGAATTATTTTCCGTGATGTGACAAGTGTGCTGCAGGACGCGGAAGGCTTTAAGCTTGCAATTGATTCGATGATTCATCTGCTGGATGGAATAGAATTTGACGTGATTGCAGGTGCGGAGTCCCGTGGATTTATTCTGGGAGCTCCGATTGCCTATGCGATGGGCAAGCCTTTTGTACTGATCCGCAAGAAGGGTAAGCTGCCGTGTGAAACCATTGAACAGACCTATGATCTGGAATATGGTACTGCAACAATTGAGATGCATAAGGATTCCATTAAGCCGGGACAGAGGATTGTTCTCGTAGATGACCTGATCGCAACAGGCGGAACGGTAGAGGCTGCAATTAAGCTGATTGAACAGCTTGGCGGCGATGTGGTAAAGGTAATCTTTATGATGGAGCTTGCCGGCTTAAACGGAAGAGCTAAGCTTGCTGACTATGATGTAGAATCTGTCATTACTTATGAGGGAAAATAAAGTTTGCGGTTTTACATGGCAATGAACGGAAACGAAGGATATTCCACAATAAACAAAACGAATGGAGATAGTTATGTTAGAGAAATTTTTTAAACTGAAAGAAAACGGTACGAATGTCCGCACGGAAGTCGTAGCAGGAGTTACCACCTTTATGACCATGGCATACATTCTTGCTGTAAATCCCAGTATTTTATCTGCATCCGGAATGGATGCGCAGGCGGTATTAATTGCGACAGCGCTCGCATCCTTTATCGGAACGATGTGCATGGCGCTGCTTGCCAATTATCCGTTTGCACTGGCTCCGGGACTGGGGTTAAATGCGTATTTCGCATATACTGTATGCGGAGCTATGGGCTATTCCTGGCAGATTGCATTATTTGCAGTATTTGTAGAAGGACTGATCTTTATCGTATTGTCCCTTACAAAAGTCCGTGAAGCAATCTTCAATGCCATTCCGCTTCAGCTTAAGAAGGGCGTTTCCGTTGGTATCGGTCTGTTTGTTGCCTTTATTGGTCTTCAGAATGCAGGAATTGTTGTAAACAATGATTCTACTCTGGTTTCTATTGTTGATTTTACTGCAGATTTCCATACCTCCGGTATTTCTGCATTATTAGCAGTGATTGGTATTTTCATTATTGCTGCTCTTTATGTCAAGAAGGTAAAGGGTGCGATACTGATTGGTATTTTTGCAACATGGATTCTGGGTATTCTCTGCCAGCTTACCGGATTGTATGTGGTTACTCCGGATGCAGGATATTATTCTCTGATTCCGGCATGGAGCAGTTTTAATCTCGGAGCAATTTCTTCTGTTTTCGGACAGTGTTTCAAGGCCGATTTCTCCGGCTTACGGGTGTTTGATTTTATTGCAATTGTATGTGCATTCCTCTTTGTTGATATCTTTGATACTATTGGAACTTTAATCGGATGTGCAACCAAGGCGGACATGCTGGACAAGGATGGCAAGCTTCCCCGGATTAAAGAAGCGCTTCTTGCAGATGCGATCGCAACGACCGCAGGTGCAGTACTTGGTACTTCTACAACAACAACCTTTGTAGAAAGCTCTGCCGGTGTGGCAGAAGGCGGAAGAACAGGACTTTCTTCTGTTGTAACGGGTTTTCTGTTCCTGCTTGCGGTTTTCCTTTCTCCGATTTTTATTACGATTCCGAGCTTTGCAACAGCTCCGGCATTATTATTTGTAGGCTTCCTGATGATTTCTGCTGTTACTGAAATTGATTTTAATGATTATACAGAAGCTGTTCCGGCATATCTTGCATTGATAGTAATGCCGCTTACCTACAGCATTTCTGAAGGTATTGCAGCCGGTGTTATCTCTTATGTGGTAATTAATCTGGTATCCGGAAAGGCAAAGAAGATCACGCCGTTAATGTATGTACTTGCAGTGCTGTTTATCTGTAAATTTATTTTCCTGTAAAAAGGGAAATGCATTTGGGCTTTAAGAAGTGAAGGAGCAGTCATGGAAAAACAAAAGGGAAAAGCAGGGTACTATGTGTTAAGTGCTGTACCATTGCTTGCAACATTAGTAATACAGGTGCTTTCGGGACTCGCATGCAGTGTGATTGGTTCAGTAGTCTATTCCATGCGTATTGCATTGAATGGAGAATTAGAACTCCTGAATGATCCTGCAGCGTTACAGGCTGCAGTTACGGATTATATCATGCAGTATATTATTTATGCAGTCATTGCGGCACAGATTCTGACCCTGATCGGAGCGGCAATCTGGTATGGCATTCTGGTTAAAAGAAAGAATGTGAATCGGCCGATCAAAGATTGTGTCAACGTGCGGACGGTATTGATGTGTATACTGGCAGGTATAGGGTTGCAGCTTGTAATTGATTTCTTCTTAAATATTGTGGCAATGGTGTTCCCGGGTGCGATGGGAGACTATTCGGAACTGATTGAAACGGTAGGCATTGGTGAAATGACTTGGGTATCTTTTCTGGCAACCGTGATACTGGCACCGGTTTCCGAAGAGCTTCTTTTCCGTGGATTGACCCTGCGATTCCTGCGGAGTGCAGGTGTGAAGTTTGCAATAGCAAATGTCATTCAGGCATTGCTCTTTGGAATTTTACATATGAATCTGGTACAGGGGATCTATGCTTTTGTAGTGGGACTGGTTTTGGGATATGTTGCCGGAAAGTGCAGAACGGTTTTCCTGCCGATCCTGTTACATTTGTGTTTTAATTTTGCAGGGACATTTCTTGGGGCATGGATGCCCCGGAGCACAGGATGGCTCATACAGAGTGTGCTTATGGTGATAGGAGTATTGCTGCTTGCAGTCGCTTATCTTCAGATTTGTAAAGAAATGGAGAGGCTAAAGGAGACAGAGTCTGTCTCACAGACAGAAGCAACAGAAGATGCAGGAGATGCAGGAGATGCAGGCCTGCAGAACGGTTTATGATGATACCGGGGATTGGACATAAAGAGCATATGTGAACGTTATATGTCCAGATTTAGTAATGTAGTCAACCCTCATTATTGAAAAACAGCAGAAAATTGGACTTGTATTGCGCAAAAAGAAGAAAAATGTCCAAAAGAAAGACGGTGCGGAGCGTAAAACCACAAATAGAAATAGAAAATTGGACATAAAATGAAGAAAAGAAGGAAAAAAGTCCAAAATGAGGCCAGTGTGGTGAGTATAATTTCATAAAGAAATAGAAAATTGGACATAACATGAAGAAAAGTCGGGAAAAAGTCCAAAATGAAGCTTGTGTTGAGTATAATTTGGGAAACCGAGGAAACCGATTGGACTTAATTGCGAGAATATAATCAAATAAGTCCAAAAAGTTAGCTCCCACGGTGTTACGGTCATCTTGTACAATCATTTCTGCATGGCTGAACTGTTACAAAAAAATATATAAAATTGCAAAAAGTACTTGCATTATTTCTAAATATATAATAGAATGACTAGGTGCGATGCGGACGGATCGCACTTGATATGGCTCGTTGGTCAAGCGGTTAAGACGCCGCCCTCTCACGGCGGAATCAGGGGTTCGATTCCCCTACGAGCTGTTGACTATTTTAGAATAGCCCAACCCTGGAAGACGGAACATATAGAAGATATATGCTCCGCTTTTTCATGTAGAGCACTTAGTGAAAGCAAGCCGAAGGCGCAGCTTGAACTTAGTGCGAACGGTACCTG